>NZ_JBFUBO010000002.1:0-684035 GCF_056405715.1 Rhodoferax sp. P1_F3 | reverse complement strand
ATGGCGCGCAGGCTCAATCCGTTTTCAAGGCCGATCGCGATGGTTTGGCGATCTTGATAGTCCAGCTGGCTGTAATGAGGTTCTGATTTCATGCGCACACCTTAGAGTTAAATTAAAGGTGTTGCACTTCACTATTGAGGCAGCCGGGGATAGATGCCAATTTCACCCAAAAACCCGACTGTCGGCCTGAGCGCGCAAGAGGCCGCACAGCGCCTGCTGGTGGATGGCCCCAACGTGCTGCCCGGCGAGCAGCCACGCCGGCTGGCGGCCATCGTGCAGGAGACGCTCAAAGAGCCCATGTTCATGCTGCTGCTGGCCGCCGCCGTGTTGTACGGCGTGTTGGGCGACTGGCAGGAGGGCGGCATTTTGATGGGCCTAGTGGTCGTGGTGCTGGGGCTCACGCTGTACCAGGAAGGCAAGACCGAACGCGCCATGCAGGCCCTGCGCCAGCTCTCCAGCCCGCGCGCGCTGGTGCTGCGCGACGGCCAGCCCCAGCGCATTGCCGGGCAGGACGTGGTGGTGGGCGACCTGCTGCTGGTGGCCGAGGGCGACCGCATTGCCGCCGACTCTGTGCTGCTGGACGGCAGCGAGGTGATGGCCGATGAATCGCTGCTGACCGGCGAATCCACCCCCGTGGACAAGCTGGCGGTGCCTGCGGGTGGCGACACCCTGACGACGCTGCCGCCCCAGGCCGGGGGCAACCAGACCCCGTTTTTGTACTGCGGCACGCTGGTGGTCAAAGGGCATGGCACCGCGCGTGTGCTGGCCACAGGCGAACGCACGGCCATGGGCCGCATTGGCAGCGCCTTGCAAAGCCTGCAGGCCGAAGCCTCGCCGCTGCGCGCGCAGACGGCACGGCTGGTGCGCACACTGGCCCTGGTGGCACTGGCCGCCAGCGTGTGCCTGGTGCTGGCCTACGGCCTGATGCGGGGTGACTGGGTGGCGGCGGTACTGGCTGGCATTGCACTGGCCATGGCGCTGCTGCCACAAGAATTCACCGTGGTGTTGACCGTGCTGCCGGCGCTGGGTGCATGGCGCCTGTCCAAACTGCAGGTGCTCACCCGGCGCATCGCCGCCATCGAGACGCTGGGCGCGACCTCGGTACTGTGTGTGGACAAAACCGGCACGCTGACCGAAAACCGCATGACCGTGGCCCAGCTCTACGCCTATGGCGGCGCGCAGGCCGATGCCACGCTGGCGGTGGACTACAGCGCGCAGTCGCAGTTGCCCGAGGCCTTTCACACCGTGGCCGAATTCGCCATCCTGGCCAGCGTGCAAGACCCGTATGACCCGATGGAGCTGGCCTTTCACCGCCTGGGCGCGCATTTCCTGCAAGGCACCGAGCACCTGCACCGCGACTGGATCCTGGTGCGCGAGTACGGCCTGACACCCCAGCTGCGTGCCATGTCCCATGTGTGGACCGTCACCCAAGACAACACTCGCATCGTGGCCGCCAAGGGCGCGCCCGAAGCGGTGGTGGACCTGTGCCACCTGCCCGAGGCCGAGCGCCTGCGCATTGCCGCCGCCGTGGACGCGATGGCCGGACAGGGCCTGCGGGTGCTGGGGGTGGCACAAGGCCAGTTTGAGGGCAGCGACTGGCCCGCGCAGGAACACGACTTCACCTTTCAATTTGTCGGGCTGCTGGGCTTGCAAGACCCGCTGCGCCCCGGCATTCCCGAAGCCGTGGCCCAGTGCCACACGGCCGGCATTCGGGTGGTGATGATCACCGGCGACTACCCGGCCACCGCCCACGCCATTGCCCGGACTGCCGGCCTGGCCCAGGTTGATGCGGCCGGGGTGCTGAGCGGTGACGAGATTGCCACCCTGAACGATGCCGCCCTGCGCAGCCGCATGCGCGAGGTGGCCGTATGTGCCCGCGTGGCCCCGGCGCAAAAGCTGCGCATTGTGCAAGCCCTGCAGGCCGATGGCCAGGTGGTGGCCATGACCGGCGACGGCGTGAATGACGCCCCGGCGCTGAAAGCAGCCCACGTGGGCATTGCCATGGGCGGGCGCGGCACGGACGTGGCACGCGAATCCGCCGCGCTGGTGCTGCTGGACGACAACTTTGCCTCTATCGTGGGGGCCATCCGGCTGGGGCGGCGCATTTTTGACAACGTGCGCAAGTCCATGTCTTACATCCTGGCGGTACATGTGCCGATTGCCGGCATGGCCTTGCTACCGGTGCTGCTGGGCTGGCCCACGGTGCTGTTTCCGTTGCACATTGCCTTTCTGGAGCTGGTGATCGACCCGGCCTGCTCCATGGTGTTTGAAAACGAACCGGCCGAAGCCGATGGCATGCGCAAGCCCCCGCGCGATGTGCAAGCACCGTTGCTAGGCCGGCGCACCCTGGGCGTTGCCCTGCTGCAGGGCGTGGGCGCACTGGCCGTGGTGATGGCGGCGCAGTGGTGGGGCATGGCGCAGTGGGGAGAAGACGGCGGGCGGGCCTTCGTCTTTATGACGCTGGTGCTGGGCAACCTGGGGTTGATTTTTTCCAACCGCAGCGACCTGCCGCTGTGGCGCTCCGTGGGGGCACCCAATCAAACACTGTGGGTGGTCTGCGGCGTGGCGCTGCTGCTCACTCTGGCAGCCGTCTATGTGCCTTGGCTGCAGCGCCTGTTTGCGTTTGCGCCTTTGTCGGGCGCCGGGCTGGCACTCGCTGGGGGGTTGGGCCTACTTACTGTGTGTACTGTGGTTTGAGGCGCTGAAGGCCTGGCTGAGCAAGCCGCCCCCATTGCCGTCACCAATGGTCAGTCCACACTGCCGCGGCTGATGTAGTGCTGCTTGGTCTTGCCTACGAGCAATCCGCCGTCGGTATTCATATTGGTTTGCACGGTCTCCCCACTCCCGAACAACACGCCCGCGATATGGGCATCTCGCACTTCCTGCACATGGGAGAACAGCAGTTCCAGACGATGGTCTTGGTAGTGGTAATCGGTGTTGTTCTGGTACGAGTTACCCAGAGGCACTTGCCAGAGGAAAAAAGGCAAGTTGCCAACCGCCGATGAAACGGCATTCGTCCACTGGAAAAAGGTTGTCATCTTGGCCACATCCCAGTCTGTGTTGCCCGAACCGTGCGTCAGGTAATACCCCGCATCGCGGTCACTGGGGTCAGCCACCATGAAGTCGCCCTGTCCCGCGCCCAAGGCATTGATGAAGTTCGCCCAGGAAGTCGCGTTGCCCGGACTGCTGTATGACCAGGGCGAGACATGAATTCCCACCTTGGCATTGGGCGCGTACACGCGCACCATGTGAATCATGCATTTCACATAACCTGAAGCGTCGTTGGGATACACGTTGACATCGGTGCAGTCAGTTCTGCTGCTGGTCGTGACTTTGGCAGGGATGGCGCTGGGCAGGCCAGTCGTAGCGTCGGCTCTGCCCTTCAGGAAGCCAAACAGGTCGGGCTCAATATGCAACATGGCTTTATCGCTCCCAATCTTTTGCAGCAACCATCGCCAGTCATCAAAATAATTAGTCATGAACGTTTGATCATCCAGTGCACTCGTTTCTTGCGCGATCCCTGACCCAGCGGGAAGCCCCGATGCCGATGGCAACATGAAGTAGGTAAAGAACGGGATTTGCGCACGGGTTACGCCGTTCCAGGTGCGTGCCTTCGCGCCATCGACTAAATTCTTGGCGTACTGACCAGCGGGCAGATTCCAGGCATACCAACCGTTTTTGCAAGCACCGGTGCCGCTCAAACAATTGGCATGGTTATAAGTAGCGTCCCAGGCCTCAGAATTCAAGTAGCGGTATTCCAGGTCGAAGGGGGCGTTGTTTCCGGTGGAGCTTTGACCGTCGCTGAATCCAATCATCACCTTGGTGTGCCCCAAAAAGGACGTACTCAACGCAGAGTTGGTGGGTGTGGTGCTCACACTGAAATCCATGGCGGTAGTGCCGCCTCCCGACGAACTCCCCCCGCCTCCCCCTCCGCAACCCGCCAGAATCAAACCCAGTAGAAATATGCCAACGCGCATGCCGCCCCCAAAAAATGCCGTGAAAAAACGAGATGCCAACACAAGGCCCGTATTCACGCATAAACGGCAAACTTAATATATCCCTATTACATATAGATACGGTGCTAGTAACGGAATCGCGCGAACCATCCAATGCTGAATCCACCGGTTCGGTGAAGCAACAATTGCGCCAAATCCAAGATTTGAATCGCTCCTGATTTAGGAGCTGCTCGCGCAATATTTACGCTGGCTAGAGGTTATTTTCATGCCCAAACAATGGCCTGGGGGGGGCTCCGACCGCTAACGCGGGATCCGCCCCCGCGCCTGGCGCACTTTGTCGCCATTGATGGTGACCCGCACTTTCTCGAAGTTCACCGCGGTGGCAATGGCATAGGCAGGCTCGGTGGCGGTGTTGTGGCCTACGTATTTGACGATGGGCATGCCGTCCTTGTCGAGGATGGGCACGACCCAGGGCGTATTGGCGCGCTCGCCGCGCTGCACCGACACCGCCGTCTCGCCGTTGGCCAACTGCATATAGCTGCCCGGCGGGTAAAACCCCACGGCCTGCGCCATGGCCGAGCCCACGCCCACAATTTCACCCTCGGCGCCCATCACCATGGATTTGACCGCCTTGACCGGTGCAAACGACATGCGCGTCTTGCGCGCCGCCATACGGGCCACAAAGCCGTCGGCCAGGTGCAGCAGACGGCGGCTGGCGAAGTTGCGCGCCATGGCCTTGGGCGACTCCGGCGCATGGTGCCAGCGCACGATATCCAGCACGTCGTCGTCATCCACCCCCAGGCTCACCAAAATATCCACGCTGCGCAAGGAATGGTCGGCAATCAACGACCGTTGTTCCAGGGTCAGGGGGTCGCTCTGGCGCGTGAGGGAGTCCTGCTCGCGCGCCATACCGATGTTCATGGTCAGCGCGGCGCGGCGCAGCGTCTGGCGCTGCAGTGGGTCCAGCCCCAGTTTCTGCCCCGCCAGCTCACACACCACGGCGCACAACAGCGCATTGGTGGCGCAGTAGCCCAGGCTGCTGTCGGCCAGCGCCTGGAACAGGCAGAACAGGCTGTCGTCGGTATCGGCCGTCAGCAAGGACTGGCATTTGCGCTCCAGTCCGGCCAGGCGCGGCAACGGGTTGATCGCCAACCCGCCCTGGTACAGCACGCCACGCAGCACTTCCTGCAAGTCCAGCCAGCCGCCGCTGAGCTGCTGCCCGACCACATAGTCGCGCTCCAGAATGGTGCTGGGCATGGACGCGGTGGCAATGGTGAGGATGTCCACCCCATCGCGCAGCATCTGGTGCACCATGCGCTCGTAGGCCTGCTGCCAGGCCATGCCCTCCACTGCGGAAGAACAGGCTTCGTGGTCATGCAGCTTGTCGCGGTGCTGCACAGACAAGATGGGCTGCCCTTTGCGCAGCAACAGTTGGCCGGTGGTGCCACTCCACACATCCACCGGCAGCGGCTTGCCTACCTCCAGCATGGAGATGGGAATAGGAATGGTGTTTTTGTTCAATCGGCCACCACCACGGGCACGCGCAGCGCCAGCCCGCACATCAGCTCATACCCCACGGTGCCAGCGCAGGCCGCCACCTCGTCGATGGATAGCACGGCGCCATTGGCCGCGCGGCCCCACAGCGTGACCTCGCTGCCCATGTGCGCATCGGGCACGGGGTCCAGGTCCACGGTAATCATGTCCATGCTGACGCGGCCCACGGTGCGCGTGCGCACGCCGTCCACCAGCACCGGCGTGCCGGTGGGGCACAGGCGCGGGTAGCCATCGGCATAGCCGCAAGCCACCACGCCAATGCGCATCGGCTTGTCGGCCACGAATGTAGAGCCATATCCGACGCTAGCCCCCGTATCTATTGTGCGGGTAGCTATGATTTTTGCAGCTAGTGTCATGGTCGGCTGCAGGCCCCAGTGGGCGGCGGTGTGCTCGGGGTAGTCGGGCGCGCTGCCATACACGGCAATGCCGGGGCGCACCCAATCGGACACCAGGCCGGGGCCGGAGTGGCGCAGCGTGGCCGCACTGTTGCTCACCGTGCGCTCGCCGGGCAGGTCGTCGGTGACGGACTTGAAAATGACCATCTGCGCATCAATGCCCTTGGTGCCGTCGGCATCGCTGAAGTGGGTCATCAGCGAAATTTCGTCCACCTGTGGCAGCGCGTTCAGGCGGGTCCATGCTGAGCGCACTTGCTCAGGCTGGAAGCCCAGGCGGTTCATGCCGGAGTTGACCTTGAGGAACACACGGTGCGGCTCGTTGGTCTTGTGGATGGCCAGCATATTGATCTGCTCTTCGCAGTGCACCGTATGCCACAGGCCCAGGCGCGAGCACAGCTCCAGGTCGCGCTGGTCGAACACGCCTTCCAATAAGAGGATGGGGCCGCGCCAGCCCAGGTTGCGCACGCGCTGCGCCTCGTCCAGGTCCAACAGGGCAATGCCATCGGCGCCACGCAGACCGTCAAACGCGCGCTCAATGCCATGGCCATAGGCATTGGCCTTGACCACCGCCCAGACCCGCGCATCGGGCGCGGCGCGGCGCGCCACCTCCAGGTTGTGGCGCAGGGCCTGGGTGTGGATGGTGGCTTGTATGGGACGTGGCATGGCGATGGCGGAGAGAGGAACTGCGAAGATTTTGACATTGGCCGCCGTGCTATAACCGCAGCACGTTTGGAGACCTACAACAATACCTGACGCATTAGCCACGCTAATGTGCCCTACTCCCCACCCATGAAACGCGGTTTTTACACCATCATGTCAGCGCAGTTTTTTAGCTCGCTGGCCGACAATGCTTTGTTTGTGGGTGCCGTGCAATTGCTACGCAGTGCAGGTGCGCCTGAGTGGCAGCAAGCCGCGCTGGTGCCCATGTTTGCGCTGTTTTATGTGGTGTTGGCGCCTTTTGTGGGGGCCTTTGCCGACTCCATGCCCAAGGGCAAGGTGATGCTGATCAGCAATGGCATCAAGGTGGTGGGCTGCCTGATGATGCTGTTTGGCACGCACCCGCTGATGTCCTACGCCATCGTTGGCCTGGGCGCCGCGGCCTATTCCCCCGCCAAATACGGCATCCTGACCGAGCTGCTACCGGCCTCCCAATTGGTCAAGGCCAACGGCTGGATCGAGGGGCTGACCATTTCCTCCATCATCCTGGGCGTGCTGCTGGGCGGCCAGCTGGTCAGTCCGGGCATCTCCCACGCTCTGCTGTCCATTGACTTCCCTCTCATTGACACCAGCATTGACACCCCACCCGAGGCGGCCATTGGCATCCTGATCTTTGTCTACCTGGCCGCGGCCTGGTTCAACACCCGCATCCCGCTGACCGGCGCCAGCATGCGCGCCATGCCCAAGAACCTACTCACGCTGCTGCCCGATTTCTGGAAGTGCAATGCCAAGCTGTGGAAAGACCGACTGGGCCAGATCTCGCTGAGCACCACCACGCTGTTCTGGGGTGTGAGCGGCAATCTGCGCTATATCGTGCTGGCGTGGGCCTCGGCGGCGCTGGGCTATAGCGTCACGCAGGCGTCGGCGCTGGTGGGCGTGGTGGCCATAGGCACGGCTGCCGGGGCGGTAGCTGCCTCCATGCGCATGCGGCTGGAACACGCCACCAATGTGATCCCCCTGGGCATTGCCATGGGCCTGCTGATTTTGTTCCTGAACTTCATCACCAACGTCTGGGTGGCCGCACCCTTCCTGATTTTGCTAGGTGGGCTGGGTGGCTTTCTGGTGGTGCCCATGAATGCCTTGCTCCAGCACCGCGGCCACAACCTGATGGGCGCGGGCCGCTCCATTGCCGTGCAAAACTTTAACGAACAGGCCTGCATCTTGGGTCTCGGCGCGTTCTACAGCCTGTCCACCGGCATGGGCCTGTCGGCCTTTGGCGCCATCACCGTTTTTGGCGTGGTGGTGGCGGGCTTTATGTGGTGGATCAAGCGCTGGCATGCACGCAACTGCCGCGACCATGCGGCGGTGCTGGAGCACCTGCTAGCCATTGCCCGCAACGACAACCTGCACGGCTAGGCGCGCAAACCCTCTGCGGTGCCGCTGCCGAGCTCGGACGACTCGGGCTCGGCGTATTCCACCCGGTCCCGCCCCAGTTGCTTGGCCACGTACAGGGCCCGGTCGGCGGCGGCGTAAATGCTGTCGACCTTGCCACGCTGTTCGCGCAGCAGACCGCTGACACCAAAGCTGGCCGTTACCGGTACCCGCAGATCCTCAATCACCAACGGTGCCGCCCGCAGCAGTTGGCGCAGTTTCTCTGCCACGCCCAGCGCTCCCTCCCGTGACGTGTCTGGCAACAGCACGATGAATTCCTCACCCCCCAGCCGTGCCACGGTGTCGGTGGTGCGGATGCCGCCCCGCAACAGCGCTGCCACCTGCTTGAGCACGGCGTCGCCCACCGGGTGGCCATATTGGTCGTTGATCTTCTTGAAAAAATCAAGATCCACCATGATGAGCTGCGTATCGCAGGGGGCACGCGTCACCCGGGCCAGCTCCATATTGGCCAAACGCATGAACTCGCGGCGGTTGTACAAGCCAGTTAGCGTGTCGTGGTCGGCGAGAAAGGCCAGTTCGTGTTGTTGTGCGACCAGCGCGGTGTTGCTGCGACTGAGCTGGCGACGCAACACTACAGCACGAACGAATTGATTCCACACAATCACCGACGCCAGCAATGCCAACGCCGGTCCCACATAGGCAATGATGCCCACGCTGGTGGCTTGCACAGGATCAATCGGCGCACGCGACAGCATGGCAGCAAACACCGCGCAAGTGCCGGCATACAGCGGCACAGAGATGCCGGGGCGCATCAGCCCCAGCACCCCGAACATGATGCAAATCATCATGAAACTCGACGGTCCAGCCCCCGCATTAGCCACCAAATCAGCGATGGAGATCACCGCACCAAAATAAAAATACCCAGCCGCAATGCCAATTTGCAAAGCAATGGCGCCCCCCGTTGCGTGCCTGCCGCGCCGCACATAGGCATGGGACAGCAACCCGTTGAAAATAACGAATCCACCAATGGCGACGTGTGCCCATTTCACGGTGCTTGCCCACTCCACCATTTCGGGATGATCTGGCGGGGCGACATACTGTTGCATCAAATACGCTAGGCCCGCATGCAATGGAACCATCAGCGCCGCCACCCAGCGGTAGTGCCGAAGCGTCTCCATGGTTCCTTCCCCCTGCACGAGGTCGTACTCACGCTTGGTGGCC
The DNA here is from genome assembly GCF_056405715.1 of Rhodoferax sp. P1_F3. Taxonomy (NCBI): domain Bacteria; kingdom Pseudomonadati; phylum Pseudomonadota; class Betaproteobacteria; order Burkholderiales; family Comamonadaceae; genus Rhodoferax; species Rhodoferax sp. P1_F3. The sequence goes on along the minus strand of NZ_JBFUBO010000002.1, from coordinate 674,860 downwards.
ACAAGCCAATCCACAAATCGACGCAACCGGGGGGGGGTATTTCAAGGTGTTACCTCTTTGCTGGAATCTTCCCAGCAAAGTCCGATGCGTACAAGTGCTTTCACAGCGCCCGCTAAGTGTTAAGGTGATGCCCCGACATCTGCAAAGGATTCCGCCATGGCCACCGTGTACGACTTTGAAGCCCTGCAAATTTCCGGCAAGCCGGTCGCATTGCGGCAGTTTGAGGGCAAGCCCCTGCTGATCGTGAACACGGCCAGCGCCTGCGGCTTCACGCCCCAGTTTGCGGGGCTGGAAGAGTTGCACAAGACCTATGGCAACAAAGGCTTGGTGGTGCTGGGTTTTCCCTGCAACCAGTTTGGCGCCCAGGACAAGGGCAGCAACGACGAGATTTCCGAGTTCTGCCAACTGAATTACGGCGTGAGCTTCCCCATGATGGCCAAGATCGATGTGAATGGCGGCGAGGCCCACCCGCTGTACCAGTGGCTGGTCAAGGAGGCCCCAGGCTTTCTGGGCACCAAGGCCATCAAATGGAATTTCACCAAGTTTCTGATCGGCAAGGACGGCCAGGTGCTCAAGCGCTACGCGCCTACGGATACGCCGGCGAGTTTGGCCAAGGACATCGAAGCTGCGCTGGCCAGTTGACCCTATGCGCTGGCTGCCCGTCCTCTGGGCCCTGGTCTGCACCAGCGGGGCTGCGTTGGCGCAAACCGCGTATCCCATGGTCGACCCCACAAAGACCCTGCAAGGCACCGCCTTGGTTGCGCAATTGCGCCAGGGTGGCTACGTGCTCTATATGCGCCATGCCATCAGCGGCCCCCCCACAGAGCACTGCAAACCGCAAAGCGGCCTGACACCTGAGGGAGAAGCACAAGCACGCGCCGTGGGCACAGCGTTGCGTGCGCTGAAAATTCCGGTAGGGGCCGTTTGGAGCTCCCAAACCTGCAGAACCGAGCACACCGCCCAGTTGCTTGAGTTGGGTCCGGTGGCAACCACGCTCGATCTAAACCCGGCTGGCGGAGACATTCAGGCCGAGCGCGACGCAGCACGCACCCGACGCCTGCTGGCCCTGCCGGCGCCAGGCCAGAACACCGTGCTGGTGGCCCACGTGCAGTCAGCGCAGCAGCCGCAGGACCAAATACAACTCGCGTTTGCCGAAATCATTGTGTTCCATGCTGGCGCACCGGGCCACCCCTATCCTGTGGCCCGCATCACGCTGCAGGACTGGCAAGCCTTGGTTGCCGCGGCCACGGACTGAGGGTTCATCGGGTTATTTCGCCCAAATACAACAGAAGCCCGCGCCGCGCCGGGCTTGGCCCTCAATTGCCCTTAATAAAGTAAAGGCAATTCGTTACACTGATTCGCTGTGATCTGTGCTAGCGGCTGTCTCCTTTCTGGGCCCAGCGCAAATTACCTTGTCCCGGGGCCGCTGTACGCCCCACCGTATGGTCCATGGAAATGTCCGACACTGAGACTCCACGCTCATCTTTCTTGTGGCGAGCCTACACCGTGCTTGCGCCGGGATGGACTGCCTGCAAGGCAGTGGCCACAGGCATGTTGCGCCAGATCTGGCAACTGACAGCAGCAATGGCGTTGCTTTGCGGCTTGGCCTCAACCAGCGCCTGGGGCCAATCGGTGGCGACCGGCTCCGGCATCTACAACACCAGTGGAGCTGGCGGCTACGCAAGATGTGTGAACTGTCACTCTGGAGCGACCTCATCGGCGGCGCACTTGCTAGCCTCCAATGCTTACACCTATCTGCACACCGAGCTGTCGCCAGGCGGCAATATGTATATCAACTACGGGGGTACACCGGCCTTGCCCTCGCAGTCCGACATCATGTCCCTGGCGTTGTACATCGGCCAGTTCAAGGCCCCCGCGTTCACAGTGGCCAACGGCAATGGCTCTCTCGCCATTGCCGTGCGCTCGGGCGCTGCGGCCACCAAGGACATCTACCCGCTCCTGACTCAAGGGACCGCCGGCGCGGCGCAGGACAGCGGAGGCCTGAACATCACCTCGGCGGCCAGCAATGGCAGTGCATCCATGTCTGCCCCGGTGGGTGCCACCACCACCATGGTCTACAACGCCAACTACACCTCCACGGCGGGGTACACGGGCTCGGACGCCTTCAACGTCGAGGTGCGCAACCCTACGGGCAATGACACGCGAACCATCCAGGTCACGGTGCTGGGCATCACCAGCGCGGCCACGGCCACGGGTTTCAAGGGCCAGGCCTACACCGCGGGCTCGCCGCTCTACCAGATCACATCCAATGACGGCTCGGCTTCCAACTTCACGGCCACCGGCTTGCCCACGGGTCTGTCCGTCGACAGTACCAATGGCAAGATCACCGGCACCGCCACCGCCACGGGCTCCTTCTCGGTCACCATCGGTGCCCAAATCAACGGCTCCATCAACGACGGCACGGTGAGCAAGACGCTGACGATGGACATTGCGGGCATTACCAACAGTGCCACGGCCAACTACACGCAGAACTCCGCAATATCGACCTTCCAGATCACAACCTACCCTGCAAGCCCCAGCGCCTACGGGCTCACGGGCAGCCTGCCTAGTGGACTGAGTTTCGCCAGCGGCTCGGGACAGATCAGCGGCACCCCCACCATCGCAGGCAGCTACCCGGTGACGCTGCAGGCCACCACAACGGCTGGCGCCGTGAGTCAGACACTGACCATCAATGTGGCCTCGGCTGGGGTACCGGTTATCACGAGCACTCCCTCGCTGGCCACCGCCCCCACGGTGACCGTGGCGGGCACGGTTGGAACGGCCATTGCGGGTTACCAGATCAACGCCACCAACCCGCCCATTACGGCCGGCAGCTACGCCGCAAGTAATTTGCCGCCCGGCCTCTCGGTGAATACCAGCACAGGTGCCATCACAGGTACCCCCAACACCAGTGGCGACTACGCGGTCACGTTAAGTGCAGACAATGCCTCGGGCACCGGGTCACTCAATGTGGTCATGCGCATCCATGCCACTGCAGCACCGGTGATCAACAGTGGTGCCGCTGGCTCCGGCACCGTGGGATCCGCTGGCACGGCTTACACCATCACAACAACTGGCACGAATGGTCCCATCACCAGTTACTCCGTTGTGTCCGGCAGCCTGCCTGCGGGCCTGACGCTGAACACCAGCACCGGCGTGGTGTCGGGCACCCCCACGGCCAGCGGCGTATCCACGGTGACCCTAGGGGCCGTCAACTCTGGCGGGGTGACAGGCTCCCTGGCGGTGACCTTCACCATCACGCCCAATGCGGTACCCGTGATCAGCAGCCCCAGCAACGGCACCACCACGGCGCTGGCGTTGGGTGCGGCCATGAGCCCCATCACCATCACGGCCAGCAACCCGCCACTGACCGCATTTGCACTGGCCAGCGGCACGCTGCCCACGGGCGTGTCCTTGAACACCGGCACCGGTGTGATATCTGGCACACCCACCGTACCATCGGCCAGCAGTGCTGTCACACTGACCGCCACCAATGCAGTGGGCACCAGCGGCGCCGTCACGGTCAACTTCTCGGTAGGCGTACCCACCCCTGCGGCATGTACCTTGACGACGGCCACGAATACTGCTGCAACGCTGAACCTCAATACCTGCATGTTCCCAGCCCTCAGCCCCACGGGCATGTCGGTCTCCATGCAGCCGGCCCACGGTACGCTAACCATCAGTGGCGTCACTGCCACCTATACGCCAGCGGCCAACTTCTTTGGTACTGACTCTTTCTCGGCCATCGCCCATTTCACCGGTGGCGCCACGTCAACAGCCGGCATCGTGACGGTGACGGTAACAGGGCGCCCTGACCCCACACAAGACAAAGCGGTCGTTGGCACATTGACTGCGCAGAACGAAGCGGCCCTGCGCTTCTCGCGCACGCAGATTGCCAACTATGGCCGCCACATGGAAGGCCTGCGCAGCCGCGGCCCCAGCCTGGGTAGCGGCCAGCCCGCTGCGCGGTTTGGTGATGCCGCCGTGAGTGCGCCCTCCGCTGCAAAAACCAGTGCCCAGCTCAACAGCCTTGGCACCAACTCGGCCACCCAACTGCCGGTAGGCACCGCTCCGGCCTCCCTGCCCGTGTCGTCGGCTGTCAGCCAGGTGGCCAATGACACCGGACTCAGCCAGAACCCGCTCTACGGGCTGGTTACAGGGCTGGTGCAGAACCGGTCGGTCGATCTGGGGCGGTTATCTGCCGGATTGGGTGGCAACGTCAAAACCAACACCCTGCCCGGCCCGAAGGTATGGGTCGAAGGTGTGGTCAGCTTTGGTGCGCGCGACGCCAGCGGCGGGCTGAGCGGCTCGGACTTCAGCTCCAATGGTGTCAGCATGGGCGTGGACCTGGCTTGGGACGACAAGCTCACCGTGGGCATGGGCGTGGGCTATGCCCAGGACACGACCAACATTGGCACCGACGGCACGCGCAACGAGTCCCGCGGCTACTCGCTGGCGGTCTACGCGAGCCGCCAGGTCGGCACCAAGGGCTTCCTGGAAGGCATGCTGGGCGTGGGTTCGATCGACTTTGATTCGAAGCGTTATGTCTCGGCAGCCGGCGCCTTTGCCAACGCCAATCGCAAGGGCTATCAGTTATTCGGCTCGGTGGGTGGCGGGCTGGAGTTCCGCGACAAGACGAACATGATCTCGCCCTACAGCCGGTTGGACTTCTCGATGGACCAGCTCAACGAGGCCACCGAGACCGGTGCAGGTACATTTGCCCTGAACTACTACACCCAGACCAATACCGCCCTGCAGGGCGTGTTGGGGCTGCGCGGCGAGAGCATCCATTCCACACCGTTTGGCTGGGCCATCCCCCGCGCCCGCGTGGAGCTGCGTCAGGATCTGCAGAACAAGAGCGAAGCCTCCATTTCCTATGCAGACCAGATCGGTGGCACGCGCTACGCCATCGCCCCCTCCGGCAGCCTGCAAAGCGCCCTGGTCTTCGGCATCGGTAGCGAGTTCCTGTTTCGCGATGGCTGGGCCTTTGGGGTGGACTACCAGCTGACGCAGGTATCGGCGCAAGAATCCAGCTATGCGCTGCGGCTGAAGTTGGTCAAGGAACTTGGCGCCAAGGGCCTGCCGGACCTGCTCAAAGGTGTGGAGCTGGACTTCAACGACGACAACCAGATCCAAGTGGATGCGGGCTATACATGGGATGACAACATTACCCGCTCCAAATTGGCCTCCGATATCCGCGGGGACAGCATCTACACCTTCAATGCAGGGCAAACCCGGGCTATTTCTCTCAGCGGCACCAGCCGGCTGCTGCTCACCGGCAGCGTGGGAGGCGAACGGTTCCAGACCTACAACGGCCTCAGCAACATCAGCCTGACCGGCGAGGCGGTGTACCAGTACCGGGCTTCTTCTGAGTTTGATGAACCCACATTCGGGTTGTTTAGCCGTGTCACGGCACTCAAACACCAATCCAGCCTGCGCGACGGCTACCGCTATTCGGTGGGCGCATCGGTGATGCAGCCGCTGACCGATCGCATCAACCTCTTTGGCGCGCTGGGCTACAACGGCCGCTATGCCAACAGCACCGTATTCCAGACTGCGGATACCTCGCTGCGGGTGAACCTGGACTATGCACTGCGCGGCAGCGCGACCCTGTACATGAGTGCGGAGTACCGGGACGGCGATATTGTGTCCACCGGCCGTTCATCGCTGGAAAACGTGACCGTGGCCAAGGTTCTGGTCCAAGATGACGCCTATGCGGGAGGACAGTTCTTCAGCTACCGGTTTGGCGGCACCACCGTACTGACTACGCTGGGCTACAACGTCGGCTTGGGCGCACGCGACTCTCTCGACATTGCCTGGCGCCGTGTCGAGTCCACCCCCGGCATGCGGCCGGCCTGGGCGACTTCACCGAACAGCTATGTCACTAACCAGGTGTCGGCCAGCTACCTGATGCGGTTCTAAGGGAGCGCCAATCATGAAACTTACTCGTCTCTACAAATATTGCGTGACCCTGACGGTGCTGGCCTTGCTCTCTGCTTGCGGCGGTGGTGGAGGCGGAAGCAGTAGTACCAGCACGACGACCACCGAAGGCCCCGCGGGACCCAACAGCTTCCTGCTTTTTCCAAACCCACAAAAGCAGGATGACGCCAGCCTGGAAGTTAACGCTGTGGCCTACGCCAGCGGTTACTACCAGGCCATCGACCCTGCCAACGAACGCACCACGCTGGCCGACTTCAAGAGCAAAAATCAGTTCGGCACGGGTGGCAATGAGGTAAGCATCATCATCGGCGACCAACGCGATCTGGGTTATGGCCGCAAAATGACCGGCCGCCAGAATGCGGATGGCAGCATTGCCTTCGTTGTAGAAAACTACCTGCTGGGAGGGTACGGTGCATACACCCCACTCAACGTCGAAGCCGCTGTCCGGAGCGAAGCACGCTGGCACATCGGAACGAATGGCATCGAGTTCAGCCCGGGCCCGCTGGCTGGGACCAAGTTTGTCAAGTTCTACACCTTCGATCCCGTTACCCAACAGCGGCTGACCGTGGCCAATCTGGATGGCCGCGGAAGCAAGGCCATGCCGACCGTTTGCATCAGCTGCCATGGGGGCCGGGGTGACCCGCTCACGCCCACAGGCTTGTTCCCCAAGTTGATGAACTCGGTCTCTGGTGAGCGCGGGGACATTGGCGCTCAAACCCATGCGTTTGAGCCGGCCTCCTTTGATTTTTCCACCATCGGCGGCTATACCCGCTCCGTTCTGGAGGCGAATATCAAAGAGTTAAACAAGATGGTGCTGTGCACCTACCCCATCCCCGCCAGCGAAACCGCCGGCATATTCGACGGATGCAGGCGCGCGGCCACTCAAAATGAATACCAGGGCACGGCAGCGGCGCACATCAAGCACATGTACGGCGGCAACAACCTGCCCAATGCCTTGAGCGAGACCACCAACACCTATATGCCCGGTGATTGGCAAAGCCTGGGACGCGGCACGCTGTATTCCACAACAGTTACCGAGTCGTGCCGCGTATGCCACAGCCTGCGGGGTACGGGCAATCAGTCGGACATCGACTTTGAATCGTTCACCAAATTTGACGGCTTTGCAGACCGTATCAAGGCCCACGTGATTGACCGCGGCAACATGCCGTTGGCCAAACTGATTTATGACAAGTTCTGGACGACCAGTGCCATGAACTCGGAAATGGTGACCTACCTGGCAGGCACGGCGTATAGCGCCGATGCCAGCAAACAGCCCGGCCGTCCCGTGGCCGACCCTGGGCCAGACCGTGTGGTGCAGACGCTCACACCCACGCTGTCTGCGGCTATGAGCTTGTACTCCAGCACCTACACATGGACCGTGACATCGGTACCCGGCGGACAAACCGCGTTGTTGTCGTCATCGACAGCGAGCAACCCCACATTGACGGTGAGTGCATCGGGGACGTACCAGGTGCAGCTAGTGACGGGCAATGGCAGTACGAGCAGTACGGCAAAGACGCTCACGGTGGTGGTGGATACGACCCTCGCCTATGACCCGTCGCTGCTACGCTTCTCTGACATCAAAGCCATCCTTCAGACCGGTGGTCAGGTAGCGGGCCAATGCACGCAATGCCACAAGTCTGGCGGTAATGGCACGGTGACACCGCCCATTTGGTACTCGGATATTGATCGCAACGGCGTCAATGGAATTGAAGCGACCAACGACAAGTCCACCGACGACAACCACTGGTTCTACAAAGAACTGCGCGGACGCATCAACTTCACGGACATTGCGGCCAGCCCCTTGCTGCGCAAGCCGTCTGGCAACCACCACAACGGCGGGCTGGTCGCCGGGTTCAATGCTTCTCTCACCCCTGGCGCAGCGGGCCGGTCTGACTACGACAAGATCCTCGGCTGGATCCTGAACGGCGCGCCCGAGTAATCAGTAGCTGCGGCGGGGGCCGCTGTATGAATCCTTGGAGAACACAAACGGGGTTTTGCGCCCCACCAGGGTTTCGATCAGGGCCAGCTCCTGGTCCGTGTGGTTCACAAAGGGCGCATTGCGGATGTTCTTGCCGGTACCGCCGTCCTTGACGATGTAGAGCGGGCGGTCATGGTGTGAGGCGACTACCTGTTCGCGGCTCTCTGGGTCGTCATTGGCCTGCACTTCGGTGGAGCCATAGCAGGTGCAGAAGTAAGTTTGCTCCGGGTCGGCCTCGACATAGAAACCGGTGCCGCGAATGCCGATGGTGGAGGTGGAGGTGGTGACATGCATGGGGGAATTGCGCGACACCGAGAGCAGCTTGCCGGTCACCATGCGCAGGCCACCAATGATGTAGCCCGCCACCGAGGTGTCTGCTGGCGGTTCGGCCGGGGCCTCAATCACCAGTTTGCTGTCGCCGCGCAGGATCATCGAGTGGGTGTTCACCACAAAAATGACTTCGCTGTTCTTGGCGGTTTCCAGCGTGTCGCCGGGTTTTATGGGGGTGGTTAGGGAGGCAGGCTTGTCGTTCACCTTCACGTCGCCCGAGATGCCGTAGATGGACTGGCTCGGGGGCAACTTGCTGGGCTTGCTGCCAAAGATGCTGAAGCCCTGGGCTTGCGCCTGGGTGAATGCGCTGCCGAACACGCCGGCGGCCAGCGCCTGGATCAGCCATTGGCGGCGCGGATCGTCAATCTCGTCGGATGAATGCATGGGCTCCCCTGTACACCTTGGAATAACGCCAAGATTATGCGGTGAACAGGCGCGTTTAGGCCAGCAATGCAGCGTCCAGCACCTCCACCCAGTGCCGCACCTTTGTTGCCGTGCCGCTCTGCAGGTGGGTGATGCAACCGATGTTGGCGCTGATGATGACCTCGTCGGCCTGGGCTTGCAGGTTGTTCAGCTTGCGGTCGCGCAGCGGGTAGGCCAGCTCGGGCTGCAACACCGAGTAGGTGCCAGCCGAGCCACAGCACAGGTGAGCCTCGTTGGCGGCGACCCGCACGGAAAAGCCCAGCGCAGCCAGGTGCGTCTCTACGCCACCTTTGAGCTTTTGGCCGTGCTGCAGCGTGCAGGGCGGGTGAAATACCAGGGCAGGCTGGCCTGCCGCGCCGTGGGCGCCCAACCGTTCGCGCAACACGGGTAGCAGGTCGGGCAGCAACTCGCTCAGGTCACGCGTGAGTGCGCTGATGCGTGCGGCCTTGGCGGCGTACTGCGGGTCGTCGCGCAGGATGTGGCCATATTCCTTGACGGTGACGCCGCAACCCGAGGCATTCATGACCAGCGCTTCCACGCCCTGCTCCATTCCCCGTTCCACATAGGGCCACCAGGCATCGATGTTGGCGCGCATCTGGGCCATGCCGCCGTCTTGGTCGTTCAGGTGGAACTTCACGGCGCCGCAGCAGCCGGCCTCAGGCGCCAGCAGCACCTGCACACCGGCCGCGTCAAGCACGCGCGCCGTGGCCGTGTTGATGTTGGGCGCCATGGCCGGCTGCACGCAGCCTGTCAGCATGAGCATCTGGCGTGCTTGCTTGCGCGTGGGCCAGGCACCGGCCGCCTGTGGCACTGGCACCTTGTTCTTCAGGCCCTGCGGCAGCAGCGGGCGCAGCATCTGCCCCAACTTCATGGCAGGTGCGAACAGGGGCGAAGGCAAGCCCTCCTTCAGCGCCCAGCGCATAGCTTGCTCGCCCAAAGGACGGGGCACCTTCGCGTCCACCAACTTGCGCCCTATGTCGACCAGGTGGCCGTAGTCCACGCCGCTGGGGCAGGTGGTCTCACAGTTGCGGCAGGTCAAGCAGCGGTCCAGATGCTGCTGGGTGGCGCGGGTGGGTGTCTGGCCTTCCAGCACCTGCTTCATCAGGTAAATGCGTCCACGCGGGCCGTCTAGTTCGTCGCCCAGCAGCTGGTAGGTGGGGCAAGTGGCGGTGCAAAAACCACAGTGCACGCACTTGCGCAAAATGGCCTCGGCGGCCTGGCCGTCTACGGTGTGCTGGTACTCGGGAGCGAGGTGGGTTTGCATGGGCGAGGTGGGGGCCTAAAGATCGGCGCAGAGGCGCCCCGGGTTGAACAGGCCCAGCGGGTCAAATGCAGCCTTGAGCCGGCGGGTGATGGCGTCCTTGGCCGGGTCTTTGGTGCCAAATTGGCATCCAGCCCCCGTGGAATATGCGCGAGCAGCTACAAAAATAGTAGCATTTCCTGATGCCTGGCGTGCCGCCGCTTGCAGTTCTGCGCCAGCCTGCAACGGCGCCCAGAGCCAGCGCAGGCCGCCGTGCCATTCCACCAACTGGGGCCATCGCAGGTCGAGCACTGGCGCCGTGGGCGCCACGGACAGGCGCCACAGCACCAGCTCCGGCGCAGGCGGCGCAAAAAATGGCAGGCGCTGGTCGCGGCACAGCGCCCAGTCGGCAGCGGCCAGGGTTGTGTCCATGCGCTGGCCGGGCGCCTCGGCCAGCATCTTCTGACTGGCCGCCTCCACCGCAGCCACAGCGCCACGCAGGCGTACAAACAGCAGGTCTTGCCCGCCCCCAGGCGCCGTGTCGTCATGCACCCAGCAGCTGGCGTTCAGCGGCAGCGGCTCACCGCCCCAGCGGTGCAACTGCTCCAGCGCATGGGCCTGATCCAGGTCGAACACGAGCGTAGCCTCGGCCGGCGCCACAGGCAGCACCTTGAGCGACACCTGGGTAATCACCCCCAGCGTGCCCATGGCGCCCACCATGAGGCGTGAGACGTCGTAGCCCGCCACATTTTTCATGACCTGACCGCCAAAGGTGAGGTGCTCGCCCTGGCCGTTGATGCACTGCAGGCCCAGCACATAGTCGCGCACGCTGCCCACGCTGGCACGTGCCGGGCCCGCCAGGCCGCTGGCCACCAAACCGCCTACTGTGGCGGGCGACGGCGTGTCGGCACCGCTGGACCACACGAAATGCGGAGGTTCAAACGGCAGGCATTGCCCCTTTTCGGCCAGCGCAGCCTCCAGCTCTGCCAGCGGTGTACCCGCAGCTGCGGTGACCACCAGTTCGCTGGGCGCGTAGTCCAGGATGCCGCTGTGGCCCCGCGTATCCAGCAACTGTGCGGGCTGGATGCTGCCGACAAAGTCCTTACTGCCACCCCCGCGGATCTGCAGCGGGGTGCGCTCGGCCACGGCCGTGCGGACCTGGTCCAGCAATTGGGTGAGGGCGGGGCTATCGGGCATGGCGCCGATGGTAAAGCGCTGCCCTATGCCCCGGTGTGAATTTTTTGGCGCCTGCACCACCAAAAATTTGGTGGCTCAGGCAGCGGGACTCAATCGACGAAAAAATTGACCGGCAGGCCCGGCACATCCACCCGCATCGAGAAAACCGCACCGGACAACGGCATGGCGGCCAACTCGGCCGCGCTGCGGCCATGGCGCGCGGTGGTCACGTACAAGGTCTTCAAGTCCTCGCCCCCAAAGCAGGGCATGGTGGGGCACTGCGCGGGCACGGGGTATTCGGCCAGCAGCGTGCCATCGGGGGCGAACTTGCAAATGCGGCGGCCTTCGAACATGGCCGCGTAGTAGTTACCCTGCACATCCACCGCCGCGCCATCGGGGCGGCCTGCGTAACTGGTGGTCTCAAAGGTCCAGTCCGCCGGCTTGGGCGCGCACAGCTGGAAGCTGCGCTGCCCGTCCAGAGTGTTGGTCTGCAGGTCGTAGTCCCAGGCGTGCACCACGTGGTTGGGTGTGTCGGACCAGTAAATCGTCTGGTTGTCCGGGCTCCAGGCCAGGCCGTTGCCCGTGAGGGCCCCGGCTGCGTGCTGCACCACCTCGGGCACGCCACGGCGGCAGTCGATGGAGAACAACGCCGCCGCGCGGCGGGCCTTGGGCTCGTCGATGGTGCCCACCCAGAAGCGGCCCAGCGCATCGCATTTGCCATCGTTGGCGCGCACCGCGGCCGTGTCATACGGCAGGGTCACGATGGGCTCCAGCGCCCCGCCCCACTCCCGCGCGCGGAACACGCCGTGGCGCAGCGCGATGACCAGCCCACCAGACGCGGCAGGCGCAATACAGCCGGGCTCAGTGGGCATGTCCCAGGCCTGCACGCTGCCCATGTAGACATTGGCGCGCAGCAGCTTTTTGCCGGGAATGTCCACCCAATACAGCTGCTGCTCCGTGGGGTGCCAGAACGGCGATTCGCCGAGTTCGAAAGTATCTTGACTCAGGGGCTGCCAGCTCACAGGGCACGCTCCACGTCGATGCGCATTTCGCAGGAATAGGTCTGGCCCGGCTGCAGCACCACCACGCCCAGATCCCCTCCAGCGGCACCCGTCTGGGCCATCAGGTTGAGCGCGTTGTTCACATGGCTGACCGGCTCCACGGCAATGTTGTCGCGCTGCGGGTTGGTGTAGACCACCAGATGGCTCAGCGCCGACGAGACGCGCACGCGCATCACACTGTCGTGCAGGGTCAACACGCCGCCCCAGCCGTCAAAACAATGGTCCACCGTGAGCGACTCCAGCGTCTGGTGCAGGCCAGGGTGGGCTACGCGGTGGGTGGGCAGTTTGTCGGAGCCCATTTCCCATCGGCCCGTGGCGGAGAACTGCACCTCGGTGCCCGGGCGCTTGGGAAAGTAGGGATGCCAGCCCAAGCCCACGGGCGCCGCCACGAGTGACTGGTTGGTGATGGACAGCGTCATCTCCAGCGCCCCCGCCTCGAGCTTGAAGGCCTGGGAACAGTCGAAGTCAAACGGCCAGGACGCGTCGGCCTTGTGTTCAAACGACAGCAAGGCGAACTGCTCCGTGGATTCCAGCACCGCCCAGGGCCGCTGCCAGCCCACACCGTGGATGGTGTGGGGCTCAGGGTCGAAATTTTTGATCAGGGGGTGGCTGGTGCCGGCCCATTGCAGCTGGCCATGGCCAATGCGGTTGGAAAACGGAACCAGCGGGTAGCTGGCCGACTGGCGCACCGACTGCATCTGGTCGCCGGGCACCGAACTCAGCACGGGGTCGGCACCCAGCCACAGCCCGGCAATGCTGCCGCCCAGTTCAGGTTTGATCTCGCACAGCAAATCGCCGTTGCGCAAAGTGAGTGTGGAATTCATGGCGGCATTGTGCACCCGCAGGTCCCAAAAAAACGGCCCAGCAGGACCGAAATCCTGCTGGGCCGAAATCTCAAGAAGAATTGAAACTGGCTCGTAACCGAATCCTGAGGATTAGCGGCTGTAAGCGGTTTCGCCGTGGGACGTGATGTCCAGGCCTTCGCGCTCGTCTTCTTCGCTGACACGCAGACCGATGGTCAGGTCCACCAGCTTGAAGGCGATCACAGACACCACACCGGACCACACGATGGTGATCAGCACAGCCTTGGTCTGGATCCACACTTGCGAAGCGATGGAGTAGTCAGCAGCGGTGATGCCAGTGGCTGTCACCCAGTCAGCCACGAAACCGGGGCCACCCAGGGAAGGCGAGTTGAACACGCCGGTCAGCAGCGCACCCAGAATACCGCCCACGCCGTGCACGCCGAACACGTCCAGTGTGTCGTCAGCGCCCAGCAGTTTCTTCAGACCCGTCACACCCCACAGGCAGACGAAGCCAGCCAGCAGACCGATGATCAAAGCACCACCGATACCGACGTTGCCGGCAGCAGGTGTGATCGCAACCAGACCCGCCACAGCACCGGAGGCGGCACCGAGCATGGAGGCCTTGCCTTTGTGCAGGGCTTCACCCAGGGACCAGGACAACACGGCAGCAGCCGTAGCAACGAAGGTGTTGATGAAGGCCAGGGCAGCGAAGCCGTTGGCTTCCAGAGCAGAACCGGCGTTGAAACCGAACCAGCCCACCCACAGCAGAGACGCACCGACCATGGTCAATGTCAGGCTGTGAGGTGCCATGGCTTCCTTGCCGTAACCAATGCGCTTGCCAACCATGAACGCGCCGACCAAGCCAGCCACAGCAGCGTTGATGTGCACCACGGTACCGCCAGCGAAGTCCAGTGCGCCGGATTGCCAGATGTAACCGGCAGTGGCGTTGACCTTGTCCACCACGTCTTTGCTGGTGTAAGCGTCAGGGCCGGCCCAGAACCACACCATGTGGGCAATGGGAGCGTAGGAAAAGGTGAACCACAACACCATGAACAGCAGCACAGCGGAGAACTTGATGCGTTCTGCGAAGGCGCCGACGATCAGGCAGCAGGTGATACCGGCGAACGTGGCCTGGAAGGCGGCAAACACGATCTCAGGAATGACCACACCCTTGCTGAAGGTGGCAGCGTTGGCGAAGGTGCCAGCGGCGTTGTCCCAGATGCCCTTCATGAACAGGCGATCCAGGCCACCGAAGTAGGCGTTGCCTTCCGTGAAGGCCAGGCTGTAACCGTAGATGAACCACAGCACCACGATCAGCGAGAACGTGACCATGACCTGCATCAGCACGGACAGCATGTTCTTGCTGCGTACCAGGCCGCCATAGAACAGGGCCAGGCCAGGAACCGTCATCAAGATCACCAACAGAGTGGAGACCATCATCCAGGAGGTGTCGCCCTTGTTGGGCACGGGAGCAGGCGCGGCCTCTGCTGCGGCAGGAGCAGCGGCGGCGGCTGCGGGGGCCGCAGCAGCGTCAGCAGGTTTGGCTTCTGCAGCGGGTGCAGCAGCAACGGGTGCGTCGGCGGGTTTGGCGTCTTCGGCCAGGGCGAACGACCCGGCTGTCAGCAGGCTCAGGCCCAGGGCCAGGGAAGCAAGCAGTTTTTTCATGTTATTGGCTCTCTTTCGGGTTACAGCGCTTCTTTACCGGTTTCGCCGGTACGAATGCGCACGACCTGTTCCAGGTTGTAGACAAAAATCTTGCCGTCGCCGATCTTGCCGGTACGTGCAGCACCTTCGATGGCTTCGATCACGCGGTCCACCAAAGCGTCGTCAATCGCCGCTTCAATCTTCACCTTGGGCAGAAAATCGACCACGTATTCCGCACCGCGGTACAGCTCTGTGTGGCCTTTTTGACGTCCGAAGCCCTTGACTTCGGTGACGGTAATACCTTGCACACCAATGCCAGACAAGGCTTCTCGCACCTCATCGAGCTTGAACGGTTTAATGATGGCCGTTACGAGTTTCATGTGTTCACCTCAGCTTGATAACAGTTGAATACAGACACCGGGTCTGGCTGGTCTGCTTCTCCACGGGTCTGGAGATAACACCCCTAAAGCAGAAGGCATGCCAAGTTAAAAAGCCCTGTATTTCGCAAGGCTACGCCCCAAGCAACACGGACTGGAGTAACATTACTGTACATAAATACAGCATGCACTTAACTGGTGCAATTCGTGTGCATGCACTGCCTTGCAGCGCACCGTTTTGGGAGCATAGAGCTATGAGCTTGTCTTTGGTGCAGAGTCGCGCTCTGCTGGGGCTGGAAGCAGCCAAGGTCACCGTCGAAGTGCATTTGGCCAATGGCCTGCCCAGCTTCAACTTGGTCGGCCTGGCCGATGTGGAGGTCAAAGAGGCCCGCGAACGAGTGCGCTGCGCCATCCAAAACAGCGGGCTGGAATTCCCCCATAACAAGCGCATCACCGTGAATTTAGCCCCCGCCGACCTGCCGAAAGACTCTGGGCGGCTGGATTTGCCCATTGCACTGGGTATTTTGGCGGCCAGTGGGCAGATCGATGGGACCGCATTGACCCAATATGAGTTTGCCGGGGAGCTGTCTTTGTCCGGAGCTTTGCGGCCGGTGCGCGGCGCATTGGCCATGGCGCTGGCCCTGCGCACAGCCCAGGTCAGCACCCGTTTGGTGCTTCCGCCTGACAGTGCCGAAGAAGCGGCGCTGGTGCCAGACTCCCATGTGGTGCGGGCCCGGCATTTGCTGGACGTGGTGCGCCACTTTGCCCCACCCGCTGCGCCCGGCACAGCCGAGATCGCACCCACCCCCGAAGACCCGGACGGCTGGGTACGCGTACTCGGCACCCCACCGGGTTTGCGTCTGCGCGGAGCCGATATGGCCGACGTCAAGGGCCAAGCGGGCGCCAAACGTGCACTGGAAATTGCGGCGGCGGGCGGACACTCGCTTTTGTTGGTAGGACCGCCGGGGTCGGGCAAGTCCATGCTGGCGCAGCGGTTTGCCGGCCTGCTGCCCGATATGAACACTGACGAAGCGCTGCAAAGTGCGGCCATCGGGAGTCTCTGCGGTCGCTTTGATCTGCGGCGCTGGGGGCAACGCCCTACTTGCAGCCCCCACCATTCGGCCAGTGCAGTGGCGTTAGTGGGAGGTGGGTGTGAATTTCAGAAATTAGTGCGAAATTACTGAATAAGATGCGACATACCCATTGTCGCGTCGGCACTCAAGTCTGGGTGCGCCGGCCTTATCGGGATAACCACTGTGTTCTAAGCGATGCCTATTCAATTCACGCAAGACATTCTGAAACTGCCAATAGTTGCCCGTCTCGACAACCTCCGAGAGGACAAAGGTCCGTTGGTAGCCTGGTCATACAGTGGTATCTATAAAAACACCCAAGAAAATTCACAACCACGTGTGCTTGTCGGTTTTCGAGAGCTCGTTGCTGACAAACTCCTCTCTGATGAAGTCGTCTTTCGAACAATCCCACTAACGGCAGTTGGTCAAGTACGCGTCGGCTCGATTTGGGAAGCCGGAAGCAGCAACTCAGCACTCAGCTATGAAGTACGTGACTTCGATGTCAACTTTTCAGCTGGCCATTGGCGGTTTGTCTCTTTCGGGAGCGCGTGGGATGCCCGCGAGCCCGACATCTATCCCTCAGATATCCATCGCCTTAAGTATCAGAGAGATAGGAATTGGTACATCGAATTCAAACTGCCGAATGGCGGCAAATTATTCGTCCCTTGCATTGAGTTTTTTTCAAGGTGCTACGGCAGATCCAACGAAGTAAATCGCATTCTTGCGACATACGACTGGGATGAGGCACAGCGACGGCTCTATGCCCCAATAGACGAACCCGAAGAGGCGGGGAAGTGGAAGGTCAAGCTAAGAATGCGACTGCGCAATGGCGACACCACGTTTTTAGCGCACGCCAAATACGATCCATACACAACTAGCGCAGCCAAATCGATCTACTCTCAAATTGAAAGCCAATACTCCCCGGAAAGCAAAAATCCTCTATTTATTCAAGCGGGCCCGTGGTTTCAGGGGCCTGCTGAACTCCGATGTTGTGGAGTCACATTCAACAATGGTCGTTCCTTCCTAGCACTCCAGATCAACGGATGCAGCGATCCACAGGGGACTTTGATTGAGCGTGATCGAGAGAACACCGAGAAAGTCTTAGAAGGAGATCCACCTCCAGAAGGGGTAGGTAAAGCATGGGCTGGTTCACAGACCACGCGTCTAGTCCGGCCTCCCGCCGTCATTGACCTGACGGATAAGAATGCTCCTGACCACAGATCCAGCAGTGTCGAGGTTCTTGATGCTACGTTTCTGACCCTCGGAATACCCCGGACCGTTGTGGACAAATATGGGAAACCTGTTAGCTCCGCCTCCAAAGACCGGCCTCTAGGAAAAGACGGAACGGAATACTCGTCTGGAGAACGACAAGGTGATGGCAAAGGCGTCGGCTACGCCTCACTACATGCTCCGGTGCAGATTGAATCTCAAGGAGCGTTGCTAGATATTTGGAATGCGGCTCATGCTTTGAAGGCGAAATATCCCGACGTGATCACGTCGGTCGATTGGTTTACTTTTTCTGACCAATACAAACCCGCTGGAAATCCTAAGTTGATCGCTCTTGAGCCAATTGAAGAAGACCCTGATATTGAGATTCCAAGCGACACAAAGAGATGGTGCTTTCTCAACTTCAGTGCCAATCGAATGCGCGGCATCATGGTACTTCGGCTTATTGCGAACAGCCGGCCCATCTACCTCATTGAAATCGAGCGTCGAGTTCGAAAAACCGAAGGCGATGATGGCACATTCAAGGAGGCCGAAGAAGCGTATCGCGGCTTCGTCACGCTAATTGGCACCGACGCGGCATTCCAAGAATGGCTCAATGTATTCCTGTACCAAGTTCGATACGTTCGGGGCATCGTCAGCAAACTAGTCCCTGACTCACCAGGAAAAGCAGACACATTCAAGCATTCGAAATCAAAAGGCGATCACACCTTGGGAGAGCCCGCTGTACTGAATGCGCTGGAAAAAATGGGCATAGCCATTGCGGACAAAAATTCAGGAAAGAAGAAAAATACGTCAGAGAACTAGATAGCAAGACTGAAATAGGTTAAAACCTTCTCGAAGCGAATATGCGTTAAATGCCTGCACCCTGCATAGTCCCGGGCTGGCTCGCAGAATAAGATTTGTCACAGGGAGAAGAAATGGCCACTAAAGCTTTTTACAGCTTTCATTACGCGGCGGACGCTTGGAGAGCATCTCAAGTTCGCAACATGGGTGTCGTCGAAGGCAATCAGCCCATCAAAGACAATGACTGGGAAACCCTCACCAAGGGTGGCGACTCAGCAATTCAAAAATGGATTGATGATCAACTGTATGGCCGCTCAGTGGCGGTCGTTTTGATCGGCAAAGAGACGGCCGGCCGCAAGTGGATTAACTACGAGATCAAAAAAGCCTGGCAGGATAAGAAGGGCGTCTTAGGCGTCCACATTCACAATCTTAAAAATGCCGGCACGGAACAAAGCGATAAAGGGGCCAATCCTTTTGATGACTTCACCATTGACGGCAAAAAGCTATCGTCGATCATCAAGACGTATGACGCTCCCTACTCATCCAGCACGTATGTCTACGACCATATCAAAGAGAACTTGGCCGCATGGATCCAGGAGGCCATTGAGATTCGTGGAAAGTACTGAGCCCCCCTTCATCGTCGGCACGGCATCTATTTAGTAATGGCACGTTGCAAGGGCAAGAATCGGAATGGCCAGCAGTGCTTACGGGCATCCCTTGCCAATACGAGTTACTGCAAACAACATGCAGATCAGGGGCTGCTAAGGGATTCAACGCTACTCGGCCTAGGGGCTCTCGCTGGACACCTTTTTGCCCCGGGCCTAGGGGGCGCTATTGCTGGCGCAGCTGGCGCCAAGATTCTCTCCTGGCTTGCACAGCCTACAAAGACGAGCAAAGCAAGGGTGTTCGTCAGCTTCGACTTCGACAATGATCAAGGATTGAAGCACCTATTGATCGGTCAAACGCAACGCAAGACAGTCCCATTTTCGGTTGCCGATGGTTCGCTCAAGGAGGCCGCGCCTGAGCCCCGCTGGAAGGAAACGGCTCGTCGCTCAATACGCAAATGTGATCTGGTCGTTGTTCTAGTTGGAAAGGACACCCACCGAGCACCTGGAGTTTTGGCCGAAGTTGCAATCGCAAGAGAGGAGAACAAACCCATTGTTCAGCTCATTGGCCGCAAAGCTCTCACTTGTCGACCTGTTGAAGGTGCTGGCCGCGTCATGTCTTGGACACAAACAAATCTTTCAAAAATTTTCGACATTTGAATCTGTGTTGACAGAGGTAGATTTTGTGCCTAGCACGCGACTCATAACGCCATTGCCAAGCTCCAGCAGATTGGGAATCATCCAATGATTTTTTCTTCAAGCCAGCGCAAAGAGCTACGCCGACTAATCGAAGCTTTCGAAGCTGAGGCAGGAAGGTTTCATGAACTGAAATTCAGTACTTTCGCAATCAGTCAACAGGCGGTCGATGATGCCAGGCGGTTCATGGACCCCAATCATGGGATCGTACTTTGGCAGTACTACGGACCGCTCGCGGGAGAGGATCGTGTTCAGACACTGGACAACAATTTACAGACAAGTAATCTGAAGTTTGGTATCCGAGGTGCTGAGTTATCCCAATTCGGCATACTTGAAGGGGAGCCACTGCAGTTATTTTTGCGAATGGCTGTCCGTGCCGGTACCCTTTTTGAAGCAGAAACGGCCAAGCAGATCAAAACACGCGTGACGAATGAGATCGCCAGCGAAGAACTGCGCCGTAACCCCGAATGTAAGCCCATGTCTGTCATCAATGACAATCCGCTTGCTATCTGGCTGAACTATCTTCTGTACCACGTGTCACGCATCAGTCCTGGCGCTGCAAGATACCGGCAAATTGAGCCCGATCCCTTTTCCCTCTCGCTCCTGGCGCTGGAGCGGCTTGAAGAAGAGCAACAGATCGGAAAAATCGACCGATCTACTAGCTCCATTGACGAGCAACATTTTAGAGTGGCCGTCTCATTCCCCGGAGAACACCGGTCATACGTGGTGAAAGTCGTCAACGCCCTGCAAAGCAAACTTGGCGAGGATGCGGTTTTTTATGACCATACATATCAATCACAACTCGCTCGACCTAACTTAGACCTGCTATTGCAGGATATATACAGAAACAGGACGGACCTTATCGTTGTTTTTCTGTGTTCCGAGTACCAACAGAAGCAATGGTGCGGACTTGAGTGGCGTGCAATTCGAGAGTTGATTAAAGAGGGCGCAGACACAAAACTCATGTTCGTACGCTTCGATGACAACAAAGTAGACGGCGTTTTCTCGATCGATGGATATCTGGATGCACGCCGAAATAAACCACAAGAAATTGCATGTTACGTTGTAGATCGACTATCAACTCGACCACCAAACCAGCCTAAATAGGAATTTCATATCGATGCACGGAAAGTGCGCCGCTGCTGAATCTGATAGAAGTGGACGACCGTCCCGTTTGGAGTGATCTGGGGCAAAGCAATGATTGCCACCCAGAAAGGCGAACGCCCAGCAGAGCTGGGCGTCGCGTGTCCCTCAAGGGGCGAATACACAATGGCCTCAAAGGGCAACAGAAAGATTATTAATAAAAAGTCAGCCGGCGTCAACATCGAGCATTCGAGCGTTGGCAGTTATGCAAGCGCGCCGACGCAACCCTAGTCAGCTATTCTGCGGATCAATGTCTTTGAGGCCAGACAGCCTCGCTGCTGAGATCGTGTTTTTGCGATAGAAACCGGAAAGGTGCATATGAACGCGGATGCAGACAAGCCGATTCAGTTTGGAAGTTTGCCGGTTCACTTTGGGGTCGGCGATTCTGTGAGGGCATTGCAACCCTTAGTGGCGTCCATGCAGGCTATCAGCCAAATAGTCGGTGCTGCGATGCAGGCACTGCCGACATTTCTGCCCAAGGTGAGCCAGGTCATCGAGCGCATGAACGCCTTCCCTGAGGTGGTTCGGGAAGGCAGCATAGCGCTCGCCAAACTCGGTTGGTTCTACGACTTACAGTTCTACAGTTCCGACTTCTGGGACATTTTGGACTGGGTGCGAGAAGACAAGGTCGCTGAGGTCGATGCGTTTTTTATCACTCACTACGAGCAATCTGCGACCGAATTGCAAGAGCGGTTGCTTACAGCCTACCCAGACCGCGCGGAGCCTTTGCGCCAGGCCTTCCTGGCGGAATCACAGGGACTGCACTTTGTCTCCATTCCAGTGTTACTGGCGCAAGCAGATGGAATTGCTGTTGATATCGTGGGCGGCAAACTCTTTAAGAGTGTGAAGAAACGTCCACAGGTAGCGGGCCGCCTTGACGAGATGGCGCTTGAAGAGTTCGATCAAAAATTTCTGGCTGCGCTGATGCAGAACGGCGGCTTCAATGCTTCCGAGGAAAACATGCATGAGTTTCCGCACGCCCCAAACAGGCATGAAATCATGCACGGCCGTGACATTCGTTACGGCACCAGGCACAACTACTTGAAAACACTATCCCTGTTGGCGTTTATCGGCTTACACGTCCCGGACATTCTGCGGAATGACGACTCAATGCAGTAAGTAGCAGAGGGCATTAGTTCGGCAATGATTTGCTATGCGAATGCCTGATGACGATCAACTGCGAACCGGCAACGGTGTTTTGCTGACAAGTCTTGACGCTCAGGAAGCATTTTGTTACCGTTGTTCGCAGGAGAGGAAAACATCATGGCGTTAGACCTAAATCAACTGCAGCACTTCACACGGCTGCAGCCGCAGTACAGTCGCAGGCTTGCGGTGAAGAAAAAAGTGCGAACGCTATCTAGCAGCGAGCAGAGGACATTCACGCATAGCGCTTCAATCCTGTAAGGTCGGCGTGGCTCTTTATCAATGTCTCCTGCTCGGCTCTCCAACCGACCACCAGGCGGCGGCGTTCTCATCTACCTTCGATGAATGTCTAAGCCTGTTTGGCCTCCAGCGGCACCGCGACTACACAATCGACCGAGGTATCTCGGCCCACTTTAGTGAAGTGACGGCAACGGTGGCTGTCTTCTTCGGCGCTGAAGGTGCCACTTATCCGGAAGCTGCTCAGCTAACGCGGCTTGGCGTACCGGTTGTGCCCGTCGTTACCGCAGCCGCCCGAGTGAGCGCCGAATTGCCGGAATCGTTGCGCAGCATCAATGCGCTTTTTGTGGATCCAAACGACGCTGCCCTGAGGCGGGTGGTTAGTGCCGCACTCCAATGTCTGGCGCTGCTGCCGGCGCAACGCCGCATTTTTGTCAGTTATCGCCGTGACGAATCCGCTGATGTCGCACTGCAACTCTTCGAAGCTCTCTCTGCTCGCCATTTCGACGTATTCCTGGACACGCACTCCGTGTCAGTTGCGGCGGATTTTCAAGCTACGCTGTGGCACCGACTGTGCGACTCGGACCTGCTTGTCATGCTCGACACGCCGCAATACTTTTCTAGCCGGTGGACGACAGCCGAATGGGGGCGAGCTGTCGCCAAAGACATCTCCATGTTGCAGTTGGTTTGGCCAAATCATTTGCCTTCCCGGCATTCCCGTTTGGCCACATCAAAACAACTCACCACCGAGGACTTCAATGGTCCCCGCTTGACAACTGCGGTGATCGACAACATTGCACTGGAACTGGAGCGCGTTCGTAGCATTAGCGTCGCGCTGCGGCACACCAATATGGTTGGCACGTTGCGTAGCGCCATTGAGGACCTTGGTGGAAGCATTGAGGGCGTAGGCCAAAAGCGATCCGTGATTTTGAAATTGCCGTCCGGCAATCCGCTCGTGGCCTATCCCGTTGTTGGCGTTCCGACCGCGGTAGACGTTCATCAATGCATCGACCTGAATGACACGCGTGCATCAGCGCTGGTCTATGACCATCTAGGCATCAGCGAAGACTGGACTCGCCACCTAGACTGGCTTGCATCTCAGGTGGGTACGGTCAAATGGTTGAAGAGCCGCGAGGCCGCTTGGCTACTAGCGGACATCGGGCTGTAGAGATGGGTGCAATTTTTCTCTCGGCTAGCGTGCCTATCCGTGCACCGTTTAGCTTGGACTCACGCCCCCAGGCCATCCAGGCCGCAATCAATGCGCTAGCGCAGGTTGTGCTGGGGCGCAAGAAGCTGGTGTGGGGTGGCCACCCCGCGATCACACCACTCTTGTGGTCGGCAGCGCAGTCTGTCGGCGTCGAATATGCCACGGCAGTTGATCTCTTTCAGACCCGACTGTACGAGGACGACTTCCCCCAGGAGAACAAGAATTTTTCGAACGTCACCTATGTTGACGCCATCGATGGCGACAAAGACAAGAGCTTGTTGGCGATGCGCCACGCAATGCTGCGGTCGGCAGAATTTGATGCGGCTGTATTCATCGGTGGCATGGAAGGCATTTCGGACGAGTACGAATTGTTCAGTCACCAATGCCCCGCCGCGCTATGCATCCCTATTGCCCAGACGGGCGGGGCCGCCGTTGTGCTTGCGCAGCGACTACGGTATGCAGCACCGCCAGAGATCGCCCCCTTAGATTTCGTCACATTGTTTTATCAAGAACTGAATATCCGCCCCAGCCAAAGGCGAGAAGTCCACATTTCATAAGGAGGAAAACCATGGCTCGTATTCCAGTGTTCTACAGCTTTCATTTTGACAATGACGTTATGCGAGTGCAGCAGATACGCCAAATGGGCATGATCGAAGGTGACGAGCCGGTCTCAAAAAACGATTGGGAGACGGTCCAACGAAGTGGCGCCGGAGCCATTGAGCGATGGATAGATACCAACATGAAATATAAGCGCTGTGTGGTCGTGCTTATCGGCACCGATACCCATGCGCGGCCATGGGTGAAACACGAAATTCGAAAGGCTTGGGCGGATGGACGGGGATTGCTTGGTATCCACATCCATAACCTCCGCTGTCCAAACAAAGGCATTTGCGCGAAGGGTGCCAATCCATTCAGTCAGTTCAATTTTCAAGACAGAAACAATCGCATTGTCGTACCTCCGGTCTACGATCCACCGTCAAACGATGCCTATGGTTACATCAAGAATAATTTGGCTTCGTGGGTCGAGGATGCGATCGCCCGACGTACGTGAAACGCCCAGAGTCCTTAAATCAAATGTCAGACACACCCAACAAGCACAAACACCTGGAATTCATACAGGCCTCTATTTCCCGGATGTCCGGAAATTTGTTCCTACTCAAGGGGTGGAGCGTCACGCTAATCGCCGGGCTATTTGCGCTAGCCGCAAAGGACACCAATCAGCTTTACATGCTTATCGCCTATTTCCCACTGATCATCTTCTGGGCACTAGACGGATACTTTTTGAGCATGGAGCGGCGATTCCGATCTTTATATGAGCAGGTTCGCATGCTCAAGGAGGAGGAGATCGACTTCTCGATGAACACAGAACCCTTCAAGAAGGACAGCCGGAATTCTTGGTTGTCTTCAATGAGGTCACGGACTCTGTTCGTCTACTACGTCGGCTTGGCCTCTGTGATGACCGCAATATCCTTTTTTATTCGATAGATAGTGAGACAAGGGAGTAACGATGTATCACGGTTTCAATTTAGAAATAAAAAATGACTTCTTTACGAAGCACTTGCAGACTGGTAAAAATCTCTATGAGGAAAACAAGAAAGCCGTCAAAGTCACTCTTGCCGAATTTGAGAACTCACGAGGAGATTTAGTCGCATCAAAAGTAGTGGCTCAGTGGTTTCCAAAAATTGATGCTCAGGTTTTTCTTTCTCATTCGCATCGAGATAAATCACAGGTTCTCGCCCTTGCCGGGTGGCTGAAAACAGAACTGGGATTAACGGTTTTTGTCGACTCAAGCGTCTGGGGTTTTGCTGGGGACTTGATGAAGCTTATTGACGATGCACACTCGAAAAATCCGGAGGGACAATACGTCTACGAGCGATTGAATCGCTCTGCGGCCCATGTTCACATGATGCTGTCAACCGCATTGACCACGATGATTGATCACTGCGAGTGCGTCATGTTTTTGAACACTCCACGCTCCATTCAAGCGAAAGAGTCCATTCAAGGATCCAGTAATACAACGCCATCACCTTGGATTTATTCTGAGATTGCTATGACAAGCATGATACGGTGCCGTGTACCCGATAGACATCAAACTGTCGTGAAGTCTTTTGCCTTGGATTCTGCGACGGAAAGTCTTTCCGTTCAATACGATGTGAACTTGGGGCATCTCACAAGGCTTGATGACAATGATTTGAAAAATTGGTCTGCGCAACCAACTAAACGCGGCACTGCAGCATTGGACGCGTTGTATGCACTGAAAAGGCGTTAACGAAGGTTCCGCCTAGTTTTTTAGGTTGACAGTCTCCACACGGATGCTACGCCTGAATTCCCAAGGGGACATTGGCTGGATGCCCTTCCACAGCCCCACAAGTCCCCCTCTGGCGGACACTTCGGCTTCCGAATAGCTCTGCCTATCTCTCGCTGATTGCTCCCGTTCGTAAGCCTTGTAGTGCCATGCCATGCCCCGCTTAATCTGCTCCAGGTTGGCATCGAAACCATCCACCAGCACCGTCCCCACGGAACGCCCATAGCGATCTCGCTTGGTGATGTCCACCATCACCACTTGATTGAATACTAAGTCACTGAGTGATTCCTTGGAGCGTTGCCCAAAGGCTTGCGCCTTCTCTGGAGCGTCTATGCCCGCGAGGCGTATCTTGATCTGGTTCTTAGCGGCAGTCAGGACGGTAATGGTGTCCCCGTCTACAACGGCGACCACACGACCCGTGATCGTCTCCGCGTGCGTAGCAAGCACCAGCAACAGGAGCAGAGCCACCGCCCCTTGTTTCCAGAGCACAGGAAGCCTCATTGCGTACTCGACTCCATCGGGCGCACTTTTGTTTTTGCGATCACATGCTTTGCGTTTGCCATACGAGCATCATCAGCGAACATGCATTTCGGCCACTATGGCGACAAGCTGCTCGGCAATTTTCGATGCGTTCTCGGTAATTTTTGGAAGTGACATGGTGCCGCTGGATGCACCACCATAGACTACTTCAGCAAAGTGTGCGAACCCCTCTGGAACTGAAGCAGCCTCTTCTCTGATGGCCTCCTCGATGGAAGAGTAATGAGAGGGTTCTGTAACCTCCACTCCACCACTGAGCACGCCCACACGGTAGAGCCCTGATTTAATTTGGTCGATTGCAAAGATTAATGGATGGGTCATTATTTCAGAGTGAGTTTGCTGGTCGTTTCATGACAGCACAGTGATCCCAGGCATGTTGGAAAGCATCACTTGGCCATCGACCCGAATTTCAGGGACTTCACTGATGTCGATGAACTTTCCGCTCAGCCAGACATGGGTGGGTGGGAAGAACGAGAATTGCTTGATCTGTTTGTAGGCCTCCTCAAGTGAGGCGGGCATGGTCGCGCCCAAGTAACGAAAAAAACTGTAGTTAAATAGGTCATCCAATGCAGTGCTCAGCAACTCTTCTGGCGGCTGCTCCTCGAACAGAGTAGTGCCCGTTTCGCCGTCACGGTAGTGAATGAGCCCTTTCCATAGTTCTCTGGCAGCGAGATACCAACCATCGCCACACTCAACGTACTCTGGATCCAAGGAAAGATCCTGAGCATCCTTCACGTCCATGGCGAAAACAAAGCCCTGGGCGAAAGCCTTCTGTGACTGGTCCGATGCTGGGTCATGCTTGGCAGCCTGATCCAGATAGTCCGTCAGTGAGTCAGGAAGCGGTTTGAGACTGATTGTCTGCTCACAGCAGATAGTTACGTGCTTCCAGTGCTCGTAACCGTGCTGCTTCGCAACAGTATCGAGTGCGATCGCAAGCGATGTACCGGTGGTTTTACGAAGCGTCTTGGCTTCTCGTTTGAGTTTTTCGGCTGCGGTAGCCGTGGTGGAAATGAATTCCATAGTGCATTCCTTTATGTTGCCGCGGATCTACCCGGTGCTCACTGCCGTGCTCCACGAAACATAGGAAGCTCAGATAAAGGTCTTAAAGTCGTCCCAGCGAACCGGGTGGGCCATGGTGAGCAGCGGGCGTCGACGAACGCACAACGAAATTCTATAACAAGATGCTGCACGATCCCGCGCCCAAGCCTGATAGATATCTGCATCGAAATGTCGAAGTAAGTGTGATGCTGCCAGAATGTCTCCAAATTCGCCGTCAAACTAGACAAGGCAGGGAGGAGATATGGAATGCTTTCACATAGACGAGAGCGGCTACACGGGGGGTGATCTTCTGAACCCGCAGCAGTGCTTCCAAGGGGCCACTGCGTTAGCCATCAGCGATGCCGAAGCTGCTCGGCTTATTCGAGAGCATTTTCCCAAGCTGCAGGCGTCTGAACTCAAGTACCACGCCCTGGCACGCAGGCCAGGTTACCGTCGGCCGCTGATGGATTTGCAGCGCGCTGTTTTGTCCCAGCACAAGTGCGTGACTTATGTCTGTGACAAGCGTTACCTGCTAATTCTGATGTTCCTAGACTACGCCGTTGAACCGTTCTACTACGAGCGCGGCCATGACTTTTACAAGGACGGACAGAATTACTCCTTGGCATCGCTGCTGTACACCGTCGGCCCAACCTTGCTGGGGAAGGTTCCATTCGGGGATTTGCTCGCCTCCTTCCAGCGCGCGATCAAGGAGAAGACCCCGCAAGCTCTGGAGGCGTTGGTGAACTCGGCCAAGAAACTCAATTGGCGAAAAATGCCCGAAGCGCTAGGGCCAATCGCGCGGGGTTCTCCCGAATGCTTGTCTGCGATTGCCACGCCGGGCGTCTCGACCGACGCCGCTATGGTGGTGCTCCAGTCTCTGATTTCTAGAATGGAAGTGATGGCCTCAGGACAGTACCGCGTCGAGCATGACCAGTCCACAAACCTGCTTAGATACAACGAGGTGCTGAAGAGCTACATCGACCATCAGGATGAAGTCGAATTTAGGCAAACGCAGATCACAAATATTCGTTTTCCGCTCAAACTGTCCTCTGTAATCCAGGTCGACTCGAAAACCAGCCCAGCCGTGCAGATCGCCGACGTCATGATCGGTGCCGCCATCGAGGCTGCCAACGGACTGACTGGCCTACGCGCGCCGCTATTGGACCCTCAGGCCGTAATGGCGCTGTATGCGGATGAACAGTTCATTCACCTGGTGCCGTCGATCAACTTCGATGAACAGAAGCAGTTCCGTACAGAGACACAGGCAGCGGAAATGATCGACTACTTCGCCAAGCACTTTGGCACTAAATCCGCTTGAAGCAGTCGGCCGCCGCACATCATCAGAGAGACAGCCCATGGCACGAATCAGAAAAATCGAAATCACCAACTTTCGCGGCATTCAACGAATGTCCTGGTGCCCCTCGTCGGGCATCAACTGCCTGATCGGACCGGGTGACAGCGGCAAGTCCACCGTGTTGGATGCGATCGACCTGTGCCTGGGCGCCAGGCGCAATGTTCAGTTCTCGGATGCGGACTTCTTCGGCCTAGATACAACGACCCCGATCAATATCACGCTGACGCTCGGTGAACTCGGCGATGCTATGAGGACACTGGAGAGCTTCGGCACTTTCCTGCGAGGATTCCATGCCACAACTGGCGTCATTGAAGATGAGCCGTCGGTCGGCGCAGAGATCGTGCTCTGCCTAAACCTTACCATCGCGGGCGACCTGGAACCATCGTGGACCTTAGTTTCCGAGCGCGCCTCGCAACAAGGCATTGTTAAAACCCTCGCATGGAAGGATCGTCTAGCCCTAGCGCCCACTCGTATCGGTGCATTGGCGGACTTCAACCTTGGATGGCAGCGCGGATCAGTCCTGAACCGCATCTCGGAGGAACGGGCACACGCTTCCGCCGAGCTGGTAAAGGCCGCCAGGAATGCGCGCAACGCCTTCGGAGACCAGGCGGAACAACAGTTGGGTGAAGCGCTGGGGATCGTCACAGCTACTGCCCAGGAGTTGGGCGTCAACATTGGCGCGAAGGCCAAGGCGCTCCTAGATTCGCAGTCTGTGTCGTTCGGTGGTGGAACCATTTCTCTGCACAACGAGAGTGGTATCCCGCTTCGTAATCTAGGGGTTGGCTCTACGCGCCTGCTTGTCGCTGGCTTGCAACGCAAAGCGGCAAGCCAAGCTTCGATCGTACTCTCGGACGAGTTGGAGTATGGACTTGAACCACATCGCATCGCCCGTTTTTTGGGCTCACTCGGTGCCAAGGAGGCCGCTGCTCCGCTGCAGGTGTTTCTTACCACTCACTCTCCGGTAGCGCTAAGAGAGCTGTCAGGTGGCCAACTCTTTGTGCTGCGCCCCGGCGCTCATGGCCACGAAGCGCAGACGATCGGCACTGACAATGAAATCCAGAGCACGATCCGCCTTTACCCTGAGGCTTTCTTAGCTGGCTCAGTAGTCGTGTGCGAGGGAGCCAGCGAGATCGGTCTGTTGCGTGGACTGGATCTGTATCAGCTTGAACACGGCGGAGTGTCCTTGGCTGCGCTTGGTGTGGCTCTAGTCGATTGTGGTGGTGGAGAGCCGGACCGGCCATATGCCCGTGCTGCGGTTTTCCAGGCACTTGGCTATAGAGTGATGGTGCTACGAGACGACGATAAGAAGCCCACGCCGGCTATCGAGCAGACATTTGTCCAGAAGGGTGGCACCGTCGTTGCCTACCGCGCGGGCCGAGCGCTGGAGGATGAGCTATTTGGGAGTCTCACGCCGGCTGCATGCCAGAAGCTGATCACCTACGCCCACGACCTGCACGGTGATCTGACCCATGAACACTTGCGCTCGGTTTCGAACAACACACTTACTTTTCAACAGGTCTGGGACGAAATCCAAAATACCCAAGCCCTCTCACCAGAACGTAGATCAGTCCTTGGACAGGCTGCGCGTATTCGAAAGGCGGGTTGGTTCAAATCCATCACTTGGATGGAAGACGTGGCAAGAACCATCGTTGCACCAGATCTGCATCTGTGCGATCCGGGATTCCGTGAGCTGATTGGGCAAGTATTTGGGTGGGCCGCTCATGGGCCCCGTTGAAATCGATCTTCGTACGATTACACGCGGTGCCGTCACTGCGCCAGCCGGCTGCGGCAAGACACAATTGATCGCCAGCGCGCTTGCCGGCCATCGCGGCTCCAAGCCCATTCTCGTACTGACCCACACCAATGCTGGGGTTGCGGCTCTGCGCGGTCGACTGGATCGCGCTGGTGTACCAACCGGTTCCTACCGATTGAGCACCATCGATGGTTGGGCCATGCGACTCATCGCAACCTTTCCCAGCCGTAGCGCCCATAATCCGGCGATTCTGCAGTTGATGGCGCCTGCAACTGACTACCCGTCGATCCGTGATGCCGCTTGGAAGCTATTGCAAGCAGGGCACGTCAATGAGGTGCTGAAAGCGTCATACGCGCATCTCATTGTGGATGAATACCAGGACTGTTCAGTGCCTCAGCACCATATCGTCTACTTCCTCTCGCTTTGCCTGCCGACCTGTGTGCTGGGTGACCCGATGCAAGCAATCTTTGGATTCCGGGGAAATGCGCTGGCCGACTGGGACAAGCAGGTATGCGCACATTTCCCTGTCGTTGCTGAACTTGCTACTCCCTGGCGATGGCGCAACGTGGGTGCAGAAGCATTCGGACAATGGTTGTTGGAAGTCCGGCGATTAATGGTGGCGGGACAGTCCGTGGACGTGCGCACCGGGCCACCGGAGCATGTGACCTGGATACAGACCGTGCCGCCAAACGACCATGCTCAGCGCCTAGCTGCGGCCAGGACTGCACCTGCAACCGCTGAAGGGCGCGTGCTCATCATTGCCGACAGTCGGAATCGGGCCGCTCAACAGAACTTCGCAAGCCAGACGCCAGGAGCTTCCACAGTTGAGGCCGTTGACCTCCAAGACCTCCTTGCCTTCGCAAAAAGCTTCGACGTGGGGTCGGCAGGGGCTTTGGCGCAACTGTTGGCGCTTGCTCAGAGCGTCATGACTAACGTGGGCGTGCCGGAACTGACGCGGCGTCTGGAGTCGCTGCAACGTGGAACAGCGAGGAATCCTCCAAACGAGGCGGAGAGTCGTGCTCTGGCTTTCGTACGCGCGCCATCTCTCACAGCAGCCAGCGCTTTGTTGTCCGAACTTCGGGAGTTACCGAATGTCCGCGTATATAGGCCAGCCATCCTCTATGGTCTGCTCAAGGCACTCAGAGAAGCCTCAGCCGGCACTGTTCTACTAGCGGAAACAGCTAAACGAGTTCGCGAGGAGAATCGGCTGCTCGGGCGCCAACTGCCCAGGCGCGCGGTCGGTAGTACCTTGCTGCTCAAGGGGCTCGAAGCTGAGGTGGCAGTGCTGTTGAACACGGATGAGATGAGTGTGCAACATCTTTACGTGGCCATGACACGCGGATCAATGAAGCTAGTGGTATGCAGTGCCAGCCCAATCATCAGCTGAACCATGGCCAAGCCTACATAGAGGTAAGCCGCGCTACCGGGCGAAAAACTGAGTAGTCATTGACGGAATGACTACTCACGGCTCCCTTCAAGAAAGGTATTACGAAGCTACCATCCCCAGCAACATCTAGCCGGTGCTTTTGCGATGCGAATCAGTGGTGGATTTGGTGCGAATACTCAGTCAGGCGCATCGTCATTAAAAATTGGCACCCAATAGAACTCACCGTTGTGTTTGATGTTCACACCCCCATCCACCACTTCTAGATTCGCATGATCCTCCACGCTTAGTCCAACCTTCTTCGGCAGTCCATGAAAATACGCGAGAGCAATGGACAACCACTGTCTATGCAGCTTACCTTCCAGTCCTTTTGTCTGCATGAGTTCCAGTATCTGTGTCATGAGCTTTTTTCTCCGATCCGACTTTTGACGCGTCGTATTGATGACTGGAAGTTTCAGCTCCACTTGATACCGCAGTCGTAAATGTCGAATAAAACCAGAGACGGCCGCCCGCTGACCTGGTGTCTTTTGAAGAAGGTCATACAGGTCTTCCTGATTGGGCATTTTTCGATCTTGTGAGCTACATATCAGAAGAAGCGCTGCTGCAGGTCTCAAAGCAAGGCGGATGGAGCGGATCACCACATTCCTACTTTGCAGGTGCTCCAGATAGCCAAGCATTAGTCTTTTCGCATCGTGGCTTTGAGCCACGTCTTCCAATGTCGCTTGAATTCGCCGTAGCTCTGAGTCCTCTGCCTTTTTTTGCGCATCTTGATGTATCAATGCACGGGACTCCATCCAGCGTATCGGAAGCAATACCTTTCTTAAGTACGAGGCCCCAAACTGCTTAAGCAGTTCGTCGAAAGCCGGCACATCTTCCCATCGTCGTTCAATTAAAGAGAAGAATTCTAGATACCGATGTATTGTTATGGCTGCCTTGTTTTGCCCAGCTTCAACCCCAAGCCATTTACCAAAGGCCACAAAGTGCGTTGCCATAGCAACCGTTCTAAAAGCCATTGCATCCATGGCTATACGCTTCTCAAGCAATCCGCGCCAATAACAGTTTTGACATCTTGCTCCGTATCCGGCCGGTGCTTTTTCACCACATTGCGAACATAGAATTTCTCCATAAGTCACACACTTTTTGCAAAGGCGACTCCCATTCGGAACGTCTTGCAACAACCGCCATCTGCCGCACGCCTGGCACGTCTCGTGATCTGCATGTGCGCATTTTGGGCATAACCTTCGGTCATGCCCCATTCTCGCCACCCGGGTCAAGCGAGATGAATAGTCCCCACATACCCCGCACGGCTGCATCTTCCTGAAGTACGTCGAACAAGCATTGCAGACAGGCCCATATGAAGTCATCTTCCCAATGGAAAGTTGGGATCGGCCGCACCGTATACACGGAACATTACTCTCGCACTTAGCGCAAATAGCATCCGTCCGCTGGCGGAGGAGTTTGGCGCTATTCCCGCATTTGGGACAGTCTCGCTTTTTGAACTCCCGAGCGTAGCAAGTTCCACAATATCGACAGCCGCGATAGACACGCCAAATCTTGTTGACCGTTTTACCGCATTCATCACACTCTGATGTTTTATGCGGCATTGCTTGGCTACGACTGCAGTTTGAGTCGCAGCACCAATCGCTGCATCATCCGTTTCACGGCAAATGGAGACCTGGGCTTCGCTGTGCTTTGTTTGGGTTTTCGGTTTGAGGGCTTGGGGACACTGACCAATTCATCCAACATCTCACTCATTAACGACAGCTTCGGCGCACTTGCGACAAGCAGCCCTTGCCGGGTAAGACCGACCTGGCGAGCCGTCTTTATAAATCTGGTTCGATCAACCGAAAGAAGATTCATTGCCGGACCAAACAATTCCTGGCGTTTCCAGACACGCATTTCCTCAATGGCCGCTCCGTCCGGGATCGTCGGCAATGTGGGAGCGCTATCCAATGCTTTCAAAAAATCGCCTAATGCCGTGGAACCGTACTGACTGGCGTGCCGCACGATCCTCACTGCATATTGCGCAACCCTAAACCATTCGTCGCCGACTAATTTCACTCCGAACGCGGTTCCACTTCCTCGAAGTACTACTTGATCGGCTTCATTCTGAAACCTCCTGGCAGTCTTGTGCCACTTCCTGCTTTGTGTAGCAATCAAGCTAGATCGACAGTTGGAGCAAACCGCCAAGCATCCGTCGTCCGTATGGAGGTGATGTGGTTCCATGGAACTATTGCACTTACCGCAACGGTCAAGCAAGCCGCAGCCGTGCTTTACACAGCCGGTATGCCAAGCGAAGCGCCATTGAAGCCGATAGTAGGGTTCCGTGTCCTCGGCGAAGCACTCTGGGCAAAACTGGAGGCCACTTCTACGCTTGGAGTTCCTCGCTCCCAGTGTGAGTACCCAAGGCCAGGCGCCCGTTCGCCTAAGCTCCCGTCCCGATATCCTATCCGCCCAAGGTTGCAGCATTGCATGACGGAACGCTTCCGAATTTATCCCAGACTGCTCACTTAGCGGCTTCAACCGATCAGTCGAAACCGTGCGATCTATGTCCCCAGTCCAAACACGCCATTCGGGCCAAATACATCCGGTGAGAACAAACGGGTCACAGCCCTGCGCCAACGCCGCTCGAACCAGCCAGGACGACATGAGCTCGTCCGGAAGCAGGGCTATTGATCTCGCCCATATAGGCTCTACCCCGCGAGTTCCCGAATGCCACGTGTAGGACGCATCCATACTTTCCCTTCGATGATCGACTGGTCTATTTTTTCCTTACCGGTCTTGATCGCGTCTACCGCACAATCTGTAAGAAGACGGTGAAGATTCCCCAGGTTTCCCTCCGAAATTGTGTGCAATCTACTCGCCAATGCTGGCTCATGAAGTCGGGACGGTATTCTCAAAGGGAGTACCTTTTCGAAGCCGGCCAAAAGCCGCTGGAAGTCTGGATTGAGCTCCCATGCCGGCAGGTTCATGACATCAAAGCGACTGGCGTGCTGAGGATCTGTATGCAGCACACGAACCGCCTCTCTGGTGCCAACACCGATGATTGGAATTGCCAATTCGTTGCATAGCAACTTGATGGCATTCATGACTTCACGCTGTTTGACGGTCGTCCCCGTGAGCAAGGAATGGAACTCATCGATGATGAGCACGCGTACGTGACATGCACGACAAAGATGGATCACTTGGTAGCGGAGCTTTGATGCGGGGTCACTTGCTCGGTACGGAGTGAAGAACCGTTCAAGAATGGAAATGTATAGCCCCTTCTCGTCGGCACTAGGTGGTGCCTCCGCAACGATCACTGGTTTAACGGGATCTGCGTTTTCGTTCACATACCCTTGCCCGCACAATTCGCGGAACCGGTGGACTATGGTGGTCTTCCCATTATTTGGATCACCTACGATTAGAAGGTTCGGCATACGCGGCCGTACCGGCTTGTGCATTAACCCTTGGAGGGTGTCCAATATCTGCTGAGCAGCTTTGTACCCAATCCATCGTGGATGATCCAGAAACTCAAGCCTCTCGTTATTGGTTAGCCCCATTAGGTGCCTGAAATCTGGATGAATGTGCTCATAGCCGCTCATGCGATATCTCCGAAGTCATTTACGTCGCCATCAATCAGGCCAGGGAACAGTTCTGTTGTGGGTATCTTTGAACTGGGTGGCGCGGTTAGTCGCGGATCTCGTGGTGCCGCAGGGTTGATCCCTTTTTCATGTTCCTTCCGCCTCTGGGCCTGACGACGAGCCTTTTTAGTCCGTTCCTTTGCATCGTCAACTTTGCTGCGCAGCTCGGTGATTGCCTGCAGAACTTGGTATTCGTTGACGCTAGCATGCCCCTCGCGTTTTAACTTCTCTCGCGATTGCTGATATTCCCAAATGCTCATCGAGGGGAGTGCCAGATCGGCAAAAGGAATCTTGAAGTACTTCCGCAAGACGGGATCAAAGAACCATATGGAGCTGATGTCCCGTGGATCACGCCGAAAGACAAACTCCCGCTTCTTTTTGGAGTCTGGATCTTCAGCATTTATCCAAGGACGCAATGCTTCCGCGTAGTACGTCATGCCATCGATGGTGACACCGAAGTTCTGTATGGTGCGCGCAAACGAAGGCAAGAAGTCCAGGAGGATCGTAAGCCGATCATTTGGTCGCGGCGGCAGCCCCACGCCTGCATCTTCGCCGTTTCCGAAGATTCCGATTTCCCACTTTCGCACGGGCGTCATGCCAATACTCGAATGCATGCGCTGGTGATAGACCTTGCAGATTAGGCTCACTAGCCACTCTTCAAATTCCGACTTGGTCATTGCCGCATGTTTTTCGGAGTCATAGTCTTCACGTTCTTTTATTGAAGAGAACGTGGTACCAGGTAAATCGTGAATCTCACGCAGAAGAGTGCCCTGCATTCGCTCTATATGGCCACCATATCGCGGCTGCTTCACCGGCCTGAACTCTATATTGATGCCATACATGAGGCACGATTTACGGAAGTTGTTCGATCGAAAATCCGCGCCGTTGTCGACATGGATCGTCTTGGGAATGCCCCATACTGGCCACTGGGCATCAACCTTGTGAAGCATTAACCACTCTTCCTTAGGAAGAATAGCTTGCGCAACACACATTGCCACCGACGTTTCAGATGGAGGGTCGAACGACAAGTAATACCCCACCACCATGCGGCTATGAACATCCATTGCGAGAGTGATCCAGGGGCGGCCAATCGGCTTCCGGTAGACATCGTCTACCAGGATGATGTCTGCGGGTGTGTGGTCAATCTGAATTACGGCCAAGGGGAAGGTCGCATTTGGAAAACTGCCAGGAACAGGCAGATACTTGTTTTGAGCTTTTTCCTTGAACCCACGTCCTCTAAGACGATCTTTGTCAGAGATTCTTGCCAGACGTGCCCTAATCGTGCCGGCACTGGGAGGCGCAATCCCACGCAGTTGACACCGGCGGAAAACTTCGACGACGGTCTTCTGCCCGGAACTCCGTTGAGTTGTTAGATAGAAGTCCTGAATTACTTCTTGTATGACCGACTCAACTTCTCTCGCAATACGCGAATTTCCAGTTTGCCAACCTCGCTGTTTTGGGATCAATGCTGTCAAGACTTCGTATGACTGGTAGCGTTTCAACCATCTATACAAAGTTGCTGGATCAACGCCCACCTCCTCGGCCCGACTGGTTACTGCATCTCGCCCTATAGCCACTTGAGTCCTTTCAAGAAGTGGTTGTATGGCAGCGTAGCGCTCAGTAGCAATCTTCCAATCCGAATCTGCGATGTCTGCCAAGTCGACAGCCATATTTGTATCCAGGCTTTGCTTCTCAGTGATGGGGCGCAGCTCCGCCACCCTTAGGGCGCTACTACGTCCAGTTTCAACTTCCACTCCGATAACAGACTCGAAATCGAGAACCTGCGCAATTCGGTACACCTTGTCGCCACTCTTAACGAAGGCTTCTGGGTGGATGGCGACTCTGCTGCGGATCGGCTGCATATCTGGATTGAAATCCCCAATGACTTCTGCTTTACTCATGGCCAGGCACCCATAGTTCGGTGAATTCGTGGAATGGTTCTTTGATGTTGCATTCAATTTCGCGCGTAGCTAGCAGATACCGGAGATGCGAGATTCCCTCTGCGCGGTAAATTCCCATGAAATGGCGGGTAAGCAGATAGTCAAAAGTTGCGCATCCCATCTCACTCAAATTCTTGAGAATCCATTGACTCTCTTCGACTGGAAACTGCATCCGCTTGTAGGGCTCAAGAATTCGGATGTTTTGCAGCGCTTGGTCTCGAATGCGAGATTCATCAAGAATCCGGAACTCCCATCCTTGCTGGCGTGCATAGTTGCGGGCAGCTTTCCATTTTGTTTTCCAGTCACGCCAGTGCTGACGCCATTCCTCTTCGGGCTTCACCTCAACCAGCAGGGGTTTGGGATAGTTGTCTGGATGTGCGCTCCCCAGACGGTAGTAAACAAGAAAATCGGGGGTGTAGTAGTGGTGCCTCCCCCCGTTTCCTTCGAATGGAATCCGAACTGGTTGAGGTATTACGTCCAGCACGGAAAGCGAAAACTCTGTACGGATTAGGAAATCTCGTTCTAAAGTTGACTCGTACGGAACCGACGTTTCGCCACGAAATGCATGGATCCCCGAAACGCTACGGCGAGTGGGACGAATTTTTCGAGTTTGGTGGGGTTGTTTCAACATGTCGCGTCTATTTCTTAAAAACCATACGGCAGTCGCAACTAATGCTAAATATTAGTCGCAATGAATCTTGAGTTATCGGGTGTAAGTACTTGATGCACCGAAGAATGGTCGCATCTATTTCTGGAAGTGTCAGTGGGTCACCACCGCGCCCAGGAGAGATCTCTCTGGCCCACCACGGTGTTCTTTTTTTAGATGAATTCCCCGAATTTGCAAGGACCGCTTTGGAGGCCCTGCGCGAACCGCTGGAGACCGGCAGCATCACGATTGCCCGCGCCGCGCGCAGGGCGGAGTTCCCCGCCCGCTTCCAACTGGTGGCGGCCATGAACCCCTGCCCCTGCGGCTACCAAGGTTCGCCCGCGCACAGCTGCCGCTGCACGCCAGACCAGGTGCACCGCTATCAAGCCAAGCTCAGCGGCCCGCTGATGGACCGTATTGACCTACATGTAGAAGTACCCGCCTTACCGGCACAGGAACTGCTCAACAGCCCCAGTGGCGAATCCACCGACAGCATCAGCACCCGCTGCAGCGCCGCACGCACGTTGGCCCTAGACCGCCAAGGCGTGTCCAACCAAGCGCTCGCCGGCCAAGACATTGACACCCACACCCAGCTCGATGCCGCCGCCTCCAAATTTCTACAGGCCGCCGCGGCCCAGCTGGGTTGGTCGGCGCGCAGCACCCACCGCACACTGAAGATTGCCCGCACCATTGCCGATCTGGCCGGTGCCAACCAAACCGGGCTAGCCCATGTCGCCGAGGCCATGCAGTACCGCCGGGTGCTGCGGGCTGCTGTATGAGTTTACAAAATTTGCTACGCTTTTAATAGCTACTTGCGCAAATAACACGAGGGCTAGAGCCTTTATTGGCTATCGATCCGCCAGAGGGACGCCCTGCTGGCGCAAATAGGTTTGCACCTCTTTGCTCACCGGGCCCACCGCGCGGGCCTTGTCAGCCATCTCCCCCGCCGCGGTGGTTTGGCCCAATGCAGCCAGGGACACGGCCGCCCCCAGCAACCAGCGCTGTTCGTTGGGCCGGGACTGCAGGGCCGTGGTGTAGGCCTGCACACTGTCTTGGTGGCGCCCCAGGCGCTGTGCCGCGTTGGCCCGCAGCGCCCACAGCTCGGGTTGGTTCGCCATCAGGGGTTCCAACCGGGTCAGCAGGTCCCACACGACGCTCGCACGGCCTTCGGCCAGTTCCATACGGGCCAGCTCGCGCAGCATGGACACCAGGGTTTGGCTGTTCGCAGCACTGGCGTTGGTTTGCGCGGCGCGCTCGGCGGCGGCTACTGCGTCTTGCAAGAGCGCAATCGCGTTATCGCGCGCACCGCTGTTCCAGAGTGCTTGCGCCTGCGCCAAGGTTTCACGCGCGGCCTGCTGCTGGCGCTGGGCCAGGCCCGCGGCATCTGCGGTGGACGGCGCGGGCATCGGGGTGGCCACCGCTGGGGTAGGCGGTGGAGCGACAGCGGTTGATTTCTTCGGCGCCTCCGCCACAGCCGCCGCAGGCGGCGCAGGTGATACCGTCTTGGCCTGTGGTGCTACGGCGACCTTGTTGGGCATGGCCGTGCTGGCGACTTCCACAGGCGGACTCGGATTGCTAGACAACTCGGTTTCCATCCGCAAACCAGAGGGCGGCAAGACCACGGCCTGTGGCAATGGAGCTTCCACCACTTCCTCTTGCGCTGGGGGCAGCGGGGCCGCCACGGCCATAGGCGCTGGCGCTACGGCTGGCGGAGCCACAACCACGGCAGGGAGCAAAGGCGGCGCGGGTGCCACAGCCTGCATCTGCTGCCACTGCCACCATCCGGCGCCGGTGGCCACCAACACCAATAACAACACCCAGCCCCAGTGCACGCTTCGACGCGCGCCTGCCGTATGCAAGGGCACGCTGGCCACACCCTGCAGGCGCAAAGCGTCCACCGTTCCAGGTGCACCCGTCGCATCGGGCGGCGATTGGCGGTGGTCCAGGTCCCGGAGCATTTTGTTGATCACACTCATGGAGCCTCCCCTTGTCCCTGGCGCCAGGGTGGCAGCACAAGCGATAGCGCCCGTCGCCACCATGGCAGGCGTGCCACTACGCCCGGGGTGTCGCGTGTGGCCAGGCGCACATGGGCGCGGGTGACACGGTGGGTGTCCTCGCCATAGGCCAGCATCAGGCACTTGTGGGCCAGAATGTTCACCAACCGCGGCACGCCGCCGCTGGCGTGTGCAATGGCGCGCGCTGCCGCTGGCGTGAACAGCGCGGTATCGGTGTTCGCGTTCAAGGCGGCGTGGCGCAGGCGGTGCACCAGGTAGGCTGGCACGCGCTGCTTCTGCATGGGGCCCAGGTATTCGCTGAAGGTGATGCGCTGCAGCAGCTGACGGATTTCCGGGCGCGCCAGCTTGTCGTCCAGGTCGGGCTGGCCCAACAACACCAGCTGCAGCAACTTGCGTTTCTCGGTTTCCAGGTTGGAGAGCAGGCGCAGGCTTTCCACCGTGCGCATGGGGATGGCCTGGGCCTCGTCAATGCATACCACCACGCGCCGCCCCTGGGCCGCATGCTCCAGCAGACACTGGTTGAGTGCCGCCATGATCTGGTGGCGTTGCGGCGGTGTGGCAATGGTGAGTCGTAGCTCGCCCACCAAGGCGAGCAACAAATCATCGGGCCCCATATTCGGGTTAGGTATGTAGGCGGTCACGCACTCGCCCTGCAAGGTCTTGAGCAGTTGGCGGCACAGCACGGTCTTGCCGCAACCCAGTTCGCCCACCACCTTCAGAAATCCCTCTCCGCTGCGCAGGGCCACCAACAGCATGTTGAGCGAAGCCTGCGCGCCCTCGTGGGCAAAAAAGAAGTCCGTATCCGGCGTGATCGAAAACGGGGCCTCTCGCAGTGAAAAGTGCCCCAAGTACATTATTTGGTCTGACCGCCGTCGATCTGAATCACCCGGGCACGAGCGGCATCCATGTCGTCCAGAGATGCGCGGGCCCGACGGGCCTGGGCTTCCCAGTCAGCAGCGGTGCGAATGATGGTGGGCTTGATCAGCACGATCACTTCTTTCTTGCGACCTTGGCTGGCCCGGTTGCCAAACAAGGCGCCCAAGCCTGGCATGCCGGTGGTGCCGGGAAGGCCCGATGCGTTGCGGCTGGACTCCAGCTGCATCAGCCCGCCGATGGCGACGATGGTGCCGTCCTGGATACGCACCAGTGTGTCGGTTTCATTCACGCTGCTAGAGGCCAGAGGCAGACGGTAGTTACCCACGCTGCCCAGGTCCACCTGCTTGGTCTTCTCCGTCACCGAAGTCAGCGAAGGATGCACATGCAGAGTGACATTCACGCCGTCGTCAATCTGCGGGGTTACATCCAAAGAGATACCTGAGAAAAACGGGGTCAACGTGACCGTGGGCATGGTGGTGCTGTTGCTGGTGGTGGTAGAGCTACCGGTACTCGCAGTACCGCCAGTTACCCCAGTCACGAAGAATTCATCCGATCCGACCTTGAGCACGGCCTTCTGATTGTTCAA
Organism: Rhodoferax sp. P1_F3; assembly: GCF_056405715.1. Lineage (NCBI taxonomy): Bacteria > Pseudomonadati > Pseudomonadota > Betaproteobacteria > Burkholderiales > Comamonadaceae > Rhodoferax > Rhodoferax sp. P1_F3. The sequence continues at coordinate 633,717 of NZ_JBFUBO010000002.1, read as the reverse complement.
CGTCGCCACGCGCGGGCTGGAGAGGGTTTGTACATCGCCTTGGGTTTCCAAGAACCCCAAAACAGCACCAAACTGGCTGGTGGCAAGGGCCAAGCCAAACAGGCCACCGCCCGTGGCCACGGCCGGAAAGGCCACGGCCCCATTGATGGTGGTGGTGCCCTGCACAAACGGATTGGTACTGGTCACCCCGCTGCCAATCACGCCGGCCGCGGCCTGGCCATTCACATCAGAACCAAATGCGCCCCAGTTCACACCACTTTGGTAGCCGTCGCGCAACTCGACCTCCACCACCTTGGCCTCCAGCATCACCTGGCGCTCCACCGAGGCCTGGGTGGCTTTGAGAAACTTGTCTACCTGGCGCAGCTCTTCAGGCATGGCACGCACAGCCAGAATGCCGGCCTGTGGGCTGGACACTACGCTGCGCCCTTCCCCATTGCCCACCAAGCTCTTGATGGCCCCCGTCATCTCACCCCAGAAGTCGGAACGCGACGTGGTGGACACTCGGCTGTTCTCCGGCTGAGAGGTTGTGCCCGCCGTGGAATTAGACCCCGTCGTGCTGGTACCAGTGTTGCTACTCTGCAAGCCGGCACCCGACGACACACGCAGCTCGCTGCTGCCCGTGCGCTGTGAGGTGGGGTAGTTGATCGTGAACACTCGCGTCTGCAGGGTTGGGGCGTACACCGTGATGCGACGCCCCTCGATCTTGAAATCGTAGCCATACACATCACGAATGGCTTCCAGCGCCTCGGCAACAGTCACACCGCGCAGGGTGACCGACAGCGTTCCCGCCACATCGGGGTGCATCAGCATGCTGTAGCGGGTATCGGCGACGATGGCGAGGAAAACCTCGCGCGCCTGCGCGTTGTTCACCAGCAAGTCCAGCCGCGGCTCCGGAGGCAGCGCCACGGCGGGCGGCGCAGGCTCCGCCAGCGCATCGCTCACCTTTTGGGGCACGCCCCCTGGAGGCTTGGCCAGCTCGGGCGGCAGCTCCGCACGCACAGCCGCACTGACATCGGGAGTGCGCAGAGGGCGGTCGTTGGCGCAGCCAGACAGCACGCCCACGCTCAACAGCAGGCTCATACCCACTGCAGACCCAGCACGGAACGGACGGGCGCTGTTCAGCGAGGCCTGGGGAAACAGATCGGTCATTCGGGTAGCTTGGGAAAACATGGGGTGAACCTCACGGTTGAGCGGTGGTGCACGGTGCGGCGACCGGCGAGGTTGAGGGAGCGGCTGACTTGGTTGGGGTACGCCGGCGTGCTACCAAATGTTTTTTTGTGGTCTTGCCACGGGATGGCGTCGCTGCGCGTGCGGGCGTGGCGGGCTTGCAATCCACCGCTGACGCGGTGCGCTGAATACCCGCAAACCGCGGGATCTTGCGAAGCCCCGTGGCTTCACGCAACCAGATCTCCGTCTCGGTAATGCGTTCCAGTCGGGCTTTGCCCACCATTTGTCCTGGCGCATACAAGCGGGTACCAACGACCAAATAGGGGTTGCCATTGCGCACAATCACGGCCATGCCGTCCATGCCCAACGGGGACGCGGCCGTCGCAGCCACACCTAGAGTTTGCCCCGCCTCGGTCGGCGCGATGGTCGGATCCCGCACATCCTGCCCCTGCGCAGGCAGCCAGGCCATGCATACGCATGCCCCTACGACTGCCAGACCAAGACGCATCCAGCCCCTCATGGTTGCACCCCCACTACGTACACCTGTAGGGTCAACTCCGGAGGTTGTTTTTCGCTGCGCAAGCGTAGCATTCCCCACCGCAGGGTGGGCAGAGCGTTCTCCAGAGTCTTAACGTACCGGGTGAGCTCAGGGTAGGCGCCCGACACCCGCAACTCCAGCCCCCGCCGAGACAAGCCCGCCGGGACCGGTGTGGCGCCAGGCGCAACCCCACTGGCCGACGACGGGGCGGCAGTTGTCGGTGCTTCCTGTGCCAATGTGCTGGTTCCCAGCAAAGTGAGACCCTCTTGGCGACGTAAAAACTGCACCAACACTTGCTCCAGCGCTGAGCCACTCCCCTGGGCCGGCACCAGGCCAGCAATCTGCTGATTCACGCCATCAATTTGCGCCAACACAACGCCCAGCTCATCGCGCGTGGCCTTGCTGGCATCGACAGGTTGTGGCGTGTTCTTCAATTGCTCACGCAAACGAACCAGTTCGGTGCCCTGAGCCGCATAGCGTTGGGTAATCTGGGTGTGCGCCAACTGGGCCGGCTCCAGCCACAAGACGTAGGCCAGCGCCACACAACAAGCGAGGCAGGACACAAACAGGAAGACGCGTTCGCGCAGGCTCAGTGCATCGATTCGGGCGGCCTGCTTGATCCACCACTGTTTCATGGCTGACCTCCCGCAGGCACGATCAGGTGTACTAGGGTAAAGGACCACAGCGCTTGCCCTACAACGGCGGAGGCACCCGGTGCGACGGCCGACGTCGCCGTGGCCCGTTCCACCTTGACATCACCCAGCGACAAGCCCTGCATCAGGGGACTGCTGGCCAAACGCACCACCCACTCATTGAGAGCTGAAGGCTCCAGAGTGAACCCTGCCACCTCCAGCCGCGCGGCGTCTGCCTTCACATCGGTCACCCACACCACCGTGGGAATGCTGCGGGCTACCAATTGCAGACGGTCGGAGTGGGCCTTACCAGGCTGTGAGACGCCTTGCTGCAAGGCCTGCAAGGTTTGCTGCTTTTGCAACAGCAAAACTTGCTGCTCTTTCAGCTTCTGAAGCAACGCAGGGTCTACGGGTGCTCCAGCGGTTTGCGCGCGCTGTATTGCGGCCTGCAGGGTTCCAATTTCCTTGGCCTGCAAATCCATGGTTTGACTGAACCCTTGGCTGGCGCGCTGTAAGTTCCATACCCACGCACCGCAGAGCAGCGCACCCAACACCACAAACACCCCCAAAGAAATGGCCATGGTGTCGGCAGAGAAATAGCGCTTCTGCGTGAGCAGGATGGGCGTACAAAGATTGATTTGCTGGGGCATGGTGTGGAAGCCCTAGAGCTTGCGGCCCTCTGTGCGCAAAAGCGCGCCCAATAACGGCAAACACGCAGCCCGGTCTGCCGCATCCTTGGTATCCAGACCGCTAAAGTGGGTCCCCATATCGATGGCAGTCACCGTCTGCCCCATTTCGCGTCCTAGCCACTGGGCCAACTCGGCCGACCGCGCACCGGCACTAACCCGCAAGCCGCTCAAGGGCAGGCTGGACCAAGAGCGATCCCACAGATCCAGAGAACGCTGTACCTCGACCAAGAATCGCTGCGCAAGCTCGTTGCCTGCGTTGTCGCCGGACGCCGAGGATCCGCCACCGGTGTAGTCGCTACCATGTGATACGCCACCGACGTTGTACTCAGGGACATACTCACCGACTGGAATGAACGTCTCCGACACCGACACACCGGCCTCGTCTTTATTGCCCCAATCCATGACCATAAAACCTGCCGGCAACTCCAGTCGTCGGGCGTAGAACAGCTCTTCATTGGCGCTGATCGTCAGCAAAGCATGGTTGGCATCGGCCACCAGCAGCGCCGCATCGGCACGCTCCAGGCGCCCCTCGTTGCGGGCCAACAGACTCTGCAAGTTACGCTGCACGGTTTCCTGGATGTCGATCACAGACACGGTCCAGTGCAGGGCGTCGCCCAAATCCAGCACATCCCGCACGATGGCGGTCTCTGCAGCCACCACAAACAAATGCGGTGTCCCCTTCTGTTGGCCGTCGCCTACGCGCATGACATCCAGCGTCAGGTCGTCGATATGCACATTCACCATATCGCGAATCTGGTAGCGGGCGGCTGCCCGCAGCTCCTCAGGCGCGACAGCAGGAACGTCAATTTGCAGCAATTGGTATTGCGCGGGACGCAGCATGATGTGGGCAGATGCCCCCTTGAGCCCCAGCGCCTGCAGGCGACGAACAAAGTCCTCTCGACTGTCCGTTCCTTGGCGCTCCACCCCCATCTGACGCACGTCAAACCCACCATCTGACCGGGACCGCGCCCGCACAAAGGCCAGCTCTCCGTCGGCCCAGGACACGATGAGTTGATCGCCCGCGATGATGCGACGCCAAGGCCAGCGCATGGCTAGCGACGCTCCTGGGGCGAAAGTCGGAGATGAATAGGCGTTGTTTCAATCATGGATGCGGTGCAGCGCAGATCAATTTGCTCTCATTTTAATAGCTGGTTGCACAATCATGACAGCATTCTTTGGGCTTTTGCCTAGGGTTTGCAAAATTGACAACAGAGTGTTCAGTAGTTCTCACGGCGGTAGATCAACGGGCTCCTGTAGACCCCAAACGTGGCGCGGCCCACGGGATTCGCCACTGCACCGGTCCAGCTGAACTGCAACCAGGCGGGGACGTTGGCAGTGACATCGATGGATCCCACATTGCCAGCACCTGGTGCCCGCAGCCAAAGATTGAAGTTGCCCGCGAATCCGGCCACACCGCTGCTATCAGTACCCACAACCCCCGTTTCAAGGTAGCGGCGATTGGCCACCGTGGGTGCCGCGGCACACCCCACTCCACTGTTATTGCCGGGCTCAGTCACACAGGTATTGCCCACAATATTGGGAGTCCCCGCTACGGGCGTGAATGCGAGTGTTGCGTTGGTACAAGAATCCTGGGTATTGACCACCCAGCCGTTTGCAGCACTCGCCCAGTATTCGGCTCGGAAAGTCATCGGCAAGTCCAGCCGATCTGAACCCAGCGCATTCGACAATCGCGCCCGCCCGCTGCGGATCGTCGTTACGCCCTCCAAGGCCGTGGCAGCCGTGCCGTCATTGCCGGTTGCGGATGAGACGTTGTCAGCATCCAGCGCACGCAGCCGAATAACACCTGGAGCAGTCGTCCTTGCTGCAAAGGTGAAGGCCGGGGCCACAGCGCTCGTGCCCGCCACAAACGTATTTGCTGCTACTGCCGTAGGTGCCAGAGCTCCTCCCGGCAAAGCATTGGCATCTGAGAACGTCACCGCTTTGGAAAAATTTGGGTTGGTATTGGCGCTACCGTCGTAGTTGGCAGTTGTAGCACCGGCACGGTTGCGCGCAATCACCTGCACAGCAAATGGCTGCGCGGAGTACGAATATGCACCTGCGGCGCAGCCTTGAGTCACCACCGTATCAAAATGGTCTGGCACAAAACGCCCCACGTTTCCACCGGGGCCAGTAGTCCCTGTTGCGGTTAGGCCAGACGCCAAGTAGCTGCCACTGGTCAGCGCAGCGGTGATGTCTATGGTCCCGACCTCTGTCCAATTCAGGGCGTTCGAAGTTGAGCTGCCGGAATTGAACGCACCAACACTACCGGAGAAGGCTCCATTGACTGCACCAGTGCCGGTAGGGGACACTTTGGCGAAGGCCAGAACCACACTCTCCGCAGCCGTTTCCTTGCCAAAGTTGGGCGTGGTAGCACCCGCACTATTTTTGGCCGACACCGTGGCACTGAAATTGACGCCCGCCCTGATCGGCGCCGCCGTAATGGCACTGAAGGCAAAACTGGCAGGTGCAGCCACAAAGACGTCGGAGCCTGTCATCGTGATCCCCGCGGTCGTCTCCTGCGCTGCCAAAGTAACGCGCCCTACGTCAGCGTACTGCACGGTGGTGGTAGCCACACCACTGGCGTTGAAGGACAAATTGACTGCCTGACCAGTCGCATCGCAAGCCGTCGCCGTGGAGTTGGACGTATTCAATGCCTTGCCCCCTACACGAACTGGCAGCGTCCCCGTCGTCGGATTCGTGTAGGCACAGGTAAAGGTCAGGTTGCGGCTGGTGTTGGCATACGCGGACACGCAAGCCGCGCTGTTGTCCGATTTTTTAACTGCCTTCACGCTAACCGACTGGCTCACTTCAGACACATGGTCGGACACGTCAAATAAATATCCAGCCTGCACAAAGTTCAAGTTCGCATCACAGGTGGTGCCCAACGTGTAGTCCTGTGCCACGCAGCTGCTGGCAGCGCCAGAGTGTTCGGTGATGCCGCCAGAGTTGAGATTGATATTCAGGCTTTCCACCGTGGAATTGGACAAGCCCAGCACGATGGAAGACTCACCGCTAAAGGTATAGCTACCGTTCCCACTGCCCGAGTTCACTACTGGATTGATGGTGCTCACCCCGGACCAGTTGCCGTGCCCGGTACTGGTGGACATCTGCATGGTGGTACCGGCCAAGCTGATGAGTCCGTGACTGGCATCGTGCGCCTCCACCGTAATGTTGGCCACCGCACCGCCACAGCTCACCTGTTCGCCGGTATGGACGATGTGAAAGTGATCCAGTGTCGTACACAACGGACGGGTCAAAGCCATGTCGGCCGCAGCCTGTGTGGCATTGATATCGATGGCGTAGATGTACACCTCGTCAATGGTTCCGTTGGCCCCGTTGGGGGTACCTGTGCTCGGTGTAATTCCAGATGTGCGGTTGTCACCAATATAGAGAGTACTAGGCGTGGCAATGGCTCCAGTGGAGGTTGTGCGAAAGGGCGTAGTGCCGGACGTGTTGACCAAAACTCCGTCGAGAATGATTTGTTGCACCGTCTGGTTGGTGCCGGGAGTGAAACTCCAGCTCACGGCAATGTGGTGCCAAGTATTGGCCCCATAGGTATACCCCGTGGTTGTCTCTGCCGTACGCACCGTGCCGCCACTGTCAGTCACCGCAAAACGCAAGGCTCCGTTGGAGCGCTTCATGAGGAAGAAAGGACGGGCAGCTACGGTGGTTGCATCGAACAGCATCGCGTCTGCTGAGTTCCAGGCTGTCGTTGATTTGAACCAAAAACTCACTGACCCGCGATTGGCAGGGACGATCGGAGTGGCTACTGCATCCACGGTTAGATTCAGCGTATTGCCGGTGAAACTCCCCCCTCGGCAGAGTTTGCCCCCGGCAATATTGCTACTGAGCCCCACCTTCGTCGCATGCTGTGAGCTGCCAGACGTATCCTTGACCTCGCCAGCCGTACCTAGCCACAAGCCTTCGTCGAATCGGTATTCAGCGCTCTTAGCCGCCAATTGATTGGCAGGGTACCAAAGTATGGCAGTGCCCACTGCCGTGTCGATGAAGTTCTGGTTAAAGGCAAACTGCGTGTAGTCCGTGGTGCTGAGCTGCACCCCCACTGCGGCCCCCACGCCGGTGGTGGAACCCGTGGTGTACTGGTAGCGGAAGTTGCCATTCACACCGCTCAGGCTGGCATATAGAGCAATTTGAAAGCTGTAACGCGTGCTCGCATCGCCATACAAAGCCACGTTGTCCCAAGTGATCACGAACCGTTTCTGGCCCAATCCGTCCGTCAGCAACTCCGACTTAACCGCAGCATTGGTGATGCCGCTGGCGCTGCCCGCAATGATGTCCACCCAGTACCCAATCATCAGCTTGGTTGGTACAGCATTCACGCAGCCCGCAAGCGCGGGCCCCGCAGCATTGATCGGCAAGGCCCGCGGTGTGTATTCGCGGTGGAAGCCAGATACGTCAGTACCAAACGCCAAGATGCCGTTGGAATACACCCGTACACTGGAATAGTTGACGCCCCCAAAAGTAAAAGTAAAACCCGAGGGAAAGGCAACATCTGCCCAGTCATCGTCCCCATTGGGGTAGGAGGTGCACCCGGGTGCTGCGCCGCTGGTATGCCAGGTTAAGCTGGTGGCCGCGCCCGAAGGCGTGTCGTAGGCGAATGTGTCGGAGCGGTAGGCGTAGGTGGCTGCTTGTGCGCCGACACCGACCAACAATAGCCAGAACACAGCCGCAGCTACCATGCCGCGCGCGAAAATCTGCGCCATCTTCATTGCTTGCTCCTTGATGGACCCATACCACACATGCTGTCATTCAAACGAAGCGGAGACGCTGCGCTCAACAAAGCCGGCCCCCCCCACCACACCGCCAGCGGATGCCGTGGCATTGAGTTGAAAGATGGTGCGGTTGCCATTGTCAACAAACACTGCTGAAGTGCATGTCACTGCCACGGCGAAACCTTCAATCGCCAAATTGGTTGGAGAAGCTGGACAGGCCACAGCAACCGCAGCGCTAGCGATTCCCCACTCTAACCCCGCCCTGGCAGCCCAGTAGGCACGGGTACCCTGCACGTCTTGCGCCGAAGTACGTTGCTGCGCGTTAGAAAACGTCAACATAAAGCCTCCCAAAGCGGCCAATATCACCACCAGAAAAATAGCGGCAATAGCGGCAAAACCTCGTTGCAGATGCTCTGGTTGTGTCATGGCGTGTTGCTCGCATGCACTTCGTTTTGGAGGCTCACCACTTCGCCAGCCTCCGTCAGTTGCAAGCTCAACGTCACCAACGAATTGCGCTGCAGATTGACCGCGCCAACAGTAAAGTTGCAAGCCCCCACATTGCGGGCAAGGATAGGGGATGCGGCTACAGCTGCAAGCGCAGGGCAAGCAGCCGGCAACGGATAGGGCAGGGCTTGCACGTATCGACGCAACGTGCCGTCACCCGTACAAACATAGCCCACCACGGGCTCTCCAGCGGGTATCACTTGAAATCGGTTCCCCCCCGAAGCCAATGGAAACAGGGTAGGAACAATAGTGATCGCAGTTTCCGCACCGTTGGCGATGCCCGTCACTCTTGCGGTATTGTTGTTGGCGTAGGCGTCCGCACCGGCAATCCCTAGGTTGTAAACCACTACCACGTCACCTACGCCAGCAGCACCGGCAACAATGCGCTGCTCAGCGGGTAGGGCACCGTTGTTCCCTAGCATGTTGAAGGTGGCGTCTGCGATCGTGAAGTCAAGGTTGTTACCCGCACCAGTATCTTCAGTCCGATAGCGGCCACCCGTTTTAGTTGGTATGAATTCAATGCACTGATTGGTAGGGGTACGGATACTGTTGGGCAAAGCAGTACGTAGATCGCGCGTCACGCGACGTATGGTGGTGTCGGCCACATCGGTCAAGGTGGCTCGGCGACCACCGGCAATATAGGCATCGATGGGGCCGCGCATGAACACGGCTACCATGCCACCAACAATGCCCAAGATCACGATCACCATGACTAGTTCGATCAGGGTGAAACCATATTGATAGTGACGCGAAGCCTGTGTCATAGCGCATTGTCAGGTTCTGTAGCCCACGAGCACAATAGTGCCTCCAGGGCCGGACACCGATACGGTGACCCGCAGAGCAGATATGCCAACCCCGTTCCAGTTGGCTAGCGGGGCAACTATCACTGCAGGCGCTATGTTGTAGTTGCCCAGCCCCGGAACCGCATTCCCCTGAGCATCGACGATCCCGCCGACGGTTGAGTAGTTGTTGTAATCCGCGACATCATCAAACAAGGCACGAGTTGGCCCGGCGTATCCGCCCGCGGGATTGGCAAATTCCTTTTGCAAAATTTCTTCCAACATGGATTCAGCGATAGCCAAACTTTGCTTGCGAACCAACGGGTCTGCGCTTGAGCGGATCGTATTGTTAAAAACCGACAAGATGCCGACCAGCCCAATGCCTACCACAATGATGAAAACAATGAGCTCTACGAGAGTAAAACCAGCGGCTCTTTTACTCATGCACATATCCCGTCACACTCTCCACGGTGATGTTACGGGTCACTGTGGCCACCTGAAAAGTTTGTGTTGCCAATGCCGTCCCAGCCGCGTTAACCGGTTGGCCCAAGCCGTTGAAGTTGAAAGATACAGGCGCAGGTGCATTACCGTAAACCGTGGCCCCACTGGCGGTGAGTTGCGCTGCATTCCCGGGGCCGGGTAGCGCCGTATTACAGGCAGCGGCTGGCGCATTGGCGATCGTTAAAGTGAGGGTATTGCCACCAAACGCTACACAGACTGTCCGCCTTTGGGATATCGCAGTCTTTTGTGCATAGCGCAGATACGCCAAGGTTTCGTCATGAAAGCCGCGTGCGAAAAAAGAATCCGCGTTCATCATTCGAGGCATGGCGAAGACTGCCAACACCCCCATCAGAACCAACACCATGATGAGCTCAATGAGCGTAAACCCACCCGACCATCTCACTCGGTCAACGCGAGGACAACAGTTTGCTGAAGCAAAAATGGCATGTCGGGACACGATGATCACTTACATTTGCTATATTTTTAGGAGCCTCTAGCGCAACGACGACGAGGGCTGGAGGCATATTTAACCACTATTTGTTCTTCAAGCGCGTCTTCTCGTGCTGCGAACAAACCCGTTATTGAGCCGCCCCGCCAAGCTTACTCAACCTATGCCGATCACTCCGCACGAAATTGCTGCACAAACCCCATCCATTCCGCAAGGAATAACCCCCACCCCCTTGCATGGCTCCAACGCAACTGTGCTGGTACTGGCCAGCATGATGGCGTTGGTACCTGCTCTGGGCGTTCCCAGCGAGCTAGTTCTGCAGGACACGCTGAAGTCGGCCCTTGTGGCTCTGGGCGTGTTGATAGCAGCCATGGTATTTGTGAGCCGAGGGCTGCGCAAGTCTGGTCCAGTGCATTGGCATGGTCTGGTTTGGCTGCCGCTGGCCCTGTGCGCCTACGCCCTTGGCAGCATGGTTTGGTCGCACACCTACCTTGCCGCCGTGGAAGCCACGCGTTGGGCGCTTTTGAGCCTGTTGCTATGGCTGGGCCTCAATGCCATCACCCGCGAAAACGTACACATCTTAGTTTGGGGCATCCATACGGGTGCGGTTGGCGCTTCCATGTGGACGGCCGCCCAGTTTTGGGGAGACCTTGGCTGGATTCCCCAAGCAGCGACACCAGCCTCAACGTTCGTCAACCGCAATTTCTTTGCGGAGTATGCGGTGTGTGCCCTACCCTTTTCGGTCTTGGCACTAGTGCAATTGCGCGCAGTGCACTGGCGGCAGCTGATGGCTTTGTCCCTGGCGTTCAATGTCGTTGCGCTGATGATGACCGGCACCCGCTCCGCTCTAATTGCGCTGCTGGTGGTTGCGCCGACATTAATCTTCATCGTGTGGCGCTACCGCCTGCAACTGGCCTGGGGCCATTGGAGCAGGGGATCCACCACCTCAGTGGTGTTCGTTTTCATTGCTGGCATCCTCACACTGGGAGTCCTCCCAAGTCACAACACCGCAGTGCTCCAAGAAAAAATGGGCCTCAATGCACTAGAGCGCAGTTTTTTGCGTACAGCGTCGGTCGCTCGCGCCACGGAATACACCGAGGGCTCTTTCTCTATACGTGCTGTGATGTGGAAAGCGTCCGCCCGCATGCTGATGGGCCAACCTTGGACCGGTGTAGGGGCCGGTGCTTGGGAAGTCAAGGTTCCGCTATACCAAGACTCCGGTTCGTCCTTAGAAACGGATTACTACGCGCACAACGAATACCTGCAGCTCTTAGCGGAATATGGTGCCGTGGTAGGCGGCGGCTTTCTAGCTGTTCTCTTTGCTTACTTGCTGCTCAGTGCGGGACGTACCTGGAAGCTCCCCACAGCTGCGCATACCCCGGATGCAGCATTGCGAGCCATCGCTTTGACCAGTCTCTTGGCACTGCTGATTGTCAGCAACGCCGGATTCCCATGGCGCATGGCCAGCACAGGGGCAATATATATGCTGTGCTTGGCCTTACTCGCAGCCACGGACAGCTGGCATGGTTGGAGCGACGGCTTGCGCAGCAGTACCTATCGATGGGCAACGCACTCCTGGCGGGCTGCTTTGGTGGTGCTGGCGTTCAGCACCATGCTTGCCCTGTGGGTTAGCCGGCAAGCGATGCGAGCAGAAGCACAGATTTTGAGCAGTATCGGACTCATGAACCGTGCCGCCATGCAGGCAGAAAGCGACCCGACGTTGGCGCAGACCGCTCGCGCTCAAGCGCAAGTGATGTTGTACGAAGGAATCGCCTTAAACCCCCACTACAGAAAGTTAAGCGCCGTGGCCGCAGAGCAACTCATAGCGAATGGTGATTGGGCCAACGCGACGTGGGCTTTGGAGAGCATCGCTGCTTCCAGACCGCATATCGCGAATGTGTGGGCGAATCTCGTGATGTCCTATTCGGAATTGGGACAGGAAGTACAGGCTCGACATGCATGGCAGGAACTGCAACGTCTACAACCAAACACGCCAAGAGTGAGGGCGCTGGATCTACGCATATTGCAGAAAACAGGACACCCGGTAGAAGCTATCAGCAAGCTAAATAGCTATTTCGATGAAGGTGTTATTGACTACGATCTCACCCAACTGGGGTATGCACTGGGCCTCCAGACCGGCGACCATGCCATCGCCGCGCGCGCGCTGCAACTCCGTGCAAGCATTTGGCCAGAGCTAGCTTTAGACAGCTATTTCAGATTGGGGCATCTCTATTCCAAAGCAGGCCCAGAATTCCAAAAACAAGCCATCTCGGCCTTTCAAAAAGGTCTGAACGTTGCACCGGCGGGAGAAAAGGGAAATTACCATAAACAGGTACCCGCAGCTATCAATCAGTATCTTCTTGATTGAAGAAAAAAAGCGCTTGGCAAGTCATTGCCAAGCGCTTTTTTTTGGGCTCTCGGCCTCAAATGGCGTTGCTGTCTTTCTACAAAATGCCTGTAGCAGAAAACGCGGCGGTAACGTTTGGTACCACGGTGGTGTTTGAAACAACGCAGTTGTTGACAGTCGCATTCACGGCCACAGCTTGGGGTGTAGTAATTGCGTAGCCAGCAGGCAATCCACCTTGCAACGCGTTCGCGACGTTTGCACAATCCGCAACTGCAACAGTTGCCGTAGTTGCGCCTTGGATAAGGCGTGCAGAGTAGTTCACAGAAGAGGCTGAGGACAGACCACCAGCAACACCTTGGGTGGCCGCAGTGATCGCATTGCCCTGCAGGTTCACAAAGCGCGGAAGCGCCACCGCAGCCAACACACCCAAGATCACAATCACCATCACCAACTCAATCAGCGTAAAGCCGCGTTGTACTTGTTTCATGTTGTCCGCCTTTCGTTTGAAAAAACTTCTTGCTCCGTCCTGAAACGGGCTCCAACGTCATCTATAGACGCATTGCAATTTAATTCTATTGCAATGAACTATTGTCGTGCATCAAGTTTGAGGGCTAAGTACGTGATCTGTATCACGATTTACCCTTATTTCGTGGTTTTGTTACATCTACCCTAATCCACCGTCTGGCCCATCCACACATAAAACAGTTGCGGGTTGATCTGCAAAGGTCCAGGTGGTTTGCTGACTTGGAACCACAGGGCTTGCGCTCCGCGGGGTAAGTCCAACCGATCCGTATCCATTGGCCGGTAGCCGACGCACACACAAGCCGGATCAAATACCCAACTGCCGCCCGGCAGTGCAGCCAGCGCCTCTGCGTCGGCCAACCCAGCGTAATTGGCAGGCAGTGAGGCCAACGCCAAAAATGGATTGCGTTGGTTCGGCGTTGCGGATGGTTCTGCTTTGCCGCGACTTCCGGCCACTGCTGCCTCCAGATGCGCGACCACAAGTGCCGTGCGCAGGGCACCCAGGGTGCTTTTGATTTGTGACAGCTCGGCTTGGCCGCGCACGTCACGTATCTGCCACACAAACACAGTGGCCATCACCAACACCAGCAAAACCAGCACGCCCCACTCTGCCAACCGCCCACTCCAAACGGGTGAAGGCTGCGCGACAGGCCGCACCACAGCCACGACCTAGCCGCCGCCCTTGCCCATGGCAGCCTGGCCCATGTTCCACAACGGCAAGAACACGCCGAGCGCTAGCAGTAACACAAGAACACCAACCACCGCCAGCAAAATCGGCTCGATGGAGGCCGACAGGCCCTTGATGCTGTAGTCGGTATCGCGCTCGTACATGGCAGCGATTTCAAACAACAGGTTATCCAGCTCGCCAGTTTCCTCGCCCACATTGATCATTTGCAACACCACGGGGGTGAACACCCCAGTAGCCGCCGCGCAGCGCGAGATGCTTTCACCGCGCTCGATGCCGTCGCGCATTTGCTCAATACGGCTGCCAATGAAGGCGTTGTCCACCGTTTGCGCCACCACGGTCAGTGCTTGCACCAGCGGCACCCCGCTTTGGCTGGACAGTGCAAAGCTGCGGGCAAAACGCGCCAGCGTGGCTTTCAAAATGATGTCGCCAATGATGGGCAACTTGAGCTTGCGCGAGTCCCAACGATAGCGCCCATCAGGCGTGCGTAAATACGCGCGCACGGCCACAATGCTGACAAACACCATGGCGATAAGCAAAGGCCACCAGGAAATCATCCAACTCGAAAACCCCAACAATCCACGCGTGATCAATGGCAATTCGGTGTTGAATCCAGCAAACACTTTGGCAAACACCGGCAGCACAAAAACGTTGAGCACTACGATGGCCACGGCCAAGGCGATAACAACAAACGTGGGGTAGCGCGTCGCCTGCTTGATGCGCTCGCGCACATCGCGTTCAAACTCCATGTGCTCCGTCAGCCGCATAAACACCTCGGTCAGCCGGCCGGTCATCTCACCTACGCGGATCATGGAAATGTAGAACCCCCCAAACAGCGCGCCGTGGCGCGCCAACGCGGCAGACAGTTCACGTCCTTGGTCCAAGCTCGCGCGTATGTCTTTCAGCATGTCCACCATGGCGGGTTTGGTAGCAGAGGCCTCCAGCCCCGCAAACGCGCGCAAGATGGGCACACCCGCCTTGTTCAGCGTGTACATCTGGCGCGAAAAGATCAACAGATCTTCCACCACAATGGGTTTGCGGTTCAGGCGGGCCAGCAGACCCTCGCTGGACTTTTCTTCCTTCACCTCGGCCAGCGCGATGTGCACCGGCGCTACACCAATCGACAGTAGCTGGTCAGCTACGCCACCTTCGGTCAGCGCTTCCAGTTGACCGGTGACGGCTTCTCCCCGGTTGTTGCGGCCGCGCCAGGTGTAAACCGCCATCAGGCAGCCTCGGGATCGAGGTCGTCGTCAGCGTCAAACCCAATGCGCAGCGCCTCTGCCAGCGAAGTGCGCCCCTGGCGCACCATCTCCAGCGCATGGTGGGCCATGGTGTGGCCCTTCATGCGCTCACGCGCAGTGCGCATAAAGCTGGCGGGGTCGGAGTGGGATGCGGCATGGGTCAGCACTGCGTCCATTTCCAGCAACTCGTACACACCTTGTCGGCCAGCATATCCAGTTCCATTGCAATGCGAGCAGCCCAGGCCCCGCTTGGGCGTCAGGGTAGTGCCAGGCGCCAGCATGGTGTCCAGCCAGGACTGCTCTTGCGGTGTGGGCGCATGCGGTGCCGAGCACTCGGGACAATTCATGCGGACCAGGCGCTGGGCAATCACGGCCTGCAAGGAGGTTGCCACCATGAAGGGCGGCACGCCCATGTCCAGCAGCCGGAACGGGGTGCTGATGGCATCGCGCGTGTGCAGTGTCGATAACACCAAATGCCCGGTGATGGCTGCGCGGAGGCCGATCTCAGCCGTCTCTGCATCGCGCATTTCGCCCACCAGAATCACGTCGGGGTCCTGGCGCAGGCAAGCGCGCAGCACACGGGCAAAGGTCAGTTCAATCTTGTCGTTCACCTGCACCTGGGTGATGGCGGGCAGGCGGTACTCCACCGGGTCTTCCACGGTGATGACCTTGAGCTCGGCCGCATTGATTTCAGCCAATGCGGCATACAGCGTGGTGGTCTTGCCAGAACCCGTCGGGCCAGTGACCAGCACCATGCCGGAGCTGCGGGATAGCACCTCGCGAAAGCGCTTGAGCATGTCCGGCGGCATGCCGATGGTGTCCAGCCGCCGCATGCCGGCACCCTGGTTCAATAGCCGCATGACCGCGGATTCGCCATAGGTCGTAGGCAGCGTGGAAAGCCGTACGTCAATCGTGTTGTCCTTCAGACGCACGCTGAAACGGCCGTCCTGCGGCAGACGCTTCTCGGAAATATCCAAACCGGCCATGAGCTTCAGGCGCTGGGCCAGCGCGCCGCCAATGCGCTTATCGGCCTGGGTCTGGGTTTGCAACACGCCGTCCACGCGCACGCGGATTTGCAGAAAACCCTCTTGTGGCTCAATGTGCACATCCGATGCCCCCACCTGCGTGGCATCTTCAAACAGCGACTGCAGCAGGCGCACCACGGGGGCGCCTTCAATGCCCACGGTAGCGGTCAATTCGCCAAAGTCCACCGCGTCGCCCAGGTCTTTTTCCAGGGCGCGGGCCAGACCGCTGATTTCTTCCGTGCGGCGGTAGAGCCGGTCAAACGCGAGCGCCAACTGGCTCTCGGGCACCGCGGCAATGCCGATATTGCGCTTGAGCAGGCGGGTCAGTTCGTCGTAGGCAAACAGGTCTAGGGGGTCGCCCAGCGCTACCAACAGACTGTCACCCTTGTCTTCCAGCACCAACGCCTTGAAACGCCGGGCTGCACTTTCCGGCAACAGCTTGGTGACTTCGGCCCGAAACGGAAACGTCTTCAGGTTGACAAAGGGAATGCGCAGTTGGCGGGCCAAGCCATTGGCCAGCAGCTCTTCGGTGATGACCCCGGTTTCGATCAGCAGGCGCCCCACCTTTTTGCCGGTGGTGCGCTGCAGCTCCAGGGTTTGCTGCAGCTGCTCTTGGGAAATCAGGCGCTGCTGGACCAGCACGTCGCCCAGCCGCAGTTTTTCAGGGCGGCCTGGGGGCGGAGGCGGTGACGACGGGCGAGACCCGTCGGGCGCACCGGGCGCTGCCGTTGCCATGTTCATGCGCTATTCCTTTTGCGGTTTGCAAAAATAATAGCACGCAAGCCCGTTTCAAAGGGGGCGAACCACTCCTGAACCGCTCTTGGTCAGGCGGCGGGCGCGGGCTCATTAGCCGGGCTGATGCTGTTGCCCTCCACCTTGACGCGTGCGCCAACCGTAGCGGGACTACTCTGCTCGATAGAGCGCATCGAACCGTCTTCCATGCGGACTTCCACCCGGTAGACCATGTCTTTCTTCATCTTCTTCTCTACAGTGTTGCCGGCCCAGCCGCCACCCAGAACACCGGCGATGGTGGCCAGCGCCTTGCCGTCACCGCCACCAAACTGGTTGCCGACCAACCCGCCCAGCACTGCGCCGGCCACTGCGCCCGCGCCGCTGGGCTTAGCCTCACGCTCCACCGGGGTGACAGACTCGACCGTACCGCACACCGCGCAAATGGCCTTGTGTGGGGTGCCGGAGGCCACGGGCACGCCCGCTCCGGTGGGGGCGGCGTCAATCACCTCCCAAGGCTCGGTGGTCGGGGGCTTGGCAGCTACAGTGCTATGTGCCTTCGCGCTGGCCGACTGAGATTTCACTATCTTTTTAGGAGCTGCTAGCGCAGGTTTGGCGGGGGCTTCCGTCACTATTTCTTCATTTTTAGTCGCCAGCTCGGGCTCCAGCACCGAGGCGACGGTGGCCACGGGTGTCAGCGGAGTTGACGCGGCTATTTCTTCACCACTTTGGCGATTCACCTGCACCAGCGCGGCCCCCAGGGCCAGCGTGGTCGCGCCCAAGGCCGCAATGACAGCCCACAGCATCCGGTGGGCGCCGGGTTGGGGCACTCCGGGAATGGCGACAGTACTCATGGTTTTCCTCCAGCAAAAGGGGCTTGGTGCCCGTTAAGCCAAAGGTACACACCGCAACCGGCCGCGGCGTGTCTGATTTGTAACGCTGGGTAAAGCCGGCACCTTGGTCGGCACCAACTGCTTACAAATTGGGCGCCAGCAGGCGCTGCAGCTCAGCCTGGTTCAGGTTGCGGCGCTGGGCTAGGTCCTGCACCTGGTCGTCGCTGATCTTGCCCACGTTGAAGTACGTGGCATCCGGATGGCCAATGTAGAAGCCGCTGACACTGGCCGCCGGGGTCATGGCCAGGCTCTCGGTCACCGCCATGCCGATTTCTTCGGACTGCAGCAGGTCGAACATGTCCTTCTTGACACTGTGGTCCGGGCAGGCCGGGTAGCCGGGCGCGGGGCGTATGCCCCTGTACTTTTCGGCAATCAGATCCTCATTACTCAGCGCCTCGTCGGCCGCATAGCCCCACAGGTCGGTGCGCACGCGGTGGTGCAGCGCTTCGGCGAAGGCCTCGGCCAGACGGTCGGCAATGGACTTGAGCATGATGGCCGAGTAGTCGTCCAGGTCGTCCAGGAAGTACTTTTCCTTCTTGTCCACGCCAATGCCGGCCGTTACCGCGAACAGGCCCGCGTAGTCCGCCTTCACACCCTTGGGCGCCACAAAGTCGGCCAGGCAGCGGCTGGGACGCATCACGCCGTCAATCTCCTGCTTCTCGGTCTGCTGGCGCAGGCCGTACCAGGTCATCGCGACTTCGGAACGGCTTTCATCGGTGTAGAACTCGATGTCGTCGTCGTTCACCGTGTTGGCCGGGTACAGCGCCACGACGGCGTTGGCGGTCAGCCAACGGCCTTCGATCAGGCGCTTGAGCATGCGCTGGCCGTCGGCGTACACGCGCACGGCCTCGGTACCCACCACCTCGTCCTTCAAGATCGCAGGGAACGGTCCTGCCAAGTCCCAGGTCTGGAAGAAGGGGCCCCAGTCGATGTACTTGGCCAGCTCACCCAGGTCAAAGTTCTTGAAGACGCGGCGGCCGATGAACTTCGGCACCGTGGGCTGGTGCGCAGCCCAGTCGATCGGCGTCTTGTTGGCGCGTGCCTTGGCCAGAGGCCACATCGGTGTCTGCTTCTTGTTGGCGTGCTGGTGGCGTACCTTGTCGTAGTCAGAGTTCAGCTCGTCGATGTACTTGGTCGCACTGTCGCTCAGCAGGCTTTGCGCCACGCTCACGCTGCGCGAGGCGTCGGGCACATAGACCACGGGGCCTTCGTAGTGCGGCGAGATCTTCACCGCCGTGTGCACACGGCTGGTGGTGGCGCCGCCGATGAGCAGCGGGATTTTCTTGATGCGGAAGTAGTCGTCCTTCTGCATCTCGCCGGCCACGTACTGCATTTCTTCCAGGCTGGGCGTGATCAGGCCGGACAGGCCAATGATGTCCGCGCCTTCGATCTTGGCGCGCGCCAGAATCTCGTGGCAGGGCACCATCACACCCATGTTGACCACGTCGAAGTTGTTGCACTGCAAGACCACGGTCACGATGTTCTTGCCAATGTCGTGCACGTCGCCCTTCACCGTGGCGATGACGATCTTGCCCTTGGCCTTGGCTTCGCCACCAGCCTCCACCATGGCCAGCTTTTCGGCCTCGATATAGGGCAGCAGGTGGGCCACGGCGCTCTTCATCACGCGCGCGCTTTTCACCACCTGAGGCAAAAACATCTTGCCCTGGCCGAACAGGTCGCCCACCACGTTCATACCGTCCATCAGCGGGCCTTCGATCACATGCAGCGGGCGGCCGCCCTTGGCCAGCACGTTCTGGTAGGCCTCTTCGGTGTCTTGGGTGATGAAGTCGGTGATGCCGTGCACAAGGGCATGGCTCAGGCGCTGCCCGACGGACGCGGGCGCCTCGGGCGTGCCGCGCCACTCCAGCTTCTTGCTTTCGTCCTTGGCACCGCTTTTGGCAGTCTCCGCAATCTCCACCAGGCGCTCGCCCGCGTCGTCGCGGCGGTTCAGCACCACGTCTTCCACGCGCTCGCGCAGCACGGGCTCCAGGTCGTCGTACACGCCCACCATGCCGGCGTTGACGATGCCCATGTCCATACCCGCCTGGATGGCGTGGTACAGAAACACGGTGTGGATGGCCTCGCGCACCGGGTCGTTGCCGCGGAAGCTGAACGACACGTTGGACACACCGCCACTCACCTTGGCGCCGGGCAGGTTTTCCTTGATCCAGCGCGTGGCGTTGATAAAGTCCACCGCGTAGTTGTTGTGCTCTTCAATGCCGGTGGCAATGGCAAAGATGTTGGGGTCGAAGATGATGTCTTCCGCCGGGAAGTCGATCTCGTCCACCAGGATGCGGTAAGCGCGTTCGCAAATCTCCACCTTGCGCTCGTAGGTGTCGGCCTGGCCTTTTTCGTCAAAAGCCATCACCACAGCGGCAGCACCATAGCGGCGCAGCAGCTTGGCCTGGTGCTTGAAGGCGTCCACGCCCTCTTTCATGCTGATGGAGTTCACCACCGCCTTGCCCTGCACACAGCGCAGGCCGGCCTCGATCACGCTCCACTTGGAGCTGTCGATCATGATGGGCACACGGGAAATATCGGGCTCGGACGCAATCAGGTTCAGGAAGCGGACCATGGCGGCCTGGCTGTCCAGCATGGCCTCGTCCATATTGATGTCGATGATCTGGGCGCCGTTTTCCACTTGCTGGCGGGCCACAGCCAGCGCTTCCTCGAACTGGCCATTCAGGATCATGCGGGCAAAGGCCTTGGAGCCGGTGACGTTGGTGCGCTCACCCACATTGACGAACAGGCTACTGCTGTCGATCAGGACCGGCTCCAGACCGGAGAGCATCATGGGCGCTACGTTTTTAATAGCTGCTTGCGCAGTGTTGGCGGGGGCTTGGGGCATAAACTCACCTGAAAAATGGGGTCACAGGTGAGCGTCGTTGCGAGGGTGGCACCACCCGGTCCAAGCCTGACAAACCGCACCGGGTTTGCTGCAACGCTCCTTGGAGACCCAATTTTAACCGGCAACGACTTCCCAGGCACCACTGCGCTGCGAGGCAAACAGCGCATCGATGATGCGCATGTTCTGGATGGCGTCTTCCACACCGTAGTGCAGAGGCTGTGCGCCGCGGATGGCCAACGAGAAGGCATCCCCTTCCAGGCTGTACTGGTCGCAGGCGGCAAAGGTCTCGACCGCCGCTTCGCGGCCACCCAACACCTTGCCATCATCCACAAAGATGCGGGTTTCCTGGCCCTGGGGGGCGTTGAACGGAATCTCAATCTCCACCCGTTTCTCGGTGCCAATGGCGTGCACCCGTTGGTAGGGCGTGGTTTGCATGGACACAGTGAAATCCAGACGGCGACCACCGCCAAAGTCCAGCAATGCGCTGAAGGTGCGGTCCACACCGAAGTCCGGATCCATGTCCGCCAGCGCCATCACGCGCACGGGCTCAGCGCCAAACAGGAAGCGACCGGCCACGATGGGATAACAGCCAATGTCCATCAGCGCACCGCCGCCCTTGGCAGCGTCATTGCGGATGTTGTCCGCGTTGCGGTTGAAGTACGAGAACCACGCCTGCACCGTGCGCAGCTCGCCCAGCGCGCCACTCTGCACCAATTCGCGCGTGCGCAGCCACTGCGGGTGAAAGCGCACCATGAAGGCTTCCATGATGTGCACCTTGCCAGCCACTTCGCGCAACTGCGCTGCTTCATTGGCATTGAGCGCAACCGGCTTCTCGCACAGCACATGCTTGCCCGCACGCGCTGCGGCCAGCGTCATCGGCACGTGCAGGTCGTTGGGCAAGGGGTTGTAAATGGCCTCGATGGCCGGGTCAGCCAGCAGCTCTTCGTATGAACCATACGCCTTCGGAATACCCAACGTATCAGCCGCAGCCCGCGCGCTGGGCAAGCTGCGCGAGGCAATCGCCTGCACGTCGCACCACTGGCTGCGCATCAGCGCAGGCGTGACCTTCTCCATGCCGATCTTGGCGGTGCTGAGCACGCCCCAGGTGACTTTTTTCATTGCAATGTCCTCAGTTCAGGCGGCTTCTTTGTAGAAGAAATTGCGCTGCACGCTGCGCGCAGCAATCGGGTTCACCGCATGGGCGATGGCGCCAATGTGGTCAGGCGTAGTGCCGCAGCAGCCGCCCACAATATTCACCAGACCTTCCTCGGCAAACTCGCGCACCAGGCGGCTGGTTACGTCCGGCGTTTCGTCAAAGCCGGTGTCGCTCATGGGGTTGGGCAGACCGGCGTTGGGGTAGCAGCTGATGAAGGTGTCCGGCGCCACCTTGTTCAGTTCCTGAATGTAGGGGCGCATCAGCGCCGCACCCAGCGCACAGTTCAGGCCTATGGCCAGCGGCTGCGCATGCCGCACGCTGTGCCAGAAGGCCGTGACGGTCTGGCCACTCAATATGCGGCCCGACGCGTCGGTCACTGTGCCGCTGATGATGATGGGCAGGCGCTCGCCGCTGGCTTCAAAGTACTCGTCCACCGCAAACAGCGCGGCCTTGGCGTTCAGCGTGTCAAAGATGGTTTCCACCAAAATTACGTCGCTGCCGCCCTCCACCAGCGCTTTGGTCTGGTCGTAGTAGGCGGCGCGCAGCTCTTCAAAGGTGACGTTGCGCGCGCCGGGGTCATTCACATCGGGGCTGATGCTGGCCGTCTTGGGCGTGGGGCCCAGGGCGCCGGCCACAAAGCGGGGTTTGTCCGGCGTGCTGTATTTGTCGCAGGCGGCGCGGGCCAGCTTGGCCGACACCAGGTTCATCTCAATGGCCAGGTCGGCCATGTCGTAGTCGGCCTGGGCCACCGTGGTGGCGCCAAAGGTGTTGGTCTCGATCAGGTCGGCACCCGCGGCCAGGTAGCGCTCGTGGATGTCGCTGATCACGTCCGGCCGGGTGAGGCTCAACAATTCGTTGTTGCCTTTGACGTCCTTGTGGAAGTCCTTGAAGCGGTCGCCCTGGCTGCCCGGGCCGGTGTAACCCTCGCCACGGTACTGCGCCTCGCCCAGCTTGAAGCGCTGGATCATGGTGCCCATGGCGCCGTCCAAAATGGCGATGCGCTTCTCCAGAATGCCTGGCAGGGCTTGTGCGCGGGTGTAGGTGATGGGCTTCATGGATGCGGCTCACTGTGTGGTTTTAAACAAGTGAGCGCAGTTGGGAGTCCCAAGCCTGACCGGAGGCCTGCCTGTCGTAGAGGCAGGCGCCAGCTGCAGCGCCCCTTGGGATTTGACTATTTTAATTCACAACGCAGCGGCCGTGAAGGCTAAATGGTCTTAAGCCTGGCCCAGGTGCAGCGCCAACAATGCGTCCAGCGGCATGGGGTGGCCGACTGCATAGCCTTGGGCATAGTGCACGCCAAAGCCGCACAACACAGCCAGAATGGCCGGACTCTCGACAAACTCGGCCACGGTTTTCTTACCCATGAGGCAGCCAATCTCGTGGATGGACTTCACCATGGCCAAGCTGATGGGGTCGGTGACAATGTCGCGCACAAACTGGCCGTCGATCTTGAGTTCGTCCACCGGCAGGTTGCGCAAATAGGCAAAAGACGACAGGCCACTGCCAAAGTCGTCCAGTGACAGCTTGCAGCCCAGTTGGCGCAGGGTGTCGATGAAATGCTTCGCCGTGTGCAAGTTGCTGATGGCGGCGGTCTCCGTGATCTCAAAGCACAGCTTGCGGCACGGCAAGGGCGTGTGGGCCAGCGTGTCCAGCACAAAGGCCATGAACACCTCGTCGCCCAGCGACTGACCCGACAGGTTGATCGAGCACTGGTCAATGTGGTCCTGGTGCGCCACCATCCACTCCAGCGCGTGCGTCACCACCCAGCGGTCCACGCGGGCGGCGAGGTGGTAGCGCTCCACCGCAGGCATGAACTGACCTGGCAGCACCAGCGCGCCCGCCTCGTCCCGCAGGCGCAGCAAAAATTCGCAGTGCAGCCCCACCGCGGGGCCGGGGTTGATGGGCACGATGGGCTGGCCATAGAGCACGAAGCGGTCTTCTTGCAGCGCACGCTCGATGCGGCTGACCCACTCCATCACGCCATAACGCTGCGCCAGCGCCGGGTCGTCACTCGCATAGACGTGGATGCGGCCACGGCCTGAATCCTTGGCCACGTAGCAGGCGCTGTCGGCGGCCTGCAAGAGTGCGCCCACGCTTTCACTCTGCGCATCCAGCACCACCATGCCCACACTCACGCCCACGCCAAAACTCTGGTCGCGCCAGGTAAAGCGGTAGGCCGCCAGGCTCAGCTGCAGGCGCTCTGCCACGCGCAGGGCCTGGGCCACGGTCTGGTGGGTCAGGACGATGCCGAACTCGTCCCCACCTATGCGGCACAGGTGGTCTTCCTCGCGCAGCACCTCCGAGAACAGCTGTGCGGTCTGGCGCAGCAGCTCGTCGCCCGCCGTGTGGCCGCAGGTGTCGTTCACCACTTTGAATTCGTCCAGGTCCAGGTAGCAGACCACGTGGCGCTGGTCCTGGTCGCGCGTGCGGTCAAAGCATTCGGCCAGCGCCTGTTCAAAGGCGCGCCGGTTGCCCAGTCCGGTCAATTCGTCGTGTGTGGCCTGAAAGGCCATTTCCTGGCTCAGGCGGCGCTGCTCGGTTACATCGCGGAACACCAGCACCGCGCCCTGCACCTCGCCATCGGCGTCGCGGATGGGCGAGACCGCGGCCTCGACCAGCAAAGTGCCCTCCAGGCGGTGCGCCAGGCTGAGCTGGGGATAGCGGTGGGTTTCCGCCGCCGCGATGGCATCGGCCACCAGATCCGCGCGAGGCGCCGCCGCTTCGGCGGTGCTCAAGTTGAACACCGTCCGGTAAGGGCGCCCCACAGCGCCCGCCAGCGTCCAGCCCGTCAGCGCCTCGGCCACGGGGTTGATGTAGAGCAACTCGCCTTCGGCATTGGTGGTGATCACCGCGTCGCTGATGGAGTGCAGGGTGACCTGCAGGCGTTCTTTCTCTTGGTACAGCGCGTCTTCGGCAAACTTGCGCGCCTGCATGAAGCGCACCCGGTCCAGCGCCACAGCCACGTGGCCGGCCAGCGCTTGCATGAAATCGATCTGCCAATCGGCCGGAGGGCGCACGCCCTCCCCATCGCCAAAGGTACCAATACCCACAGCGCCTAGACGCTCATCTGCCAGCAGCAGCGGCACATTGATGATGGTGCGGTTGTGCAGCTGCGCCACCACCTCTTTGTTGGTGCGCGGGTCAGTCCGTGCGTCGTTGACCACGACCACGTGGTCGGCCGCCAGGATTTCCTCCAGCATGCGGTCGCCCGCAATGGGAATGTCCATGGTCTGTGCCTTGGCATGCAGTTGCCGGTAGTCCGCATCGGACGTGGCCTGGCTGATGACAGACACAAACCCGGGGCGGTCGCCTATCAAAGCCAGCCAGGCGTGGGCGTAGCCCAAAACGTCTTCCACCACAGGCGCCACGGCGGCCAGAATGTCGGGCAGGGTCCAAGCGCGTTCCAGTCGCTTGCACAGCTGCAACAAGGCCTTGGTTTGCAACTGGGTGTCGAGCACGATGGGCTGGTCGATCATGGGTTCAAGTGTAGCGACAGGCTTGCCCGACAATAGGAGAATTTCCCTTCATCCGGCGCCGCGCACCGGCGAAGCCTGGGTTTTGAATGTTTTAGTGCTCTAGCCCCCGTAACCACCGCGCCAATAGCTCCTATTTTGATAGCAGAAACTTATTCTTCCAGCGCCACTCTGGATGCCTGCAGCAACATTTTGCGCACCGTGTTTGGCTACGACGCCTTCCGCGGCCCGCAGCAGGCCATCGTGGAACACGTGGCCGATGGCGGCGATGCGCTGGTGCTCATGCCCACGGGCGGAGGCAAGAGTCTGTGTTACCAGGTACCGGCCATCGTGCGCCAGCAGGCCGGGCTAGGTGCCACGCTGGTCATCTCGCCACTGATTGCCCTGATGCACGACCAGGTGGGCGCGCTGCATGAAGCCGGCGTCAGCGCCGCCTTTCTCAATTCCACGCTGAGCGGCGACGAGGCCTACCAGATCGAACAACAACTGCTGCGCGGCGAGATCACCTTGCTCTACGCCGCGCCGGAGCGGGTGAACAACGCGCGCTTCTTGGCGTTGCTGGATTCGCTGTTCGAACGCGGCAAGCTGAGCCTGTTTGCCATTGACGAGGCCCATTGTGTGAGCCAGTGGGGCCACGACTTCCGGCCCGACTACCGCAACCTGACGGTGCTGCATGAGCGCTACCCCGGCGTGCCCCGCATCGCACTCACCGCCACGGCCGACGACCTGACGCGCGCCGACATCCTGGAGCGGCTGCAGCTCGAAGACGCGCGCGCCTTTGTCAGCAGCTTTGACCGACCCAACATCCGCTACACCATCGTCGAGAAGAAAGATTCCACGCTGCAGCTGCTGCGCTTCATTGAACGCGAGCACGAGGGCGAGGCCGGCATCGTCTACTGCCAGAGCCGCAAGAAGGTGGAAGACATGGCGCAGACCCTGGTGGACGCGGGCATCAAGGCCCTGCCCTACCACGCAGGGCTGGACGCCAAAGTGCGCCAGACCCACCAGGACCGGTTTTTGCGCGAGGAAGGCATCGTCATGGTAGCCACCATCGCCTTCGGCATGGGCATCGACAAGCCCGATGTGCGCTTTGTGGCCCACCGCGACATGCCCAAGAACATCGAAGGCTACTACCAGGAAACCGGCCGCGCCGGCCGCGACGGCCTGGCCGCCGACGCCTGGATGGCCTATGGCCTGCAAGACGTGGTGAACCAGCGCCGCATGATTGACGAAAGCCCGGCTGGCGAAGAATTCAAGCAGGTGATGCGCGGCAAGCTCGACGCCCTGCTGGGCCTGGCCGAGGCCACGGACTGCCGCCGGGTGCGGCTGCTGGGCTACTTTGGCGAGGCCAGCCAGCCCTGTGGCAACTGTGACAACTGCCTGAACCCGCCCGCCGTGTGGGACGGCACCGACGCCGCCCGCAAACTGCTGTCCACCATCTACCGCATCCAGCAGATGAGTGGCGTGAGCTTTGGTGCCGGGCACCTGATGGACATCGTGCGTGGCAAAACGACGGAGAAAGTCACGCAGTACGGCCACGCCAGCCTAAGCACCTTTGGCGTGGGGACAGATTTTTCGGAGCTTCAGCTGCGTGGCGTGCTGCGCCAGTTGATTGCCATGGGCGCGGTGGCGGTGCAGGGCGAGTTCAACACCATGCAGCTCACGGCCGAATCACGGGCGGTGCTCAAAGGCGAGGTGCCAGTGAGTTTGCGTGAATCCGTGTCAGCCCCGGCGGACCGCAAGAGCCGACGCAATCCGCGCCTGGGTGCCGTGGTCAAAGCGCCCATCAACCTGGACAGCGAAGGCCTGCTGCGCTACTCGGCCCTCAAGGCCTGGCGAGCGGATGTGGCCAAAGAACACAACCTTCCCGCCTATGTGATTTTTCATGACGCCACGTTGGCAGCCATTGCACAGCGGGCACCCCAGAGCCTGGAAGACCTGCAGGGCATCAGCGGCATAGGCGCCAAGAAGCTGGAAGCCTATGCCAGCGATGTGCTGCGGGTGGTGGCGCTGGAATAAAAAGCCGACGCTGGGACGTAAGCCCAAGGCCGGCCCAGCACGGGGGCTTAGTGGCGGCGGAAGCCGCTTTCGTACGCCATGGCGGCACCCGACATGGTATTTTCCAAGCGCTCGATAGCGCGCATGTGGCGAGCGGAACAACTGGCGTCGGCCGCTTTGGCACGGTGGTGCTGCACCAGCGCCTGGAACTTGGTGCGGCAGGCTTCGAGCGCGCCGGCAAAGTTCAGGGCAATGTACGCCGAGTGGTCCGCATGGGTTTGGCGGAATTCGCCAGACCAGTAGTCAAACAGCTGCCACTTGTAAGTACCTTTTTCAGGTACTTGAATCGTATCTCTGTGCATATATACAGTGCAAAGGGAGAGAAATAGGCACCGGCCACCAGTCAACGTTCCAACGAACTGGGGAAATTCAGTACCCGCCTGTGCCTAATACGCATGAGCGTATCGGGCGGTTGACAGGCGGGACAAAAAAATTACGGGGGAGTTACGGCAGAAAGCCCATGCCCCGGTTCTCCCGCACCTCAGGTTTGATGCGGTGCTCGGCCTCCAGCTGGTCCAAGAACTCCTCGGGGCTCAGGCTGACATCCAGAATCATGGCCTGGCGCTTGACGGCGGCAAAGTCTCCCAGGCACAGCTGGTCCAGCCCGGCCAGGCGACTGGCCAGAGCCGGCGTCAGGCGCCCTGCGTCATTCGCACAGGCTTCCGTCACAAACACGGTCGTCCGCTGCGCCGCAGACAGGGGCTTGAACTGAATCTTGAAAGTGAAGCGACGCAGCGCCGCTTGGTCAATCCGGTCCATGAGGTTGGTGGTGCAAACAAAAATGCCCCGGAACCGCTCCATGCCCTGCAGCATTTCGTTCACCTCGGTTACCTCATAGCTGCGTTGGGCGCCGCGCCGGTCCTGCAGAAAACTATCTGCTTCGTCCAGCAGCAAGATCGCCCCTTCGGACTCCGCCTCACGGAACATGGCGGCCATGTTGTGCTCGGTTTCTCCGATGTACTTGCTCATCAAATCGCTGGCCTGGCGCATCATCAGTGGTTTGTTGAGCGCCTGCGCCAGGTGCTCGGCCAGGGCGGTCTTGCCCGTGCCCGGAGGGCCATAAAAGCACAGCGTGCCGTGGCCACGGGTGTGCAAGGCCTGCACGATGCGTGGCACCTCAAACCGCGACTCCACGTTCAGGTGGCTGAGCTGGTACTGGCTCAGTGCCGTGGGCACGGCCGCAGCGGCGGCAGGGTTGCCTAGCGCCAGGTCGGCATTTTTTAGCTGCCGCTCAATCAGGGCCTCCAGCCCCACCGAGTCCGCCTCAGCCATTGGTTGCACAGCCCCCGGGCTGCGGGCCAGGCCAGCAAAGCGCACCGCGGTGCGAATTTGTGCAGGGGTCAGTCCCTTGCGGCTAGTAAGCCGGGCCACAAAAGCATCCGACACCTGCACGCCCTCGAGCGTCTTGCGCACCAAGCCTTCGCGCGCACCGGGTGGTGGCGATTTGAGCTCCAGGTGGTAGGCAAAGCGGCGGCGGAAGGCTGGATCAATCTGCTCAATGCGGTTGGTCACCCACAGCGTGGGCACCACGTTGGACTCCAGAATCTGGTTCACCCAGGCCTTGCCGCTCACGCTGCCACTGGCTGGCGCGGCCGAGGCATCTGCCCGCGCGATCAGGTGGGCGGCCTCGTTGGACAGCGGGGGGAACACATCCTCCACCTCGTCAAACAGCAGGGCCGCTTGGGCGCTGCCTTTGAGGAACACCTGGGCGATTTGCAGCGAGCGGTAACGATCGCGTCCGCTCAGCGAGTTGCCATCGCGGTCGGCATATTCGACTTCAAACAGCTCCAGCCCCGCGTGCTGCGCCACCACCTTGGCCAGCTCGGTTTTCCCAGTGCCGGGCGGGCCGTAAAGAAGCACATTGATACCCACTTCTTTGCGCGCCACGGCATTCGCCAGCAGGTTGCACATGATCGAAGCATCTTCGCTGACGAAGTTGAAATCCTGCAAACACAGCGTACTTTTGGTGGAGAGCCTGGTGAACACCGCCATCAGCTCCGACTGGTCGCGGTAGTGGCGCATCAGCACCGGTGGCAGTTTTTCACTGACTTTCATCAGATCGGCCAGGTCGGTGATGTTGTGCTCGGAGATCAGGTTTTCCACCAGCCCAATGCGCTCCAGGCGCGAGCCGGCGCGTAGCGCCTCGCCCAGCTCCTGGGCGCTCACACCCGCCACCTCGGCAATGGCGGCATAGGCCTCGGGCGCGTTGTTCACCTTGAATTCGACCAGGATGCTGCGCATGTCGCGCTGGTAGCGCGCCAGCGTGCCGTACAGCAGCAGCGCGCGCTCGGCCTTATTGAGTTGCAGCAAGCCGGCCAGCGCATTGATGTTCTTTTCTACCAGCGTGGATTGCTTTTTGAGCGCGTGGCTCAGCCACTCGCCGGTGACCGACAGCACGGTAAGAAGGTCCTTGGGCTGGTCCTTGGCGTATTCGTCCAGAAAGAAAAACACCGTGGCTTCGTCATAGGGGCCGCACCAGACACCGTAACGCGCCAGAAATTCGCCCGCGTCCAGCGCTTCGTGGCCGCGCCAGAGTTCGTTACCCTGGCAGCGGCGCGCCAGGAATTCGCGCAGGCGCCCCAGCACCGAGACCGGCCACACCAAGTGGCGCCCGGCCAGGCCGACCACGCCATTGAAATCGCGCCGCACATTGAAACTGGCACCTTGGCGCGCGGCAAGCGTCAATACAAAGTGTGAGCACATCAAATCCAACACCGGCGCTTCTTGCAGGCCCGGCGAGGGAATGAGATGCCCACCTAGGGGCTGGAACAGCGAACGCTTGGCCATCAACCGCCTCCAGCACTGCGACGTGCTGAAATGACGATAGCGCAGTCCGAGCCAAGATGGAAGCCTTGGGCAGAAATTTCCATGCAAGCGCTTCGGAGTCGTCCGTGGAGCGCCTTGTGGGTAAAATTCAGCCTCCCCTAACGAAGAACACAAGGATTGCCCATGTCTGCACCAGACAACCACTCTGACGACCACGCTGCGGATCCCGTGGACGCCGTCGTCCCCATGATGCCCATCGTGCTCCCCCTGGTGGGCGGCGTGCTGATGTTCTTGCTGGCCTTCATCGCCGTGTCCATGGCCTGATAGGTCTTCCGCCCGGTCTGCGCCACGCATTCCGGGCTTGCCCGCCGGCAACCTCACCGGCGCGGCCTGTCTTTCGCTAGCCCCTGCCACGCTGCAGGCCTGCTAGGCCTCCTTCCTCTTCGCTGTTGCACCGACTACCTCGCCTGTGGACGGTCGGGCCGACGCCATCTTTCAAGGTCGAATAGAGCCCACTTCTGTGCGCATACATCAATGCTATTTATGCATAGTTATTTCAGGTAATCGCTATGTAACTTCGGTACGCGTTCTTAGAATTCGGCATGGGTGCTTCAGATCTCTGGTCTAAAGCACCCTTGTCAGCCGTCTTCTCAAAGTTTGTGGCGCCCTGTTCTCTGCCCTCGGTTTTGAAAAGACGATTTTCAAACTTAGGAGCTTTTCATGAACGCACCCGTGATGCAGGGCCCAGCCCTCAACACCCCCAGCTACGTCAAGAACGCCAAACTCATCGCCTGGGTCGCCGATATGGTGGTCCTGTGCAAACCCAAAGAGGTTTACTGGTGCGATGGTTCCGAAGAGGAATACCAGCGCCTGTGCCAGCAGCTGGTAAACGCCGGCACCTTCAAAAAACTCAACCCCGCCAAGCGTCCCAACAGCTTTCTGGCCTGCTCTGACCCCAGCGACGTGGCCCGCGTGGAAGACCGCACCTACATCTGCTCCGAGAAAAAGGAAAACGCCGGCCCCACCAACAACTGGATGGCCCCGGCCGAAATGCGCGCTCTGCTGCAAACTGGCAAGGATGGCAACCAAGCCCTGTTCGACGGCTGCATGAAGGGCCGCACCATGTACGTGGTGCCGTTCTCCATGGGGCCGCTGGGCTCGCACATTGCACACATCGGTATTGAGCTGTCTGACAGCGCCTATGTGGCGGTGAACCAGCGCATCATGACCCGCATGGGCAAGGCCGTGTATGACGTATTGGGTGTGGAGGGTGCATTTGTGCCCTGCGTGCACACCGTGGGGGCGCCGCTGGAAGCAGGCCAGGCCGATGTGAAGTGGCCCTGCAACAAGACCAAGTACATCGTGCATTACCCCGAGACGCGCGAGATCTGGAGCTACGGCTCTGGCTACGGCGGCAACGCGCTCTTGGGCAAGAAGTGTTTTGCGCTGCGCATTGCCTCGAACATGGGTCGCGACCAAGGCTGGCTGGCAGAGCACATGCTCATCTTGGGTGTGACAAATCCCGAAGGCAAGAAATACCACGTGGCGGCGGCTTTCCCCAGCGCCTGCGGCAAGACCAACTTCTCCATGCTGGTGCCTCCCACCGGTTTTGAAGGCTGGAAGGTCACCACGATTGGCGACGACATCGCCTGGATCAAACCTGGCACTGACGGCAAGCTGTACGCCATCAACCCCGAGGCGGGTTACTTTGGTGTGGCCCCCGGCACCAACTTCCACACCAACCCCAACTGCATGGCCAGCCTGGACAAGAACGTGATCTTCACGAACGTGGCGCTGACCGATGACGGCGACGTCTGGTGGGAAGGCATGGAAAAGGACACCGGCGGCCTGCCCGCGCACCTGATCGACTGGCAAGGCAAGGACTGGACACCCGCGATTGCCAAGGAAACCGGCGCCAAGGCGGCCCACCCCAATGCTCGCTTCACCGTGGCCGCGGGTAACAACCCCGCGCTGGACAGCCAGTGGGACGACGCCAATGGCGTGCCGATTGACGCCTTCATCTTCGGTGGCCGCCGCTCCACCACCGTGCCGCTGGTAACCGAAGCGCGCAACTGGACCGAAGGCGTGTACATGGCCGCGACCATGGGCTCTGAGACCACCGCCGCCGCCGTGGGCCAAATGGGCGTGGTGCGCCGTGACCCGTTTGCCATGCTGCCCTTTATGGGCTACAACATGAGCGACTACTTTCAGCACTGGCTCAACATCGGCGCCAAGCTAGCTACATCGGGCGCCAAGCAACCCAAAATCTTCACGACCAACTGGTTCCGCAAGGGCGAGGACGGCAAGTTCGTCTGGCCCGGCTATGGTGAAAACATGCGCGTGCTGAAGTGGATGATCGACCGCCTGGAAGGCAAGGCCACCGGCACAGAAACTGGCTTTGGTGTGGCGCCGCAGTATTCTGAAATCAACTGGACCGGCCTGGACTTCACACAAGCCCAGTTTGACTCCGTTACCAGCATGAACAAGGCCGACTGGAAGGCCGAGTTTGCCTTGCACACCGAGCTGTTCACCCAGCTGGCCTACCATTTGCCGAAGGAACTCGAAGAGACCCAAGCCCAACTGGCGCAGCGTTTGGCTGCCTGAAGGGCGATACAAGAAAGACGGGCCAGTCGGTACCCCGACCAGGCCCCGAAACGCAAAAAGCCACCGAACCGGTGGCTTTTTTTGTGAGGCGCGGAAGCTTAGGCTTCGTTGCGGCTGCGCATCACAGCGTGTTGCAGCTCGGCCATGATGCGAGGGTCGCGGTGGGCGTATTCCCACATTTTTTCTTCCATGCGGCGTTCTTGTGCAGCACGCACCCAGCCCATGATCACAGCCGAGGCAACGGAAGACATCTTGCGCAGAGGGGGGGCCAGCAGGGCCAAGGCAGCAAATGCCACGGTCCACAGGGCCACCCAGCCAGCCAACAGGTGGCCATCGGCCCAGGTGTCAATCACCTGGTCAGCCACCACCAACAGGGCGGACAGCACGGCAGCCAGCAGCATGCCAGCCAGGGTGCGAGAGCCTTCGGTCTTGCCGGAAGCGCGGGAGGCAGACAGCACGGCAGGTGCGGATGCGAAATGGGCAGAAGAGAGTACGGTTGTCATGGTCAACTCCTTAGAAAGGTTGATGCTCACTGGGCTAAATCTTTAAGATGATTGAATCATAGGGTTTTCCCTTATGCGACTCAACTTTATGTTGGTGATGTTTAGTATTCACCAAAGTTATGATTGACCATGGCCACCCCACCGCTGAACCTGCGCACCTTTGACCTGAACCTGCTCAAGGTCTTTGACACGGTCATGGCAGAGCGCAGCCTGACTAAGGCCGCGGAGCAGTTGGCGCTGACCCAGCCCGCAGTGAGCAATGCGCTGCGCCGCCTGCGCGATGCACTGGGCGACGAGCTGCTGGTACGCAAGGGCCGCACGCTAGAGCCCACGCCGCGCGGCCAGGAACTCTGGCCTGCCGTGCGTGAAATCCTGCAGAGACTGCAAACCTCGCTGGCGCCCAGCGTGTTTGAGCCGGCCACGGCCACCACCACCTTTGTACTCACCATGGCCGACGCCACCGCCGCAGAACTCCTGCCCGACCTGGTGGAGGTGCTGGCGCGTGAGGCCCCCGGCGTGTCGCTGCGCGTGGTGCCGCTAACCACGCGCGACCCACGCCGTGTGCTCGACGAGGGCGCTGCCGACCTGGCGATTGGCCACTTCCCGGCCGTGTTGACGGACCTGACCGCACGCGCGCAGGCCGGTGCGGCCGAATCGTTCCGCCACCATCGGCTGTTTGTGGGTGACTACGTGTGTGTGATGCGCAAGGACCACCCGCTGACCAAGGGCAAGCTCACGCTGGACCGGTTTTGCGAGGCCAGCCACATGCTGGTGAGCTTCTCGGGCCGGGCCTTTGGCTTCATCGACGAATCGCTAGGCAGCCTCAAGCGCACGCGCCGCGTGGTGCTAACCGTGAACCAGTTTTTTACCGCCGGGCGCGTGGTGGTGCACTCCGACTTGCTCACCGTGCTGCCGCGCCACTTTGTCAACGTGACGGGCTACGCCGACCAATTGGTGATCCGCGAATTGCCTTTTACCGTGCCGCCCATCCAGGTAGACGCCCTGTGGCACCAGCGCCTGGACGCGGCCGCGCCCCACGCTTGGCTGCGTCAGCAAATCACCCAACTTGGCGACCGCCTGTTTTCCGCATGAAGATTCAACTGCTGTCTGACCTGCACCTGGAGGTGCATCCCCACTGGGTGCCCACGCCCACACTGGGCGCCGACCTGCTGGTGCTGGCCGGGGATGTGGGCTCGTACCAAACCGGCTCGCAGTTGACGGACGACGACTTTGGCCTGGCGCGTTTCTCGCCCCTGCAGGGCTGGCCCACGCCTGTGGTGTTTGTGCCCGGCAACCATGAATACGACGGCTTTGACTTTGACGCCGCCCACGCCCGGCTACGCGCCACCTGCGAGCGGCTGGGCATTCTTTGGCTGGAGCGAGAGACCCTGGTGATGAACGGTGTGCGCCTGGTCGGCACCACACTGTGGACCGACTTCGATGCATTGGCAATGAAGGCCCCCGAAACCCAGCAACTCAAGGCGCGCGACAAGGCTTTTCGCGCTGCCAACTACTACCTGAAGAAGACCCTGACCACGTGCGACGGCGAGCCCTGGCTGGCAGAGGGCGTGCGCGCCCAGGCGCTGGTGTGCCAAGATTGGTTGCGTGCCGCACTGGCCACGCCGTTTGACGGACCCACCGTGGCCATCACCCACTTTGCACCCAGCCTGCACAGCGCCGACCCGCGCTACGGCCTGGTGCCCGGCACGGCCGGCTTTTGCAATGCCCTGGATGACTTGCTGCCGCAGGCCCAGCTGTGGCTGCACGGCCACCTGCATGCGCCCAGCGACTACCGCGTGGGCGGCTGCCGTGTGGTGGCCAACCCGCTGGGCTATGCGCGCAAGAACGAACAGGTGGGCTACCAGCCCGAACTTTTGATTGAAATTGGCAGCTAGCCCCCGTAAGTAATACGCCAGCAGCTATTAAATCAGGAGCGCCGAATTTTCATAGCGCCGGGTCTGCCGCCACGCGGAGAAAGCTGGCAAAGCGCGGCAGGCCCTTGTCCGTCACGCCGCGGTAGCGGTAGGTGACCCAGCTGCCCACGGGCGGCGGATCTTGGCGCTGGGCATCGCTAAAACCCGTGCCCAGCTTAAAACGCCTGGCTACCTGGCCCTCGGCAGCGGGCAACTCCAGCCACAGCGCGCCCAAGCGTCCCGTGTGCTTGCCCGTGCCCGCCACATGCCCGACGACGCGCGCCTCGGCATCCTCAAAGGGTTTGTACTTGCGCAGGTCGTCACTGCGCTGGGCCACATAGTGGGCACTGCCGCGGTGCAGCACCAGGCCCTCACCACCGGCGCGCACGGTCTCCACTAGACGAACTTGCAACGCCTGCGCCGTGGTGGCGGGTGTTTGCGTCACGGCCTGTACCCAGGCTTGGTTCAAATGCGCCACGCGGGCCTGGAGCAGCGGCAAACGCTCATTGAACGCTCCGTCCTCCGCAGGCAGATCAAACACCATGAAACGCAAAGCACGCCAAGCCACATCGTCCGGTGTTTGCTGGCGCACGGTGGACACTGCCTGGCTGAACTGACCACGTCCCGCCCAGAGTTCGCCCTCCATGGCCGTGGTGGGCCAGCCCGCCGTGAACCAGGCAGGCGCAGCGATGGTGTTGCCAGCGCGGGTCAGCAGACGCCGTCCGTCCCAGTAGCCGCGCACGCCATCGTATTTTTCGCTCACCCAAAACCCGGTCGGGTCGCTGCGGCCGTCATAAGACCTCGCCAGCATGAGCGGCGGAGCGATGCTGCCCTGAGCCGCGGAAGCCCCCCATGGGAAGGCCATGGCGCCCAGAGCGCAAACGATATGGCGCCGCTGATGGTCGATTGGTTGTGACATACCCGCTCCCCCTCTTTTTGTAATGTTTGATGTAACACAGTCTCTAGATGAACAGTCGTATTACATTGGTGTTTTTACACTGAGGAGTGGCACATGAAAATCTTATTGGCGGTAGACGGCAGCAGCTACAGCAAAAAAATGCTCGCCTACCTGAGCACCCATGAGGCCCTGCTCTCGACCGACCACGATTACACCGTGTTCACCGCAGCCAGCGCCCTGCCTCCACGTGCGCGCAGCATGGTGGGCAAGGACGTGGTGGAAAGCTACTACGCCGAGGAAAGTGAAAAAGTACTGGCCCCGATTGCCAAGTTTCTGCTGCGCCACGGTATTGATGCCAAGACCAGCTGGAAGGTGGGCCCCGCCGGCGCACTGATTGCGAAAACGGCCGACAGCGGCAAATTTGACTTGCTGGTCATGGGCACCCACGGGCACAGCGCGCTGGCCAACCTGGTCATGGGCTCTGTCACCACCCAGGTGCTGGCCCACTGCAAGGTACCCGTGCTGCTGGTGCGCTAAGGCAGCGGGGTTTGCTCAACGGGTGCCAGGTCCACACCGCTGAGCCGCGCCACGTACTCGGGCAGCATGGGCAGGTAAGCCTCGGCACCACCGGTGGCCAATGCCATGGCAAATGAATTTTTCACCGCATTGCCCAGGCTGTTGGAAATGCCTGCGGCGTCGGCCATGGACTCCAGATAGCGCAGGTCCTTGAAGGCATTTTTCAGCGTGAACTTGTGCGCCTCCCGGTTGCCTTCCAGCGTGTAGCCCATGAAGGTCTGGTAGAAACCACAGTCCATGCGGCCGTTGCGCAAAACGGCATCGACCCGCTTGGGACCAATGCCGACGGATTTCGCCAGCGTCAGTGCCTCGGAATACAAAGCCGCATACCCCAGAGATATGAAGTTGTTGACAAGCTTCATGCGGTGCCCATCCCCCGGCCCTCCGATGTGCACAATGCGCGCAGCCCAAGTGGTCAAGATGGGCCGTATGCGCTCCATGGTTGCGGCATCCGCCCCCACCATGGTGTCCAGCGTGCCTTCCCAGGCCTCTTTGGGCGTGCGGCTCAAGGGCGCGTCCACCAGCGTCACTCCGATGGCAGCCAGTTCCGCCGCCAGCGTCACCGTGGACGTGGGGTCGGAGGTGGAGCAATCCACCACCACCGAGCCCGGGCGCAAGCCCTTTGCCAGCCCCAATGGTCCACGCACAATGGCCTCCACATCCGGCGAACCCGTCACGCACAGAAACACCACAGTGGCCCGCTTGGCTACGGCCAGGGGCGTGTCCGCCCGCGCAGCGCCGCGCCTCAGCAAGTCGTCCAGCGCTGCCGAGGGCTTGCGGGCGCACACGGTCAGGGCATAGCCCTTGTCCACGATATTTTTGGCCATGCCATGGCCCATAAGGCCGAGGCCGATAAAGCCAATGGTTTCGCGCACGCGTTCCATTCGGGGTCTACCAGCGTTGGTGCACCAGCGGTTTGGCGTAGCGCGCGTACACGTCGGCCAGGGCCTGCATGGTGGCGTCGCTGAGGGGCGGCAAGTCCGCCGCGGCCACGTTGTCGGCCACCTGGGCGGGGTTCTTGCCGCCGGGAATGGTGCAGGTCACGGCCGGGTGCATTTGGATCCAGCGCAGCGCCATCTGCGCCATGCTCTGGCCTGCGGGCACCAGGGGGCGCATGGCCTCCACGGCTTGCAGACCCACATTGAAGTCCAGCCCCGAGAAGGTCTCACCCTTGTCGAAGGCCGCGCCTTCGCGGTTGAAGCCGCGGTGGTCGTCGGCGCCAAAGGTGCTTTGCGCAGTCATCTTGCCGCTTAACAGCCCGGATGACAGCGGCAGGCGCGCCAGGATGCCCACGCCGCGTTTTTGCGTTTGTTCAAACAACAGCTCAACCGGACGCTGGCGGAACAGGTTGTAGATGATCTGTACGCTCTGCACGCCGGGGTATTCGATGGCCTTGAGCGCCTCTTCGACCTTCTCCACGCTCACGCCGTAGTGGCGCAGCTTGCCAGCTTTCACCAAGTCGTCCAGCACGCCAAACACCTCGGGCATGTAGAACACCTCGGTGGGTGGGCAGTGCAGCTGCAGCAGGTCGATGGCTTCGGTGTTGAGGTTCTGCAGGCTGCGCTCCACAAACGCGGTGAGGTTGGCACGCGTGAAACCCGCCGCCACATGTGGGTCGAGACGGCGGCCGGCCTTCGTGGCCACATAGAACGGTTCGCTGCGCTCCTTGCGCAGGCGTGCCAGCAGGCGTTCGCTGCGGCCGTCGCCATACACGTCGGCGGTGTCGAAGAAGTTGACGCCCAGGTCCAGCGCGCGGTGCAGCGCGGCCATGGAGTCCTTGTCGTCCACCGTGCCCCAGGTGCCACCAATGGCCCAAGCGCCGAAGCTCACGGTCGAAATGTTCCAGCCGGTACGGCCTAGGGGACGGTATTGCATCGGGTGCCTCGATTCAGATTGCTATGGTTTCAGGAGCTGCTCGCGCAATAGATATGCGGACCAGACGCTCATTTTGCATAAAAATCAGCCCGGCTTGCGCCCGGCCTCAAAGACCCTTTGCAGCACGCAGAACACAAACAGCAGGGCACCAATCACGATGCGCGTCCACCAGGAACTGAGTGACCCATCAAACATGATGAGGGTTTGGATGATCCCCAATGTCAACACGCCAAACAAGGTGCCCAGCATGTAGCCCACGCCGCCACTCAGCAAGGTGCCGCCGATGACTACGGCCGCAATCGCATCCAACTCCAGGCCCACGGCATGCAAGCCATAGCCCGACAGCATGTAGAAGGTGAAAACGACGCCCCCCAAGGCAGCACAGAACCCGCTCAGCGCATACACCGCCACGTTGGTTCGTGCCACGGGAAGCCCCATCAGCACCGCCGAGTGCTCTGAACCACCAATGGCATACACGGTGCGGCCAAACTGGGTGCAGTGCGCCAGGAACACAGCCACCGCCAACACCACCAGCGCCAGGATGGCACTGATGGACAGCATGGGGCCGTCCGCCCACAAGTGAATCCGCGTTTGCGCCAGCACCGTATAGGCTGCGTCGGTGATGCTGATCGAATCAATGCTGATCAGGTAGCACAAGCCACGCGCCAAGAACATGCCCGCCAAAGTGACGATGAAGGGCTGCAGGCGAAAACGTTGAATGAGCCAGCCCATGAAGGCGCCAAACAATGCCCCCATGCACAGCACCAGCGGTATGGCCACCGCAAGATGCCAGTGCCAATGCTCCACCAGCTTCGCCAGCACGATGGTGCTGAGTGCCACCACCGAGCCCACCGAGAGGTCGATGCCCCCGGACAGAATGACAAAGGTCATGCCCACCGCAACGACGACCAAAAATGCGTTGTCGACCAGCAGGTTCAAAAACACCTGTGCCGAGAAAAATCCGTTGTAGGACAACGAACCAAACGCCGACATGACAGCGAACAGCGACACGGTCGCCGCCAAGGGAATGTATTTAGTCGCCAACTTCATGCTTTGCTCCCTGCGCTTGGACGCATCACCCATCCGCGCACAGCGCGGCGAAATTCCGCCGACTGCATCAACATGACGACAAACACGACGGCGGCCTTGACCACGAGGTTGATTTCAGGCGGTACGCCGATGGAATAAATCGTGGAGGTCAGTGTCTGAATAATGAGCGCACCAATCAGGCTCCCCGCCAGACTGAAGCGTCCGCCGGTCAACAAGGTGCCGCCCAGCGTGACCGCCAGAATGGCATCCAACTCCAGCAAGTTGCCCGCGTTATTGCCGTCCGCACTCTTCACGTTGGAGCTGATGATCAGGCCTGCGGCACCGGCCGTAAGTCCGCAAAACGCGTACACACAGATGCTGATCAATCGCTCACGCACACCGGCCAGCCGCGCTGCCGCAGGATTGATACCGATGGCCTGGATGAACAGCCCCAGCGCCGTGCGGGTAACCGCCAAATGCATCACCAGGTACACAAAGCCTGCGATGAATAATGCAAACGGCAAACCCCACAGGTAACCACTGCCAATGAAGAAATAGGGGGCGTAGTACACCGTGACGATTTGTCCGTCCGTCAGGAGCTGGGCCACACCGCGCCCTGCCACCATCAAGATCAGCGTCGCAATGATGGGCTGCAGGCCAATCTTGGCGACCAGCACGCCGTTCCACAGCCCGCAGGCCAGGGCCGTGAGCAGCGCACACCCAATCGCCAACCACATCGGAAAGCGGCTGACATGCTGGGCCACCCCATCGGTAATCACCAGTTTTCCGCCCACCATCAATGCCGCGACCGCAGCACTGATGGCCACCGTGGCGCCCACCGAAATATCAATGCCCCGCGTTGCGATGACCAAGGTCATACCCAACGCGACCAGCATCAACGGCGAGGCACGGTTCAGGATGTCGATGACGCTGCCGTAAAGGTGGCCATCACGCCATTGCAGCATCCAGAAACCCGGATTCAGGCTGGCGTTGACCATCAAAATCAGCGTCAACGTGACCAGCGGCCATAACAGGTTGTGCGCCTGCACGCGTTGCACCCACGAGGGCTTGTTCAATGTACTCATGCCTGCCCCGCAATCATGGCGTAGACCGCATGGTCATCGGTTCCTCCGGGCAGCTCGCCCACTTTCATACGGTCGCGCATCACAACAATACGATCCGACAAGCGCACCACTTCTTCCATTTCCGAAGAGATAAACAACACGGCCATTCCTTCTTTTGCCAACACCAATATTTCGCTCATGATTTCCTGCTTGGCCGCGATGTCGATGCCGCGGGTGGGCTCGTCCAAAATCAGCAGGCTGGGCTTGGTTGCCAGCCACCGACCTAACACCGCCTTTTGCTGGTTGCCACCGGAGAGCTGGCCCATCGGGGTTTCGACGCTGCTGGTCTTGATGCCCAGGGTCTTGACGTAGTACTCCGCCATTTCGACTTGCTTGGCCCGCGAAATGCAAGGCCACAGCCCTTGGCGAGCCTGCAGCGCGAGCGCAATGTTTTCGCGCACCGAGAGTTCGCCAATGATGCCCTCGGCCTTGCGGTCCTCGGGGCACAAACCCAAGCCCAAACGGATCGCCTCTGCGGGCGAATCCATGTTGGCGGGGCTGTTGTTGATGAGCAGTTCCCCGGCATCTCTTTGGTCCAAACCAAACAACACGCGCGCCAGCTCGGTTCGGCCCGAGCCCAGCAAGCCACCCAAGCCGACCACCTCCCCGCGATGCAGCGTCAGGTCCAGCGGCTTGACACTGCCCGCACGGGCAAGACCGCGTGCTTGCAGCAGCACGGTTTGCTCTTTTTTAACGTCAGCACTGGCACCCGCCGCTTGTGCAGGATTGGCAACCATCTCGCGCCCGACCATCGCAGCGATCAGCGCGTTGTGGCCCAGCTCGGCCGCGGGGTACTCGCCCACCAGCTCGCCATTGCGCAGCACGGTGATGCGGTCGCACAGGGCGTAGACCTGGTCCAGAAAGTGGGTGACAAACAAAATCGCCATGCCCTGGTCGCGCAGCTGGCGCAGCACGCCGTAGAGGCGCTCCACCTCTTCGTCGTCCAGGCTTGATGTAGGTTCGTCCAATATCAGTACTTGGGCCGAGATACTCAGGCCACGGGCAATCGCCACCATCTGCTGCACCGCTACAGAGTAACTGGAGAGCGTCTGGGTAACGTCAATGTCCAGGTTCAAGCGTGCCAACAGCGCACACGCTTCGCGTTGCATACGCGCCCAGTCGATCCCCCAGGCGCCAGCCAGCCCCTTGCGCGGATAGCGGCCGGCAAAAATGTTCTCGGCTACCGACAGGTTGGGGCAGAGGTTGACCTCTTGGTACACCGTGCTGATGCCCAGGCGCTGCGCGTCAAGCGTGGAGGTGGCGCGGATGGACTTGCCACCCAGGCGCATATCGCCCTGGTCTGCCGGGTACACACCCGTCAGCACTTTGATCAGGGTGGACTTGCCAGCCCCGTTTTGCCCCATCAGGGCATGCACTTCACCCGCGAAGAGGCGCAGGTTCACGCCGGAGAGCGCGCGCACGGTGCCGAACTGTTTGGCCACGCCAGAGAGCTCCAACACCGGGGTGGCCGCGCCGGGGGCCTGTTGTGTGTATGTCATGGTGTCTTGTAAAAAAGGCCCGCAGCCATGGGCCGCGGGCCAAACCTTAGTGACCTAAAAGCGAAACAGGGATCAGTACTGGCGGCTTGGGAACTCTTTGGCCGCGGTTTCCATCGGGTACACGCCATCTTTGCCGATCAGGCTGCGAGGCACAGTCTTGCCAGCGGCGAGGTCTTTGGCGGTGGCCATGACCAGAGGTCCGAGCAATGGGCTGCATTCCACGGTGACGTTCAGCTTGCCAGCAATCATGGCTTCGAACGCGCCCTTCACACCGTCCACCGAGATCACCAAGATGTCTTTGGCGGGCTTGAGACCAGCTTCCTCAATGGCCTGGATGGCACCAATGCCCATGTCGTCGTTGTGTGCGTACAGGACGTTGATCTTCTTGCCCTCAGCCTTCAAGAAAGCTTCCATGACTTCCTTGCCCTTGGCACGGGTGAAGTCACCGGTTTGCGAGCGGATGATCTTGATACGTGGCTCAGCCTTGATGGCAGATTCGAAACCCTTCTTGCGGTCAATCGCTGGCGCAGAGCCCACGGTGCCTTGCAATTCGACGACGTTGATATCGCCCTTCATGGTCTTGGCGCGCTCAACCAGCCACTGACCGGCCATTTCGCCTTCCTTGACGAAGTCAAAGCCAATGTGGGTTGCGTACAAAGACGTGTCTTTGGAGTCCACCGAACGGTCCATCAAGATCAAAGGAATCTTGGCATCCTTGATTTCCTTCAGCACAGTGTCCCAGCCGGATTCGACGACGGGAGTCAGCGCAATCACGTCCACCTTTTGGGCGATGAACGAGCGCAGAGCCTTGATTTGGTTTTCTTGCTTTTGCTGAGCATCGGAGAATTTCAACTCGATGCCAGCAGCAGCGGCAGCAGTTTTCATGGAGTTGGTATTGGCAGTACGCCATTCACTCTCGGCACCAATCTGGCTGAAGCCGACCACAATTTTCTTTTGTGCAAATGCGCTCATGGGGGCGGCCACGGCGAAGGATGCGGCCAGCAGAGTGGCCAGCAGAGTACGGCGATTGTTTGTCATGGGTGTCTCCTCTTTATCTTTCAATGAAACGGGTATCGGGCGTTAGTGAGGCCGCCCGCGTTCAGCCTCTCGCTCCCTCTTCGGTTCGGACAACGATTTCACGTTACCAGTTACGTCAAGAAGTGAGGCGGATGATACGTATCAAAAACACACAGAACTAATAGAGTTTTAGGTATTACTCATACTGATATTCAAATTCAGGAAAACCCTAGGTACCGCGAAATCCCTCGTAAATTCGGATTTTTGACTAAATCGGCATTCATATTTTTTCGTCACGATACATACACATTTGAATATGTCAAATGCCCGTTATTTGATTTTTGTTAATGACCAAAACGCCTTAGCATCCGACAGTTTTGGAACCTGCGAACAGTCCCGTTCATGCCCT
The DNA here is from genome assembly GCF_056405715.1 of Rhodoferax sp. P1_F3. Classification (NCBI taxonomy): domain Bacteria; kingdom Pseudomonadati; phylum Pseudomonadota; class Betaproteobacteria; order Burkholderiales; family Comamonadaceae; genus Rhodoferax; species Rhodoferax sp. P1_F3. Next base: position 590,536 of record NZ_JBFUBO010000002.1, on the reverse strand, counting down.
TGAAAGTGCCCATGTCTTCTGCCCCCCACACCATCCACTGGCTGCACCACGCAGGCCAACGCCTGGGTCTGTTGCCCGCTTTGGGTGGCAGCGTGGCCGCCTGGCAGCGCACGGCACCGCAGGGCGTGGTGGACCTGTGGCGCCCCTGGGATGGTGCGGGTAACGACCTCTACACCACGGCGTCGTTCCCGCTGGTGCCCTGGTCCAACCGCATTGGCCACGGTGGCTTTGCGCATGACGGCATCACCTACCCCATGGCCCCCAACCGCGCGGGCGAGCCCTACCCCATCCACGGCGACGGCTGGCTGCAGCCCTGGGAGATTCGCCAGCCTATGGCCGACGCGCTGGAGATGGTGCTGGAGTCCGCCCACTGGGGCGGCAGCCCGTACCACTACCGCGCGCTGCAGCGTTTTGTGCTGCGCGAGGACGGCATGGACCAGCTGCTGGAGGTGACCCACTTGGGCACAGGTAGCCTGCCGTATGGCCTGGGCCAGCACCCGGCATTTGTGCGCACCCCGCGTGCGCAGCTGCAAGCCGCCGTGCAAGGCGTGTGGCTCAGCGGGGATGACCCCATGCCCACCGCCCACAGCACCGACTTTCCGCCCAGTTGGGACCCGCGCACCGGCATGCCGGTGAACGGCAGCCTGATCGACAACGCCTACACGGGCTGGAGCGGCCAGGCCCATATCGACTGGCCCGAGCACGGCCTGCGCCTGCACATGCACGACCCCGCAGTTATGGCACGCGGTGTGGACGATGGCTTTTGCCTGCTGTACCGCCCGCCGCATGGGTCGCACTTCTGCTTTGAGCCGGTGACCCACCCGATCGACGCCTTCCATGTGGACGGCCAGCCGGGTCTGCAGGTGCTCAGCACCGGGCAAACACTGAGCCAGCGTGTGGAGTGGCGGTTTGAAGCGCTGAACGAATCGTCGAACTAAGACGCTATGATTTCAGGAGCTGCTAGCACATATTAAACGCGGGCTAGCGGGCATTTAGGCCATCAAAGCAGGTGGACAGCACCAGCTCGATGATTTCCTCGTCCGTGTGCAGTTCACTCATCTTGAGGAACTCCAGCACCGGGTCGCAGGCACGGGCGTACAGCGTGTAGAGCACAGCAATCGCCGGCAACTTGGGGTTGATCACGCCCTGCGCCTGGGCAGCCTCGATCCAGCCCCCCAGCCGGTCACTCACGTCCACCAAGCCGTCCATGTAAGCGCGGTTGCCCATCAGCGTGGCACGCAGTGTGGAGTTTTGGCTGGGCAGTGAGGGCATTTCCCCATTCAGCTTCAGGCCCATGGTCCAGCGCACCACGGCGCGCAACTTGTCCAGCGGGGTTTGTTCGTCGTTCAAGGTATCCAGATAGGCCTGGGCCTGGCCCATCAGGTGGGCCATGGCCGCGGCGGCCAGGTCTTCCTTGCTGGGAAAGTGCTTGTACAGGCTGGCCTTGGCAATGCCAACCTGGGCAGCCACCTCGTCCACCGTCATCGCCTCGAAGCCTTTTTCGGCCAGCAGCTGGTTCACCGCGCGGATGATGGCGTCTTCCCGCGCCTGCAGCATTTGCTGTTTGAAGGAAATTTTGACGGGGGCGACGGTGTTCATGGCCCCATTCTATTCACGGCCGTCAAACCGTGGATGGGTCGGCCAATTTGTGACTGACTAGTTTTTACTGTCCAACAGGCGGGCCGCCGCCTGGGACAGCGCGTTGGTCAGCCGGTCGATGACCTCGGAATTGAGGTTCCAGCAGTGCCAGTACAGGTTCACCGGCAGGGTCACCGTGGGCACCAGGTTCACCAGTTGCCCGCTGTCGATGAGGCCACGCACCAGCAGTTCAGGTACCACGCTGGCGCCCCAGCCGGCCAGCACCGCGCGCACCATGCCCTCAGAGCTTGGCACAAAGCGTTGCCCCACCGACACGCGGCGCAGGCTGAGCGCCTTGCCCACGAATTCGGAGGGCAAATCGTCCTTGCGGTTGAAGGCCACGAACGGAATGCTGCGGAAGTTGTGCGGCGTCAGGCCCTGCGGGCAGTGGGCCTGCGCGTAGTCCTTGCTCACCACCGCCACGTAGTGCATGGCCCCCAGCGGCAGCACTTTGCAGCCGCGCAGCGCCTGCTTGAGCGTGGTCACGCAGCCCAGCACCTGGCCTTCGCGCAGCCATTCGTGGGTGAAATCCTGGTCGTCGGTGATGATTTCCAGCGGCAGCCCAGCGTGTACCAATGGGTCCAGCGCCGAGAGCGCCCAGGTGGCAATGCTGTCGGCATTCACCGCGATGGAGATGCGCTCGTCTTCCCCCACAGCGCCGGTATTGGGCGCCAGCTCTTTCAGATCGCCCTCCAGGTCGGCGCGCAGCAGGCGCATTTGCATGGCGTGCTTTATGAGCAGGCGCCCGGCGCTGGTGGCCTTGACCGGGCGGCTGCGCACCAGCAGCACGGTGCCCACCTGGGCTTCCAGCGCGCGCAGGCGCTGGGAAACGGCGGACTGGGTGATGGACAGGCGCACGGCGGCGCGCTCGAAGCCGCCCTCTTCCACAATGGCGGCCAGGCACTCCAGGGCATCGGTGTCAAAAGTTCGCATGGGCGAGATTATTAGCGTTCCTAATGTTTTCGCAAACACTTTCATTTCGCTTTTGCAGGCGCGCCCCTTGCACGACACTGGCACCATGAAAATTATTGTTCTCGGCGCCGGCACCATCGGCATTTGCACCGCCTGGCATTTGCTGGAGCTGGGCCACGAAGTGACTGTGGTGGAGCGCCAGCCCGACGCTGCCATGGAAACCAGCTTTGCCAACGGCGCGCAGATCTCGGTCAGCTACTGCGAGCCCTGGGCCAACAAAGAGGCGCCGCTGAAGGCGCTGAAGTGGATGCTGAGCAAGGAAGCGCCGCTGCTGTTCCGCCCGCAAAACCCGTTTGGCCCCGGCCTGCACCAGTACACCTGGGGCCTGAAGTTCCTGGCCAACTGCAACGACACCGCGTTCGAACGCAATGTGCAGCAGCTCGTCGCCCTGGGTGCCTACAGCCATGCGGCCCTCAAAGACGTGGTGGCCGCCACCGGCATCGAATACAACCGGCTGGAGCGAGGCATTGCCCACTACTACTGCGACCAAAAGTCGTTCGATACCGCAGGCGACGCCGCCGCGCTGATGCGCAAGTACGGCGTGAACCGCCAAGTCATCAGCAAGGACGAGCTGCTAACCATTGAACCCGCGTTCAAACAGTTTGGCCACAACATCGTGGGCGGCACCATCACCCCCAGCGATGAGTCGGGCGACTGCCGCGTCTTCACCCAGGAACTGGCCAAGCTGTGCGCCGCGCGCGGCGCCGAGTTTTTGTACGAGCACAGCGTGGAAGGGTTGAATGTCAGCCACAGCACTATCAAATCCATAGCTGTTCGCGCACTGTCTACGGGGGCTAGAGGCCAAAATGTCGCAGGATCACTGCACACGCTGCAGGTCGACCACATCGTGGTGGCGGCAGGCTCGTACACCGCGCCACTGTTGCGCACCGTGGGTGTGAACCTGCCTATCTACCCTGGCAAGGGCTACAGCGCCACCTTCAATATCTTGAAGCCCGAGCTGGCACCCCAAGTCTCCACCATCGACGACGCCAAGAAGATCGCCATCAGCCGCCTGGGCGACCAGCTGCGCGTGGCCGGCACCATCGAGGTGGGCGGCTTCGATCTGTCACTGGACACGCCCGTGGCCCAGGCGCGCTGCAACATGCTGGCTCGCCGCATTGAAGAAGTGCTGCCCGGCGTGTGCGACACCCGCAGCGAAGCCGACGGCGGCCAGCCCAACTACTGGACCGGCCTGCGCCCCGCCACCCCCACCAACATTCCCTACATCGGCCAAAGCCCGGTGCGGGGCCTCTGGGTCAACGCAGGCCATGGCACGCTGGGATGGACGCACGGGGCGGGTTCGGGCAAGGCAATTGCCGAGTTGATCCACGGCGAGAAGCCGCAGATGGATTTCAAGTTCTACGGCTCATAAGGGTGGGGGCCGCTCAGACCCCGCGGCTTAGGCCAACCCCAGCAGACGCACCGCATTGCCCTTCAGGATGCCGGGCATTACCTCGGGTTTGAAGCCGGCTTCCTCGAAGTCTTTCATCCAGCGCTCGGGCGTGATCAGCGGGTAGTCGGAGCCGAAGAGGATGCGGTCTTTCAGCAGGGTGTTGGCGTATTGCACCAGTTGCTTGGGAAAGTACTTGGGGCTCCAGCCCGACAGGTCGATCCAGACATTGGGCTTGTGCGTGGCCACGCTCAGAGCCTCGTCCTGCCAGGGGAAGCTGGGGTGGGCCATGACGATCTGCATGTCGGGAAAACTGATCGCCACGTCGTCCAGGTGCATGGGGTTGCTGTACTCCAAGCGCAGGCCGCCGCCGCAGCGCATGCCGCTGCCGATGCCGCTGTGGCCCGTGTGGAAGATGGCGGGCAACTTGTGCTCGGCAATCACCTCATAGATCGGCCAGGCCATCTTGTCGTAGGGGTGGTAGCCCTGCACGGTCGGGTGGAACTTGAAGCCCTTGACGCCGTGCTCCTTGATCAGGCGCTCGGCCTCGCGCGCGCCCATCTTGCCCTTGTGCGGGTCGATGCTGGCGAAGCACATCATCATGTCGCTGTTCTTCTGCGCGGCCTCGGCAATTTCCTCGTTCGGAATGCGCCGACGCCCCAGCTGCGACTCGCTGTCCACCGTAAACATCACCAGCCCGATCTGGCGCTCGCGGTAGTAGTCGATCGTCTCCTGGATGGTCGGGCGGCGGGCGTTGCGGAAGTACTTGTCGGCCGCGCGGTCGTACTCCTCACCATAGTTGTCAAACGGGTTCCAGCAGCTGACTTCTGCGTGGGTGTGGATATCAATGGCGATGAGATTTTTATGGTCCATGGTTGTCTCCAGATTGCGGATGCCGCTCCAGGCACCCTAGGGTAAACACTGACGCAAAGCCCGCTGCGTCTGCTTGAATTAGTTATAAATCATAACCATAATAGTTTCCAGAAAGAAACGCAAATATGAACCATCCAGACCTCCATTTCGAACGTTACGGCGAGCAGCAGGAAGTTGCCATCATCCGCCTGACGCGGCCCGCCAAGCGCAATGCCCTTAACGACGGCCTCATTCTGGCCATCCGCAATCTGTTTGAAACCATGCCCGAAGGCGTGCGCGCCGCCGTCCTGGACGGCGGGGGCGAGCATTTTTGTGCCGGCCTGGATTTAAGCGAACTGAAAGAGCGCGACGCCGGCCAGGGCCTGCACCACTCCCGCATGTGGCACGCCGCACTGGAGCGCGTGCAATACGGCCCGGTGCCGGTCATTGCCGCGCTGCACGGTGCCGTGGTCGGTGGTGGCCTGGAACTGGCCAGCGCCTGCCATATCCGCGTGGCCGACGAAACCACCTTTTATGCCTTGCCCGAGGGCTCGCGGGGCATCTTCGTCGGCGGTGGCGGTGCGGTACGCATTCCGCGCTTGATCGGTGCTGCGCGCATGGCGGACATGATGTTCACCGGCCGCGTCTACAACGCGGCGGACGGCGAAAAAGTCGGCTTCGCCCAGTACCTGGTGCCACCGGGCAAGGCCTTTGAGAAAGCGCTGGAACTGGCCGTGCGGGTAGCGCAAAACGCCCCGCTAACCAACTACGCACTCATCCACGCCCTGCCGCGCATTGCCGAGCAACCTGCCGACCAGGGGCTGTTCACCGAGGCCATGATGGCCGCCATCGCCCAGAGCGCCCCCGAAGCCAAGCAGCGCGTGCGCGCCTTCCTGGACGGCAAGGCCGCCAAAGTCAGCAAGAGCTAACCATGCAACAGACCCACACGTCCACCCCGCGCTACCGTCCGGTCCGCTTCGGCGTCACCAGCGTCCAGGTACGCACCGGCGAACCCGGCACACGCTATTTACAGGCCGAACTGCCGCTGGGCGCTTACGCCCGCCGCCTCAGCGATTTTCTGGTCCACTGGGCCGAAGCCGATCCTCACCGCAGCTTCATGGCGCGCCGGGCTCCGCTCGCAGATGGACGCACGGGCGATTGGCAACACATCAGCTACGCCCAGGCCCTGGCCAGCGCGCGCAGCATCGGCCAGGCCTTGCTGGACCGCAAGCTCACCGCCGAGCGCCCGGTCGTGATCCTCAGTGAAAACACACTGGAACATGCCCTGATGGCACTGGGCTGCATCTATGCCGGAGTGCCCTACTGCCCGGTCTCCCCGGCTTATGCCACGGTCAGCCAGGACTACGACAAGCTGCGCCACGTGCTGGACACGCTGACACCCGGACTGGTGTTCGCCGCCGACGGTGCCCGTTATGGGCGCGCCATCACGGCAACGGTGGGTGCAGATACAGAAGTGGTGCTGGCCCAAGGCACGGTTGAAGGACGATCCACCACGGCGTTCGATGCGCTGCGCAACTGCGTGGCCACCGCCGCCGTGGACGCAGCCATGCATGCGGTGCGGCCCGACACCATTGCCAAGTTTCTGTTCACCTCGGGCTCCACCAAGATGCCCAAGCCGGTGATCAACACCCACCGCATGTGGTGTGCCAATCTGCAGCAGATCACGCTGTCGCTGCCGGTTCTGGCAGAAGCGCCGCCCATCTTCGTGGACTGGTTGCCCTGGAACCACACCTTCGGCGGCAACCACAACGTGGGCCTGACACTGATGCATGGCGGCACGCTCTACATCGATGACGGCAAGCCCACCGCAAGCCTGATTGGCGAGACCCTGCGCAACCTGCGCGAGATTGCCCCCACGCTGTACTTCAACGTGCCCACCGGGTTCGAGATGATTGCCCAGGCCATGCAAACCGACGCGGCGCTGCGCAAGAACCTGCTGTCACGCATACGCATGTTTTTCTATTCCGGCGCCGGGTTGGCGCAGCCCGTGTGGGACAGCCTGCATGCCTTGGCAGAGGCAGAGGTCGGAGAACGCATCGTCATGGCCACGGGGCTGGGCATGACCGAGTCTGCTCCATCAGCCATGTTCATCAACAGCCCTGATGTGAAGGCCGGCGACATCGGCGCACCAGTGCCCGGAATGACGCTCAAGCTGGTGGACGTGGATGGAAAAACTGAGGTGCGCTACAAAGGCCCCAATGTGACGCCCGGCTACTGGCGCTCGGAGCAGGCCACACACGATGCCTTTGATGAGGAAGGCTACCTTTGCACGGGTGACGCCGTGCGGTGGATTGACCCCGACAACCTCCACCGCGGCTTGCATTTCGATGGGCGCATTGCCGAAGACTTCAAGCTCTCCACTGGCACCTTCGTCAGCGTCGGCCCCATGCGTGCCAAGGTCATCGTCACCGGCGCCCCCTATGTGCAGGATGTGGTGCTCACGGGCCTAAACATGAAGGAAGTCGGCGCACTGATCTTTCCCTCGCCCGAATGCCGCAGCGTGAGCGGCCTGCCGCCAGAAGCGCCATGGGCCGACGTACTGGCCACCGCACCCGTACGTGACCGTTTCCAGGCCATCCTCAATGAGTTGGCCCGTCTGTCCACGGGCAGCGCCAACCGCATTGCACGCGCCCTGTTGCTGGCCGAGCCCCCCTCTGCGGACCGAGGCGAAATCACCGACAAAGGCTCCATCAACCAGCGCGCGGTGCTCAAGCACCGGGACGCACTGGTGCAGGCCTTGCATGACGGCAGCGCACCCGGCATCCTCCAACCCCAAGCCTGAGAAAGCAGCCCATGAAGATAGAAGGACAAGCAGCACTGGTCACCGGCGGCGCCTCCGGCCTGGGTGAGGCCACGGCACGTGAGTTGGCGCGCCTGGGCGCCCGGGTCGCCGTACTGGACGTCAACGCGGCATTGGCGCAGAAGGTTGCCGACGACCTCCGGGCGCAGTATGGAGAGGCCAGCGCCGTGGCCTGCCCCTGCGACATCACCAACACCGAGAGCGTCTTGACCGCACTGGCCCAGGCTGCTGCGGCCCATGGCCCGGCACGCATCCTGATGAACGTCGCGGGCATCGGTTCGGCCAAGCGCATCGTGGGCAGGGACGGCAACCCGGCCCCGCTGGAGGACTTCGCGCGCGTGGTCAACATCAACCTCATCGGCAGCTACAACGTCAGCCGCCTGTATGCGGCCGCCTGCGCCAAGCTGCCCCCACTGGAAGATGGTGAACGCGGCGTCATGATGTTCACCGCATCGGTAGCTGCCTTCGACGGCCAGGTGGGGCAACAGGCCTACAGCGCCTCCAAGGGGGGCCTGGTCGGCATAACCCTGCCCATGGCCCGCGACCTGGCCCAGCATGGCATCCGGGTCTGCACCGTGGCACCCGGCCTCTTCGCCACGCCGCTCATGAAAGAACTGCCAGAAGCTGTGCAGCAGTCGCTGGCCGCTTCCATCCCCTTCCCGCGGCGCCTGGGCCATCCTGAAGAATTCGCCCAACTGGCCTGCCACATCGTCACCAACGGGCATCTCAACGGAGAGGTGATCCGCCTGGATGGCGCGCTGCGCATGGCGCCGCGCTGACCCCTGTTCCCCGTTCACGATTAACTAGAAGGAGACAAGCACCATGCAACGCCGTCAACTTATCCAAGCCGCCGCCAGTGCCACCGCCCTCGGTGCACTGAGCCCCTTTGTCGCCTTTGCTCAGGCACTGGACCAGGTCAAGATTCTTTATGGCTTCCCGGCCGGCAGCTCCGGTGACGCAGTGGCACGCCGGGTCGGTGAGAAACTGGCAGGCACACCCTACACCAAGAACACCGCGGTGGTGGACAACAAGCCCGGTGCGGGCGGCCGCATCGCGCTGGAAGCGCTGAAGGCCGCGCCCGCCGATGGCTCGGTGATCGGGCTGTCCCAGGTATCAGCCCTGGCCAACTACCCCTACATCTACAGCAAGCTCAACTACACCGCGCAGGACTTTGCACCCATCTCCATCGGTGCCATCATGCAGCACGGTATTGCCGTGGGCTCCATGGTGCCTGCCAGCGTGAAGACGGTGAAAGACTTCCTGGCCTGGGCCAAGGCCAACCCCAAGGACGCCAGCTATGGCTCCCCGGGCGCCGGCTCCACACCGCATTTTCTGGGCGCCTTGCTGGGCATCCACAGTGGCGTAGAACTCAAGCATGTCCCTTACCGCGGCTCCATACCGGGCGTGACCGATGTGGTGGGTGGCCAGATCGCCGCCATGGTCACCCCGCACGGGGATTTCATCGCCAATGCCAAGGCCGGCAAGCTGCGCATTCTGGCCACCTCCGGCCCCAAGCGCTCGCCCTATGTCCCGGACGTTCCCACCTTTGCCGAGCAAGGCTTTCCGGAATTGACGACAGAAGAGTGGTTCGGCTTTTATGCGCCCGCCAAAACGCCCAAAGCCGTGATCACTGCCGCCAACACCGCCATCAACGCCGCGTTGATGGACAAAACCGTCATCGACAGCCTAGCCATCGTGGGCTTGATTCCGCGCGGCTCCAGTGTGGAAGAAATGGCCAAGTGGCAGGAGTCCGAAAGCCAGTACTGGGGGCCACTGATCAAGAAGATCGGTTTTACCGCCGAGTCCTGACCCTCAGGGGGCACTTATGATGCGGCCTCCCCACCGCAGCCCCATTCCCCCTTACACCCATGGCAACTCGCAAACCCGTCCCGGACGCTGGCGTCGAACAGGTTGACACCCGCTTCCTGGACAGCCTGGTCGGTTACAACGCCAGGCGCGCGACGCTGGTCATCGTGGACGCATTTCTGCGCAACATGGCGGTCTACAGTTTGCGGCCGGTCGACTTCTCCGTGCTGTCGCTGATCCGGCACAACCCGGGCATCACATCGCGGCAGCTGTGTGCCACTCTGGGTATCCAGCCGCCCAACTTGGTCGGCATGGTCAACCAGCTCCAGGCGCGTGAACTGATTCTGCGCCGGCCCCATCCCAGCGATGGGCGCGCCATGGGCCTGCACCTGACCGCTCAGGGGCGTGCCCTGATGAAGCGGGCTGAAACCACGGCCTCCGAACTGGAGGAAGCGGCCACCGCCCGCCTCAGCGCGGCCGAACGCGAAACCCTGATGCAGTTGCTCCAGAAAATCTATCTCTGATTCTGGGCCGGGTGCGCGAGCACCAAACACTCTTGGAACGCGCGCGTCGCCCGGCTGGGCTGCGGTGATTTGCGGGTGATGGCAAAAAACTGACAGGCGTAGTTCACCAGATCCGGCCGCACGGCCTGCATGAGGCCGCGGCGCACAAAGCTCTCAGCGTAGTGGTCGGGCAGAAAACCCAGAAACTGACCCGAGAGGATCAGCGTGGCAATCGACTCTTGATCAAAACCCGTAGCACGGCGCGGCAGGCGCATGCGTTGGCTCAGTTCCATATTGGGCGAGTGATAGCCCAACCCCGCGAACGCGTGCTTGGGTAGCGTGTCCCAGGCCAGGGTGCGGTGGTCGGCGTTCCACAGCGCATGGCGCGTGCCGCAGTACAGCAGCATGTGTTCGTCGAACAGCGGCGTGTACTCCAGCACGTCGGAGCTGCGGTGGCCGGGGATGATGCCCACGTGAAACTGGCCGTCGAGCACACCGCGCTCAATCGCGGTGAGCGTGGCCACATGCAGATTCAGCCCCACATCGGGCGCTTCTTGGTGAAAGTGAGCAATGGCTTCGGCAATGTGACTGGCCGGGTTGCTGGCGGTTTTGTCGAACACCGCCACCTGCAGCTGCCCACCCATGCGCTGGTGGATTTCGTCCACGCTGCTGCGAAACGCGTCGGTCGCAGCCAGCAGCTGGCTGGTCTGGGCATAGATTTTTTCGCCCTCGGGCGTGAGCGCAAACCCGGCCCGGCCGCGCCGGCACAGAGTGAGGCCGAGCCGGGTTTCCAGATCTTTGATGTGGCGGCTGACCGTAGAAGTGCCTATATTGAGTTCCAGTTCGGCTGCGGCCATGCCGCCGCAATCGACCACGGCCTTGAACACGCGCAGGAGGCGCAGGTCCATGTCGCTGATCTGGCCGAGGACGGCCTTGGCTTTCACTTTCATATATTGCGAAGTAAATAGTGATATTTGTGACTTTATAAGAGTAACAGAGCTACCCACAATGCACCAACATCCCACCCAATTTATCCACCCCACCCACTGGAGTTCCCCATGAAGCTCAACGACACCAGCAGCCCTGCCACTGGCGAGGCCGTCACCAGCGCATCCGCGTTCCCCATGTCCCGCGAATGGATGGAGTCGCACTGGATGGCCTTTACCGGCAACCGCGATTTCAAGGCCAATCCCCGCATGCTGGTCGGCGCCCAGGGTGCCTACTTGACCGACACCAACGGCAAGAAGATTTTTGACGGACTGTCAGGCCTGTGGTGCGCGGGCTTAGGCCACGGCCGCCGCGAAATCACCGAGGCGGTGAGCAAGCAGATGGCGACCATGGACTACTCGCCCGCCTTCCAATTTGGCCACCCGCTGTCGTTCGAGCTGGCCAACAAGATTGTGGAACTGACCCCCGAAGGCCTGGACTATGTGTTCTACACCGGCTCCGGCTCTGAATCCGCCGACACCGCGCTCAAGATGGCCCGTGCCTACTGGCGCGCCAAGGGCATGGGCAGCAAGACCCGCCTGATTGGCCGCGAAAAGGGCTACCACGGTGTGAACTTCGGCGGCATCTCGGTGGGCGGCCTGCCGGCCAACCGCAAGACCTTCGGTCAGGGCATTGAAGCCGACCACCTGGCCCACACCCAGCTCGCAAGCAACGCCTTCAGCAAGGGCCTGCCCGAAAAAGGCGGCGACATGGCCGATGAACTGTTGCGCCTGATTGCCCTGCACGACGCCTCCAACATTGCCGCCGTGATCGTGGAGCCCATGTCCGGCTCGGCCGGCATTGTGGTGCCGCCCGTGGGCTACCTGCAACGCCTGCGCGAGATCTGCACGGCTAACAACATTCTGCTGATTTTTGACGAAGTGATCACCGGCTTTGGCCGTCTGGGCGCCTACACCGGTGCGGCCTACTTTGGCGTGGTGCCGGACATCCTGAATGCCGCCAAGCAGATCACCAACGGCGCCCAGCCCCTGGGCGTGACAGTGGCCAAGAAAGAGATTTACGACACCTTCATGGCGCAGGGCGGCCCGGACTACATGCTGGAATTCCCCCACGGCTACACCTATTCCGCCCACCCCGTGGCCTGCGCCGCTGGCATTGCGGCGCTGGACATCCTGGTCAAGGAAAACATGGTGGAGCGCGTGGCGGCCCTGGCCCCCTACTTTGAAAAGGCCGTGCACAGCCTGCGCGGCACCAAGCACATCACCGACATCCGCAACCTGGGCCTGTCCGCCGGCTTCTCGCTAGCAGCCCTGCCCGGCGAGCCTGCCAAGCGTCCCTACGAGGTGGCCATGCGTTGCCTGGACAAGGGCTTCTACGTGCGCTACGCGGGTGACTGCATTGCACTGGCGCCTCCCTTCATCACCACCGAAGCCGAGATCGACAGCCTGGTCAACGCCCTGGGCGAGGCGATCAACGAAACCGCGTAGGCAGTCGCGAATCACTATTAAATTCATAGCTGCTAGCGCCCATTCCATAAGGGCTAGCAGCCCATTTCCTTACAAAGCACCGTATGTCCTCACTCCCCACCGTCGGCCACCTGATCGGCGGCAAACTCATCACCCAGGGCGAACGCGCCCAGGACGTCTTCAACCCCGCCACCGGCCGCGCCGAGAAGCGCGTGCTGCTGGCCAGCAAAACCACAGTGGAAGACGCCATTGCCAACGCGCAAGCTGCCTTCCCCGCATGGCGCAACACGCCCCCGCTCAAGCGGGCTCGCGTGATGGGCAACCTGAAAGTGCTGCTCGAAAAACACGCCGAAGAACTCTGCGCCATGATCACCGCCGAACACGGCAAGGTGCTGAGCGATGCGCTGGGCGAGCTGCAGCGCGGCATTGAAAACGTGGAATACGCCAGCTACGCCCCCGAGTTGCTCAAGGGCGAGCACAGCAAGAACGTGGGCCCGGCCATCGACTCCTGGTCCGAATTCCAAGCCCTGGGCGTTACCGCCGGCATCACGCCATTCAACTTTCCTGCCATGGTGCCGCTGTGGATGTGGCCCATGGCCGTGGCCTGCGGTAATACCTTCATCCTGAAACCGTCGGAGCGCGACCCCAGCAGTACGCTGCGCATTGCCGAGCTAGCGCTGGAAGCCGGCCTGCCACCGGGTGTGCTGAACGTGGTGAATGGCGACAAGGAAGCGGTGGACACGCTGCTGACCGACCCGCGCGTGAAAGCCGTGAGCTTTGTGGGCTCCACCCCGATTGCCGAATACATCTACGCCACCGGCTGCGCACACGGCAAACGCGTGCAAGCCCTGGGCGGCGCCAAGAACCACGCCGTGGTGATGCCCGACGCGGACGTGGCCAACGCGGTCAGCGCCCTCATGGGCGCGGCCTATGGCTCGTGCGGCGAACGCTGCATGGCCATCCCACTGGTCGTGGCCGTGGGCGACGCCACCGCGGACGCCGTGATTGCGGGCCTGAAAACCGAAATCTCAAAAATGAAGGTCGGCCCCGGCACCGCCCCCGGCATGGACATGGGCCCGCTGGTGACCCGGCCGCACTTCGAGAAGGTGAAGGGCTATGTGGACCAAGGCGTGAAAGAAGGCGCCACGCTGGTCGTCGACGGCCGCGGTCTCACGGTGGCGGGCCATGAAGACGGCTACTACCTGGGCCCTTGCCTGTTTGACAACGTCAAGCCCGGCATGGTGATCTACCAGGAAGAAATTTTTGGCCCGGTGCTGGGCGTGGTGCGCGTCAAGACGCTGCAAGAAGCCATGGACATGATCGATGCCCATGAATACGGCAACGGCACCTGTATCTTCACCCGCGACGGCGAGGCAGCCCGCTACTTCACCGACAACATCCTGGTCGGCATGGTGGGCGTGAACGTGCCCCTGCCCGTGCCCGTGGCCTACCACTCGTTTGGCGGCTGGAAGCGCTCGTTGTTTGGCGACCTGCACGCCTACGGCCCCGACGCCGTGCGCTTCTATACCAAGCGCAAGACCATCACACAGCGCTGGCCCAGCGCCGGGGTGCGCGAAGGCGCAGTGTTCAATTTCCCCAGCAGCCGCTAGTCTTAAATGCAAAAGGGCTTGTCGATCGATGACAAGCCCTTTTTTTCGACGCACCCGTAGGTGCCCTAGTGAATTAGCGGAACCGACGACGAGCGATGACGCCCATCAATCCCAACCCAACCAAGAGCAGGGCTGCGGGGCTTCTGTCGGGTGTGGCAATGGTGAGTAAATCCTGACCTGTGGCATGAACCGCCCAGGTCGAAGTGGCTGTGACTGCGATGACGATCAGTGACTTGAACTTCATAAAACCCCCAGTGGTAATTGAATGACACTCCTAGTATTAACCCTATGCTGCACTGCAACAATAGTCCATTTGGATCCAATATGTATCCGTGGGTTACACAGCACAAAACAAAAAAAGGCTTGCGGAGCACGCAAGCCTTTTTTGGGTTCAGAAACTGTGATTAAACAGCTTGCTTCTTTGAACGACGACGCGCGATGGTGCCCACCAACCCCAGACCAGCCAACAGCATGGCATAGGACTCGGGTTCGGGAACGGGCGTTACTGTTCCGTTGGCATAGTTGATATTGACAATGCCCGAGCCACCCACAGGCGATGCCAAGGTCACACCGGAGATCTTCAGCGTGTAGGGGGTGTTGGCTGCCAGGCTGTAGCTGTTGTTCAAATAGTCATTGAACGCCACAGAAAAAAGACCATTCAAGGTCTTGGTAACCGGTGTGGGACCGCCAAGAATTTCAAAGCTCAGTGAACCGAACTGCGCCGTCATGCCGGAAACGGTGAGGAACAGTTTGTTCGTTGTCGTCGGCGTAACGGCGAAGTATTCCTCGAAGGAGGTACCAGCTACCGTGTTGAAACTGCTGGTTGCAGCCTGAGAATACTGCGCAGCAGACGTGGCCAGGGCGATCAAGGCGATACGGGCAATTTTTTTCATCTCAAACTCCTTGGGAAGCTTTTGCAACATTGCGGCGACGAACAATGGTTCCCATCAAGCCTAGGCCTGCCAGCAGCAAGGCATAACTTTCTGGTTCAGGTACGGGTGCCAAAGTCAGCGAATACGCGCCTTGCTCCGCGGAACCAGACAGATGGATCCAGTAAGTCTTGCTCGCATTCAAGCCGGAGGCTTGACCCGTGTATGCGAAGACACCGTCCGCATCACCATCCACCGAACCAAATGGCTGTGTTGTCGACCATGTCACTGGGCCTGCCAAGGTTGAGGAGTAACCAAATTGGAACAAGCCGTCGAAGGAGCCCAAAGCATCGAAGCCGTACAACGAGCCCGTTACGCCAGTACTAGCCAAGGAAAAGCTATACAGGTTATCAAAAGAGCCACTAATGTCGTTGACGTTGGCGCTGACTGGTCCGGTCAACGTACCGAAATTCGTTTGGTAGACAGTTGCGTTTGCAACTCCCATGGCGCCGACCAGCGCAACAGCTGCGGCAATTTGCTTGAGACTAGAGAACGGCATGGAACCCCCAATTGATGAATATATGACGCTTCTAGTATTAACCCTGTGCTGCGCCGCAACAATAGTTCCATTGGACTAGTCGGGCAGGGTTTTTGGCTTCTGTTGACAATCACTTACATGAAAGCTCTGAAAAACACCCGTTTATCGCTCTTGGACCTGGTTGCCGTGCGCGAAGGCGGTACCGTCGCCGAGGCGCTCCAGATTGCCCTGCGCACCGCCCAACACGCCGAAAAACTAGGTTTCAACCGCTACTGGCTGGCCGAACACCACAACATGCCCGGCATTGCCAGCTCCGCCACCGCCGTGCTGGTGGGCCACATTGCGGGTGGCACCGAGCGCATCCGCGTCGGTTCCGGCGGCATCATGCTGCCCAACCATGCGCCGCTGGTGGTGGCCGAGGCCTTTGGCACGCTGGCCGAGCTGTACCCGGGCCGCATTGACCTGGGCCTGGGCCGCGCGCCTGGCACCGACCAGGCCACCATGCGCGCCCTACGCCGCAGCAAGGTGGAGAACGAGGAAGACTTTCCGCGCGATGTGGTGGAGCTGCAAACCCTGCTTGGCCCACTGCAACCGGGTCAAAAGCTGGTGGCCATGCCCGGTGCAGACACCCATGTGCCGATCTGGCTACTCGGCTCCAGCCTGTACTCCGCGCAGCTGGCCGCGCACATGGGCCTGCCCTATGCGTTTGCCTCGCACTTTGCGCCGCGCTTTCTGCACCAGGCGGTGGACCTGTACCGCAGCCTGTTCAAACCCTCGGCCGCGCTGGCCAAGCCCTACGTGATGGTGGGTGTGCCGCTGGTGGCTGCGCCCACTGACGAAGAGGCCGAACTGCTAGCCAGCAGCATTTACCAGCGCGTGCTGGGCATCCTGACCGGGCAGCGCAAGGCCTTGCCGGCCCCGGTGCCCAACTTTTTGGCCCAGTGCCCGGCCGACGCCCGTGCTGCGATTGGCGATTTTCTGGGCGAGGCTGTGATCGGCGGGCCTGACACCGTGCGCAAGGGCCTGACCGCCATGGCAGACGCCACGCAGGCCGACGAGCTGATGCTGGTCTGCGACGTGTTCGACCCCGCGCTGCGCCTGCGCTCGCTGGACATTGCGGCACAAGCCCTGCACGACGCCCAAGCGGACACCGCCTGAGAC
Source organism: Rhodoferax sp. P1_F3 (assembly GCF_056405715.1). Lineage (NCBI taxonomy): Bacteria > Pseudomonadati > Pseudomonadota > Betaproteobacteria > Burkholderiales > Comamonadaceae > Rhodoferax > Rhodoferax sp. P1_F3. The sequence continues at coordinate 573,962 of NZ_JBFUBO010000002.1, read as the reverse complement.
GCCCCCAAGTGGCTGGGGCGACTAGGAGCGCCGCACTGGCAGGGGGATAAATTCGGTTTCGCCGGGCACGGAGGCAAAGCGCTGCGCCTCCCAGTCGTCCTGCGCCTGCAGGATGCGCTCCTTGCGGCTGGAGACAAAGTTCCAAACCATGTGGCGGTGTCCCAGCGGCGCACCACCCAGCACCATCACCCGCGTGGCCTCGCGGGCGCACAAGGTGGGCGTGCTGCCGGCATCCAACACCAGCATTTCACCGGGCTCCAGCAGTTCACCGTCCACCTCCAGCGGGCCGTCCACGCTGTAGATGCCGCGCTCCTGCGTCGCATCGGGGATGGTGATAAGGGCACCGGCTTCCAGTTCCAACGCCAAATACAGCGTGGGCGACAAGGTGGCTACGGGCGAGGTGGCATCAAACGCCGTGCCGATGAGCACACGCACCGTGGCACCGGGCAGCTGCACCACGGGAATCGCGCTGGCCGGTGTATGGGCGAATGACGGCCCATCTTCCTCATGCTCGGCCGGCAATGCCGACCAGAGCTGAAAGCCATGGCTGCGCCGCGTGATGCTGCGCAAATCATCCGGCGTGCGCTCGGAGTGCACGATGCCGCGCCCCGCCGTCATCCAGTTGATGGCGCCAGGCTCGATGCGCTGCACCACACCGGTGGAGTCGCGGTGCATCATCGCGCCCTCCAGCAGATAAGTGACGGTGGCTAGGCCAATGTGGGGATGGGGGCGCACATCGTGGTTGTCGGTGGGCTGCGCAGTCACCGGGCCGAAATGGTCAAAGAACACAAAGGGACCAATGGCCTGGCGTTGCATGGCGGGCAGCACACGCCGCACGGTAAAACCGCCGCCCAAATCGTGGGCGCGTGGGGTGATGCGTTCCGGCATGGTCATCCTTGCTGTTGGTGGGATGCAGGCATCCTACCAACCCTGCGGATGCAGGACGCAGTTTTGTCACACTGTGGCTGCTAAAGTGTTCGGTTCAGCCATGGACCAAATCTTCCTACATTCCCTGCGAAAGACGACTGCGCGCTGGCGCGCTGAAGATACCCTGGTGGCAGACGACGCCACTGGCGTCAATCTGCTCCGGCTGCGCATGCTGTGGCCGGTGGCTGCCGCACTCAACGGGCTGTTCCTGATCGGATTCCTGTTGCGCCTGCTGGGTGCAGCGCTCCCCCAGCCCGTGGCGGAGTGGAACCTCCGGCTCATCTGGGCCCATGCTTTCATTGTTGGTACCGTACTGGCGCTGGGTTGGGTAGTTCACCGTGCGAGACAAACTCGCCACGCACGCGCAGCCAGCTGGCTTGCCACGGGCTGTGCCGTCCTCATCATGCTGGTCGGCATTGTCCTGGTGGCCGTGGACCAGCCCATCACGCCCAACATCACCTCCTACCTCATCGCCTGTCTCTTGGCGGGCGGCGCCGTCTATCTGCGGCCTCCCGTGGCAGCAGCGGTGTATGTCCTGTCCTACCTGGTCTTTTTCAAGGTCATGGGATGGACCCAGGTCCAGCCCGAGCTTGTGCTGTCCAATCGCATCAATGGGTTTGCGGCCTGTGTTCTGGGTTGTCTGTGTTCTTTCTTCATGTGGCGCCAGTTCTGCACCATCACCCTGCAACAACGGCAGCTGGAGAAAGCCAACGCCGAACTCAGCCAGAAGCAGCGTGATCTGGAGCGCCTGACGCGGCAAGACGGTCTGACCGGCCTGTTCAACCGCAACACCTTTGTAGAACTGAGCCGGCGCGAGCTGGACCGCGCCCAGCGCCAGGGCAGCTCCACCACCATTTTGTTGCTGGACCTGGACCACTTCAAACGCATCAACGACACCTGGGGCCACCCCGCGGGCGACGCCGTGTTGCGCCATGTAGCCACGCTGGCCAGCACTACGGTGCGCAGCACCGACTTGGTGGGTCGCCTGGGCGGCGAGGAATTCATCGTGTTGCTGCCCAACACCTCGGCCGAAGCCGGGCGCAAGCTGGCCGAGAAGCTGCGCTACCGGTTGGAAAGCACGCCCGTGCAGTGGGAAAAAACTACCATTGCGGTCACCGCCAGCTTTGGCCTAGCCAACACCAAGGTGGAAGAGAAGCGCGACTTCGACACGCTGTACACCGAGGCGGACAAGGCCCTGTATTTAGCCAAGCAACGCGGGCGTAACCGAGTGGTCTAAACCTCCGGAGCGGAGGACAACCCGCCGCCGGGCCGCCCCAAGGCGGGTTAGCCCCCTTGGGGGGCAGCGACCCGCGCAGCGGCGGAGCGTGGGGGCAAACAGCCCACAAGGGATAATCGGGGGCTATACCGGATTCTTATGGCACTTATTACCCTTCTCGACGCCCAGCTGGCATTTGGGCACGTCCCGCTTCTCGATCATGCTGACTTCTCCCTGGAAACGCAGGAGCGCGTGGGGCTGATCGGCCGCAACGGTGCGGGCAAATCCTCCATGCTCAAAATTCTGGGCGGCATGGAGAAGCCCGATGACGGCACGCTGCAAGTGCAGGGCGGTACCCGTATTTCGTACGTGGCCCAGGAGCCCCAGCTCGACGGAGATGCTACGGTTTTTGTAGCTGTCCGCGCAGGACTGGAGCGAGTCATTGGCCTGATTGAAGAGTATTGCTTGGGCCATGGCGACCTGGACGCGATGCAAAGCGAGATCGAAACGCTGGACGGCTGGAACTGGGAGCAGCGGGTCAATGAAACGCTGCAGCGCCTGCACCTGAACCCCGACGCGATTGTCAGCACACTGTCTGGCGGTACCAAAAAACGCGTGGCATTGGCCCAGGCGCTGGTGGCGCAACCCGACGTGCTGTTGCTCGACGAACCGACCAACCACCTGGACCTGGACTCCATCGAATGGCTGGAAGGCCTGCTGGTCGATTTCAAGGGGTCCATCATCACCATCACCCACGACCGCTCCTTTTTGGACAACGTGGCCACGCGCATCGTCGAGTTGGACCGCGGCAAGCTCATGAGCTACCCCGGCAACTTTGCGGCCTACTTGCTGCAAAAGGAAGAGCAACTGGCGCAAGAGGCCATCATCAACGCCAAGGCCGACAAGCTGCTGGCGCAGGAAGAGGTGTGGATTCGCAAGGGCGTGGAGGCCCGCCGCACCCGTGCCACCGCGCGCATCGTGCGGCTGGACGAGCTGCGCAGCAAGCGTGAAGCGCGCCGCGATGTGGTCGGTAGCGTCAACATGGACGTCAACACCGGTGACAAGAGCGGCAAACTGGTGGCTGAATTGACGCACGTCAGCAAGACCTTTGGCGACCGCAAGATCGTCGACAACTTCACCGCCACCATCCTGCGCGGCGACAAGATTGGCCTGTTGGGCCCGAACGGCGCTGGCAAGACCACGCTACTCAAACTCATTTTGGGCGACCACAAGGCCGACCCGGCGCCCGCCAACTCCCCCAAGCCCGAACCCGGCCACAGCCCCTGGGGCACGGTGCGCCAGGGCGCCAACATCACCGTCGCCTACTTCGACCAGATGCGCAACGCACTGGACCTGGACGCCACGCTGGAGGACTTCATCAGCCCCGGCAGTGAATGGATCGAGATTGGCAACCAGAAGAAGCACCGCAAGAGCTATCTGGGCGACTTTTTGTTCTCGCCGGCCCGCGCCACATCACCCGTGCGCAGCTTGAGTGGTGGTGAACGCAACCGCCTGTTGCTGGCCCGCCTGTTCGCCCGCCCCGCCAACGTGCTGGTGCTCGATGAGCCGACCAACGATCTGGACATCGACACGCTGGAACTGCTGGAAGACCTGCTGCAGAACTACGACGGCACGGTGTTCCTGGTCAGCCATGACCGGACCTTCCTCGACAACGTCGTCACCAGCACGATTGCGTATGAAGGCGATGCCAAGTGGCGCGAATACGAAGGCGGCGTGAGCGACTGGTTGATCCAGACTAAACGCGCCAACGCCATCAACGCCGCCGCTGGAAAAACCACGGCCAAGCCCTTTAACTACGAGCGTGAGCAGCTACAAAAACAGGAGCAAGCGACCGCCCAAGTGAGTGCGGCTGCGCCTGCGGCGCCCGCCCCCACCAAGGCCAAGAAGCTCAGCTTCAAGGAACAGCGCGAGCTGGATGCCCTGCCTGAGCAGATTGCCGCGCTGGAAGCCGAGCAAAAGGACATCACCGAGGCCCTGGCCGACGGCAGCCTGTACGCCAGCGACAACGCGCGCGCTATAGCCCTGTCCGAGCGCAATGCGCAGATCGACGAAGAACTGATGAACGCGCTGGAGCGTTGGGAAGTGCTGGGCAAGGCCTGAGGCAGTTTCAGCGCCAGGGTCGGCTAGACCACCTTGGCTGCGCGCAGCGCCGCAATCGCCGCGGCGTCCAGCCCCAGCTCCGCCAACACTTCTTCGGTGTGCTCGCCCAGCGCAGGCGGCGCATGGCGAAGCTGCACTGGCGCGTCACCCAGTCTGAGCGGGCTTGCCACGGTTGCTATGCTTTCAATAGCTGTTCGCGCAATGGATTCGGGGGCCAAAGGCTGTTTTTGCACCAAACCTCGGGCCTGCACCTGGGCGTCGGCAAAGGCCTGGTCCACGGTGTTGATGGGGCCGCAGGGCACAGCCTTGTCCTCCAGCAGCGCGATCCACTCTGCGGTGGTGCGCCAACGCGTGACCTCTCGCAAGATGGGGATCAGCGTGGTGCGGTGGGCCACGCGTTCAGTGTTGGTGCCAAAGCGCGGGTCCTGTGCCCACTCGGGGTGACCGGCGGCAGCGCTGAAGCGGGCGAACTGTCCGTCGTTGCCCACGGCCAGCAGCATGGCGCCGTCCGCCGTGGGAAAGTCCTGGTAGGGCACCAGGCTGGGGTGGGCGTTGCCCATGCGCTGCGGAATCTTGCCGGTGTTCAAAAATCCTGCGGCCTGGTTGGCCAGGATGGCCATGCCCACGTCCAAGAGCGCCATGTCGATGTGCTGGCCTGCGCCGGTGCGGTGCCGCATTTCCACCGCCGCCAGGATGGCGCTGGTGGCGTAGATGCCGGTGAACACATCGGTGATGGCCACGCCCGCACGCTGCGGGCCGCCGCCAGGCAGCTCATCGGGCTGGCCGGTGATGCTCATCATGCCGCTCATGGCCTGCACCATGAGGTCGTAGCCCGCGCGCTCGGCATACGGCCCGGTCTGGCCAAAGCCGGTGATGGAGCAGTAGATCAGGCGCGGGTTCACTTCTTGGAGGCTCGCGTAGTCCAGCCCATAGTGCGCGAGCCCCCCCACCTTGAAGTTCTCCACCAGGATGTCGCTCTGCGCCGCCATCTGGCGGATCAGCGTCTGGCCCTCGGGCTTGGCGATGTCGATGGTGATGGAGCGCTTGTTGCGGTTGCAGGCCGTGAAGTACGTGGCGTGCGCCGTGTCGTGGCCGCGCGCGTCCTGCAAAAACGGGGGCCCCCAGTGGCGCGTGTCATCGCCTACCTCGGGCCGCTCCACCTTGACCACATCGGCACCCAGGTCGGCCAGCATTTGGGTGCACCAGGGGCCTGCCAGCACGCGGGACAGGTCCAGCACCTTGAGGTGACTCAGGGCGCCGGGGATGGGAGTAGGAGTGGATGCAGTGGTGGTCATGGCAGGGAATCCGGTGTCGATGGGGTTGATGGTGCGAGGACCGCGAAGCCCTATTGTCAGTATCTCTGGATCTGGAGCAGGTGCCCGTTACCCGAAAGAACCAAGGGTAAGTCCGATAAGCACCCAGCGCCGAAAATGCTCCAATTTAGCCTCCACGCGGAACCGGTTCCAAATTTAACGCGCCAGAGAAACACACTTTGGTCCGCGACGGTCCCCCGTGCATTAACCGGAGCCCATTCCATGTCCCCCCCCCAAACCAGCATCGCCCCCAACGCACCAGCGTTGGCCGCGCAAGTTGCACCCCCCTCTGCATCCCTCATGTCCCGCCCCGAGTTCGTTTGGGGGGTTGCCACCGCGTCCTACCAGATCGAGGGCGCCATTGCCGAAGACGGCCGCCTGCCCAGCATCTGGGACACGTTTTCTGCCACTCCCGGCAAGGTGCTGCACGGCGACACTGGTGACGGTGCCTGCGACCACTACCACCGCTGGAGCGAGGATGTGGACCTGATCGAGTCCCTCGGTGTGGATGCCTACCGCCTGTCCATCGCCTGGCCCCGCGTCATGCACGCCAACGGCACGCCCAACCGCAAGGGCCTGGACTTTTACAAGCGCCTGCTAACCCGCCTGGCCGACAAGGGCATCCAGCGCTTTGTCACGCTGTACCACTGGGACCTGCCCCAGCACCTGGAGGACCGCGGCGGCTGGCTCAACCGTGACACCGCCTACCGCTTTGCCGAATACGCCGACCTGGTGAGCCGCGAACTCAAGGGCCTGGTCACTGGCTGGGCCACGCTCAACGAGCCCTGGTGCTCCGCCTACTTGGGCTACGGCAACGGCCACCACGCGCCCGGCCTGGCCAATCCACGCTACCCCACCCAGGCTTTGCACCATTTGTTGCTCGGCCACGGCCTGGCACTGCCCATCCTGCAAGCCAACGACCCCGCTGCCAAACGCGGCATCGTGTGCAACGTGGGCCGCGGCACCACCGACAGCAGCAAGGAAGCCGATATCACTGCTGCCCGCCGCTACGAGGTGCAGCACAACGACTGGGTCTTGCAGCCACTGCTGCAAGGCAGCTACCCTGAGGAACTGTTCAAGTTGTGGCCCGGCACCGAGCCCCTGGTGCTGGACGGTGACATGGACATCATTAGCCGCCCCCTGGACTTCATGGGCATCAACTACTACTTCCGCTGCAACCTGCACAGCGACGGTGGAACCGGTTTTGTCGACGTTCCACTCGAAGGTGTGGAACGCACCCAGATGGGCTGGGAGGTCTACCCCCAAGGCCTGGAAGACCTGCTGCGCCGCTTCAAAGACCAGTACGACCGCCTGCCACCCATCTACATCACCGAAAACGGCATGGCATCAAGCGACGAAGTCATCAACGGCGAAGTGGTGGACGAGCAACGCATGCGCTTCATGAAGTCCCACTTTGCTGCGGTGAGCCGTGCCATCGACGCCGGTGTGGATGTACGGGGCTACTTTGCGTGGTCCCTTATGGACAACTTCGAGTGGGCCTTCGGCTATGAGCGCCGATTTGGCATCGTGCACGTGGATTACAAAACACAAGTCCGGACGCTGAAACGCAGCGCCCAGGCTTTCAAAGCGTTCCTGGCCCTCCGTCGTGCCAACTGAAAAGCGCGTGAACCGAGCCACCTACCACCACGCTCCCGCACGATGGCAACCATCAAAGACGTCGCCAAGCTGGCTCAGGTTGGCGTAGGTACCGCATCCCGGGCTATTTCGGGCCGCGGTGGCGTGTCTCCCGACGCCTTGGGCCGGGTGCAACGCGCCATCCAGGAGCTGGACTTTCACCCCTCCAACGTGGCGCGGGCGTTGTCACTCAAAAGCCTGGGCATGCTGGGGGTCTATGTGCCCATGTTCGAAGGCGCGTTCTACTCGCCCATCCTGCAGGCCATTGACCGCGAGCTGCGGGCAGTGGACCGGCATATGGTGGCAGCCGCCGGCTGTGGCCACGGTGACGAACGGCAGAAAGCACTGCAAGGCGTGGAGTTTTTGATGCAACGCCAGTGCGATGGCATTTGCATCCTCAGCAACGATTTGCTGGAGTCTGATCTGGTCGATCTGTACCGGCGCTACCCCCGCTTGGTCCTGCTCAACCGCCATAGTGCCGCACTAGGGGAGCATGCCTTCAGCGCCGATCACGAACACGCCGGGCGGCTGGCTGCCATGGCCCTGCTGTCCCATGGGCACCGCGAGATTGCTGTCATCCAGGGCGACCGCGACGCCCCCGACAACCACGACCGCATGCGCGGCTTCCATGCCGAACTGGCGCGGCACGGCGTTCAGGTCAAGCCGCAGCACCTGGTGGACGGCACCTTCAGCTTTGTGTCCGGCTACGCAGGCGCAGCGCAATTGCTGGCGCAGCACGACCAAAACTACACCGCCGTGTTTTGCGCCAACGATGTGATGGCGATGGCTGCGATTTCCAGCTTTCTCCAGGCGGGGCGCAAGGTGCCACACGACGTGTCTGTCGTTGGGTATGACGACACCGACATCGCTGCCTATACCGCCCCCACACTGACTACGGTGCATCTGCCGATGGACAAGGTCACCACCCACGCATGCCGCTTTTTGCTCAACATGTGCTATGCCCTGAACTTGCCCGTGGAGCGCGACTTTGTGGCCCACATGGTGTGGCGCGCATCGGTAGCTCCGGGGCCGTACCGCCCGCTGGACCTGACCACTGTGGGGCGAGACTGAACCCTTTGGATCGGAGCTTCTCGTAGGCTCAGTTGGCAAAGGCAGCAATGCCCGTCTGCGCCCGACCCAAAATGAGGGCGTGGATGTCATGCGTGCCCTCGTAGGTGTTCACCACCTCCAGGTTCACCAGGTGGCGGGCCACGCCAAACTCGTCGCTGATGCCGTTGCCACCCATCATGTCGCGCGCCAGGCGCGCAATGTCCAGCGCCTTGCCGCAGCTGTTGCGCTTCAGGATGGAAGTGATCTCTACCGACGCCGTGCCCTCGTCCTTCATGCGGCCCAGGCGCAAGCAGCCTTGCAGGCCCAGTGCGATTTCGGTCTGCATATCGGCCAACTTTTTCTGGATCAGCTGGTTGGCGGCCAGGGGGCGGCCAAACTGCTTGCGGTCCAGCGTGTACTGGCGCGAGCGAAACCAGCAGTCTTCAGCCGCGCCCAGCGCCCCCCAGGCGATGCCATAGCGCGCGCTGTTCAGGCAAGTGAACGGACCCTTGAGACCCTGCACGTCGGGGAAAGCGTTTTCCTCAGGGCAGAACACGCCGTCCATCACGATCTCGCCTGTGATGCTGGCACGCAGGCCCACCTTGCCGTGGATGGCGGGGGCGCTCAAGCCGGCCATGCCTTTTTCCAACACAAAGCCGCGAATGGGGCCCACCTTGCCGCCCTCGCTCACCTCTTTGGCCCAGACCACAAACACGTCGGCAATGGGGCTGTTGCTGATCCACATCTTGCTGCCGCTCAGCTTGTAGCCGCCCGCCACCTTGTGGGCGCGTGTAGCCATGCTGCCGGGGTCCGAGCCATGGTCAGGTTCGGTCAGACCGAAGCAGCCGATGAACTCACCGGTGGCCAGCTTGGGCAGGTACTTTTGTTTTTGCGCCTCGGTGCCAAATTCAAAAATAGGCACCATCACCAGGCTGCTCTGCACGCTCATCATGCTGCGGTAGCCGCTGTCCACGCGCTCCACTTCGCGCGCAATCAGGCCGTAGGCCACGTAGTTCAAGCCCGGGCCGCCGTACTGCTCGGGAATCGTCGGGCCGAGCAAACCGAGTGCGCCCATCTCTCTAAAGATCGCAGGGTCGGTGCTGCCTTCACGGAAGGCCTGCGTCACGCGCGGTAGCAGCTTGTCCTGGCAGTAGGCTGCCGCGGCATCGCGCACCATGCGCTCGTCGTCGCTGAGCTGGCTGTCCAGCAAAAAAGGGTCTTGCCAGTTGAAAGCGGCGTGCGACATGAGGGAGCTCCAAGCGGTATTCGGGATGGCTATGGTAGCCCGTGGTCCTCGTTCACACAATCAAGGCTTTTGCACCCAGGTATGCGTGTATTGCATTTTTAATCTTCAAGCATGCATTGCTCTAGCCAGCGTATCCAATCGACCATCTTGCGATTCACGCATGCCTATGCCATAGTGTGTTTTTGTTTTGGGGCTTCTTGCCATGGGCAACACCACATCCATCACCGCGCCCGGCACGCGCCCGCCGGTGACCATTTTTGGGCCGGACTTTCCCTTCGCGTTTGACGACTGGATTGCCCACCCCGCGGGCCTGGGCCAGTTGCCCGCCGCGCGCCTGGGCGAAGAAGTAGCCATTGTGGGTGCGGGCATGGCCGGCATGGTGGCGGCCTACGAGCTCATGAAGCTGGGGCTCAAGCCCGTCATCTATGAAGCCTCGAAGATGGGCGGCCGCCTGCGCTCGCAAATCTTTGAAGGCACGCAAGCCACGGTGGCCGAGCTGGGCGGCATGCGCTTCCCGGTGTCGGGCACGGCCTTCTACCACTACGTCCACCAGTTGGGCTTACAGACGCAACCCTTCCCCAACCCGCTGACACCCGCCTCGGGCAGCACGGTGATTGATCTGGAAGGCGAGACCCATTACGCGCAATCACTGGCCGACCTGCCCGCCGTGTTCCGCGAGGTGGCCGAGGCCTGGGCCCAAGCACTGGAAGACGATGCCCGCTTTGCCGACATGCAAGGCGCCATCCGCACGCGTGATGTGCCCACGCTCAAGCGCCTGTGGAACACGCTGGTGCCGCTGTGGGACGACCGCACGTTTTACGACTTCATTGCCAGCTCCAAGGCGTTTTCCAAGCTGTCGTTCCGGCACCGCGAGATCTTTGGCCAGGTGGGTTTTGGCACCGGGGGTTGGGACTCGGATTTTCCCAATTCCATGCTCGAAATCTTGCGCGTGGTGCTGACCAACTGCGACGACGAGCAGCGCCTCATTGTGGGCGGCGCCGACCAGGTACCGCACGGCCTGTGGCGCCATGCACCTACGCAGCTGGTGCACTGGCCACGGGGCACCACGCTGCAAAGCCTGCATGCAGGCGCCACGCGCGCTGGGGTGGCCAGCATTGCGCGCGCCACCGATGGCCGCCTGGCCGTGACCGACTGCTGGGGCGATACGCGTCACTACAGCGCCGTGCTCACCACCTGCCAGAGCTGGCTGCTGACCACGCAAATTGCGGTGGAAGAGTCGCTCTTCTCGCAAAAGATGTGGATGGCGCTGGATCGCACGCGGTACATGCAATCCAGCAAAACCTTTGTGATGGTGGACCGCCCGTTCTGGAAAGACAAAGACCCCGAGACCGGCCGCGACGTGATGAGCATGACGCTGACTGACCGGCTCACACGTGGCACCTATTTGTTTGACAACGGGCCAGACCAGCCCGCCGTGATTTGCCTGTCGTACGCCTGGATGGGCGATGCGCTCAAGATGCTGCCGCAGTCGCCCGAGAAACGCGTGAAGCTCGCACTGCAGGCACTCAAGAAAATCTACCCCAAGGTAGACATTGCGAGCCACATCATCGGCGACCCCATCTGCGTGTCGTGGGAGGCTGATCCCTACTTTCTGGGCGCCTTCAAAGGGGCGCTGCCCGGCCACTACCGCTACAACCAGCGCATGTACGCGCACTTCATGCAGGACGCGTTTCCTGCGGAGCAGCGGGGCCTGTTCATCGCGGGCGATGATGTGTCGTGGACACCCGCCTGGGTGGAGGGCGCGGTACAGACCTCACTGAATGCCGTGTGGGGCATCGTTCACCACCTGGGTGGCCAAACGCATGCGAGCAACCCCGGCCCCGGCGATGTGTTCGCCACGCTGGGCCCGATGGCCCTGCCAGATTGAACGCCATGCGCACGCCCCTGACCCTGGCCCTGCTGCAGTGCGCTCCCGCACCGCTGGACGTGGCGGGAAACCTGCAACGGATAGAACACGCCGCACAGCACGCCGGGACAGCCGGGGCGCAAATGCTGGTATGCCCCGAGATGTTTGTCAGCGGCTACGCCATCGGCGCGGCGGCCGTGCAGCAGCTGGCCCAGCACGTCGATGGCGCCTGGGCCCAGGCCGTGGCTGCCATTGCGCAGCGCCACAGTCTTGCCGTGGTCTATGGCTACCCGGAGCGCGACGCCAGCGGCACCGTCTTCAACGCTGCGCAATGCATCAACGCCCAAGGCCAGCGCTGCCTGAACTACCGCAAGACCTATTTGTTTGGCGACCTGGACCGCCAACAGTTTGCTGCCGGTATGCCCAGCGCCGCTACTTTCAAACTGCAGGGTTGGACGATTGGCTTGCTGATTTGCTACGACGTGGAGTTTCCCGAAGCCACGCGCCGCCTGGCGCTGGCAGGGGCCGACCTCATCGTGGTGCCCACGGCCAATATGCCGGACTACGACTTTGTGGCCCAGACTCTGGTGCCCGTGCGCGCGTATGAGAACCAGCTGTATGTGGCCTACGCCAATTACGTGGGTGCAGAGGGCGATGTGCACTACGGCGGGCTAAGCCTGCTGGCGGCTCCGGATGGTCAGGCTGTGGCACAGGCCGACCGCCGTGCCACCCTGCTGCTCGCCACACTGGACGATGCACGCCTGACTGCGGCCCGCGCGGCAAACCGCCATGTGCGGGACGCCGCCACGGTGCCACCCCACACACCCTGACACCCCTCCATGCGCCGCAAAATCCCCGCCACCCAGGCCTTGCTGTGCTTTGATGCCGCGGCCCGCCACGAGAGCTTTACGCGCGCCGCGCAAGAGCTGGCGCTGACACAGAGCGCTGTCTCGCGCCAGATCACGACCCTGGAAGAACTGGTGGGCACACCGCTGTTTCGTCGCACGCGCCACGGCGTGGCGCTGACCGCGGCCGGCGCACGCTACGCCCAGCAGGTGGCGCTGCGCCTGCGCGGCCTGGAGCAGGACACGCTGGACCTGATGTCCACCCAAGGACGCGGCGGCACGGTGCAGCTGGCCAGCGTGCCCACCTTTGCCGCGCGCTGGCTCATTCCGCGCCTGCAGGCCTTTCAGGCGCTGCACCCGGACACCACGGTGCATATTGAAACCCGCACCCGGCCTTTCCTGTTTGCCGACACGCCATTTGACGCCGCCATCTTCGCGGGCACCGAGGCCCAGGTGCAGCACTGGGCCGGTACGCGCGGCGTGCCACTGATGGCGGAAGAAGTGGTGGCCGTGTGCAGCCCTACGCTGCTGGCAGGTCGCAAAAGCCTGAGCGCCAAGACCCTTGCCACCCTGCCCCTGCTGCAGCAAAGCACCCGGCCCGACAGCTGGCAAGCCTGGTTTGCCGCGCAGGGCGTGGAGGCACCGCTGGCCTTGTCCGGCCCGCGCTACGAGCAGTTTTCCATGACGACGGCCGCCGCCGCCCAGGGCATGGGTGTGGCACTGGTGCCACGCTTGTTGGTAGAGGCCGAGTTGGCCCGCGGCGAGCTGGTGCTGGCCCATCCGACGCCATTGCCCGGCGCACGCCACTATTACCTGGTGTTGCCCGAAAGCACCGACAGCAAACCCACGGTGCAGAGCTTCAGCACCTGGCTGCAGCAAGCCAGCCGGGGCTAGCTACGGTTCAGGGCTGGCGCACGATCACCGGTTGAATCTGGAACAGCTGCTCGGCATTCGCATCCACCGTCACCTTGACCCAATGCAGGCTGGGGCTGCCAAAGGTTTGCAAACGGGTCAGGTTGGGCAAGAGCTTGGTGGGGGAGTACAGCGGCTTGTCCACCTTGTAGAAATGGGTGTCGCCATGCACCAGCAGCACCTGACCGGCAAAGCCCTCGGTCTGCTTGACGATCTGGGCCATGAAGTTGCGGTAGCCGCTGTACTGGGGCAGCTGGCTTTCATCCACGTCTTCAGTCTCTGGCAGGTCAAATCCAGGGTCGGCCTGAATCACCAGCACCACGCCCAACGCGCCCTTGGCCTTGGCTTGCTCGAAGGTTTGTTGCAGCCACAGCACGTTGGCGTTGTCACGCTCCAGGTACTCGGCATTGGCGGCATCACACTGTGCGGCATTGCGCGCGCTCTTGCTCATGCATTCTTTCTCGCTCAGGATCACGTTGTTGTTGCTGCCCGGCACGTTCAGGCCTGCAAACACCACGGGGCCCTGGCTGAAGCGGGTGTTTTCCACGTACTTTTCACCCTGCCTGCCCTGGTGCTCCAGCGGCATGGTGGTCTGGCCCAGGCTGGCTGCGCTGGGGAACAGGACCCGGCGCAAGTGGCCCAAGCGCTCCAGCGCATCAAAGCCCCCGTTGTTGCTGCGGTGGCAGTCGGTCCATTCGTTGTCGCCGGGCACATAGACCACGGGCTTTTTCATGCTGCCAAACATGGCCAGTGCATCGGTGTAGATGTCGTCCGTGCATTTGGAGCTGCCATCCTTGATGTCACCGTCGTAGATGGAAAACGCCACATCGGAGGCATTGATGCTGGCCAGCACGGCCGGCAGTTTGACATCGTCACCCGCCTTTTTGTAGGGCATGTCGCCCCACAGGCCAAAGGTGTAACTGGAGCGGCTGGCGCCCGGCGCGGTGGCGCAGGCCGTGAGGCTGAGGGCAATGGCCAGGGTGGTGAGCGAGCGGAGCAGCATGTGGACGTCCTAGTGGGGCAAAAAGACGCACTGTGGTCGCGTTGCATGACAAAGGTATGACAACCGCATGTCAATGCCAAGTGCCTGGATGTTGGTATTTGGCATATTTCGCACAGCCGTGCTAATATTTGCCTCATGGACGCCAAGACCCATAAAAGTGAACTGACCCGCGCCACCATCGTGGATGCGGCGTTGCAGCTGGCTGCGGACGAAGGCCTGGAGGCCATCAACCTGCAGGTGGTGGCGGACCGCGCCGGTTTGTCCAAAAGCGGCGTGTTCTCCCGCGTGGGTTCGCGCGAGGCGCTGCAGAAAGCCGTGATCGAGGAATACGGCCGCCGCTTTCTGGCCGATGTATTTGTGCCCGCTATGCAAGCCCCCAAGGGCTTGCCACGGTTGGACGGCATCGTGCAGCGCTGGATTGTGCGCATGCGCGATGTGGAAGTGCACACCGGCTGCCTGTACACCGCGGGCGCCTTTGAGCTGGACGACCGCGAAGGCGAGCTGCGCGACTTGCTGTTCCAGGAAGTGACCCGCTGGCGCGCCGCGCTGCGGCGCACGGTGTTGCAGGCCATGGACGCCGGCCACCTGCGCCCCGACACCGACCCTGGCCAGTTGGTGGCCGAACTCAACGGCATGGCCATGGCCCTGCTGCACGACGCGCGCTTTCTGCGCGACACCCACGCCGCACAGCACGCACAAGCCACCTGGCAGCGCATGCTGACCAGCTACCGCATCTGAGGTTTTCACCATGCCTACCCGTTCTCTTGGTTTATGTCAATTTCGCACAGCCGTGCGAAGAAAGGAAATTCCATGCTGATCTTTGCCCTACTGATCGCCGTGGCCGGCGCCGCGCTCTACCTGGGCCTGCGCCTGTGCCGGCTGTTTGACGGATTGCCCCGCAGCAATGCGGACTGGATTTACTACTGACACGCAATGGAGCCCACCATGTCAACCACGACCACAGCCCTGCAAGCCACTTCTGACTTTTATGCCAGCAACCCCGCCACCCGCGTGCTGCGCCTGGCGCTGGGTACCTCTCAGCGGCTCTGGCCGGCGTTGGGGCTTCGCCTGGCCTACCGCCTGTTTGGCACACCGCTGCCGCCACGCTGGCTGCGCCGCGACCGCCCCTGGCCCAGCAACTGGACGCAAGAGCGCTGGGCCTTTGAAAATGCCAGCCTCACGCTGCACCAGCCTTTGCGCCATCCCGCTGCACCGGCCAAGAGCGCACCAGCCGAGGGCACATGCGTGCTGTTGGTGCACGGTTGGGGCGGCCATGCGGGCCAAATGCTGCCGCTGGCCCAGGCGTTGATCGTCCAGGGCCTGCGCCCGGTGCTGCTGGATTTGCCCGCCCATGGCAAGAGCGAGGGGCGGGTAAGCAACCTGCCGCAGTTTGCCCGCGCTATGGAATACACCCTGGCCCGCCTGGCCCAGCAGGGGCAGGTGGTGCACGGCGTGGTGGCGCATTCGTTGGCGGCCAATGCGCTGGCCTTTGCGGCCGCACGCGGGCTGCCTACGCGGCGCGTGGTGCTGTTGGCGCCGCCAGCTTCGCCACGCGAATACACGCGCCTGTTTGCCCAGGTGTTTGGCCTGCACGAAGCCATGCGCGCCGCCCTGCAGCGGCGCATTGAGGCGCGCGAAGGCATGCTCATGGCCCAGTTTGAGCCGCAGGCCAGCGGCCCCGGCGTGACTCAGCCCACCCTGGTGGTGCATGACCACGGCGACCGCATCAACCACTTTGCCGACGGCGCCGCCTTTGCCCAGGCTATTCCGGGTGCCACGCTGCTGGCCACCGAAGGCCTGGGCCACACCCGGCTGCTGCGTGACCCCCAGGTCATGCAGGCCGTGGCCGACTTTTTGGCCTGAGCGACCTGACGGGCCGCACCCCTCCGGTGCCGGGGGTTGCGGGCAAACCCTAGTTACAGCGTGGCACGTGGATTGCTAGCATGCAACTCATGACTTGACCAAACGGTCAGTTTTTTAAGGAGTTGCCCGCGTGTCCACCCCCTCTACCTCTCCCGCCGACGTACGCGCCGGCCGCCTCAGCACCGAGGAATACGTCCAGCGCTTCGCCGATGCGACCCCGCGCTTCACCAATACCCAGGCCCTGCTGGAAGCCGAGCGCTGCCTGTATTGCTATGACGCGCCCTGCGCCACGGCCTGCCCCACCAGCATTGATGTGCCGTCGTTTATCAAGCGCATTGCCGACGGCAACCTGCGCGGCTCTGCCAAGGCGATTCTGGAAAGCAACCCCCTGGGCGGCATGTGCGCCCGCGTCTGCCCCACCGAGAACCTGTGCGAGGCCGTCTGCGTGCGCAACACGCAAGAGGACCGCCCGGTAGCTATTGGCCGCCTGCAGCGCCACGCGGTGGACGCCCTGATGGAGAGCGACAAACCGCAAATCTTTACCCGCGCCCCATCCACCGGCAAAAAGGTGGCCGTGGTGGGCGCTGGCCCCGCGGGCCTGGCCTGTGCCTACACGTTGGCGCGTGAAGGGCACGACGTGGTGGTGTTTGACGCCAAGCCCAAGGCCGGTGGCCTGAACGAATACGGCCTGGCCAGCTACAAGACGCCCGGCGACTTTGCCCAGCGCGAAGTGCAGTGGCTGCTGGACATTGGTGGCATCACCATCCAGACCGGCTGGAAGCTGGAAACCGTGGCGCAACTGGAAGCGCTGCGCAAAGACTTTGGCGCCGTGTTCCTGGGCATGGGCCTGGCCACCACGCACCAGCTTGGCGTGCCCGGTGAAGAGCTGGACGGTGTGCAAGACGCGGTGGACTTCATTGCCACGCTGCGCCAGACCGAAGACAAGGCAACGCTGCCCGTGGGCCGCCGCGTGGTGGTGATTGGCGGCGGCATGACCGCAGTGGACGCTGCGGTGCAAAGCAAGCTGCTGGGCGCCAAGGTGGTGCACATGGTGTACCGCCGCGGGCGCGACGCCATGGGCGCATCGCAAGCCGAGCAAGACTGGGCGCAGACCAATGGCGTGGTGCTGCACCAATGGTTGTCGCCCGTAGAAATTGTGGGACGCGACGGCCATGTGGCCGGCGTGCGCTTTGCCGACCAGGCGCTGGTGGGCGGCAAGCTGCAGCCCACGGGCCGCGAGATCACCTTTGAGGCCGACACCGTGCTCAAGGCCATTGGCCAGAAGCTGGGCAATCCCGTGCTGACCGACAGTGGCCTGACGCTCTCCGGCGGCAAGATTGCCACCGACGAAGCGGGCACCACCAACCTGAAGGGCGTGTGGGCCGGCGGCGACTGCCGTGCCGGCGGGCTGGACCTGACCGTAGAGGCCGTGGAACACGGCAAGCAATCGGCCAAAGCCATCCACGCGTACCTCAAGGCCTGAGCGGCCAACCTCAAGAACACCGGAGTCACACCATGGCCAATCTCGCTACTACTTTCGCTGGCATCAAAAGCCCCAACCCCTTCTGGCTGGCATCCGCCCCGCCCACCGACAAGGCCTACAACGTCAACCGCGCGTTTGAGGCCGGCTGGGGCGGCGTGGTCTGGAAAACGCTGGGCGAAGCCGGCCCCCCCGTCGTCAACGTGAACGGCCCGCGCTACGGCGCCCTGCTCTCGCCCGACCGCCGCCTCATGGGCTTCAACAACATCGAGCTCATTACCGACCGCGACTTGGAGCTGAACCTGCGCGAGATCACCGAGGTGAAGCGCAACTGGGCCGACCGCGCGATGATCGTCTCGCTGATGGTGCCCTGCGAAGAGAAAAGCTGGAAGGCTATTCTGCCGCGCGTGGAAGACACGGGCGCCGACGGCATCGAGCTGAACTTTGGCTGCCCCCACGGCATGAGCGAACGCGGCATGGGCGCCGCCGTGGGCCAGGTGCCCGAGTACATCCAGATGGTGACGGAGTGGTGCAAGCAGTACAGCAAGCTGCCCGTGATTGTGAAGCTCACGCCCAACATCACCGACATCCGCAACCCCGCCCGCGCCGCCAAAAAGGGTGGGGCCGATGCCGTGTCGCTCATCAACACCATCAACTCCATCATGGGCGTGGACCCCTACACGCTGACCATGTCGCCCAGCACCGGCGGCAAGGGCAGCCACGGCGGCTACTGCGGCCCGGCCGTCAAACCTATTGCGCTGAACATGGTGGCCGAGATTGCGCGTGACCCGCAAACCGCCGGCATCCCCATCAGCGGCATCGGCGGCATTGGCAACTGGCGCGACGCGCTGGACTTCATCGCGCTAGGCAGCGGCACCGTGCAGGTGTGCACCGCCGCCATGGTCTACGGCTTCAAGATCGTGCAGGAGATGAGCGACGGCCTCTCTAACTACATGGACGAAATGGGCTTTACCAGCGTGGACCAGATCGTGGGCAAGGCCGTGCCCACCGTGAGCGACTGGCGCTACCTGAACCTGAACCACATCAGCAAGGCCGTCATCAACCAGGACAGCTGCATCCAGTGCGGCCGCTGCCACATTGCCTGTGAAGACACCAGCCACCAGGCCATCACCTTCATGAAAGACGGCAAGCGCCACTTCGAGGTGAAGGAAGACGAATGCGTGGGCTGCAACCTGTGTGTGACCGTGTGCCCCGTGCCAGACACCATCACCCTGCGCGATGTGCCGGCTGGCGAAAAAGACTTGCGCACCGGCAGCCTAGTGAGCGATAAACATGCGGACTGGACCACCCACCCCAACAACCCCATGCGCCAGGCCGCCTGAGCCGAGGTTTAGGCATCAAATTGGCCTCTAGCCCCCGTATCCATTGCGCAAGCAGCTACTAATTTAGGAGCATTTATGACTAGCATTCTGATCAAAGGCGGCACCGTGGTGAACGCCGACCGGTCTTTCCGGGCCGATGTGTTGACGCAGGACGGCAAGATTGTGGCCGTGGGCGAGAACCTGTCGGCGCCCGCCGGTGCGACCACGGTGGATGCGGGCGGCCAATACGTGATGCCCGGCGGCATTGACCCGCACACCCATATGCAGCTGCCCTTCATGGGCACGGTCACCATGGACGATTTCTTTACCGGCACCGCGGCCGGTCTGGCCGGTGGCAACACCACCATCATCGACTTCGTCATCCCCGACCCGCAAGAAAACATCCTCGACGCCTACCGCAAGTGGCGCGGCTGGGCCGAGAAGTCGGCGTCGGACTATTCCTTCCACGTCGCCATCACCTGGTGGAGCGAGCAAGTGCGCCAAGACATGGGCACGCTGGTGAAGGAAGAAGGCATCAACAGCTTCAAGCACTTCATGGCCTACAAAAACGCCATCATGTGTGACGACGAAACGCTGGTGAACAGCTTCAAGCGTTCGCTGGAACTGGGCGCCATGCCCACCGTGCATGCCGAGAACGGCGAGCTGGTCTACCTGCTGCAAAAAACCGTGGCCGAGATGGGCATCAAAGGGCCTGAGGGCCACCCGCTCTCGCGTCCGCCCATGGTGGAAGCCGAAGCCGCCAACCGCGCCATTGCCATCGCCGATGTGCTGAACGTGCCTATCTACGTGGTGCACGTGAGCTGCGTGGAAGCGGCTGAGGCCATTGCCCGTGCTCGCGCGCGCGGCCAACGCGTGTACGGCGAAGTGCTGGCCGGCCACTTGGTGCTGGACGACAGCGTCTACCGCCACCCCGACTTTGCCACCGCCGCGGCGCACGTGATGAGCCCGCCCTTCCGCCCCAAGGGCAATAGCGAATTTTTGTGGCGCGGCCTGCAAAGCGGCAACCTGCACACCACCGCCACCGACCACTGCACCTTCTGCGCCGCGCAAAAGGCCGCGGGCAAAGACGACTTCAGCAAGATCCCCAACGGCTGCGGCGGCGTGGAAGAACGCCTGGCCGTGATCTGGGACGAAGGTGTGAACACCGGCCGCCTGACGCCCAGCGAGTTTGTGGCCGTGACGTCTGCCAACACCGCCAAGCTGTTCAACATCTACCCGCAAAAGGGCAGCGTGTCCGTGGGCGCCGATGCTGACCTGGTGGTGTGGGACCCCGCCGGCACCAAGACCCTGTCGGTCAAGACGCAGCACAGCAAGGGCGACTTCAACATCTTTGAAGGCCGCACCGTCAAGGGCATCCCCAGCCACACCGTGAGCCAGGGCGAGCTGGTCTATGTGCAGGGCGACCTGCGTGCTGTGAAGGGCAAGGGCCGCTACCTGAAGCGCCCCGCCTTCAGCGACAACTTTGCCGCCAACAAACTGCGGGCCGACACGCTGGCCCCCACCGCCGTAAAGCGTTAAACCCAAAGCTAAGACCCAAGGACACCACCATGACCACCGCAACAGCCATCGACATCGACAAGGTCCGCATCAACGGCGATCGCCTCTGGGCTTCGCTCATGGAGCTGGCCAAGATAGGCGCCACGCCCAAGGGCGGCGTGTGCCGCCTGACGCTGACCGACCTGGACAAGCAGGGCCGCGACCTGGTGCTGGGCTGGGCCAAAGACGCGGGCATGACCATCACCATCGACAAGATCGGCAACGGCTTCATGCGCCGCGCCGGGCGCAACAACAGCCTGCCGCCCATCATGACCGGCAGCCACATCGACACCCAGCCCACGGGCGGCAAGTTCGATGGCAACTACGGCGTGCTGGCCGGCATCGAGGTGGTGCGCACGTTGAATGACTTGGGCATAGAAACCGAAGCGCCCATCGAAGTGGCCTTCTGGACCAACGAAGAAGGCTCGCGCTTTGTGCCGGTGATGATGGGCTCGGGCGTGTTTGCCAAGGCCTTCACGCTGGAGCATGCGTATGCGGCCACCGACACCGAAGGCAAAACCGTGAAGGGTGAGCTGGAGCGCATCGGCTACATCGGCACCCAGGAACCGGGCGACCACCCGATTGGCGCGTACTTTGAGACGCACATCGAACAAGGCCCGGTGCTGGAAGACAACGACGTGACCATTGGCGTGGTCAGCGGCGTATTGGGCATCCGCTGGTTTGACTGCACCGTGACCGGCATGGAAGCCCACGCCGGCCCCACGCCCATGGCCCTGCGCAAAGACGCGCTGCTGGCCGCCACGCGCATCATGCAAGACGTGGTGGCGGCCGCCCATCGCCACCCGCCGCATGGCCGCGGCACCGTGGGCATGGTGCAGGTGTTCCCCAACAGCCGCAACGTCATCCCCGGCCGCGTGAAGTTCAGCATTGACCTGCGCAACGCCACCGACGCACTGGTGGACCAAATGGCCGACGAGGTGAAAGCCTTTGCCGCCAAGGTGGGCCAGGAGCACGGCGTGGACGTGAAGATCGAAATGGTGTCCAGCTACAACGCCATCGCCTTCCACGAGAACTGCGTGGACGCCGTGGGCCGCGCCGCCAAGAAGCTGGGCTACTCCAACATGCCCGCCGTCTCAGGCGCCGGCCACGACGCCGTCTACATGGCCAAGCTGGCCCCCGCCGGCATGATCTTCATCCCCTGCAAAGACGGCATCAGCCACAACGAGATCGAGGACGCGAAGCCCGAGCACATCACCGCGGGGTGCAATGTGTTGTTGCATGCGATGTTGGAGCGGGCTGGGGTGGTTTGACGGTCTGAATCTGGCTGCCACAATGAAACCCGCAGAGCATTTGCCTGCGGGTTTTCTTTTGGGAGGCAAAGTGCATTTAAAGCATTTGAAAATCAAAAACTTTAAGAGTTTTTATGGCGAAACAGAATTCAACTTCGCTGCTGGATTTAACGTGTTGCTCGGTGCAAACTCCAGCGGCAAAAGCTCCATACTTGAATCCATCGCCTTTCATGAAATATCCGATGTTCCGCATCGCTCAGTACTGAATAGCGAAGATTCAGAACAACCCTCCTTGCAAAGACCAGAGGTGGAACTTCGCTTCGCCATTAACGTCACTGAACTCCGAAAACTCACATCACCTGCACCACACGTATATGTAGGAATAGGAGCCGGAGATGGAAATAGTTTTTACACCACCGACATTAATGCAGTGAACGATCAACTGGCTACTGGAGCGCTGGATTTGGACATAAAGCGCGGAATAACTACCGGTCAGTTTTGCAGAGTTAGTTTTACCGGCTGGCCATCAACTTGGCAGCAATTGGGTGGCAATAGTCGCGCCATTAATTTCGCAAGATTGGATCAATCTGAAGTCCCAAAAGTGGCTGAAATTTCTGGAGTTATGTCGAATCAAAATCAGCTAAGTGAGTTTCTACAGAAAGTTCAACGGAAGATCTACAAATTTTCATCTGAGCGCAAGGTGCAACCCATTTGTTTGCACACCAATCACAACGGTGGAGAACTCTTACCAGATGGTGCGAACTTAGCCTTCTGCATCAATAACCTGCAAACAAACAGGAAAGTGTTATTCGATCGAATAAATCACCTGTTGCAGCGAATTTTCCCGACCATCTATTGGGTGGGCGCTCCGGCTAGCATCAATGGACAGAACACTTTCGAACTCAAAGTTCACACTACTCCTCCAGACTTGAATCGCGAAGATTTGGCGGTCCCAATCAATCAAGTGGGAACTGGCGTTGGCAATGCGCTCGCCATGCTGTACGTGGTATTGACTGCTCCAACACCACGAATAATCTTGCTTGAGGAACCCAACTCGTTTCTCCATCCCAGGGCGCTACGGGAGTTGCTTTCCATTCTTGCTGAACACGGAAGTCAACATCAATACTTCATCACCACCCATTCCAGCGATGTTCTTCGCACCGTCAACGCCTCAACTGTGACATTGCTTGAACACGACGGCCAACAAACCACGGCCAAGCAGACTACAGGTCAAAAGCTACACGACTTAAAGGCAGGTTTGGTTGAGCTTGGCATCAGCCTGACCGATCTGCATGGTTGTGACAAAGTTCTTTGGGTCGAAGGTGAGACAGAGGAAGCTGTCTTTCCACAACTTCTTCGGAAGTACTTGCCCGAACAAGCGCAAGGCATAGCTGTACTGCCGCTCTATGCAACCGGCGACTTCGAATCACGCAAGTACAACCCCAAGAAAGTTGCTGAAATCTACAAGAGACTCAGTAGTGGCAGTTTTCTTGCGCCTCCGATGGTTGCAATCGCGCTGGATAGAGAGCAACGCAAAGACAGTGAGATTGCGCAAATTGAAAAAGAGTGTGCGGGGATCGTTCATTTTCTGCCCGAGGCGATACTGGAAGACTACTTCCTTCATGCCGGGGCCATTCAAGCTGTTCTGGAAGCGGAAATCAAAGAAACGTTAGCTCCGCAGACAGTCGCCGAGGCACTGAGCCGAGTGCTGAAGAGCAGCGAAGTGCTGCTGAATCCCAGGAAACCTAAAAGCGCAGCCGTGCACGCGGCCAAGGTACTAAAAGCCGTTTTTCTGGAGCTTGGGACGATCGAGTATCACAAGACCGCTCATGGACCGCGAATCGTGGAATGGCTATTGGTGAATGCACCTGAGCATTTGCAGCCTCTTGAAGCATGGCTCAGAGCAGTCATGCAAGAAAAGGCGTAAGTACGTACAGACAACTACATCTTCACCGACTTTTTGCATTCCATGCTTACCTTTGAAAAAATCAGCTATTTCCTGACAGGTATCCGCTGTGAGCCCACCGCACATGGTATTCGCCTACGCACAGTGCTTGGAATCCTGTTCTCATCGGTTTGCGGGATATTTGCTGCAATATTTCTTGCTGCCGCCGCCGGCAATGGGAATTCCTCAAGTTCGCTCATCCGGATCTTCTTACCCGGGTTAGTTTTGTATGTCGCGTACTTCACACTGATATGCATCGCCTATCAACGACGCTCATATCAAGTCGCGCAATACTTGGCTTGGGCACCCCTTTGGCTTACCGCACTTCTAGGTGTTTTGAGCATGGTTTGGAGTTTGTAAACTCCAACGACCTCTAACTACGGGCGTTTAGTCTAGCTACCAGTTCTTCAATTTCTCCAACAACCCTGCCTTCACATCCCCGCTAGCAAAACTAGCCTCAATCGACGTCCGCGCCACATCCCGCGTCACCGCATCCGTCCACCCAAACGCCCGCCGACACAGCGCGTATTCCCCCACCAAACTCGCACCCAGCAGCGCCGGGTCATCGGTATTCAAAGAGACACGCACACCCGCCTGCCGCAGCCGCTCGATGGGGTGCGCCTCGATGGACGGATACACCCCCAGCACCAGATTCGACGTGGGGCACACGCCCAGCGGAATTTTCCGATCCGCCAGCATTTGCACCAGCGCCGGGTCTTCGATGGCGCGCACGCCGTGGTCGATGCGGTCGGCGCCCAGCAGGTTCACGGCGTCCCACACGCCTTCGGGGCCGCTGGATTCTCCCGCGTGCACGGTGCGGCGCAGGCCGGCACTGGCTGCCTTGCGGAAGGCTTCTGCAAACCGGGGGCCGGTGCGGCCGGCGGTGGCTTCGTTTCCGTCTACGGATAGCGCCACCACGCGCGGGTGGCGCAGGCTGGTTAATGTGTCCACCAGTTCGATGGCCTCGTCTGCCGACTGCGTGCGCAGCAGGCTGACGCACAGGCCTACGCCGGGCAGGCCGTCTTGTTCCGCAGCGCTAAAGCCCGCGTGGATGGCATCGAGCATGGGGCCCAGGCGGCCATGCCATGCGTGCCAGTGGGTGGGGTTGAAGATGACGTCGGCATAGCCCGTGCCGTTGGCCGCCAGCCGCTGGCTGAGGCCGTAGCTCAGCTCCACCAAGCGGTCTTGCGTGCGGGCCAGGCCGCAGGCCAGGTCCAAGAAGCCCAGAAAATCTGCCAGGCCGGAGAACTTGAACAGGTCCTCTTGCGGCCTGGGCAAGGCCACGCCTTCGGTCTTGGCCCACTGCGCAATCAGCGCGGCTTCAAAGCAGCCCTCCAGGTGCAGGTGCACTTCGGCCTTGGGCAGAGCCTTCAGGCGCGTCTCTTCGGCGGATGGCAAGGGCGCGCTCATGGTTTGGCCTGGGCCAGGCAGTACGCCACCACTGCGTTGGCGTGGCCGTGGCCCATGCCGTGCTCGGCCTTGAGCCAGTTGACGATCTCCATGTGCTTCTTGCCTTGCTGCCCGCGCACCAGGGCAAACCAATGGTCCATGGGGTGGCCGTAGGTCTTCTCGATGGACGGGAAATACGACGCGGGGCCTTTGACTTTTTCGGGGGCTGCCATGGTGATCTCCTTGCTGTGGATTTCTGGGGAGCCCCTATTGTTATCTGCCTGCAGCGGCCAGGTTGCCCATGCCCACCAACGCGGCCTCCACCGCTTCGTCCAGCGGCGTATGCGGCTCATGCCCCAATGTCGCAACCAGCTTGGCGTTGTCCATACCCAGAGGCGTCTTCCACAGGTAACGCATCTCGCGCAGCTCCCGCAGGGTGGCCACAAAGGGCGCGGCCAGCGTCATCAGCCACCAGGGGAAGGCGCTCACCTTGGGCTGGGCGCCACCGCGGCGAGTGACCACGCGGCGGATGGACTCGGCCATCTGTGTGCCATCGGCATCCCAATGGCCTTGCATGTGGAAGGCGGCAAAAGGCTCCAGCGTGTCGCGGCGCTGCAGCAGGGCCACCATGGTGCGGGCCACGTCGGGCACATACGACCACTGGTGGCCCACACCGGGCGCGCCGGGCAGGCTGATGGCCTTGACCGGCAGGCCCGGCTTGACCAGCCCCTGCGAGAACCAGCTATTGGCCACCTTGGGGCCAAAAAAATCGCCCGCCCGCACTACGATCACTTTGCAGCCCTGGCCGCTGACGGCGCGCAAGCGGCGCTCCAGCTCTACGCGGATGGCGCCTTTGCGGGTGACGGGGTTTTGCGGCGAATCCTCTCGCAGCAGGGGGAAGGCGTCGGGCCCAAAGTTGTAGACCGTGCCGGGCAGCACGATGGTGGATCCCTGCGCCTGTGCGGCGGCAATGGTGTTGTCCACCATGGGCAGAACCACCTCCGCCCAGCGGCGGTAGCCCGGTGGGTTGACGGCGTGCACGATGACGGCGCAGCCCTGGGCCGCGGCCAGCACATCGGCGCGGTTCATGGCATCGCCGCGCACCCATTCAATACCGCCCGTTTGTTCGGTGGCTTGCACGCCGCCACGGCGCAGGGCGCGCACTGTCCAGCCGGCTTCCACCAGTTGCCGTGCCACTTCGCCGCCAATGCCGCCGGTGGCGCCCAGTACCAATGCCGTGTTTCCCAATGCTGTGTTGCTGCTCATCTCATTACTCCTTCAAAAACGTGTTGCGATGGGATGAAGTTTGGAAGGGCCCGGGTTAATAAGCAATTGACCAACATGCACCAGCCGCCATACATTTCTGTATGACTACTGACAACCACACCGAGATTGGCTGGGAGCTGTACCGCTCGTATTTGGGCGTGCTGGAAGAGGGCTCGCTCTCTGGCGCGGCCCGCGCCATGGGCATTGCCCAGCCCACCGTGGGGCGGCACATTGACGCGCTGGAGAAGGCGCTGGGCGTGGCGCTGTTCACCCGCTCCCAAACCGGGCTGCTGCCCACCGACGCAGCGCTGGCGCTGCAGCCGTTTGCCCAGGCCATGAGCACCTCTGCCACCGCGCTGAAGCGTGCCGCCGAGAGCCAGGGCTCGGGCATCAAGGGCACGGTGCGCGTGACGGCCAGCGAGGTGGTGGGCGTGGAGGTGTTGCCGCCCATCCTGGCGCAGCTGCAGAGTGCTTACCCTGACCTGAAGGTGGAGCTGGTACTGAGCAACCGTGTGCAAGACCTGCTGCAGCGCGAGGCCGACATTGCCGTGCGCATGACGCAGCCCAAGCAAGAGCAACTGATTGCCCGGCGCGTGGGCCAGGTGAACCTGGGCTTTCACGCGCACCAGCAGTACCTGCAGCGGCGCGGCACACCCCAGACCATGGCGGATCTGGCGCAGCACGCGCTCATTGGATTTGACGAGGAGACCGCCTTTGTGCGCGCCGCGCGCAAAGGCTTTGCGCTGTGGCAGCGCGATGCATTCACATTGCGCACCGACAACGATGTGGCGCAGCTGGCGCTGATCCGTGCGGGCTGCGGCATTGGCATTTGCCAGCTGCCCCTGGCGGCACGCGACCCGCAGCTGGTGCACCTGCTGCCCGACAGCTTTACCCTAGGCCTGGAAACCTGGCTCACCATGCATGAAGACCTGCGCAACACGCCACGCTGCAAGGTGGCGTTTGACGCGTTGCTGCAGGGGCTGCAGGCCTACATGGGAGAGTGATGCCCCGCCCCACCTGCCCACGCTGCCTGCGCCCGCTAGCCACTTGTATCTGCAGTTTCATCACGCTCACAGCCTCTGCCTGTGAAGTGCTGATCCTGCAGCACCCGCTGGAACAACACCATGCCAAGAACAGCGCGCGCCTGCTGCACCTGAGCCTGCCCGGCAGCCGCCTGGTGGTGGGTGAAGCGTTTGACGATGCGGCGCTGCAGGCGCTGATGCCGGAGCCCAAAACCACCGTGCTGCTGTACCCGCCCACCGACTACGCGGACCACGCGGCGCCCGCGCTGCTGGATGCGACACAACTGGTTGATCTACAAAAACTCAGGCTGGTGGTGCTGGACGCCACTTGGCGCAAGAGCCGCAAGATGCTGCACCAAAGCCCTGCGCTGCAGCGCCTGCCGCGGCTGGCACTGGATGCAGTGCCCGCAGGCCGCTACGCGATCCGCAAGGCACACGCACCGGGGCAGCTGTCTACGCTGGAGGCCACCTGTGCCGCGCTGGCGCAGCTGGAAGGGGACGCTGCACGCTGGCAGCCGCTGCTGGAAGCCTTCGACGGCTTTGTGGCGCAGCAGACTTACATACCAAATTAGTCTCTAGCCCGCGTGAAATATGCGCTAATTGCTCCTGATTCAGGAGCAATTAGCGCTTACGCATGAACTTGAAGATCAAAATCCAGAAACTCAGGATTAGTGATGCCACAGGGAACTGCAGCGCCGTGGGCATGAAGTAGATGACCAGCACGCCGGGTATCCACACGCACCACACGGCAATGAGCACAGGCAGGTAGTGTTGGCTCAGAAAGTCGGTCGATGCGAACCATTTCAAGGTGCTGGCACGAAGGCCTTCGTCCTTCCAGACAAAGGCTGCCACCATGAGGAAGTTGGACACGGGCGAATACACAAACTGGTCGAACAACATCTTCTTCACGATAGTGGGCGCGTCGTTGCCATTGCCAAACATGCTGGCCTGCAGTGCGTAGAGCATGTCCACCGAAATGCCGATGAGCCCAAACACCAACGTGGCGTAGGCCATGTCCCACCACACGGTGGGAGACACGGGCTGGCGCAGCACCGCAAAGGCCAGCACCTCTGGCACCAGCACGGCAAACAGGGCGTAGCTGACGAACGCAAACGGGTAACCCCAGGCCTGCTTGAGCAGGCCCCATTGCGTTAGCCCAGCCTGCACGGCCGGGCTCCAGGCATAGACGATGAGCAGCAGCACCAGCCCGCACCACAGCACCAGCCCCGGTTTGACGTTGGCCAGTACGGCAGCGCGAACCTGGTGCAGCGCGGTGGCGGGGGTGGCGTCCGCCATCAGGCGGCCAGCGCCAGCTCGGCCAGCTTCACCGCACCGTCAAAGCTGCGCGCCCCGCCAATGAACAGGTTCAGGTGGCAGAACACGCTGTCTGCCACGCCGCTCACCGCGGCCAGCTCGGCGTCGCGCAGGCCGGCCCAAGCTTCGGGCAGGTCCATGCGGGCGGTGAACGAGCCAGACTCCACCGGCACGGTTTTGATCTGGTACTGGTTGCCGTCGGAATCGGGGTAGATGACGAACATCACCTCGGGCATTTCATTCACCACCACATGCGTCCAGGGCATGCCGCCCTCTTGCAGGTGCAGCACGCGGCCGCCCAGCAGGCGTGGCGCGTTGCGCACGGTGTCCATGGCGCGCAGTTGCGCCACTTTTTTGCTGATGGCGTGGTCCAGAAACTTGCGGGTGATGGCAATGGCTTCGCGGAAGCGCGTTTCCAGCAGCTGGGCCTTGGCGGTATGGTCCAGGCCCTGCTCTTCCAGCCAATGGGTGTTGAGCTGGGCGATGAGGCTGGAGAGGCCAAAGATGCCGGGCGACACATCGCCTTGGCCGGTGTCCACAATGTCCAGGTACTGCACCAGCGAATGGTCGATGGAGTTGACCACGCTGGCCACGGCCACGTCGTCCAGCGTATGGCCGTGGGTGCTGGCCCAGGCTTTGACATAGGCCGTGCCAAAGGCCGACCACACCAGGCCCGCGCTGGCGTAGCCCACGCCGGGCACGGTGGCACCGTCTACCTCGCGTGCGGGGCGTGCGCCATCAAAGCCGCGCTGGTGGTGGTCAAAGCGGCCCTTGGTAGCGTCCCAGGTGCCGCCCACGTCGACCACAAAGTCAGCGGTCTCGATCAGCTCCTGCTTGCGGGTGCGGACCAGGGTGTGCGATGGGAACACGCCCATCAGGATGCCCACGCCAAATACGTCGTCGGCGTGGAAGGTGCCACTGTGCGTGGCGATGGTGGTGGTTGTGTCGGTCATGCAGCGATTTTAGGGACTCGCTCGCGGTAGTAATGGCTGACTGGGTCTTTGGCCAGGTGCGCGGCGATGTGGTCCCAGGTGCCCGATGCCACCACGGTGGCGATATGCGCCTGGTGGGCGGTCTCAGAGTCCCAGTGCTCCAGCAAGGTGAAAACGCACGGCTTTTCGCTGCCGGCAAAGACGCGTACGCCCTGACAACCGTTCACACGGGGCAGGTCGTGTTGCACCTGGTCCAGCAGGGCCGCAAACGGCGCAGACGCCTCGGGGTGGGTTTCGAATGTGATGATGACCTGGATACCGCTCATGAATGGCTTTGCCTCAGAAAGTAAGATGGAAGAACGTCGGCCCGGACGCATCCGGGGCCAACAGCGTCCATGCTACGAACGGCGGCGGTGCGCGGCAATGTCGAAAACTGCGGTTTCCTTGACCTCTGCTGCGGACTTGCTGCGGTCTGCATCCAGCAGGCGGCGACTGTATTCGGTGGGCGATACCTCAAAGCGGCGCTTGAACTCGCGAGTGAAGTGCGCAGCGCTTTCAAAACCGACCTGCTCGGCCACCTCGCTGGGGCGCAACGGGCTACCCAGCATGAGCACGCGGGCCTGGTCCAGGCGCACATCGCGCAAGTAGCGCATGGGGCTGACGCCCGCCACCTGGCGAAAGCTGTGGGCGTAGTGCGAAGGGCTCATGGCCGCGTGGTCTGCCAACCCACCGACCGACAGCGAACCTGCGAAGTTGGCCTGGATGAACTGGATGGACTTTTGGATGCGGGTGGCCGAGCGGCCCATGGCCGCAGCGTCGCGAATGGCAAAGGCGGCGTTGGAACGGATCAGGCGCACCACGATCTCTTCCACCACCAGCGGCGCCAGTGTGGCGCAATCCAAGGCAGTATCGGTGGCAGGCAGCAGCCGGGCGAAGGCCTGCAACACACCCGTGTCCACCGGCGACACAAAGTTCTCGCGCACCGGCGTGGGCGCAAGTGCCCCCTGCTTCTCTGCCAACGTGACGAAGGTTTTGACCAGCGCAGCGGGTGGCAGATCGAGATGGATGGCGAGGTAAGGGCAGTCGGAGCTTGCAGTCACCACGGTTCCGTGGCACACGGTTTCACCACCCAAGACCAGGTAGTGCAGCGGGTCGTAGGCATGCAGCTGGCCACCCAGGTTGGCCGTCTTGGCACCTTGCAAGACCACCACGATGCCGGGGGCCAGGCGCTGCGCCTTGGTGTATTCAATGGGGTGGGAGAAGCGGTAGTACCGAAGCCCGGGATACAAGGAATCGGTACGGCCTTCGGCAGATGCACGTGCAGCAACCATGGACCGCAAGCGTTCCACTACGGACAGGGCCGCCTGCTCTTTCAACGGCATGCTAGCGCAGCTTGAACACCGACACCGCCCACGTCATCGGCGTGGACGGTGCCACTGTGCGTGGCGGTGGTAGTGGTCATCTCCCGATTTTAGGGAGCACGCGCGGATGTTGCGGATCGGGGCTATGCGAAGTCTTCCCCGAACAGCAGCTTCCACACCGTACCAAAGGCCACCTGCTGGCGTACCTCGGCGGGCAGGCAGCCCAAAAAGTGGCGGTGCTTTTGGTCGTACTCCTGGATGCGGTCCATGCGGTCGCCGCCCAGGTCCAGCGCCGACATGAAACGGTCTGCGCGTGCGGCCATCAGGTCGCGCCAGGCGGGCGTGAGCTGGCCATCGCCCCCCCAAACACGCGCGTGCCGCTGTTGGCTCAGGGGATAGACAGACCGCGCATCGCCAAAGGCGGTGTCGAAATAGAGATTGGGAAACCGGCTGAGCAAGCCATCCACGTACACCGGGCTGTAGCGCGAGGCGCGCTCCAAATAGCGTATTTGACCGACATGGCACCAGACCACACGGGCTTTGGGGTACTGCAACAGCATCTGCTCCAGCGCGGACAGCAGGGCATCCTCAATCTCGTAGTGGAGCTGGAAGCACAACCCGGTCTTTTCGCTGATGCCAAACAGTCGGTGGCCCAGTGGCCCGTCCAGGGCGATGGCTACATCGCGGTCGTCACCTCCCCGCTTGACTTGGCGCGGTGAGGGGTAGTGCCGAAATTCATACTCCCCCAACAAGGCTATTTCGCCCGCCAAAGCCGCAGCCTCCTGGGCCAGCAAAAACTCTTCGCCTACCTCGGTGGTGAAAGGCGGCTGCCCCCCGTTGCCCACGGGGATGAAGTGCTCGGGAAACTGCGCAGTGATCTGTCGGGAAAAGTTGTCGCGCAGCACCCCGCGCTCGAACTGGTGGTTACCCATGTCAGACGACAGCGCCATGGCGCCGATGTGGAGCCGGTCGAGCTCGGCAGCCAGGGCGGGGACGTCCACCTTGGCGGGGTTACACGAACTTTCCACATCGATGTAGGGCAACTGCCCAGCCGCCAACAGGCGCTTGATGCGGCGCGCATAGCCGGCCTGGAGCACAGCCAGGTTGGCCGGTGCCTCTTGCGCGCGCACGCCGCCCAGCCAAAGTGCTGCAAACCCACCAGCGGCCAAGCATTGCCTGCGTTTCATGACGCGAACCCTCCGTGCGATCTGCCCATGATAACGACGCCGAACGCGCAACCGCAAAGCGGCCAGGCGCGCCACAAGCCCCCGTCTTTTAAGGGGTTGGGCCGACTGAGGTTTCGCTGGAAGCGGCCTCTGACCCTACCATCGCCCGGGTCACTTAGAACAGAGAGCCTGACCATGGATTTTTTAACCGACCCCAATGTCTGGATTGCCTTTGGGATGTTGACCGCCCTGGAGATCGTGCTGGGCATAGACAACATCATCTTCATCTCCATCCTGGTGGGCCGCCTGCCACCCGAGTTGCGCGACAAGGCGCGCCGGTTGGGCCTGGGCTTTGCCATGGTCTCACGGCTGTTGCTGCTGTTCTCGCTGAGCTGGGTGATGGGGCTGACCTCGGACCTGTTCACCATTGCCAGCCAGGGATTCAGCGGGCGCGATCTGGTGCTGCTGCTGGGCGGTGTATTCCTGCTCTACAAGGCATCCCACGAAATCTTTGTGGAGGTGGAAGCGCGCGACCAACACGCCCCCGCTGCTACCGAGTCGGCTGCCGTCAAGGCCGCTGGCACCCGGCTGTTCTGGGCCATCATCGGCCAGATCGCCATCATCGACATCGTGTTTTCACTGGACTCCGTCATCACCGCCGTGGGCATGGTGGACCAGATCAGCGTGATGGTGGCCGCGGTGATTGCATCCGTGGGTGTCATGTTGGTGGCTGCCAAGCCGATTGGCGAGTTTGTGGACAAGCACCCGTCGGTCAAGGTACTGGCCCTGGCCTTTTTGGTGATGGTGGGCATGGCTCTGACCGCCGAGGCCTTTGACCAGCACATCCCCAAGGGCTATATCTACGCCGCCATGGCCTTCTCGCTGGGGGTGGAAGCGCTCAACATCCGGGCGCGCAGCAAGCGCCAGGCGCTGAAGGGCTAAGTGTCAAATGACGGCCTAGCCCCCGCCAACATTGCGCTAGCAGCTCCTGATTTCATAGCGAATCAGGGGCTATTTTTTTGGCCAGAGGTGCCAGCAGCTGCGTCACCCAGCTGCCGCCACTCACCAACACAATGCCCAGCAGCACCGGCACCGCGCCGACCAGAAAACTGGCCTCGATGGGCTCATTCAGCAGCCAGGCGCCCAGCACGATGCCGAACAGTGGCGTCATGAACGAGAACACGCCCAGGCGCGATGCCAGGTAGTGGCGCAACAACCAGAACCACACTAGAAAACTCGCAAACGACACCACCAGCGTGTGGAACGCCAAGGCAGCCCAGACCCGGGGGATGGGGTTGAAGTGGGCCTGGCCTGTAGACAGCGCCACCACCAGCAACAGCACAAACGCACATACCAATTGGTAGAGCAAGGTTTGCGTGGCCGGCGCGCTGGAGAGGCGCGAGCAGCGCACCACCATGGTGGTGGCGCCCCAGGCCATGCCACCCATCAGGCCCAGCAAATCACCCAGCAGCATGTTGCCGGGCGCCGCCGCAGACGGCTGGCTGCGGCCGAAGAAGGCAATCGACAAGCCGCCAAAGGCCATGGCAATGCCCAACCACTGCACAGCGCCCAGGCGCTCGGCTGGCAGGCGCCAGTGCAGACCCAGCGCAGCGAAGATGGGCGCGGTGTACAGGAACACCACCATGTGCGAGGCGCTGGTGTGGCGCAGGCCTTCGCCCACCAGCAAAAACTCCAGCGCAAACAGCGAGCCCACCACCAGCCCTGCACGCCAGTTGCCATTGCGCAGACCCCAGTCTTCGCGGCGCACCAGCATCAGCAAGCCCACCAACACCGCGGCGGCGCCAGAACGCAGGGCAATCAGAAAGATGGGGGCAATGTCGCTGGCCGTGGCCTTGAGCGCAACTTGTTGAAGTGCCCACAGCACGCACAGCACCAGCATGCAGCCAATGGCTTGGGAATCGAGGGGTTTGCGGATGTCCATGCACTGATTATTGAATTGACGGCTTTCATTGATATAGTGAAAACCAGACAAGCCATACACCGAAGCCGACAAACGCCTCACTCCCTGGCCGCCCTCCCCGCCATGCCCATCCTCAAACCCAAGCTGGAGATACCGCTCTCCAGCGCCAACCTGCCCTCGCCCATCATGTTTCGCAGCGCGGTGGCGCCGGCCGAGGGCATCTACCCGCTGCACCAGCATGCCTGGGGCGAGTTTGTGTATTCCTTTAGCGGCGTGATGGAAGTGAAGGTGGCAGACCACCACTACCTGGCACCGCCGCAGTACGGCGTGTGGTTGCCGCCCAACCTCAAGCATGTGGGGCTGAACCGCTACGAAGCGCACCACTGCTCGCTGTACATAGGCCCCGCACTGTGCCACCTGCTGCCCGCCACGCCCTGCGCGCTAACGGTGAGCCCACTGGTGCGCGCGCTCATGGAACACCTGCGCCAGCAGCTGCCCGGCACAACCGCAAGCGTGCAAGAGGCGCGCCTGCTGCAGGTGCTGCTGGACCAGCTGGTGCAGGCGCCACGTGCAGGCAGCTACCTGCCCACCTCGGAAGACCCGCTGCTGAGCGCGGTGCTGCGCATGCTGGAGGCCAACCCCGGCGACAACCGCTCATTGCCCGAACTGGCAAACGCAGCCCACACCACGGAGCGCACGCTAATGCGCCGTTGCCAGCGCGACCTGGGCATATCGCTGGCGGAGTGGCGCCAGCGGCTGCGCGTGGTACGCGCCATGCCCTTGCTGGAAGCCGGCCAAACGGTGGAGACGATTGCGCTGGACCTGGGTTATGGCAGCGCCTCTGCCTTCATCAGCATGTTCAAAAAGCTGATGGGCGCCACGCCCGATGAATACCGCAAAGGCGTGTTGACTCAGGCGACCTTTCTCTGATTGGCAAACTCAAGCGTTAGCTGCATTGCGCGTCTGCCTCCATTCACGCGGTGCGACACCACACTGAGCCTTGAATGCGCGGGACAACGCAGCCTCACTCCCATACCCAACCTCGCCAGCAATCATTTTCAGTTGCTGCCCTTGTAGCAAGGCTTTCTGTACAAGCCTCACCCGCCAAGCCTGTAGGTAAGCGCCCGTGGTGCTGCCAACAGTGGCTCTAAAGGTACCTGCAAAGATGCTGCGGGACATACCCGCAATTTGCGCCAACGCCTCCAAAGACCATTCCTCTGCGGGTTGCTCGTGCATGGCGACAAGTGCTTTGCGCAGCTTGGGATGCGACATGCCTGCCAGCAGACCACTGCGGATCTGCCCGCTTTCCATCAAATGCCGCAGAACCTGAATTAGCACGATTTCAAATAGCCGGTCCACCACCTCGCGACGACCGCAGTTGTCGCCAAACGCCTCTTCAAAGAGAAGCGCCAGTACCTGGTCGGCGCGGTCGAGGGTATTGAGAGGTAGACAAACTACATCGGGTAGGGCTCCGGCAACAGGGTTCGCAGCGCCGCCATCAAAGTGCAAGTGCGCACAGGCCAACTCTGCGCCATGCTGGGCATCAGTAACGAACCGACGCGCAAATGGCCTCGGATACAGCAGCAGGCTGGGCTCTGCCACATGCAGTGCGGGCTGTCCTGAGTGGATGGCGTCGAGTACCCCGGCTTTCACCAGATGCAGTTGCCCCCCTTCACCCTGGTCCGTGAATTCGGTGATTCCACACAAAGCGCCGGAATGGAACACCTGGGCACGTACCGGGAAATGCTTCAACAAGGCGTCGAGACGGTCAGTGCATACATTGGCCATAGAAAGTACTCCCGATCAAGTTATGCGCATTTTATGTGATGTTTCGTATCTTCAAGCCGATAAAGTTCGTACTGCCAAACGGCAATTCGCAATCCGTCCATTCACCCAGGAGTTAGTTATGTCAATCGAAAAAGTTCTGTACAGCACACAGGCCACCGCCACCGGTGGCCGCGAAGGAAGCGCCACTTCGTCTGATGGTGTTTTGAAAGTCCAGCTGTCCACACCGCGCGAACTCGGTGGCGCCGGAGGCCCTGGCACCAACCCCGAGCAACTGTTTGCTGCTGGCTATTCGGCCTGCTTCTTGGGGGCGCTGAAGTTTGTTGCCAGCCAAGAGAAGGTGGCTTTGTCGGCCGCGACCAACGTGACCGGCACCGTCGGCATCGGTGCCATCCCGACCGGCTTTGGCATTGAAGTCGCGTTGCAGATCAGCATTCCTGACCTGACCCGCGAGACGGCGCAGGCCCTGGTTGACAAGGCCCACATCGTTTGCCCGTACTCCAACGCCACGCGAAACAACATTGATGTGTCTTTGACGCTCATCTAAACATCGCACCACCCTTCCATTCAACCCAAAGGAATCACCATGACATTCAAGACAAAACTTCTGACTGCCGCCCTCGCCACTGCCATTTCCAGCTTCGCAATGGCAGCGGGCAGTCCCGGCGTCGAACACAACACCCAGGCCTTTCTTGAGGCGCTCGCCAAGGGTGGCGGCAAGCCCTTGGAGACCTTTTCTCCCGCCGATGCGCGCGCCGTGCTGGTGGGTGCACAGCAGGGCGCCAAGCTGGCGCCTGCGGACGTGAGCGAAAAGACCATTCAAATTGACGGCAAACCACTGAAGCTCACCATCGTGCGCCCCGCAGGTGCCAAAGGTGTGCTGCCAGCCTTCATGTTCTTCCACGGCGGTGGCTGGATCCTGGGCGACTTCCCAACCCACGAGCGCTTCGTACGTGACCTGGTGGCTGATTCCGGTGCAGCAGCCGTGTTCGTCAACTACACACCCTCGCCCGAATCGCGCTACCCCGTGGCCATCAATGAGGCCTATGCGGCAACCCAGTGGGTAGCCGAGAACGGTGCCCAGATCAACGTAGATGGCAAGCGCCTGGCGGTGGCGGGAAACAGCGTGGGCGGCAACATGGCTGCGGTGGTCGCACTGATGGCCAAAGCCAAGGGAACCCCGGCGCTGCGCGCACAAGTGTTGTTCTGGCCCGTTACGAACGCCAACTTCGAGAACGCTTCCTATGATGAGTTTGCGAATGATCACTTCTTGACCAAAGGCATGATGAAGTGGTTCTGGGACGCCTACACGACCGACGCAAAGCAACGCCAAGAAATCTATGCCTCGCCATTGCAGGCAACGCCGGAGCAATTGAAGGGCTTGCCGCCAACACTGGTTCAAACGGCTGAAAAAGATGTGCTGCGCGACGAAGGCGAGGCCTATGCGCGCAAGTTGGATGCCGCTGGCGTGACCGTGGTGTCCACCCGTTACGGCGGCATGATTCACGACTTCGGGCTGTTGAATGTGTTGTCGTCTCTGCCTGCCACCAAGGCGGCACTGCATCAGGCCAGCGAAGAGCTGAAGTTGCGTCTGAAATAAGCGGCTTGCATAACCACAGGTGTCATCCAAAACACCTGTGGCATCGCCAGCGTTCAGGTGACAGGCCTGCTCCAGACCCCATGCTGTGCGTCAGGCTCCTTTGCTTTTTGCCAATGACTTGGCAGAAAGCACATGGGCCAGCTTCTGCTCGCCGAATGCATGGATGGCGAAATCAATGAAAGCGCGCGTTTTGGCAGGCAGCAATTTCTGGCTGGCGAAGTAGAGCGAGATCGGCCCCAGATCGACATGCCATTCGGGCAGCAGTCGCTCCAATGTGCCACTGGCCAAGTGGGGGGCGGCATACGGCACGGCCACCAAGCCAACTCCCAGGCCCAACAAGGTCGCGCGGCACTGCGCATCCGGGTCGTTGATAAAAATTGCGGTCTTTTGTTCGGCTTCCATTTCAGTGCCAGCACTGTTACGCATGATTCGCGTGCGTGCGCGGCCATTCAGGGGGGAGCGCATGACCACACCAGCGAATTCAGCAAGTCCGCTCGGGTCTTTGGGGCGGCGTTTTCCGCGCATGAAAGCCGGGGATGCCACCGCGACCAGCTGTATCCGCCCCAGCTCGCGCGCCACCATGCCAGGCTGCAATTCGAAGCCACCGCCGATAGCCGCATCGAAACCTTCGGCAATCAGGTCCACCGGACGGTTGTCAAAAATCCAGTCGGGTATCACTGCCGGATAGCGCTCCAGAAAGGTCGGCATCAATGGCAACAGGAACTCCATCCCAAAGCCGGGCGCAGCAGTAAGTTTGAGTACTCCGGCGGGCTGTCCAGCATTCACCATGATGTCGGCAATCGCATCCTGGACGCTCTTGAGCCCACCGCGCACGGATTGCAAAAAATGTTCACCTGCTTCGCTTAGGGTCAGACCGCGTGTGCTGCGCTGGAACAGCCGTACGCCGAGATTGCGCTCCAGTTGCGCAACGTTGCGGCTGACCGCCGCAGGTGTCAGCGCCAGCCGACGTGCTGCGGACGAGAAGCTGCCGCTTTCTGCGCTTCGAACGAAAGACTCCAGATTGGCGAAAGTTTCCATGACTAACCTTCAATTATTAGTTGAAACAGATTCTATCCAGCTGCAACTACCGATAGATGACGGAAGCACCTAAAGTTCACTCCTGAAAGCATTTATTACCTCATTTATCAAAAGGATTTAGTTATGAGTATCGGAATCATCGGTTCAGGCGGCTTGGGCGCTAATGTGGCGCGTGCACTTGCCAAGAAGGGCATCACAGCAACCATTTCCAACAGTCGTGGGCCAGCCTCCCTGGCCGCGTTGATTGCGGAAGTTGGCCCTTCCATCAAGGCGGGCACTGTGGCAGAAGCGGCAAGC
Source organism: Rhodoferax sp. P1_F3 (assembly GCF_056405715.1). Classification (NCBI taxonomy): domain Bacteria; kingdom Pseudomonadati; phylum Pseudomonadota; class Betaproteobacteria; order Burkholderiales; family Comamonadaceae; genus Rhodoferax; species Rhodoferax sp. P1_F3. Next base: position 535,319 of record NZ_JBFUBO010000002.1, on the reverse strand, counting down.
GCGGACATCGTGCTGGTGGCCGTGCGTTGGGAGTCTCTGCCAGCGATGCTCTCAAGCATGCCCGCCTGGAATGGACGCATCGTCATTGACGGCACCAACCCAGTTGAGTTTCTTGACCCCAATGCACCCAAGGACCCGACCAATCCACTGGCGGACTGGGGTATCAAGGCGATTGACCTGGGTGGCCAGCACTCCAGCGCGGTATTTCGCGAGATGGTGCCCGGTGCACGGGTTGTGAAAGCCTTCAACCATCTGGATGTGAATGCGCTGGCTCAGACGGAAGTTTCCGGCGGCACGCGGGTCCAGTTCTATTCGGGTGATGACGCTGCCGCAAAAGCCGAAGTCCGCAAGCTGCTTGAAGCGGCTGGCTACTTTGCCGTAGACCTGGGGACGCTTGATGTGGGTGGCCCGCTGTCACAACTGCCGTTTGGCCCACTGGCAGCGATCAACTTCATCAAGATCTAAAAGATACGAACAAGCACTCTTTTGACTCACCAAGACAACACCATGAAACGACGCAATCTCATCACAGCCGCGACGGTCGCCATGGCCACTTTGGCCACCCCGGTTCTGGCACAGGAAACGGGTAAAAACTTGACTTCAGCACAATTATTGAAACGTAGCCTCGATACTTTTTTTGCCAAAGACATGAAAGGCTGGGCAGCCCTCTGCGACGAGAACGTTGTCGTCGAGTTCCCTTTCTCGCCCGATCCCGCATCCAAAAAAATTGTCGGCCGCGCGGCGATCTATGAGTACTTGCGCAACTACCCCAAAGTCATTGATGTCAAAACCATCCCCACTCTGAAAATCCACGTGACGGACGATCCGAATGTGGCCATCGCCGAGTGGAGCGCCTCGGGCCGAGTGATCAGCAACGGCAATCCCTACGAGATGAGCTACGCCACGTTCGTGACTTTCCGCAACGGCCTGATCGTCAACTACCGCGAGTATTGGAACCCCATGGCATTCATGGCTGCCATGAGCGGCGCCAAGTTTTAATGCGAAAACCACGCTCTTCAGTGTGGTCGCCAGGTTCGCCGCTGCGCCTGCACAGATCGGTCCCCTGGCCGCGATCAACTTCATCAAGGTCTAAACGCTGCGTTGCAGCTTGACGACATCGTCTGTGCCAAATTTTTAATTTTTTAGGACTTTCCATGATCGACGTTTTCAGTGCCATCAATGGCCGCACCTCTGCCAACAATTTTGACCCCACCCACGTGATGACCCAGTCGGAGATCACAGAACTGGCGGAACTGACCAACCAAACTCCCACATCCTTCAACCAGCAAAACTGGCGACTTGTGGCGGTCAATACCCCCGCAGCCAAAGCCCGCCTCAAGGCCGCTGCCTACAACCAAGCTAAAGTGGGCGACGCTGCGACAACCTTTGTGGTCGTTGGCAAAGTCGGTGGCCATAAAGATCTGCCCGTGCTGATCAAGCCCATGCTCGACGGTGGCCATATCGACCAAGCTGCCTTTGATGGCTGGATTGGCATGGCCAACGGCACGTATGACGGCAAAGAGCAGCTCCAACGTGATGAAGCCATACGCTCCGCTTCCATGGCTGCGATGACGCTGATGTATGCAGCAAACGGCAAAGGTCTGGTGTCGGGAGCCATGATTGGATATGACCCAGCAGCAGTCAGTGCCGAGTGCAAGCTCGCATCTGATGAAATACCGGTGATGCTGATTGCGGTAGGTCGTGCAGCGCCCGGTAACTGGCCCCGTAAAGCACGTCGTGCTGTGGCTGACGTGGTGAGCTTCAGCGCTGACTAAGTTTTTTGGGGGGGTATGGTTGAAGTAGACAAGTCCAAGAAGGAGTTAGCGTGATGAAGTTCTGGAAGTACATTGAAGCGCACCATGAGGATTTTGGCGTTGCACTCTTCGTCATTCCTCCCCTTGTCGCAGTGTTTGCGGTTGCAGTCGTCATTCAGGTGTTATGCGCATTGCTTGAATGAGATTGGGTGCCTTGAGTACACATCATCACACCGATTAACCCCCTACATCCTTCAACCAACAAAGTTGGCGACTTGTGGTGGCCAATACCCCCGCAGCCAAAGCCCGCCTCAAGGCCGCTGCCTACAACCAACCCATAGTGGGCGACGTGCCGATAGCCTTTGTGGTCGTCGGCAAAGTCGGTGGTCATAAAGACCTGCCCAAGCTGATCAAGCCCATGTTTGACAGTGGCTACATCGACCAAGCTGTCTTTAATGGCTGAATTGGCATGGCCAACGGCTCGTATAACGACATTTTGGGAGAGGGGTGTCAAGCGCGGAAGTGACCGAACCGGACTTCGTATCCTACCGGGCAAACGTGGGTGGAAACCCGCAATTTCAACAGAAACGTCCAAGTGCGGCAGATCCCCTCAAACGCTATCCATGTCTTCACCACAAGAAAACACATCACATTCACCTCGCGCCCTCGGGCTACCCAAAATGACAAAGGTCTCGCACATTCTGGCGGCTGCGTTCGCCGCGCTCACGGTTACAACAGCGCGCGCCGATATCCGTATTGGCATGCGCATCTCGCTTACCGGACCAGGCTCTGCCCTTGGTATTCCGCTTCAAAACGGCCTAAGGCTGCGCTGAACAAGTAGCCTTAAAGATCGACCGGTCCTTTGTAATGAAGATGACGACAGAGGTCCATTACATGACGCTGGTGAACAGCATTATTTAATTGGCCCATGGGCAGTGGTCGCTGAAGGCGTTGAGACCAAAGAGGAAACGCAATTGCTGAAGCTTTTGCGATGCGAACAGGCGCAAGATTATTTGTATAGCAAACCCCTCACCGCCAAGGCCTTCGCGGCAAAGTTGTAGCGGCAGAGGTTGTGACTGAGAACCGTACTGGGCACCACGCCCGATGAATACCGCAAAGACGCGCTGACCCCGCAGCGCTAGCCCCAAGCTAGGTTTGGCATTTCTTCACTTCTGCACCAGAATGCAGAGAAGAACATCACCACAGCCTCTCTGAGGAGACAACATAAGTGGACACTGTTGGAACGACTACCCTAGCCGAGGACAAGCCCCGGATCGTGGTGCATTTGGCCGCGGACGCGATGAGCGCCGCCCTGGACCTGTGCCCCTCCGCTGATGGCCACAATGCCACCCTGGAGGAGGTGATGGCCGCGCTGGCAGAGGCTGGCATTACCTATGGGCTGGACCACGAGGCCGTGCTGGCTGCCTGCACCCAGGGTCAAGCCGCACAACTGGTGGTGGCCCGCGGCACAGAACCGGTACACGGGATGGACGCAGCCTTTGAAGCGCTGTCGCTGGACGCATCCGTACGCGCACCCAAGATCGACGCGCAGGGCCTGGTGGACTACCGAGAGTTCAGCGGCATCTGCCTGGTGACACCGGGCGCGCCCCTGATGCGGCGCACACCCGCCAGCTGGGGCAGCGAGGGGCGCACCATCACCGGTAAACCTCTGCCTTCGGTGCCTGGCAAAGATCTGCCATTTGCCGACGGGCTGACGGGGGCCGCGGTGTCGCCCGACGATCCCTACCTGCTGTGCGCCACCATCCAGGGGCAGCCCGTGCTGGTGGCGCAGGGCGTGCAGGTGGAGCCAGTGCTACGCGTGGCAGAGGTGAACCTGGCCACCGGCAATATTTACTTCGATGGCAGCGTGCAGGTGGATGGCGATGTGATGCACAGCATGAAGGTGCAGGCCACGGGCGATGTGTCGGTGGGCGGCACGGTGGAGGGCGGATCGGTCGAGAGCGGAGGCAATGTGCTGGTGGGTGGCGGAATCATCGCCCAGGGCCAGGTGGTCAGCGGTGGGGGTGTGACCGCGCGGTTCACCCAATCGGCCAAGGTGAAAGCCGAGACCGCCATCGTGCTGCACGACATGGCGCTGGAATCAGAACTGCAGGCCGGCAGCCACATCGTGATTGGGGAGAAGACACCGCAAAAGGGCAAGCTGGTCGGCGGCAAGACCGCGGCCATGATGCTGGTGCGCGTGCCCACGCTGGGCTCGCCCAAGTCCGGCACCACCAGCGTGAGTGTTGGGGCCAACCCCGAGCTGGAGCAACGCTACCAGGCACTGCAAGAACGCATCGACAAGGAAAAGGCTAACGAAGACAACCTATCCAAACTGGTGGCGCACCTGACCCAAACGGGAGACCCCAAGGCGATGCTGCCGCGGGTCAGGGCCTCGTGGCAGCAGGCCACCCAAACCTGGGCCAAGTCCTTGGTGGAGCAGACGGAGCTGGATGCGCTGCTGGCCATCACGCGCAACGCCAAGGTGCAGGTGATGCAAGGCACCCTGGGCGCCGTGGAGCTGGCATTTGGCAAGCGAAAAACCACGCTGCACAAAGAGTTTGGCACCGGAGAGTTTTCGGTGGACCCGGACAACAAGATCCAGTTCACCGATGCCGGCGGCCAAGCCTTCCCTATCAGCTAGGGCCTAGGCTCACGCATCAGGCAACGGCCGCATGGGCCGGGGCACCGCCAAAGCGGCTCTCGGCCTGCTTGCGGAACTCAGACGGCGTCATGCCCTTGAGCTCCAGAAAACGGCGGTTGAAATTGGCCACGTTGTTGAAGCCCACGTCGTAGCAAATATTGGTCACATAGCGGTCCGAACTCATGAGCAGCTGACAGGCGCGGTTGATGCGCACGCGATTCACAAAGTCGGTATAGGTGTTGCCCGTGGCGCGGCGAAAGAAGCGCGAGAAACGGCTTTCGCTCATGGCCAACTCGGAGGCCACCTCGGCCGCAGTTTGCGAGTGCGAGGGGTTCTCGGTGATGCGGTTGACGATGGTGTTGATCTGGTCCAGCTCGGCATCGTTTTCCACGCCTCGCATTTGCACGTTAGAGAGCAAGCGGTAGTCGGTGCAGCGCGCCAGGTCACTGGCCAGGTCGCAAAAGGCCGCCACCCGTTTGAGCCCGCGCGAGGACTTCACGGCATGCCAATGCGACGCGGCGGTGTCGGCCATGCCGAAGAACTCGATACCGTGGCGTGCGCGCTCCAGCAGCGGCAGCACTTCAGAAAATTCGGGGATGGCGTGGCAGGCCTGTTCCAGCGGCTCGTGGCGGAACTGGATGACCAGGTCGCGCTGAGGCACGCCTTCGTCGGGCAAATCCAGCGAGATCCAGTTGTGCGGTAGGCGTGGCCCGCACAGCACCAAATGACCAGGCTCAAAGGGGCCAATCCAGTCGCCCACAAAGGCTTTGCCCGAGGTGGCAGTGATCAGGTGCAACTCGTACTCGTCGTGGCAGTGCCAGCGCGCCAGCGGCGTGGGGTAGCCATGGTCTAGGCAACGGATGAAGCCCACCTCGTCGGTGGGCTCATAGCCTAACGACGGGTTGCGGTTGTAGTCCGCTTCCAGCTCAGGCGCCCGGCGTCGATTGACCTGGCTCCCGGGCAGTGCATGCGATTGATGGGGTGCGACCATGGCAACTTCCCTCTGATTGGATTCAAGATCTCACATTACCAGCTTTTGACTTTATTCAGCCCAAATGGTTTTTCACAAAGAGCTGAACCCGCGCATGGCCGACACGCAGCGCATCCAGCAGTTGCGGGCGTGAGGCCAGTGGGCCCCACAACACCGGATCGGCGGCAAAAGCGGCCACCGGGTCGACCGATGCGCAGATGGCATGGGCGGCTGCCGGGTCCATAGCCTGGTCTTGGTAGGTGTAGGCAATTTCGCCCCTGTGCCAGCGCTGCAAGTAAGCCAGAAAAAGGGCGGGCAGCATGGCCACGCTGGCAATGGATTCGCCACGGGCCAGACGCTCGCGGATGGTGGGCACGATGAAGCCGGGGATCTTGGAATACCCGTCCATGGCCACGCGTTGGTTGGTGTCGCAAATGGCGGGGTTGCTGAAGCGGTCCAGCACCACGTCACGGTATTTGCGCAGGTCCAGCGGGCTGGGGTTTTCAGGCGTGTCCAGCACAGGGATGGTGTCGTCGGTCACGTAGTCGTAGGCGATGCGGCGGATCACTGAGTCTTGCGTGCCTTCGTGGATGTACTCGTAGCCCACCAGCGTGCCGGCCCAGGCGATGCAACTGTGGGTGGCGTTCAGCAGGCGGATCTTGGCCTCCTCAAAGGCATCCACCGAGGCCACCATCTCGACACCGACCTTCTCCCATTCCGGGCGGCCGGCAATGAAGTTGTCCTCCATCACCCACTGGATGAAGCTTTCGCCCATGAGGGCTGCGCGGTCATCCCAGCCGGTGGCAGCCTTGACGCGCTCGGCCACATCGGGGGTCGGGCGCGGGGTGATGCGGTCCACCATGGCATTGGGGCTGCTGGTGTGTTGCTCCACCCAGGCTTTGAGTTCAGCGTCGCCCAGTGCATCGATGAACTGCATCAGGCCCGCACGCGAGCGCTCGCCGTTGTGTCGCAGGTTGTCACAGTTCATCAGCGTCACGGGGCCCGCACCGTTGTGCAGGCGCGCGCGCAGGATGCTGACCAGACCGCCGTAGATGGTGTGGCCCGCGCCACCTTGCTTGAACGTGTCCAGGTCCGCGCGCAGGTCTGCAAAGGCTGTCCAGTCCAGCTGGTTTTTGGCGTCCAGGTAATAGCCAGCTTCAGTCACCGTGAAAGAGATGATGCGCGTGGCCGGCTCAGCACCGGCAGCAATCAGGGGCGCCAGATCGTCCTGGTAGGGAATGACTGCCTGGATGGACTCGATGCGGGTGTAGCTGCGCTCTCCCTGGGGCGTCACGGTCTCCAGCGTGTAGGCACCGCCCTGCGCTTGCAGGGCCGCCATGGTGTCCGCCATGTCCGGACGCAGGTTGCCACCGGTGATGGACCAGCGCGTGTCGCCCTGCTGGCGCAGTTGGTGGACATAGAGCGCTTGGTGTGCGCGGTGGAACGAACCCAGTCCGAGGTGAAGAATCGTATACATGGTCAGGCGTGGAAAAGGTTAACTCTCAAAATCACTCAAAGATCAAACTGGGTGGGCATCATCACGACGTCGCGGATGGTCATGCCGCGCGGACGCGTGAGCATGAACAGCACCACGTTGGCCACTTCGGACGCCTCCAGCAAACTGCCTTTGGCCTTGGCCTCTTCCAGTTTTTCGGCAGGCCAGTCCGCCAGCAGCGAGGTGATGACAGGGCCCGGCGAGATGGAACCTACGCGGATGCCGTGCTTGAAGACTTGGCGACGCACGGTCTGCACAAAGCAATTAATCGCCCATTTGGACGAGGCGTACACCGGCTCCCACGGGGTGGGGAAATGCGCCGCCAGCGAGCTGGTGACGATGATGTCGCCCACGCCGCGCTCAATCATGTGGGGCAGCACGTTGTGCACGTTCTTCATCACCACATTCACGTTCAGGTTGAGCATGCGGTCGATGGCATCGGGATCGGAATCAACCAGATCGCCGCCCACATACAAACCGGCATTGGCATGGAAGACATCGAGCCGGCCGGCAAGCGCCAGCACCCGCGCCAGCAGCGTGGCGCACTGCTTGGCATCCAGCAGGTCCAGCACCAGCGGCAGGGCCTGGGGGCCCAGCTCTGCACAGGCCCTGCCCAGCGCAGCCTCGTCGCGGTCCACCAAGACCACGCGTGCCCCCGCCTCCACCATCGCGCGCGCGCTGGCCAGACCGATGCCAGAAGCGGCGCCGGTCACGGCGGCTACCCGGCCTTGCAAAGGGGTTGTTGTGTTGGTGTTCATGGCGTTCAGCGGTATGGTTCGAATCAGTGCTTGCCAGCTGCCACCACGCGGCCATTGGCATCAAACAGGTGGGCCGAATCGCCATCGATCTGCACGCCCACCGCCGAGCCCACTTGCAGCTCGGTGCGCGTGTTCAGGCGCGACACCAGCTGGGCGCCACTGTCGGTACTGACGTAAATCAGGGTCTCGGCGCCCAGGGCTTCGATGAGCTCTACCTTGGCTTGCACCTGGCCCTGGCCCACACCCACCAGGGTGAGGTTTTCGGGGCGCAGGCCAATGGCGCCCAGCGCGGGCACGGCGAAGCCGGCCACGGTGGTGACTTGGGGCAGCTTGGCCGCCTCAATCACGTTCATCTGCGGGGTACCGATGAACTGCGCCACAAACTGATTGGCGGGGCGGTCGTACAGCTCCAGCGGCGTGCCGACCTGTTCGATGTTGCCGTCGCGCAGCACCACCACGCGGTCGGCCAGGGTCATGGCTTCCACCTGGTCGTGCGTCACGTAGATGGTGGTGGCGCCCAGATCGCGGTGCAGCTTGGCAATCTCGATGCGGGTCTGGCCACGCAGTGCGGCGTCCAGGTTGGAGAGCGGTTCGTCAAACAAAAACACCTTGGGCGCTCGCACGATGGCGCGACCAATGGCCACACGCTGGCGCTGGCCACCGGACAGCTCTTTGGGTGTGCGCTCCAGGTAGGCGGTGAGGTTCAGGATCTTGGCCGCGCGGTCTACCTTTTCCTTGATGACGGCGGGGTCCACATTGGCGAGCTTGAGCGCAAAGCTCATGTTTTCGAACACGCTCATGTGGGGGTAGAGGGCATAGCTCTGGAACACCATGGCCAAGTCGCGCTTGCTCGAAGGCAGGTGGGTGATGTCGCGGCCGTCCAGATGCAGACTGCCGTTGTCGATGGCTTCCAGGCCGGCAATGAGGCGCAGCAACGTGGACTTGCCGCAGCCCGAGGGGCCAACAAACACGACGAATTCGCCAGGCTGGATGTCCAGGTCGATGCCCTTGATGACGCGGTGTTCGCCAAACAGTTTTTCAACGCCGCTGAGTTTGAGGTAAGACATGAGAGTGGTCTCCTGATCTGATCTTTATTGGTTTACTTGACGGCGCCGAAGGTCAGGCCTTGCACCAGTTGTTTTTGGCTGAACCAGCCGAAGACCACGATGGGGCCAATGGCCATGAAGGAGGCGGCGGACAGCTTGGCCCAGAACAGGCCCTCGGGGCTGGAGTACGAGGCAATCAGCGTGGCCAGCGTGCCGGCCTTGGCCGCACTCAGGTTGAGCGACCAGAAGGCTTCGTTCCAGCTCAGCACCAGGGTGAGCAGGCCGGTAGAGGCCAGGCCACCCATGGTGAGTGGCAGCAGCACGTGGCGGAACTCTTGCCACAGCGTGGCGCCGTCCATGCGCGAGGCTTCCAGAATCTCGGCCGGAATCTCCTTCAGGTAGGAGTACAGCATCCACACCATGATGGGCAGGTTGGACAGCGTGAAGACGATGACCAGGCCGGTGCGCGTGTCCAGCAGACCGCTGGTTTGCGCCATCACGTACACAGGCACCAGGGCGCCCACGGCGGGCATCATCTTGGTGGAGAGCATCCACATCAGGATGTCCTTGGTGTACTTGCCCTTGAAGAAGGCCATGGCGTAGGCCGCGGGGAAAGCCAGTGCCAGCCCCAGGATGGTGGAGGCCACGCTGGTGATCAGCGAGTTGGTGGCGTACAGCATGTAGTCGCTGCGCTCCTGCACGATCTCGAAGTTCTCCAGCGTGGGCGGGAAGAACAGCAGCGGCGGCACCGAGATAGCCTGCAACTCGGTCTTGAAGGCGGTCAGCACCAGCCAGCCCAGCGGGAAAAAGAGCACAAAGGTCACGGCCCAGGCACTCAAGGTGCGCAGCCAATGCAACCACGGAAAGCTTTTGCGTTGTGTCATGGAGTGCTCACTTGTCCAGGTTTTTGCCGACCATGCGGATCAGGAAGACTGCGGCAATGTTGGCCAGCACCACGGCGAACATGGCGCCCGCAGAGGCCACACCGGCGTCAAAGTTCAGCAGCGCCTGCTTGAAGATCAGGAAGGCCACGTTGGTACTCGCGTCGCCCGGACCGCCACCAGTGGTGGTGTAGATCTCGGCGAAGACGCTGAGCAAGAAGATCATTTCAATCATCACCACGATGGCCACCGAGCGGGCCAGGTGCGGCAGGTACAGGTAGCGCAGCTGCTGCAGGTAGTTGGCGCCGTCCATGCGCGAGGCTTCTAGCTGCTCGCGGTTCATGCTTTGCAGCGAGGTGATGAAGATCAGCGTGGCAAACGGCAACCACTGCCAGGACACGATGATGATGACGCTGAACAACGGAAAGTCCGTCAGCCAGTCCACCGGCGTGGCACCAAAGAAATGCCAGACCTGGGCCAGCACGCCGTAGATGGGGTTCATCATCATGTGCTTCCACAACAGCGCATTCACCGTGGGCATGACGAAGAAGGGAGAAATCAACAAAATGCGCACCAGACCACGACCCAGAAACGGTTCGTCGATCAGCAGGGCCACCAGGGTGCCGCCAATCACGGTGATCAGGATCACACTGCCCAGCAACAGCAACGTATTCATGACGGCCGTGCCAAAGGACGGATCGGTCATGAAGTAGATGTAGTTTTCCAGACCGACGAAGCCCACTTTGTCGGGTTGCATCAGGTTGTAATGGATGACCGAGAAATACAGGGTCATCACCAAGGGCACGATCATCCACAGGAACAGGGATAGAACGGCCGGCGCCATCAAGGCACGGGGAATAAAGCGACTCATACAACGACCTCGCGGGAAAAAGGGCGCGCGGAGGAGACCCCGCGCGCCTGAAAGTCCACCAACCGGAGAGGAGGGTTTACTTGTAGTAGCCCGCCTTCTTCATTTCGCGGTCAGCCGCGGCTTGAGAGGCTTTGAGGGCGTCGTCTACGGATTTCTTGCCAGCCAGCGCTGCGCTCATTTCCTGGCCCACGGTGGCGCCGATGGCCTGGAACTCAGGGATGGCCGCGAACTGCACGCCAACATAAGGGCTCTTGGGCAGGGTGCTGTCATTGGGGTTGGCCGAGTCAATCGCCGCTTTTTCAGCAGCAGCAAACTTTGCAGCCTTCGTGAACTCAGGATTGGCGTAGGTGCTCTTGCGGGTACCGGTTGGCACGTGGGCCCAGCCATTGGTCTTGGCCACCAGCTCGATGTATTCCTTGGATGTTGCCCAAGTCACAAACTTTGTCGCAGCGTCCACTTTCTTGGAGCCCGATGGAATGGCCAGCGCCCATGCCCACAACCAGTTGGCACCCTTGGGGGTTACCGCGGTAGGAGCCTGTGCAAACGCCACCTTGTCAGCCACTTTGGACTGCTTGGGGTCGGTGATGAAGGACGCTGCGATGGTGGCGTCGATCCACATGCCGCACTTGCCTTCGTTATACAGCGCCAGGATTTCGTTGAAGCTGTTGGCCGACGAACCGGGAGGGCCGTAGTTCTTCAGCAGGTCCACGTAGAAGTTGATGGAATCCTTCCAGGGCTGGCTTTCCAGTTGGGGTTTCCAGTTCATGTCGAACCATTGGCCGCCGTTGGTATTCACCAGCGTAGACAGGAAGGCCATGTTGTCGCCCCAACCTGGCTTGCCGCGCAAGCAGATGCCGTACACGCCGTTCTTGGGATCGTGGATCTTGGCGGCCAGGGCCTTGATGTCGGTCCAGGTGGGCTTGTCAGCCACTTTGATGCCGGCCTTGTCAGCCAGATCCTTGCGGTACATCAGCATGGAGGATTCGCCGTAGAAGGGCACTGCAAACATCTTGCCGTCTACCGACAGGCCATTGCGCATGGCGGGCAGGATGTCGTCTGCATCGTATTTGGCGTCAGTCTTGAGTTCCTGCAGCCAGCCTTTTTTGCCCCAGATGGGGGTTTCGTACATGCCGATGGTCATCACGTCGAACTGGCCGCCCTTGGTGGCGATGTCCGTCGTCACGCGCTGGCGCAGCACGCCTTCTTCCAGCGTCACCCACTTCAGCTTGATGTCGGGGTTGGCGGTTTCGAAGTTCTTGCTGAGCTTCTGCATTTCGATCATGTGGCCGTTGTTCACGGTGGCCACAACGAGTTCTGTTTGTGCGTATGCGGCGCTGGCCAGCAAACCAAATGCCAGGGCCAAAGATGCCTTGAGTTTCATGTTTTGTCTCCTAATGGAAGTTCGGGTGTTCAGCCAATGCCAACGATGCATCGACAGGCCTGAATAGTAGAAGTCACCCCTTGGCGAGGTTGATACTTTTGGAACGATTGACAGTATTCGCATGCAAAAACTAGTCAGGGTTTTCCCATATACACGCGATAACGTATTGATTTGTGGAAATTTTGGCGAAGTTACGCGGCGCATCTCTCAGATGTTTAGGTAATTAAGAACTGAGAAAACAGTAGTTCTTGTTTTAACGACAGGCTTTCAGAATCCACCCCATCGCACTGTTGCGTTGCTTTTCTGGAGTTTGTTTCATGGCCCACCGTCGCCACCTTCTGAACCTTGCCGTGGCTGCTGCCCTGGTCAGCGCCGCCGCAGGCGCCTTGGCCCAGCAAGCGGTCACCCTGCTCAACGTGTCCTACGACCCGACCCGCGAGCTGTACGTCGAATTCAACGCCGCCTTTGCCAAGTACTGGAAGGCCAAAACCGGGCAGGACGTGACCATCAAGCAAAGCCACGGCGGTTCGGGCAAGCAGGCCCGTTCGGTGATTGACGGCCTGGATGCCGACGTGGTGACCCTGGCCCTGGCCGGGGATACCAACGCCATTGTGAAAAACGGTGGCTGGATCAACCCCGACTGGCAGAAGCGCCTGCCCCACAACGCCACGCCCTATGCGTCCACCATCGTGTTCGCCGTGCGTGAAGGCAACCCCAAGAAGATCAAGGACTGGGACGATCTGATTCGCCCCGACGTGAAGGTGATTACCCCCAACCCCAAGACCTCGGGCGGTGCCCGCTGGAACTACCTGGCCGCTTGGGAGTTTGCCAAACGCAAATACGGCGGTGACGCGAAAGCCAAGGAATTCGTCGCCAAGTTGTTTGCCAACGTGCCGATTCTGGACACCGGCGCGCGCGGCTCCACCATCACCTTTGCGCAGCGCGCCCAGGGCGACGTGCTGATTGCCTGGGAGAACGAAGCGTATTTGCTAGAAAAAGAATTCGGCGCCAAGTTTGATGTGATCGCGCCCCCGCTGTCCATCCTGGCCGAGCCCGCGGTAGCCGTGGTGGACAAAAACGTGGACAAGAAAGGCACCCGTGCCGTGGCCGAGGAGTACCTGAAGTACCTGTACTCCGAAGAAGGCCAGGACATTGCCGGCAAGAACTTCTACCGCCCTGTGATTTCCGAGAAGGCGAAGGCCAAGTACGCCAAGCAATTCCAGCCTCTGAAGCTCTTCACCATCGAAGAAGCCTTTGGCGGTTGGGAGAAAGCGGATGCAGCGCACTTTGCCGATGGCGCCAGCTTCGACCAGATCTACACCAAGAAATAAGCATGTCCGTCCTACTCATCGCAGGCAGTCCGTCAGAGCGTTCGCGCACCGCCGCCCTGCTGGAAGCCGCGGGCCAGCGCCTGGAAGCACGCGGTGTGCTGGTGGACCGGCTGCGCGTGCGGGACCTGTCACCCCAAGCCCTGCTGCTGGCGGACTTTGGCCACCCCTCCATCAGCCAGGCCACAGGCCAGGTGGCAGAGGCGGACGTGATCATCGTGGCCACCCCGGTCTACAAGGCGGCGTACAGCGGCGTGCTTAAGGTGTTTCTGGACCTGCTCCCGCAAAGCGGCTTCAAAAACAAGGTGGTGCTGCCGCTGGCTACCGGTGGCAGCCCGCACCACATGCTGGCGCTGGACTACTCGCTGCGCCCGGTGCTGCAGTCACTGGGTGCCAAGCACATCCTGCCCGGCATCTACGCCACCGACGCCCAGGTCACGGTGTCGGAAAGCGGCAGTTACCAGGTCAGCGCAGACATTGGCGCGCGCCTGGACGACGCCGTGCACACCCTGATCACCGAAACCCTGCAGACCGGGCTGGCCATTGCCACGCGGTTTGCGCCGGTTGCGTTTTCAAAGGTGCAGTACAGCTCCTGAGCCATCCCGACCACTCTTCTTTTTTCCAGGAAACCCATGTCCATCCAAGCCATCAACGTACGCAACCAGTTCAAAGGCAAAGTGCGCGAAATCATCCGCGGCGACGTCGTCTCCGAGATCGATGTCGAAACCCCATGGGGCATCGTCACCTCCGTCATCACCACCCGATCAGTAGACGATCTACAGCTCAAGATCGGCTCGGATGTCGTCGCCTTGGTCAAATCCACAGAGGTGTCTATCGCCAAACTGTGATTCGCTGAAGCCCGCGAGATAGCCCCGCGGAATTCAGCCTTATCGTGACCAGTACTTCCACGACTATGACAACGGTTACTTATTCTTCGCCTATCACGAACCGATACCTGCTATAACAAAGTAACGGTTTGCCAAGGCCTAAGAATTCATCTTGTCTTTCAGGTCGCGTTTCTCGCGACGATGTTCTAAAGAAAAAATCCCGCTTGGTTGTAGAGATTGGTTTTTTAAAACCAAGGGGGTTCTATTGTGAACAATGCACACGCGCCGCAACCGCTGGCGAAATCGCTTACGGGCATACGCGGTCTGGATGAGATTACCGAGGGCGGGCTGCCCAAAGGGCGACCCAGTCTGATCTGCGGCAACGCCGGCTGTGGCAAGACCATTTTGGCGATGGAGTTCTTGCTGCACGGAGCCATTGACTATGGCGAGCCCGGTGTCTTTGTGTCATTCGAAGAAACCGACGACGACCTGATCAGCAACTTCGGTGCACTGGGTTACGACCTCAAAGACCTGGAGGCGCGCCGCCTGCTTGGTCTTGAATATGTCTACATTGAGCGCAGCGAAATAGAGGAAGCGGGCGACTACAACCTGGACGGCCTCTTCATCCGCCTGGGACAGGCCATTGACGCTATTGGCGCCAAAAGAATTGTGCTGGACACGATAGAAACGCTGTTCGGCGGTTTGACCAACGGCGCCATCCTGCGCGCAGAGCTACGTCGCTTGTTTCGTTGGTTCAAGGACCGGGGTGTGACAGCTGTCATCACCGGTGAACGGGGCGAACGCACCTTGACGCGCTATGGGCTGGAAGAATATGTGGCCGACTGCGTGATCCTGTTGGACCTGCGCGTGGACGAGCAAATTGCCACCCGGCGCCTGCGCATCGTCAAATACCGCGGCAGTGAACACGGAGCCAACGAATATCCCTTTCTTATCGACAAACAGGGGATTTCGATACTCCCGATCACGTCTCTGGGGCTGGACCATACGGTGTCCGACGAGCGGATTTCCAGCGGCATTCCGCGCCTGGACACGATGCTCAGCGGTGAAGGGTATTTCCGCGGAAGTTCCATTCTGGTGTCCGGTACGGCAGGTTCGGGCAAGAGCAGTGTGTCCGCCAAATTTGTCGATGCCGCATGCAGTCGCGGCGAGAAATGTCTATTTTTCGCATTTGAAGAATCGCCGCAGCAGATCATGCGCAATATGCGCTCCATCGGCATCGACCTGGCGCCATGGGTAGCACAAGGGCTGTTGCGCTTCCACGCCTCGCGTCCGTCGGTGCATGGCTTGGAGATGCATTTGGTGACCATGCACAAGCTCATTCTGGAATGGGATCCAGCCATCGTCGTGGTGGATCCGATTTCTGCCTTGACGGTGGTCGGTTCCGACACGGAAGCCAAATCGATGCTGACCCGGTTGATCGATTTTCTGAAGACCCGCAAAGTCACCACCTTGCTGACCGGCTTGACCAGTATCAGCGACAAACTCGAGGCGAGCACCGAAGAAATCCCCTCGCTTATCGACACTTGGTTGAGCCTGCGCGACATTGAATACAAAGGCGAGCGCAACCGCGGCATGTATATCCTGAAATCGCGGGGCATGGCGCACTCCAACCAGATCCGTGAATTCATTCTGAGCGACAAGGGCATCGACCTGGTCGACGTCTACCTGGGGCCTGAAGGGGTCTTGACCGGTGCGGCCCGGGTTGGCCAGGAGTCGCAGGACAAATCCGGGGCGGTGGTGCGGCAACAAGAGCTGCAGCGCAAGAAGCGGGAATACGAGCGCAAGCGCCAGGCGCTGGAAGCCAATATCGCGGCCCTGCACGAAGAGTTCGACACCGCCACCGAAATCATCGACAGCCTGTCTGAAGAAGAACAGCAACGGGACGCCGTCATGGTCCATGACCGGGCCGACATGGCCAAGTTGCGGCGCGCGGATCTGGCAGCCATCTAATTTTTAAGAAAAAGTGAGGTTCGCACCATGCTTGAGTTAATCACCGGAACGGAAAGAACACATTCAACGATGCCGCAGATGCCAGGAAAACAATGGATGCTGCGCTTGTACGTCGCGGGGCAAACCGTCAAATCGGCCGTCGCACGCGCCAATCTGCACCGTATTTGCGAAGAGCATATGCCCGACCGCTATCACGTCGATGTCATCGACTTATTGGAGAACCCGAAGTTGGCCAAGGGCGATCAAATCTTCGCGCTGCCAACCCTGGTTCGCAGCATGCCAATGCCGATCAAAAAGATCATTGGCGATCTCTCCAATACGGAGCGGGTGTTGGTCGGTCTGGACATCCACCCGGGCAAGTGAGACTCCCTATGCGCCTACTAAGCCCTTGATGCCTAACGCCTCGCCCCTGCGCCTGGTCTATTCGGCACCCGCACAGCGGCAGCACTACGCTTTCCATTTGTACGTGGTGGGCATGTCCGCCCATTCCATGCGCGCCATGGAGTGTGTCAAACGCCTCTGTGAAGGGCGCCTGCAGGGGCGCGTTCAGTTGAAGATCGTCGACCTCTTGTTGCAACCCTCTTTGGCGAAAGAAGAGAACGTGATTGCGGTGCCGACGCTGATCCGCACGTTTCCACTCCCCGTGCGACGCATGATCGGCGACCTTTCCGATGTCTCTGCTCTGCTGCAAGAAGTTGACGGCCACTGGGAGGATGCGCCATGACCGAGCTCGCGTCCGTCACGTATCTCACACCTGCACCGTCCGATGAACTGGCGGACTTGCGTGCACGCCTGCGGGAAGCGGAAGAAACATTGGATGCGATACGCTACGGCCGCGTTGATGCCCTGGTGGTCTCCAAGCACGACGAGGCAAAAATCTTTACCCTGCAGGGCGCCGAGCACACCTACCGCCTGATGGTCGAAGCCATGAACGAAGGCGTCATGACCCTGGCAACGGACGGCACGATTCTGTATTGCAACCATTGCTTTGCGGAGATGCTGAAGTGTCCATCAGACCAACTGGTAGGGACGTTGTTGCAGACCTTTGTTGTGCCGTCTGGGGTTGCGACGGTTGAGCAGATGCTGCTGGGGACCATGCTCCAGAAAGCCGAGGTCCTGTTGCGTGATGCCCAGGGCACAGCGCTCCCAGTGCTACTGTCACCCAGAATCCTGCAGGTCAAGGATGAGCCGACCATCCTGTACATGGTTGCGATGGATTTGACGTCGTACAAGCTGATTGAAAACGCCTTGCGCGACGCGGAGCACAAATACCGCACCATTTTCGAGAATGCGGTCGAAGGGATTTTTCAGATTGACCGTGACGGCCAGTACATGAACATCAACCCGGCGATGGTGCGCATTTTTCGCGCCCCGTCGTTGGAGCAACTGACAGCCTGCCTGAACGATCCGGCCAGTCCGATTTTTGTTGATCCTGAGGGGCGTTCCGAATGCATGCGATTACTCCGCAATTCGGGGGAAGTCGTTAACCTCGAATCCCAAGTTCACGGCGCGGACCAGCAGATGATCTGGATCACCGAAACGGTTCGTGCTGTTCGCAACCTGGCCGGAGAAGTGCAGTTTTATGAAGGCTGCATTGAGGATGTCAGCGAGCGCAAGCAATACGAAGGCCAGTTGCTGTACCAGGCCAGCTACGACACCTTGACAGGCTTGTCCAACCGCTGCCGTTTGCAGGATCGTCTGCAACTGGCCATTCTCTCGGCGGAGCGCTACAAGTACCAACTCACGGTCGCGTTCATCGATCTGGACCAGTTCAAATTCATCAACGATAGCCTGGGCCACTTCACTGGCGACCAGCTGCTCAAAACGGTGGCGCAGCGCCTGCAATCTTGCCTGCGCGAGAGCGATACGGTGGCACGGTATGGTGGTGACGAGTTTGTCGTGGTGATCAACCATTCCAACGAAGCCGTAATTTCCTTGCTGATGTCCAAGATACTCGCCTCGGTTGCAGAGCCTGTCGTGGTCGATGGCCAAGAACTACAGGTCACCTGCAGCATTGGTTTTAGCGTGTATCCCATCGACGGCCTGGATGCACAGACCCTGTTACGCAACGCAGACGCGGCGATGTACCGTGCCAAGGAGCAGGGCCGCAACAATGCCCAGTTTTATACAGAGGAGTTGAACCAAAAGATACGCAAAAGGATGGCGATGGAGTTGATGTTGCGTCACGCTTTGGAGCGCAACGAATTCCTCCTGCATTACCAACCGCAAGTCGGTTTGCAAACGGGTGCCATTGTCGGGGTGGAAGCACTGATACGCTGGAAGCCTGGCGCGCAGGAAATGATTTCACCGACGGATTTCATTCCATTGGCCGAGGAGCTGGGCTTGATCGTTCCCATCGGTGAATGGGTACTCAAGACCGCCTGCGCACAAATGAAAACTTGGCACAACGCCGGCCTGCCGAAAGTCAGTGTGTCGGTCAATTTGTCCGCGCGCCAATTCAAGCAGCCGAACTTGGTGGAAGTCATTGCACGGGTACTGCAAGAAACCGGCCTGGATGCCCGCTATCTCGAACTGGAGTTGACCGAGAGCATGGTGATGGACAACGTCGAAGTGGTCGTGTTAACGCTTGGCAAACTCAAGGCGATGGGAATCAAGCTGTCGATCGACGATTTCGGCACCGGGTATTCCAGCCTCAGCTACCTGAAGCAATTCCCCATAGATATTCTGAAAATAGACCAGTCATTCGTCAAAGATCTCACCAACGATCGCAATGACGCGGCGATTGTGCGTTCCATCATTGCGTTGGCGCACAGCCTGAAGCTCTCAGTGATTGCTGAGGGTGTAGAGACCGAAGAACAACTGAACTATCTGCGCGCTCACGTCTGCGATGCCGTGCAGGGCTACTACTTTAGTCGGCCAGTATCCGCAGCCGACTGTAGAGAACTTCTCAATCGTTGACCGGATCTGGCGCATATTTGTCACCCACCTGCTCACGCAGTGGATGCGTGTCGTACACGATATGCATGCTGCCGATGCGAATGCTGTCTTTCCGAAAACTGAAGACGTCCACACAGGTGAAGTCGACCAATCTTCCATCGCTCAGCGTCCAGTCATAGCGAAAATACGCGGCCACCCGCACTGTGTCGTCAACCGCTTGCACAGAGGCAAACAGGTCAATCAGCGTGATCACGCTCTTGCTCGACGCCAGCGCCAACTTGGGAAAAAAGTCCACCGCCTTCATGACCCCGAGAAACGGGGAGTGGACAACGCCGTCGTCTTCGAACGCAGAAACCAATGCCTTCGTATCGCTGGCATGCAGGTGGATGAGGTAATCGCGCACGGCATCTAAGTGTTGTTGGCTCATGGAAGGCTCTCTTGTGGTTGCAATGGCCCCATGGTTCCAAAAGATGGGGTTTCGCACAAGTCACAATGCGCATAAAACCATAAACACCATTTATGAATTTGCGCTTTCTTTTATACCTTCGGCTGGTAATCCACCACGGCAGCTTCTCTGCTGCGGCGCTGGCCGGTGGCGTGTCCCAGCCCGCTATCAGCCACGCAATGCGGCAGTTGCAACTGCAGTTTGACACCCCGCTTTTTGTCAAGTCCGGGAGGCAGCAGGTTCCCACCGAAGTCGCGCTGCGCGTTGCGCTGCACGGTGCTGACATCGCGGACCGTGTGGGTGCCATGGGGGAGAGTGTTGTCACCGCGAGCCGCCGCGGCACTCTGCGCGTTGGGGCTACGCCCTCCGCAGCCTTGGTGTGCGGCCCGGCCCTGCACTTTGCGTGGTGCCACGACCATCCCCATCGACGTTTGGCCATGTCCAGCGCAGACGAAGGACGCATGCTTGCCGGCTTGCGGGGCGGTGAACTCGACCTGGTGATTGCGCCTATGCCGCGTGGTTACAGCACGGCTGGCCTGGTGACCCAGGCGCTTTATCCCATCAGGCCACAGGCGTATGCCCGCCGAACCCACCCCTTGATCAAAGCGCAATCCCTGGTGCAATTGGCGTCTGCTGAGTGGGCCATGGTTGAGCCCAGTGTGCGGGGGCCGGTGGACGTACTGCGGGAAGCTTTTGCCGTGCGCCGGATGCCACCGGCACGCATCACTGCGTCCTGCCCGGACTACGCCAGCATGATCAACCTCATAGCGCACACGGATCTGCTGGGTGTTCTCCCCCACGCGGCCTTATTGGACAACGGACCGAAGGGCCTGGTCGTGCCATTGTCTCTGCGTGAGGCGCTGCCACACTACGAAATGCATGTGTTCACACTGACGCGATTGCATCGGCGTTTGGCACCCAGCATTGCGGAATTGCAGCGACAACTGGCAACGGTCATGTCCGATACGACCCCGCCTGCAGAACGCCCTACGCAGCCTTCTGCTCGCGCACGGTGAACTGGCTCACCGACCGCTCTAGCCCAAGGTTCTCGCGCATCGTGCTGCTACTGGAATTGTGAGCAAGCATTAATCTTTGGCCTTAGACGTGGCGACATTGAATGTCATTAGGCGTTGGGCACTACGGGAACAAATGTCCATCCGCGAGATATCCAGACGTACAGGCCTGGCTCGCAACACCGTAAAGAAGTACCTCAGCTCAGAGGAAATTGAACCTGCCTACCCAAGGCGGGTCAGTTCAAAGAAGCTGGATTCCAATGCCGAAAAGCTGGCCGGCTGGCTGGCCGGCTGGCCGGCTGGCTGGCTGGCTGGCTGGCTGGCTGGCTGGAATTAGAGGCAACAAAATCTCGGAAACAGCGGCGCAATTTGAAGCAGATCTACACAAATACGGTTCTTTCGAGGCGATCATTGGTTGTGTTGCGGCAGGCATGGGCATCAGTCTGTTGCCGCGGGCCGTACTGGAAATGCATCTTGCCGCTGGCACCGTGCGTACGCATCCAACACCCCGTGGGGTTGGTAAAGCAAAAACACTGCTAGTCTGGCACCGCGAACGCTCGCACCACATGGCACGCGAGGCCTTCAGTGTTCTGCTGCGCAACTCGCTAAGCTAGACCGGTTTTCAACCACCGTGCTCGTCCAGCCTCGCCCCATGTCCAAGATCGGTTTTCTCGTCATCGCCCTCACCGTGCTGGTGCTCATGGTGCTATCGGTATGGCGCGAACGCCGGAGCGCTCAATGGCGCAGCCTCGGCCTGTGTTACCAGTGTGGTGCCGCGCTGGGGTCGGACGCCAAGTCCGTGACGCTGCACTTCAAGAGCCCCGCCAGTGCCGTGCGTATTTGCGGTGGTTGTGTCAAAGAACGAACCATCCGGCGATGGCTCGTGGCCATTCTGGTTGTGCTCGGGGTGACTGTCGGATGGTTTGTGTACCAAACATGAACGCAGAGCCACCGCGCACACCACGGCGTGATGTCGAGAAAATGTGCGATAGGATTTCTTGTTCGCTAAGCAGCGAACACTTACCAGTCAACCTTTCACTTCCACACACCCAATAAAACCATGCAATCTCTTCGCAAACTTCCCACAACCATTGCCCTTGGCTTGTTCACCCTGGCCGCAGGCCTGGCCCACGCAGAGGGCCATCCACCTCACTGGAACTATGGGCATAGCCACGAAGGCCCCACCCATTGGGCCGAACTAGACCCGGCTTTTGAAACCTGCGCCAAGGGCGGCAACCAAAGCCCCATCGATATCCGCAATGCGGTCAAGGCGGACCTGCCCGCGCTGCAGTTCAACTACACCACCGCTGCCCCCACGCTGGTCAACAATGGCCACACCATCCAGATCAACCTGCCTGCAGGCCAAACACTGACCGTAGGCGACAAAACCTACGAGCTGCTCCAGTTCCACTTCCACACCCCCAGTGAAGAAGCACTCAATGGCAAGCACACCGCCATGGTGGGCCACTTTGTCCACAAAAATGCCGAGGGCGGCCTGGGCGTGATTGGCGTGCTGATGCAGCCCGGCAAGACCAATGCGGCCTTCGCCCCGGTTTTTGCCCACTTGCCGCGCAAGGGTGAAACGATCACCGTGACCGACTTGCAACTCGACTTGGCCGCCATGCTGCCAGCGGACAAAGGCTACTACTCCTTTGCCGGCTCATTGACCACCCCGCCCTGCTCCGAAGGCGTGAAATGGATGGTGCTGAAGCAACCGATTCGACTCGGCGCAGAGCAGATCAAGGCGTTCCGCCGCATCTTCAATGCCAATGCGCGCCCCATTCAGCCACTGAACGGGCGCATCATTGAAGAGTCCAAATAAGACACTCTAAGCAGCCTTCTGCTTGCGCACGGTGAACTGGTTCACCGGCCGCTCCAGCCCCAGGTTCTCGCGCAGCGTCGTGCCTTCGTATTCCGTGCGGAACAGGCCACGGCGTTGCAGCTCGGGGATGACCAAGTCGACAAAGTCGTCCAGCGATTCGGGCAGCACAGGCGGCATGACGTTGAAGCCGTCGGCCGCGCCGTTTTCGAACCAGGTCTGGATCTCGTCGGCAATCTTTTCGGGCGTGCCCACCACCACCCAGTGGCCGCGCGCACCGGCCAGGTACTCGTAGAGCTGGCGCACGGTGAGCTTGTCGCGGCGTGCCAGTTCCAGCACCACGTGGGCTCGGCTGTTGCGGCCGATGGGCGGCTGGGGAATATAGGGTGGCGGCGCGTCCAGGTCCCACTTGCTGAGATCTTCACCGGGCCAGAAGGGCTCAATGGTGCTCAGGCCCACGGAGGGGTGGATGAGCTTTTGCAGCGCGGCCCATTTGGCTTCGGCCTCTTCCTGCGTGCGGCCCACCACGGGTGAGATGCCGGGCAGCACCAAGAGCTGCTCGGGGCGGCGGCCGTACTTGGCTAGGCGGCCTTTCACGTCGCTGTAAAACGCTTGCGCCTCGGCCAAGCTGGTCCAGGCGGTGAAGATGGCTTCCGCCGTGGCGGCGGCCAGTTCCTTGCCAGGCTCGGACGACCCGGCCTGCACGATGACCGGGTAACCCTGCGGCGAGCGCTCCAGGTTCAGCGGACCCTTCACCTTGAGGTGCTTGCCCACGTGGTTCAGCGTGTGCAGCTTGGCAGGGTCAAAGTACACGCCGCTGGCTGGGTCGCGGCTGAAGGCGTCGTCTTCAAAACTGTCCCACAGGCCCTTCACCACGTCCACAAACTCATGCGCCTTCTCGTAGCGGGTTTCGGGGTCGGGGTGCTTGTCCAGGCCGAAGTTGCCATACAGGGTTTCGGCACCCGTGGTCACCACGTTCCAGGCCGCGCGGCCCTTGCTGATGTGGTCCAGCGAGGCAAACTTGCGCGCCAGCAAATACGGGTCTTCGTAGGTGGTAGAGGCGGTGGCCACAAAGCCCACATGCTTGGTCACTGCGGCCAACGCAGCCCACAGCGTGACAGGCTCGAAGTGCGACACCCGGCCCTGGCGGCTGAAGGCTTCATCGCTGCCCTCAAACCACAGGCCCGGGCTGTCGGCCACAAACACCTGGTCGAACAGGCCGCGCTCGGCGGTCTTGGCCACCTCGATGTAGTGGTCGATATTGGTTCCCGAATCGATTTGTGACCCAGGGTGGCGCCAGGCGGCGATGTGGTGGCCCGTGGCCATGATGAAGGCGCCCAGGCGCAGTTTGCGGTCAGACATGAAAGTTCCTTGGTTGAAAAGTTGACGGGGTTTAAGCCAATGCCGGGGCGGGCTTCCAGGCGGTCAGGCGGCGCTCCACCGCCTCCAGCGCCAGGGTGAACAACACGCCAATGAAGGTGATGGCAATGATTCCGAAGTACATGTCGGGAATCAGAAAGCTGTACTGCGCGTAGATGATTAGGTAGCCCAGGCCGGACTTGGCCCCCACCATCTCGGCCGCCACCAGCACCAGAATGGCGGTAGCACTGGCCAGACGGATGCCCACAAAAATGGTGGGCACCGAGGCTGGCAAGATGACCTTGAGGAACAGCTGCTGTGCACTGGCCCCCATGGTGCGGGCGGACTTGATGAGCAGCGGGTCCACCTGCTTGACGGCCGAGATGGTGTTGAGCAAAAGCGGCCATGAGCAGGCGTAAACCACCATGGCTACCTTGGACACCTCGCCAATGCCCAGCAGCAGCAAGAACACGGGCAGCAAGGCCAGCGGCGCCGTGTTGCGCAGCACCTCAATGAGCGGGTTCAGGAAATGGCCGAGGCGGCGGTACCAGCCAATGGCCAAGCCCAGCGGCACTGCATACAACACCGCGATGGCAAAGCCACCCAGGGCCCGTGCCACGCTGGCCGAGGTGTGTTGCCAAAGCTGCCCGTTCAGTGCCAGGGCCCAGCCTGCAGCCAGCACTTCGCTGAGTGGGGGAAAGAAGGCCGGGTCGGTCAGTTCCAGGCGCGGGGCCAGCTCCCACCACAGCGCAAGGGCCAGCACCAGCGCGGAGCGCCAGCCGATATTGCCCAACTGGCGCAGCAAGCGCGTCCAGCGGGCGGGGGGCACCAGGGCTACGGGCGCTGTGCCGGCGGTTAACGAGACATCAGACATGGAAACTCTCCTTGCGGGCGGGTAGGGTTGCGATACGGGCACGGCGCTGTTGGCGCGCCGCGGCCACCTCGTCGTGCAACAGGGACCAAATTTGATGGCGCAGCTCACCAAACAGGGGCAGTGAGCGCACATCCGGTGTGTCGGTGCGTAACGTCTCGGGGATGTCCACAATCTGTTTGATACGCCCCGGGCGCGAGGTCATCACCGCCACGCGCTGGCCCAGCACCACGGCTTCGTCGATGCCGTGGGTGATGAACACAATGGTCTTGCCAGTGCGGTGCCAGATCTCCACCAGCTCTTCCTGCAGGGTCTCGCGGGTTTGCGCATCCAGCGCGGCAAAGGGCTCGTCCATCAGCAGCACCTCGGGCTCATACGCCAAGCTGCGCGCAATGGCCACGCGTTGCTTCATGCCGCCCGACATTTCGTGCGGGTAGTGGTTGCGGAAATCGGTGAGGCCCACCAGTTCCAGGTAATGGGCCGCTTTCTCCCTGCGTTCCTTCTTGCCCAGGCCCGCGATTTCCAGACCGAAAGCCACGTTGTCCAGTGCGCTGAGCCAGGGGAACAACGCGTACTGCTGAAACACCACGCCACGGTCTCGGGCCGGGCCGGTGATGGGTTTCCCATCGATGAGCACCCGCCCCTGGCTGGGCAAGGTCAGGCCGGCCAGCAGGTCCAACAGGGTGGACTTGCCGCAACCGCTGGGCCCGACCAACACCAGGAATTCACCCGCACGGACGTCCAGCGTCACGTCCTGCAAGGCCGTGAAGCGCTTGTCCGGGCCACCATCTTCAGCGCGGACGGTGAACTCCTTGCTGACGTGTTCAAAACGGATCTTGGCGGTGCTCATTTGGCCGCCACCTTCGCGCCGGTGGCGTAGCTGTTGAGGGCATTGGTGTACAGGTCTGTAGGCTTGACCTGACCAGCCTTGATGATGTCCTCCTTGACCAGCCAGTCGATCCAGACCTGCAGGTCCTTGTCTAGCACCACGCCACCGGTGGAGGGTATGCCGGTGCTCTTCCAGTACTGGATGGCATCGGCGCTTTCGGCGCGGCCGCGCGCCTTGATGATGGACTCAAACGTGCTGCGCACCTGGGCTGCTGGCGTGTTGCGGGCCCACTCGATGGAGCGGGCCAGCGCACTCACCAAATGCTTGGAGGCCTTGGGGTTCTGCTCGATGAACTTGTTGCGCAGCACATAGGAGCCGGCAGTGAAGTTGCCAAACAGGTCCCGGTCGGTAAACAGAGGGCGGATGCCGCCGCGCTCCAGCGCCTTGTCGCGCAGGATGCCGCCCAGCGTGGTCACCTCCACCTGGTTCTGGCGCAGGGCCTGCTCACCGGTGACAGGTGGGGTGATGACAAAGGTGACCTGCTTGGCCTCTTCGTCCGTGATCTTGTTGCGCTCCAGGTACTCGCGCACGATGAAATCGTGGTGGGCACCGAGGGTGTTCATGGCCACCTTTTTGCCCAGCAGATCGCGGGCGGTTTTGATGGGGCTGTCGTTCTTGACGTAGTAGCCACTCCAGGTGTTGTCGTCCACTCCGTAGTAGCCAATCACCGCTTTCACCGGCGCCCGCTTGGCAATCAGCTTGACCAGTGCGCCATTGAAGGCACCACCAATGTCAATGTCGTTGGTGACCACCGCCTGCACATCCTGCGGACCGCTGATGGTGTTGCCCACCCACTTGGCCTTGAGCGGAGCCAGGTAGCCCAGGTGCTCGGCCAGCTCAATCCAGACCACCTGGCCCACCGTGCCCTGGTAGCGGATGTCGGTGACCTCCAGGGCCTCTTGGGCCCACGCGGTGGCCGTGAAGCCCAGCGCCACGGCGGCGGCAGTTAAAAGTTTGAAAAATTGTCGCATGCAAAGTCCTTATCGGTTGGTCATGGGAGTGCAGCGTAAAGACGGCAACCACAAACAACAACGAAGAAAACCGCGCTTGCTTATGCGGGCTTGCGCAGCGCATATCGACATGCGAATTGGGCGCTTCGCAACGGCGCACAGGCTTCCTACGATGGCAACGCCTTCTCTCTTTTCTTGTCTTTCAACGCTGTCTCACCAAGGAGTTTTCATGTCTGCTGTCTTGCAACACCCCCACATCACCACCGCTGCTGCCCTCGAGGTGCGTCCCCTGGCTGGCCGCATCGGCGCGGTCATCCACGGCGTGCGCCTGTCGGGCCAGTTGGCCCCCCAGACCTTTGCCGCCATCCATCAAGCGCTGCTGAAATACAAGGTCATCTTTTTCCACGGCCAACAGCATCTGGACGATGCCGAGCAGCAGGCTTTTGCCAGCCTGTGGGGCGATGTGGTGGCCCACCCCACCGTGCCTTCGCGCAACGGCACCCAGATCCTGGAGCTGGACTCGAACCACGGCGGGCGCGCCAACTCCTGGCACACCGACGTGACCTTTGACGCGGACTACCCCAAGGTGTCGGTGCTGCGCGGGGTGACGATTCCCAAATCGGGAGGCGACACGGTGTGGGCCAACACCGCCACCGCCTATGACGAGCTGCCCGACGAACTCAAGGCCCTGGCCGACAAATTGTGGGCCGTGCACAGCAACGACTACGACTACGCTGCCACCCGCGTAGAGCCTGATGACGCCGGCGCACAGCACTATCGGGATGTGTTCCGCGCACGCCTAATCGAAGCGCAGCACCCGCTGGTGCGCGTGCACCCCGAGACTGGCGAACGCACGCTCATCGCAGGCCACTTCATCAAGCGCCTGGTGGGCTACAACACGCACGACTCGGACCGCCTGTTCGAGGTCTTCCAGCACCACATCACGCGGCTGGAGAACACCGTGCGCTGGCAATGGACCACGGGGGACGTGGCCATCTGGGACAACCGCGCCACGCAGCACTACGCCATCAACGACTACGGCCACCAGCACCGCGTGGTGCGCAGGGTAACCGTGCGCGGTGAAGTGCCGGTGTCGGTGGATGGCCGGCGCAGCTTTGCGGTGGGCCAGGCTGCCAACTCCGCGGCCCAGGCCGCCTGATGCGCGGGTTCTTTGAACGCAACGCGTTTTTACTGCGCTTCGCGCTGCTGTCCTCCTTCATGGGGATCAGCGTGGGGCTGGCCAAGTTCACCACCACCCTGTACGCGCTGCACCTGGGCGCGCAGGGCGGTTGGCTGGCGGCCATCGCCGGGGCGCAGTCGGTGGGCATTCTGTTCATGAGCATTCCGGTGGGCTTTTGGGTGGAACGCATCGGCCCTGAGAGGCTGTTCGTGGCGGGTAGCCTGGTCATGGGGGGTCTGTATGCGGCCATTCCGCTGCTGCCGCACACGCTGTTTCTGGTGCTGCTAACGGCACTCATCAGCTTTGTCATGCCGCTGCGCTTTGTCTCGCTCAACACCGTGTTCATGGCGGCGCTGGAGCGCATTGGCCACGCACGCGCCGGCTGGCAGCGCGGCGCGCACATGGCGGGCATGTTTCTGCTGGGCCCCATGCTGGCCGCCGGTGTAGTGGCGCTGGTGGGCCATGCGGGCAGCTACTGGCTGATTGCAGCCATGTTTGTGCTGACAGCCTGGCTGTCGTCATCGGTGCTGAGCCAGCACACGCACACACCACCGCGCGCCGGTGCGGCGCGGCTGTCCATGCACCAGTCGGTGCGGGCGCTGTGGCGTGAGCCCGAGATTCGCGTGCTGGCCATGCAGGAATGCGCCGTCCAGGCCATCCACATGTACTACGCCTTCTACATGGTGGTCATCGCCGTGCAAGAGCTGGGCCTGCCCGCACTGGGCGCCGGCTCGCTCGTGGCGGTGCAGGGCAGCGCCTTTGTGGCCACGTTGATCTTTCTGGGCCCCCTGCTCACCTGGCTGGGGCCGCTGCGCACCGTCCTCGCGTCAGTGAGTGCGGTCACGCTGGCGGCACTGCTCTTGGCCTGGGCCAGCACGACAGGCTGGCTGTGGGTGGGCGGCGTGGTGTTGGGCGCGGGCCTGGGGCTGCTGCAGATGCACACGCTCACCCAGTTTGCCCACGTAGGCGCGCGCCTGGGGCGCGGCCGGGTGTCGGGCCTGAGTGCGCTGGCTGGCCCCTGCGGCGGCTTCATCGGCGGGCTGCTGGGTGGCACGCTGGGCACGGTGGTGGGGCTGCAGGCGCTGTTCCTGCTGTTTGTGCCGGTGTTCTGGTGGCTGGGCTGGCACGCCTACCGCGAGAGCACACGCCCTACGATGTTTTTGATCTAAAGAATCAACTTTTTATTCTTTTGAGTTTTGAAGAGCCGCCTTTAGAGTGCACTGCATTCGCGGCTTTTTCCGCATCTTTCGCAAGCTGGAAAGGCCTGTTTATAAGTGAAATAGGCCTATAGCCCCCGTGAAATATGCGCGAGCAGCTACCAAAACCATAGCAAGTCACACCACCACCCGCCATCAGGAGAGGCCCCCATGTCAGACCACTGGAAATTCGAAACCCAATCCGTCCACGCCGGTTACAGCCCAGACCCCACCACCAAGGCCGTGGCCGTGCCCATCTACCAGACGGCGGCCTACGCCTTTGACAGCGCCCAGCACGGCGCCGACCTGTTCGACCTGAAGGTACCGGGCAATATCTACACCCGCATCATGAACCCCACGCAAGACGTGCTGGAAAAGCGCGTGGCGGCCCTGGAAGGCGGCCTGGCCGCGCTGGCACTGGCCTCGGGCCAGGCCGCTGTGACCTACGCCATCCAGACCATTGCCGAGGCTGGCGACAACATCATCAGCAGCACCGCGCTCTATGGCGGCACCTACAACCTGTTCGCCCACACGCTGCCGCAGTTCGGCATTACCACCCGCTTTGCCGACCACAAGAACCCGGACAGCTTTGCGCCGCTGATTGACGACCGTACCAAGGCCATCTTTGTCGAATCGCTAGGCAACCCGCAGGGCAATGTGACTGACATCCGCCGCATTGCCGACATTGCGCATGCCCACGGCATTCCGCTTATCGTGGACAACACCGTGGCCACGCCCTACCTGCTGCGCCCCATCGAGCACGGCGCCGACATCGTGGTGCACTCGCTCACCAAGTATTTGGGCGGCCACGGCACCACCATTGGCGGCGCCATTGTGGACAGCGGCAAGTTCCCGTGGGACCAGCACAAGGCCCGCTTCAAGCGCCTGAACGAGCCCGACCCCAGCTACCACGGCGTCGTCTACACCGACGCCCTGGGCCCAGCCGCCTACATTGGCCGCGCCCGCGTGGTGCCCCTGCGCAACACCGGTGCTGTCATCTCGCCGTTCAACGCCTTCCTGATCCTGCAAGGCATTGAAACCCTGGCCCTGCGCCTGGAGCGCATCACCGACAACGCACTCAAGGTGGCGCAGCACCTGCAAAAACACGCCAAGGTAGCTTGGGTCAACTTTGCCGCCCTGCCCGGCCACCCCGACCATGAACTGGCCCAAAAGTACCTGGGCGGCAAGGCCTCGGGCCTGTTGACCTTTGGCGTGAAAGCGCCCGAAGGCCAGGGGCGCGAGGCCGGTGCGCGGTTTCTGGATGCGCTGCAGCTCTTCACTCGCCTGGTGAACATTGGCGATGCCAAATCGCTGGCCACCCACCCGGCTTCCACCACGCACCGCCAGCTGTCGCCCGAAGAACTGGCCAAGGCCGGCGTACCGGTCGATGCGGTGCGGCTGTCGGTCGGCATTGAACACATTGACGACCTGCTGGCCGACCTGGACCAGGCGCTGGCGGCGGTGTAAGACGGCATGAATTTCCAACAACTGAGATCGGTGCGCGAGGCCGTGCGCTGCGGCTACAACCTCACGGAAGTAGCGCACATGCTGCACACCTCACAGCCCGGCGTGAGCCGCCAGATCCGTGAGCTGGAGGAAGAGCTGGGTGTGGAGATCTTTGGCCGCGCTGGCAAACGGCTCACGGGGCTCACACCGCCGGGCAAAGACCTGCTGCCCATCGTGGAGCGCCTGCTGCTGGACGCGGACAACCTCAAACGTGCCGGGCAAGACTACAGCGCGCAGCTGGAGGGCCAGCTGTCAGTGGCCGCCACGCACTCGCAGGCGCGTTACGCGCTGCCGCATGTGGTGAAGGATTTTCGCGACCAGTTTCCCAAGGTCACGCTGCACCTGCACCAGGGCTCGCCCAAGCAGGTGGCCGCCATGCTGCTCTCGGGCGAGGCCGACATTGGCGTGGCCACCGAGGCGCTGGCCGACTACCCGCAGCTGGTCACCCTGCCCTGCTACCGCTGGACGCACAGCATCGTGGTGCCACCCGACCACCCGCTGCTGGCGCAGGGCGGCCCGGTGACGCTGGAGCAACTGGCGCGCTATCCCATCATCACCTACGAGCTGGGCTACACCGGGCGCTCGCACATCGACAACGCCTTTGCCGCGGCCGGCTTGCACCCCGAGGTGGTGCTGACCGCGATGGACGCCGACGTGATCAAGACCTATGTGGAACTGGGCATGGGCGTAGGCATCGTCGCATCGGTTGCGGTGGACGAGGAGCGCGACGCGCACCTGCGCATCCTCGACGCGGGCCACCTGTTCCAGGTGAACGTGACGCGGCTCGGGCTGCGCCGCGGGGCGTGGCTGCGGGGGTATGCCTATCGGTTTATTGAGACGTTTGTGCCTACGCTGAGTAAGGAGGTGGTGGCGAAGGTATTGAATAGTGCGGCGGAGAGAGCGGCTTGACGAAGCTTCACGATGAATACAGTTCAAATAGGTTGCTCGACTTAAGGTGCTAGTCGCTCTCGAGCAATTTCAGGCCATGAATCAGCCTGTATTTAAGCAGCTGGACGGATACCATATGTCTCAACAGCAGTTCATGCGAAGAACTGGCGTATTGAACAATGGGAGGAAGGCCAATGGCTGGAATAAGGCGATTCGTCAAAGTGTTTCTTGCATCTCCAGGCGACCTAATAGAGGAGCGCAAGACTGCTCGAGCGATCGTTGATGACTTCAATAGCCAATTAGCTGATGCGCTGGGATACCAAGTCGAGTTGGTGGGCTGGGAAGACACCCTGCCAGGCGTAGGCAGACCACAAGCAATCATCAATAGAGACTTGGACGGGTGTGATCTTTTTGTTGGCATGCTTTGGAAGCGCTGGGGAACGCCCCCGGGAACGCCACCCTACACATCTGGTTTCGAAGAGGAGTTCCAACGATCAATGGAACGAAACGCAAAAGATGGGCGACCCGAGATAAGCCTACTGTTAAAGGATCTTGATACAGCGTCTCTCGCCGACCCAGGGGATCATCTCAAGAAGGTCATTGCATTTAAAGACCAAGTTTTTTCCGAGAGGAAGCTATTGGCCGGAACCTTCTCGGATATGCGTGACTTCGAAATCAAATTCCGTAAGTGCATTCAAGGATACGTTATCGCACTTGCCAGCAAAGATAAGGAATCTGACTCAGAGAAGGACCAAGCACCTGCTATTGAGGAACAAATCGCACCAACCAACGAGCCAGGACCAACGACGCCGTTGTCCGTTGAAGGTGCAAAATTCCTACGAAATTTTTTAATCATGGCCGAAAAGGCGAGCGATGAACATCCTCTCGCAGCCGACGACGTGGCTCGGGTTAGGTTACTTTCCATCATTGCAGCGGTACACGGAAATGATCAGCAATCGCTGGGGTCACACGATTCGAATCTTCTTTTCAAAGCACGAACGAAGTTTGAGTTTGGTCGGCGTGAGCGTCGCGGGCTGCTTGAAAACAGTCTGGCGCACTTTAAACATGAGAATGCACCTCTTTGGCATTGGGTGTCCGCAGTGGACGGCTTCAAGAACAACCTACTGCCTTTGAACTCTATTGTCGGCACTACCGATCGGCGAGTTGGCGCGCTCAAAGCGATGCTCCTGATTGCTGAACCAATCGTCGAAGAGGAGCACTTTGGTCGCCAACAGATTGTTCCTTTGTGGTTTGCCAAGGATGCCGATACCACTGTAAGAATGGCTGCCCTAGAGTATCTGAGCGAATATGGTCAACCCTTGGATCTAACCTGTATTCGCGAAGAGTTTTCTCGAAACGAGACACAAACAATCAGCGCAGCTGCCAACGCGATGATCCGTATCACGTTGCGGGATGATCGTCGCGGCGCGCTAGAAATGCTCTACACCCTGCAGCCCAGCACGGTGAGCCAGAATCTACTGAACCAATTGCTTAGCAAAGAGACTGAGTTTGACGATGAAATTCTGCTCCGCGGGCTCAGTCATCGCAGCGAGCAAGTCAGATTTACTGTAATCAAGTTGCTGCAAAAAAGAGAGGCTCTTACCGCAAACATCTCAGAGCCACTACTGAACGACAGCGACGCCGAGATACGCTATATCGCACTGCAGGTACTTGTCGCAAGCGGACGTAGTTATTCCATTGCACAAGCGAAAACCGTCCTTGTCAATAACACCCCAACTCCCTTGGGGCTCGCATCATTCGGAATGAAACGGACAGACACGGAAGGTGAAGCCGCATTAAAACGTTACACGGAGCAGTTCTTTAACGGCTTGACTGTCGCGCAACTTGAAGAAGAATCTCGCTCAGAAATCTTTGACCAAAATGCCTATTTCACTCTTATTCGGCGCGACTTCAGGTTACGTGGTGACGAACTGCGCGCGACCATTGCCAATCGCTTTGCAAATCGTTTTGAATCGTTGCTGGTGGAAATGAATAGGCGACATGGGCCCCAAACAGATCTAATCGAAAGAACTCGCTCACTTGGAAAGCACTTGTGCAGCAGGTTCACACGCCAAGGCTTGGACCTCATTTGCAACAGACTGGACGCAACTGACTTGCCATTAGTTCGATCAATGCTGGCGAGCGGAGATCTCGACTACTCAACCAAAGATCTTTTGTACCTCGCAAAAGTTGGTCAGTGGTGCGACATTCCTTTGGTACTCGCGGCACTCGATCGCCCCGAGTACGGTCGCAGCAGTGTGTCAATTCTTTCTATTGGAAACAACACAAAGTACGAGGATGCAGCGCGTACGCTCTATGCACTTGGTAAGCATAGACTCAATGACCTCCTGTCCACTCCAATGCCCCAATCCCTTTTGGCACGCATCATTCCGCTAATTCCTGACAAAGCATTTCATGAACTAGCCAAAGTGGCAATCGATAGACTCATGCGTTCGGAGAATGACACTTTGAGGAAGATGGTTTCGGTCAAGTACGTGCGCGCCTTTTCACGCCAACAAGTGAAACAATTTCTCGACGAGTACATGGCTGCAGATCAGTTCTATTACAACGTCATTCATTGGCTCGACTTCGGCATTTCCGTTCCAAGAGACCGAATATTGCGAGCAACTGCGCGAGCGCTAGCTAGTGCATAAGACATCTCGTGATGTCTGGAGTTCTGACTTGCTGGTAAAGGCCCACGATTCAATTCAAGTTGCGTACTTAAACGTTTTCAGCACAACCAACTGCCATTTCCTTCCTTCCCGAACCACCTCCCGCTTCGCACAATGAAGCCATCTATAACAACGATGTAAAGGAGGTGGTGCATGCAAGACTACGATATTGCCGACCTGAACCAGGAGGGCCCATTCAGCCCGCGCGAGCTGCTGGTGTCACTGGGTGGGGCGCTGCTGTGGGTGGCCGTGTCCATGGGCGCTATCCAGCTGCTGCTCTTGCCCGTGCAGGGGGTGTGAAGTGGCTGCGTTCACGCCACAACAACAGTGGCTGCGCATCCGCAAGGTGACCTGGCGCCAATGGAGCGCGGACTAGCCCCCGCACGCACTGGCTCGCGTGCCGCGCCTGGCGCTGGCGCCTAGGGGTGCTCTGCCGTGGCGTGCACCTGTTCGTGCCGCAGCACATACAAGCCACTGCCCACAATGATGGCGCCACCCAGCAGGGTGAAGGCGTCGGGCAGCTGCTGCCACACCAGCCAGTCGATACCCAAGCTCCACGCCAAAGCGGTGTATTCAAACGGGGCCACGGCACTGGCCTGGCCGTGGCGAAAGGCCTCGGTAATGGCCAGCTGCGCCAGAAAGCCCGACGCCGCTAGCCCAGCCCACAGCGCCAGATGATGCGCCTGCAGCGGCTGCCACTGGGGCGCGGCCAGCGCACCGGCCACCGCGGTCAGGATCACCATGACCCACAGCACAAGGCTGTCTTTCGAATCGGTGCGGCTAGACAGCCGCGTGACCACGGCCGACACCGCATAGCAAACCGCCGCCCCCAGCACTGCCAGCCCCGACCAGCTGGCAAAGCCCTCGGCACTGGGGCGCAGAGCCACCAGCACGCCCAGCAGCCCGCCGCCCACGGCCCACCAGTGCGCACGCGGCACACGCTCGCCCAGCACCGGCCAAGCCAGCACCGTGATCAGCAACGGGGCAAAAAACATGAGGGTGTAAGCATTGGTGAGCGGCAGGCCGCGCACGCCGTAGGTGAACAGCACCAGCATGGCAATGACCAAGCCGCCGCGCAGCAGGTGCAGCGGCCAACGTGCCTGCCACACGGCAGCCCAGGCACCGCGCCACTGGATCCAGATCGCAATCAGCGGCAGGGTGAGCGCGCCGCGCATGGCGGCAATCTGCAGCGGCGGGTAGTGGGCGGACAACGCCTTGATGAGGGTGTCCATGGCGGAGAACAGCATCACGGCCAGCAGCATGGCGGTGATGCTGCGCGGGTTGCCCTCTTGCAGGCGAGAGAAGAAATGCGGCATGCGCCTGATGGTAGCGAGGGCACCGCACTGCAGCACCAAGGTTTGACCCAGATCATGCTGCAGGTTGTTCGCCGCCCTACGATGCTTGGCAGGGACAGCGATTCTTCATTCATGCAAGGAGTGGGACATGAAAACCAATGTGGGCGGCCTGGACCGCATAGCGCGTATTGCGGTAGGTGTGGTGCTAGTAGGGTTGGCCGCAACCGGCACCGTGGGCGCATGGGGCTGGCTGGGTCTGCTGCCGCTGGCCACCGGTGCCATTGGCTGGTGCCCGCCATATGCCATGTTGGGCTGGAGCACCTGCTCCACCAAACCATGAGCAGCTTTGACCATGCGGGGCTGATTCAGAACATTAACGCCGGCCTGCTGCCACTCAAAAAATCGCAGCCCGAAGCCATGCAGGCGTTTGGGCAGCTCGCGCGCTCGGCCATGGCCGAAGGCCAGATCAGCGCCAAACACAAGGAGCTGATGGCGCTGGCCATTGGCATCACCCAGCATTGCTCAGGTTGCATCGGTTTTCACGTCAAAGCGCTGCACAAGCTGCAGTGCACGCGTACCGAGCTGGAGGAAATGCTCAGTGTGTGCGTCTACATGGGCGGCGGGCCGGCGCTGATGTACGCAGCAGAGACCATGCAGGCGTGGGACGCGATGGTTGCGCCCTGATACACCCACTATATTTTTGATAGCTGCTGGCGCAATATTGACGGGGCCACCGGCTGTTTTCTTATAAGACGTTAACCGGTACCTTGAGGTAGACCCGGCCGTCCGACTCGGCCGGTGGCATGGCGCCGGCACGGATGTTGACCTGCACCGAGGGCAGGATCAGGGTGGGCATGGCCAGGCCCGCGTCGCGCTGGCTGCGCATGGCCACAAAGGCATCTTCACTCACGCCGTCATGCACATGGATGTTGCTGGCGCGCTGCTGCGCGACCGTGCTGACCCATGCTGCGTCACGCCCTTCGGGCGGGTAGTCGTGGCACATGTAGAGGCGCGTGTCGCCCGGCAGGTCGAGCAGCTTGCGCACGCTGGCGTAGAGCTGGTGGGCGTTGCCACCAGGAAAGTCGCAACGCGCAGTGCCCACGTCGGGCATGAACAGGGTGTCGCCCACAAACACCGCATTGCCCACCTGGTAGGCCATGCAGGCGGGCGTGTGGCCCGGCACCGACAGCGCCTGGGCACGCAGGTCGCCAATGGCAAATACCTCGTCGGGCTGGAACAGATGGTCGAACTGGCGGCCATCGGGGTGGAACTCGGGCTCCAGGTGGAAGACGGCTTTGAAAACGTTTTGCACACCGGTGATGGCGGCGCCAATGGCGATCTGGCCGCCCAGCTGCTTGCGCAGGTAGTGGGCGGCGGACAGGTGGTCGGCATGGGCATGGGTTTCCAGAATCCACTGCACGGTCAACGCCTTGTCTTTGACAAAGGCCACCAGTGCATCGGCCGACCGGGTGCTGGTGCGGCCGGACTTGGGGTCAAAGTCCAGCACCGAGTCGACCAGCGCGCAGTGGCCGCCGGCGTGGTCGAACACCACGTAGCTCACGGTCCAGGTGGCGGGGTCAAAAAAGGCTTGCACCTGGGGTGCGGCGGTGGCAGAAAGGATGGGGGAGGCAGTGGCTATCATGGAAAACTCCTTGTAAAGGTCGTTGTTTCAGTTTCGACACAGATAGTTTATTGACTTATATATTGTTAGTCAATAAACTATCGACATTGCAAACGACCCGGAGCCCCACCATGCTGGCCACCCCCGACACCCCAACCGCCCCCGCGCTGGACCTGGCCGTGCTGCGCCAGTCGGCCGATGCGGCCTGCCGCCTCATGAAAGCCCTGTCCAACCCCGACCGCCTGCTGCTGCTGTGCCAGTTGAGCCAGGGCGAAAAGCGTGTGGGCGAACTGGAAGAGCTAGTGGGCATTGCGCAGCCCACGCTGTCGCAGCAGCTCGGCGTGCTGCGTGATGAGGGCCTGGTGAGCACCCGGCGCGAGGGCAAATCCATCTACTACTGCATAGACAGCCCGCAGGCGCTGGCGGTGATGGGCGTTTTGTACGCTGAGTTCTGCGGCAAGTAGGCACCACCCTTGAGGACACACCATGACGATTGACTGGAACCACTTCACCCCCTGGACCGCGCTGGCCGGTGGGCTCATTCTGGGCCTGGCCTCAGCCCTGTTTATCTTGTTGAATGGCCGCGTGCTGGGCATCAGCGGCATCGTGGGTGGTTTGCTGCGACCCGCACGCGGCGACACCGCATGGCGCATCGCGTTTGTGCTGGGCATGCTGGTGGCGCCCGCGCTGTACCTGTTGCTGACCGGCGCCGCGGTTCCCGCCACCATTGACGCCGGCTGGGGCACGGTGGTGCTGGCCGGTCTGCTGGTGGGCGTGGGCACGCGCTATGGCGCAGGCTGCACCAGCGGCCACGGCGTGTGCGGGCTCTCGCGCCTGTCACCGCGCTCGCTGGTGGCCACGCTGACCTTCATGGCGGCGGGCTTTGTCACTGTGTTCGTCCTGCGCCACCTGCTGGCCTGACTCAAGGAGCCTCCAATGAAAGACCGTATTGCCGCATTCGCCGTGGGCCTGCTGTTTGGCCTGGGCCTCATCGTGGCGGGCATGACCGACCCGAGCAAAGTGCTGGGTTTTCTGGACCTAGCCGGAGCCTGGGACCCGTCGCTGGCCTTTGTCATGGGCGGCGCCATTCTCGTGGGCCTGGGCGCGTTTGCGCTGGCCAAGCGCCGCAGCAGCAATTTTCTGGGTGGCCCGATACAGCTGCCAACCGCTACCGTGATCGACCGCCGCCTCGTGGTGGGCAGCCTGCTGTTTGGTGTCGGCTGGGGCCTGGCAGGTTTTTGCCCGGGGCCGGCCATTGTGTCGTTGGGGGCAGGACAATCCAAGGCAGCGGTGTTTGTGCTGGCCATGGTGGCCGGCATGGCTATTTTTGAATGGGCCGAACATCGCAAGCACCGCACTTTGACAGGAGACGCATGACATGACCCTTCGCACCCAAGCCCTCACCCCCCACTTTGCCGTGGCCGCCCAGATGGACGCCAGCATGGTGGCCGACGCCGTGGCCCAAGGCTTCAAGACCCTGGTGAACAACCGCCCCGATGGTGAAGGCGGCCCCGACCAGCCCCTGAGCAGCAGCGTGGAGGCCGCGGCCCGCGCTGCCGGCCTGCACTATGTCTACCTGCCCGTGGTGGGCGGCGCCATCACGCCCGCACAGGTGCAGGCCATGCGCGAGGCGATGAAAGATGCGCCCCAGCCCGTACTGGCGTTTTGCCGCTCAGGCGCACGCTCGGCCCAACTGTATTCGTTGACCCAGGCCGAATAAGCGCCACACCATGCCGCCCGCCGCCACCCGCTTCGCCTGGTTGCCGCACTGGCTGCGCCACTACCAGCGCGCCTGGTTGGGCGGCGATGTGTCGGCCGGGCTCATCGTCGCGGTACTGGTGATTCCGCAAAGCCTGGCCTACACACTCTTGGCCGGCCTGCCGGCCGAGATGGGGCTGTACGCCAGCATCTTGCCTGTGGTGGCTTATGCGCTGGTTGGCTCCAGCATGACGCTGGCCGTGGGGCCGGTGGCCATTGCCGCCCTCATGACGGCCAGCGCACTGCAGCCCTTTGCCATCGCCAACACCACTGAGTACACGCAGCTGGCCATGCACCTGGCGCTGATCTCGGGGCTGATGTTTCTGGCCTTTGGCGCGCTACGGTTGGGCTGGCTGGCCTACTTTTTGAGCCATCCCGTGGTCAGCGGTTTTGTGTCGGGCTCTGCCGTGGTGATTGCGCTGGGTCAGCTCAAATACATCATGGGGGTGGCCGCGCCCAACAGCTCCAGCTGGGCCACGCTAGAGGGCCTGTGGCGCGCCCTGCCACAAACTAACCTCACCAGCCTGGCGCTGGGCCTGGGCAGCATGGTGTTTTTGTTCTGGAGCAAACGGTACTTGGCCAACGGCCTGCGCCGCTTGGGCGTGGCCAGCCAAGCCGCCGACCTGCTGGCGCGCATGGCCCCCGTTGCCGCCGTCGCTTTGGGCACCAGCCTGGTGGCCTGGGGCGGTTGGGACGTGGCCCGGAATGTGGCCGTGGTGGGCACGGTGCCAGCCGGTTTGCCCGCGCTCAGCCTGTCGCTGCCGGGGCTGACCGAGCTGGGCCAGCTGTGGCTGCCCGCGCTGCTGATTTCGCTGGTGGGGTTTGTGGGCAGTGTGTCGGTGGCGCAGTCGTTTGCCATGCAGCGGCAGCAGCGCATCGTGCCCGACCGCGAGTTGTGGGGCCTGGGCGCCGCGAATGTGGCGGCGGCGCTCTCGGGCGCGTATCCGGTGCACGGCGGGCTGTCGCGCTCGGTCATCAACTTTGCGGCGGGCGCGCAGACGCCGCTGGCCTCGCTCATCACCGCAGCTTTCATGGTCGTCATCATTTACTTCTTCACCGGCCTCTTTTATTACCTGCCGCTGGCGGTGCTGGCGGCCAGCATCGTGGTGGCCGTAACGTCGCTGGTCGATGTGGCCACCCTGAAAGCCAGCTGGGCTTACGACCGGGCCGATGCGTTGTCGCTCCTGGCCACGGCGGTGGGCGTCGTGGTGCTGGGCGTGGAGGCCGGTATTGTGATGGGCGTGGCCATGTCGTTGGCAGCGCTGGTGTGGCGCAGCAGCCACCCGCACATTGCCGTGGTGGGCCGCGTGCCTGGCACCGAGCACTTCCGCAACGTGGAGCGCCACGCGGTAGAAACCGTGCCGGGCCTGCTGGCGCTGCGCGTGGACGAAAGCCTGTTTTTTGCCAACGCCACGGCGCTCGAAGAACGCATCGAGGCGCTGGTGCAGGCCGACCCCAGCATCCGGCGCCTGCTGCTCGTGTGCTCGGCCGTGAACCAGATAGACGCCACGGCCCTGTCCATGTTGACCGAGCTGGAGCAGAGCCTGAGCCAACGCGGCATCCGCCTGGAGTTGGCCGAAGTCAAGGGCCCGGTGATGGACCGCCTGCAGCCCACGGCACTCGGGCAGCGGCTGCAGGGGCGTTTGTTTCGGAGCGTGCACGACGCATTTATGGCGACTGACCGCCAAACCGACCCGCATTGGCAGAGTCCCTAAGGTTCAATTCGCTATATGTAAATGGAAAATAAGTAGTTTGGGTTTTAAGACGGGGTTCTGACAATGCCCCTCTGTTCAGCATTTGGCGCTCTGGCGCAACTCCCATGGTCACCCTTGTCATCGTTCCCGGCTGGCGCGACTCCGGCCCCGGCCACTGGCAAACCCTGTGGGCCGAGCAAATTCCCGGCGCGGTGCGCGTGCACCAAGACGACTGGGTTACCCCGGTGCGCACAGCCTGGGTGGCGTCCATCGGGCAAACCGTCCTCGACGCACCCGGCCCGGTGGTGATTGCCGCCCACAGCCTGGGCTGCATTGCCACCACCCACTTGCCACCCGAGGTGGCAGCCAAGATCCAGGGCGCGCTGCTGGTGGCGCCGGCCGACCCCGAGCGGCGCGGCATTCTGGCGGACTTTGCGCCGGTGCCCTACCAGCCCCTACCCTACCGCAGCGTGCTGGTGGCCAGCAGCAACGACCCGTTTTGCCCGGTACGCACCGCAGGCGCCTATGCGCGCGCCTGGGGCAGCGAGTTTGTGCGGCTGCAAGGTGCCGGCCACATCAACGTGGAAGCCGGTTTTGGCCCTTGGCCGCTGGGCCTGGCGCTGCTGCAGTCGCTGCTGGGCGCGCCGTTTCAACTGCCCACCGCTACCGAAGCACTATCGATTTGATAGCTGCTAGCGCAGTGTCTACGGGGGCCAGCGCCCCATTTGGCTTGAAGTTCAGCCGCGCAGCGCCAGCGACTGGCCCAGCGCAAACACCGAGTTGGGCGCATTGGTACGCACCGGTGCCAGCGGCTTGAGCTTTTGCAACACGCCCTTCTTGGTCGTCTTGCGCTCCTGCACCTGAAAGCCCTTGGCGCGCTGTTCGGCCGCCAAGCTTTGCAGCGTGATGGTCTTCATGTGCGCCACGATGGTGGACTGCAGCGCGGCCCACAGCTCCTTGGTCATGTCTTCACCCTGTTCGCGGCGTGCGGCGTTGTCTTCACTGTCTTCAATCGCGCCAATGATGTCGGCCACGCTGATGGTGTCACCGCGAAAGCCCAGGGTGTAGCCGCCGCCGGGGCCACGCGTGCTCTCCACCAGGCCGTGCTCGCGCAGCTTGGCAAAGACCTGCTCCAGGTACGACAACGAAATGCGGTGGCGCAGCGCGATGTCTTGCAGCGGCACGGGTTGGCCGCTTTCGCGCAGGGCCAGGTCGATCATGGCGGTAATGGCAAAACGGCCTCGGGTACTGAGTCGCATAGGTTTACTCCTTTGAGTAATTGACTGGAAGACTCGAACTGTAGGCCGCTGTATGCTTCGCGTAAATTCGTATTTTGTAATTTTTTTCTTCGATTATTTCGCAGTGTTTCGGTTTGTTTCATTCGGGGGCGCACCATGAACTTCAAACATCTCCACTATTTCTGGGTCACGGCCAAGGCTGGCGGCGTGATGCGGGCGGGCGAGCAGCTGCACACCACGCCGCAAACGCTGTCGGGCCAGATCAAGTTGCTGGAGGACTGGCTGGGCCGCAAACTGTTCCAGAAAAGCGGGCGCAACCTGGAGCTGACCGAGGATGGCCGCCTGGCGCTGGGCTATGCGGACCAGATCTTCACGCTGGGGGCCGAGCTGGAGAACGCGGTGCGCCAGTCCACCGGTGCCCAGAAGGTGCTGGATTTCAAGGTGGGCGTGGCCGATTCGGTGACCAAGTCGCTGGCCTACCGGCTGCTGGAGCCGGCGCTCTCGGTGGAAGAGCCGGTGCGGCTGATCTGCAGCGAAGGCAAGTTCCCCGACCTGCTGGCCAAGCTGGCACTGAACCAGCTGGACCTGGTGATTGCCGATGAGCCCATGTCCAAGCGCATCAGCGTGAAGGCCTTCAACCACCCGCTGGGTAGCACCGCCATGAGCTTTTTCTGCGCGCCTGAGCTCAAGGCGCAACTGCAAGGCCCCTTCCCCGCCTGCCTGAACGGCGCGCCCATGCTGATCCAGGGCGCCCAGGCTTCGGTGCGCCAGCAGTGGGAGGGCTGGCTGAGCCGCCATCAAATCCACCCCCGCACGATTGGGGAATTTGACGACGGCGCGCTGATGAACGCCTTTGGCCGCCAGGGCCGCGGCGTGTTCATGGCGCCCTCGGTCATGGAGGCGGACATCATGGAGCAGTTTGGCGTAGAGCTGGTTGGCCGCACCGACGAGCTGGTGGAGGAGTTCTTTGCCGTGTCGGTAGAGCGGCGCATCACCCACCCCTGCGTGGTGGCCATCACCAACGCGGCGCGTGGCGAGTTGTTTGGTTGATCATCCAGCGCCTGATTTGACCGTAATTCTGTACATGACTAGAATTCTGTACATGCCAACCAACCCCAACCTGATCGGAACGCAGCTGCGCACCTTGCGTATAGCGCAGGGGAAGTCGCAAATGTTGGTCGCCAAAGCCGCTGGCATCAGCCGCACCACCCTGGTCCAGATCGAAAAAGGTATGGACGCACAAATGTCCAGCTACCTGGCGGTGGCGCGGGAGCTGGGGATCGCGTTGGGCTTGGGTAGCGATTCGCCAGAACTGGCGGAGCGCCGCAAGGCACGCCTGGAGAACCAGGCCAAACTGGCCACCTCGCGGGAAAAACACCTGAAGATTGCAGCCCTTATGGCGCTGGACGACGCCCCTGCACGCGCGATGCAGTTGCAAGCGTTGCAGATGGTGGCGCTTTGGAAAGAGAGAGATTTGTGCAGCCCGGTATACATCGAACGTTGGACGCACATTCTGCAAGCCGAACCCAAAGAGCTGGCACGCAACATCCTGGCCATGGATGAGGAATGGGGGCCGGCCTTGCGCCAAAACACCCCGTTTGCATTGCCATCGTCATGAACCTCGAAGACGTCGACAAGGTGTTGAGCCAGATACGCGACGACAGCGGCCTGGATGAGTTTGTCATTGTGGGAAGCCTGGCGGCCTTGGGCGTTGCTGGCGCGAACCGGCCTGCGCGCATGACCATGTCCATGGAGGTCGATGCCTACCCGGCCAAAGATCCGGGCCGGGCACCAGAGTTTTCAAAAAAGTTTGGGGAGGACAGTGCCTTCCACAGGGAAAACGGTTTCTATTTCGACGCCATCAGCCCGGCGCTGCCCACCCTGCCAGAGGGCTGGAAGAACCGGACGATCCACCAGGTGCTGCCATCGGGCGTGAAGGTGCAGTTTCTGGACCCCAATGACTGCGCCATCTCCAAACTGGCCCGATCCGAACCCAAGGACCGGGAATGGGTAAGCGCAGGTCTGCGCGGCGGCATACTGTCTTTGCCCA
Organism: Rhodoferax sp. P1_F3; assembly: GCF_056405715.1. Classification (NCBI taxonomy): domain Bacteria; kingdom Pseudomonadati; phylum Pseudomonadota; class Betaproteobacteria; order Burkholderiales; family Comamonadaceae; genus Rhodoferax; species Rhodoferax sp. P1_F3. Next base: position 492,051 of record NZ_JBFUBO010000002.1, on the reverse strand, counting down.
CCATCGAGTACAGAATGCGCGAGACGCAGTTTCTGGATGCCGAAGAACAACGCAAGGCCTACCAGTCGCTGAACGAAGACCGTGCCTGGCTGGAAGCACAACGCTCCCCCGGCAAAACCATCCCTTAACCGAGATATTCCATGTACAACGCCCTCGTTTTCATCCACCTCGTCTGCGCCATTGTCTGGATGGGGGGCATGGCTTTCATGCTGCTGGCGCTGCGCCCCGCCGCGATGGCCACGCTGGAGGCCCAGCCGCGCGCGCGGCTCATGGTGGCGGTGATGCGGCGCTTCTTTCTGGCGGTGTGCATCGCCATCGTGGGTTTGCTGGCCACGGGCGGGCACCTGTACACCAGCGCGTTCCGCGCGTCCAAGTCCGTCGTGGGCGCGGGCGTGGTGCCGCTGGGGTGGGACATCATGGCTGGTGTGGGCGTGCTGATGTTCCTGATCTTTGGGCACATTTACTTTGCCGGCTTCAAGAAATACCAACGCGCCGTAGCGGCGGGTGAATGGCCGGTGGCGGCCAAGGCCGCAGCCCAAATCCATGGGTTGGTGATCACCAACTTCTGCCTGGGCTGGCTAGCGATTGCCGCCGTCAAGCTGCTGGCCTGATGGCCGTGCGAGCGGTATGGGCCTTGCTGGGCAGCTGCATGGCGTTGGCTGCCCAGGCGCAAGAACAGGAGCAAGGCCTGCCCCTGTGGGAGGTAGGCATGTTTGCCGGGGGCTTCTCCGCACCGGCCTACCCGGCGTCCAGCGAGCGCAGCACGCGCGCGCTGGTGCTGCCCACCCTGATTTACCGCGGCGAGGTGTTCCGCTCCGACCGGGGCGGCGTGGGCGCGCGCCTGCTGCACACCGACAACACAGAGCTGGACGTGGGCTTTGCCGCCTCGCTGCCCGCCAGTTCACAAGACATCCCGGCCCGCCAGGGCATGCCGGACCTGGGCACGCTGATCGAGTTCGGGCCGCGGCTCAAGGGCACGCTGGCACGCCCCACCCCCGACAGTCAGTTGCGTTACGAATTGCCGCTGCGCATGGTGCTGGAGATCAACGGCGGCGTGCACAACCAGGGCTTTGCGATGGAGCCGGAACTGAGCTACGACGTACGCAACGGCAACTGGCGCTTCTCCACTAGCGCCAGCCTGGTGCTGGGCGACAGCCGGCTCAACCAGTACTTTTACGGCGTGCCCTCCGACCTGGCCACGGCCCAGCGCCCGACCTACACGGCACAGGCGGGGCTGATCGCCACGCGGCTGACGTTCAACGCCTCGCGCAACCTGGGCCCCGACGTGCGGGTGTTTGCCTACGTGCGGATGGAGAGCTATGCCGGCTCGGCCAACACCGCGAGCCCGCTGTACCAGCAGTCCAACGGCACTTCGGCCGGGCTGGGCCTGCTATGGACACTGGGCCGTTCCACTGCCAAAGTCGCCAACTAAGTCTTGCTTAGACTGATTGCCGCATATACAAACAACGAACTATTCGTTGTGGTTTTATCGCCGCTTCCCCAGAATCGCAGTTCTGCACATTTTGTTGCACATTCCCTTTGTGAGGTCCTTCATGAATTTCAAGCAAAAAGCCACGCTAGCCATCGCCGTCATTGCGCTGACAGCTAGCAATTTGGTAGCAGCCCAGACCACGACGCTGCTCAATGCGTCCTATGACGTGGCGCGCGAGTTCTACAAGGACATCAACACCGCCTTCATTGCCAACTACAAGAAAACCACGGGCAAGGACATCAAGATCGACCAGGCCCACGGTGGCTCCAGCGCCCAGGCCCGTGCGGTGAATGATGGGCTGGAGGCCGATGTGGTCACCTTCAACACCAGCACCGATGTGGACTTTTTGGCCAGCACCGGCGTGGTGGCCAAGGACTGGACCAAGAAATTCCCCAACAACGCGTCCCCCACCAGCTCCACCATGCTGTTTCTGGTGCGCAACGGCAACCCCAAGGGCATCAAGGACTGGGACGACCTGATCAAGCCAGGCGTGCAGGTCGTGGTGGTGAACCCCAAGACCGGTGGCAACGGCCGCCTGGCTTATCTGGCCGCCTGGGGCCAGGTGCGCAAAAAGGGCGGCACTGACGCCCAGGCTCTGGACTACGTGAGCAAGCTGTACAAAAACGTGCCTGTGCTGGCCAAGGGCGGCCGCGATGCGACCACGATCTTTTTGCAACGCAATATTGGCGATGTGCTGATCACGTTTGAATCGGAAGTGGTGAGCGTGGACAACGAATTTGGCGCAGGCAAGGTGGACGCCGTGCACCCCAGCAGCTCTATGGTGGCCGAAAACCCCGTGGCGGTGGTGGAACGCACCGTGGCCAAGAAGGGCACCGCCGAGCAGGCCAAGGCCTACCTGAACTTCTTGTATTCCGAAGAAGGCCAGGAAATTGCCGCCAAACACGCCATTCGCCCGACCAACCAGGCGATCCTGAAGAAGTACAGCAACGTGTTCAAGCCCATCAGCCTGTTCCGCGTGGAGGACTACTTTGGTTCGTTTGCAGAAGCACAGAAAGTGCACTTCAACGACGGCGGCCAGTTCGACAAGCTCTACACCGTCAAGTAAATGCGTGCTGCGAAAAAGGTACTGCCCGGATTCAACATCACGCTGGGTTTCACGCTGTTCTACCTCTGCGTGATTGTGCTGATCCCCCTGTCGGCACTGCTCTTCAAGACCTTCACCCTCACCTGGGACCAGTTCATCACCGCGGTGGGCAGCCCCCGCGTGATGGCCTCGTACCGGCTGACCTTTGGCGCCGCGTTCATCGCGGCGCTGGTCAACGCCGTGGCTGGCCTGCTGGTGGCCTGGGTGCTGGTGCGCTACACCTTTCCGGGCAAGAAGATCATTGACGCGCTGGTGGACCTGCCCTTTGCGCTGCCCACCGCCGTGGCTGGCATTTCGCTCACCGCGCTGCTGGCCAGCAATGGCTGGGTGGGCAGCTTGCTGGAGCCCTATGGCATCCAGCTCGCGTTCAACCGCAACGGCGTGGTGATCGCGCTCATCTTCATCGGCCTGCCCTTTGTGGTGCGCACCGTGCAGCCCGTGCTGGAAGACGCCGAGAAAGAGCTGGAAGAAGCCGCCACCTGCCTGGGCGCCACGCGCTGGCAGACCTTTCGCCATGTGATCTTTCCCACCATCGCCCCCGCGCTGCTCACCGGCTTTGCCATGGCGTTTGCCCGGGCGATTGGCGAGTACGGCTCAGTGATCTTCATCGCCGGCAACATGCCCATGGTGTCCGAAATCACGCCACTCATCATCATTGGCAAGCTAGAGCAGTACGACTACGCGGGTGCCACCGCCGTGGCCACGGTGCTGCTGGTCATTTCCTTCGTTCTGCTGCTCGTCATCAACGCACTGCAAGCCTGGCAGCGCAAACGCTCGGGAGCCTGACCATGAGTAACTCCCGCACCATCCGCCGCGCCAAGGCCGGCACCACCGAACCCACCTGGGTGAAGTGGACGCTGATCGGCACCGCACTTGCCTTCATCTTCCTGTTCCTGCTGCTGCCGCTGGCGGCCGTGTTCACCGAAGCCCTGCGCAAGGGCCTGGGCGCCTACCTGGAAGCCTTCAAGGAACCCGACGCCTGGAGCGCCATCCGCCTCACGCTCATCACCGCCGCCATCGCGGTGCCGCTGAACTTGGTGTTTGGCGTGTCCGCCGCCTGGGCGATTGCCAAGTACGAGTTCCGTGGCAAGGCCTTCCTCACCACACTGGTGGACCTGCCATTTTCGGTGTCACCCGTGGTGGCGGGTCTGATTTATGTGCTGATGTTTGGCGCGCATGGCTGGTTTGGCCCCTGGCTGCAGGCGCATGACATCAAGGTCGTGTTTGCGGTGCCGGGCATTGTGCTGGCCACCATCTTTGTGACCTTCCCCTTCATCGCGCGCGAGCTGATCCCGCTGATGCAGGCGCAGGGCACCGAAGAAGAGCAGGCCGCCATGGTGCTGGGCGCCACGGGCTGGCAGACCTTCTGGCATGTGACCCTGCCCAACATCAAGTGGGGCTTGATCTACGGCGTCATCTTGTGTAACGCACGCGCCATGGGCGAGTTTGGCGCGGTGTCGGTGGTGTCGGGCCACATCCGCGGCCAGACCAACACCATGCCACTGCACGTCGAAATTTTGTACAACGAGTACCAATCGGTGGCCGCATTTGCCGTGGCCAGCCTGCTGGCACTGCTGGCCCTGGTCACGCTGGTGATCAAGTCGTTTGTGGAATGGCAGTTTGAGCGCGACCAGAAGGCCGCCGCCGAGTTGCCCCCTGAACGCCCCATTGCCACCATGCCGGCCTGACCCCCCCTTCCTTCGAGAAAAATTATGAGCATTGCCATCCGCAACGTCAGCAAAGACTTCGGGACCTTCAAGGCCCTGAAGGATGTGAGCCTGGACATCGAGTCCGGCGAACTTGTCGCCCTGCTTGGCCCCTCGGGCTGCGGCAAGACCACTCTGTTGCGCATCATCGCCGGGCTGGAAACGGCCGACCGGGGCAACATTCTGTTCAGCGGCGAAGACACCACCGACGTGGACGTGCGCGAGCGCAACGTGGGCTTTGTGTTCCAGCACTACGCGCTGTTCCGCCACATGACCGTGTTTGACAATGTGGCCTTTGGTCTGCGCATGAAGCCGCGCGCAACGCGCCCGTCAGAGGCCGTCATCAAGCAAAAGGTGCATGAACTGCTCGGCCTGGTTCAACTGGATTGGTTGTCGGACCGCTACCCCGCGCAACTGTCGGGTGGACAGCGCCAGCGCATTGCGCTGGCCCGCGCCCTGGCGGTGGAGCCCAAGGTGCTGCTGCTGGACGAACCCTTTGGCGCGCTGGACGCCAAGGTGCGCAAGGAACTGCGCCGCTGGTTGCGCCGCCTGCACGATGACCTGCACGTGACCAGCATTTTTGTGACGCACGACCAGGAAGAAGCCCTGGAAGTGGCCGATCGCGTGGTGCTGATGAACAGCGGCAACATCGAGCAGATCGGTTCGCCCCAGCAGGTGTGGGACCACCCCGCCAGCCCCTTTGTGTACGGCTTTTTGGGCGATGTGAACCTGTTCCATGGCCGCGCCCATGAAGGCGAAATGCTGATTGGCGAAGCGAAGCACGGTGTGCGCCTGGCCACGCCAGAGCATGCGCAGGCGCAAGACGCCAAGGCCTTTGCCTATGTGCGCCCGCACGACCTGGACGTGCAACGCTACGCCGCAGGTACGGGCCAGAACGGCATCGCCGCCAAGCTGGTGCGTGCCATTGTGGTGGGGCCTATTGCACGCCTGGAACTGCTGCCGCAAGACAGCAGTGCGGCGGGCAGCGGCGACATCATCGAGGCCCAGATTGGCGCACAAGAGTTCGCAGCGCTGGCGTTGAAGGACGGCGAAGTGGTAGTACTCACACCGCGCAAGGCGCGGGTGTTTGTGTCGCCCTAAGGGGCGGATTCACAACCCCGGGTAGCAAAGCGTTACATCCGAGCGTAGGCTACCGCACAGAGTGATGGTGGTTGGATTTTTAGGATGTGGTTGTGGGCGCGCAGGGCGTTCACACAACTGCAACCTACTCTCCAAGGAACTCACCATGACACAGAGCAAGACCTCCAGTAGCACCCCTAAGAGCAAGCCACAGCCGCAGCACCAGCAAGCAGGCTCCAATGTGGAGCAGATCGGCAAAAGCCAGAAGGACGGCGGCAAGCTGCAAGGCTCGGGCGACCACAAGTCGACCGACCAAAACGCGCAGCACCGCAACGGCAACGCACAACACAAGTAAGTGCCCCGCCTTCCTCAGGTGCCCCAGCGCAAGCCGGGGCAGGACCGCAACCATTCCACAGATCGGACGCATATGAACTACCTCGACCGAGATACCTACGGCATCTACAAGAGCCCCCAACACGGCAACCTACCCCAAGGCTTTGACCATGGCCCGGGCCCTGGTCTCATGGGTGCAGACACCCTGATCGGCAACGATGTGTACAACCCCGCTGGCGACGACCTGGGCGACGTCAAGGAAATCCTGCTGAACATGCACACCGGACGCGTGGCCTACGCCGTGCTGGCCTTTGGCGGATTCCTGGGCCTGGGCGACAAACTGTTTGCCGTGCCATGGGAAGCCCTGAAGCTGGACACCACCAACAAGCGCTTCACGCTGGACGTGGCCAAGGAAAAACTGGAGAACGCACCAGGCTTTGATAAGGACCATTGGCCTGACATGGCGGACACCACCTGGACCAACAGCCTGCACACCTACTACGGCACCACGCCCTACTCGGACGGCCTGAACCACTAGCCTGGGCGTATGGGGGCTCGTACCTCTACACCTCCCCTGCTGACGTTTGCCGCCGCATGGGGCTTGCTGGTGCAAACCACCAGATCGTGGTTGGGCGACTACGCGCCCAGTATGGGCGCCGCCCTCGCCTACTACACCTTGTTTTCCCTGGCACCGCTGATGCTCATCGTCATCGCGGTGGCAGGGTTGCTGTTTGGCGAGGACGCGGCCCGCGGCGAGATCGCATCACAACTGCGTGCCTTGATGGGCGACGGTGGTGCCAAGGCCGTGGAAGACCTGTTGGCCAGTGTGCGCCGCCCCGCAGAAGGCTCCCTAGCGACAGCGCTGGGCGTGGTACTACTGTTTCTCGGTGCAACCACCGTGTTTGCCGAACTGCAGGACGCGCTGGACCGCATCTGGCGTGTTCCGCTGCGGCAGCGTGCCAGTGGCTGGCTCTCGCTGGTGCGCGCCAGGCTGCTGTCGTTCGGCATGATTTTGGCCATCGGATTTTTGTTGACCGTGTCGCTGGTCTTCAGCGCCGCACTAGCCACCCTGGGGCGCTGGGCCGAGCCAGTCTTCGGCGGTTGGTATGCACTGGCCGCCATCACCAACGCCATCGGCGCGTTCGCCCTGGTATCGGTTCTGTTTGCGCTGATCTACAAGGTCATGCCGCGGGCCCGTGTGGAATGGGCCGACGTTTGGATTGGTGCCATCTTCACCGCCCTGCTGTTCAGCTTCGGCAAGTACCTGATCGGCCTCTACATCGGGCGCAGTGGCATCGTCAGCGGCTTTGGCGCTGCGGGTTCGCTGGTAATGATTTTGCTGTGGGTGTATTACTCGGCGCAGATTTTTCTCATCGGCGCGGAATTCACCTGGACCTATGCCAACACCTACGGGTCCCGACGGGACGGCGGCTAGCGCTAAACCCGGTAGCGGCGGCTGTCGGCCGAATCACGCAGATTGGATTCGATCTCCACGATGTCGTAGAGACCCGTGGAAGACAAGTAGTTCGCCCATTGCAGCGCGCGATCTTCAACGGGATGCCATGGCCCGGTGTCTATGACCTGTTGCCACGTTCCCTTGAACTGGCGCATGGCCTTCGTTACTACCCTGTACATCGTTGTACCTAACCACTCACAAAAAGATGTTTTCAGACAGTGCTGATTGTCCCAGCAAATCCGTACCGTGTTGGGTAGGAGCCGCCATATCCCACTGGGGAACTTGGGTGATCTTGCCAAGCTGGCGCATGGGTGCCAGCGCCGGTATCTCTACTTTTCGGTCGATCGGTGTCCGCGTTCTTTCAGGCTCTGGCGCAGAGCTTTTCTCTCGTCGGCGTCCATGCCTTCCAGCCGCTCCACCAGCTTGGAGTGGCGTGCCAACAGCAGTGTGCGCAAGGGGCGTTTCTGGTGTGTGCCCGACGTCGTAAAGATCAGCCCAGAATGCGGAACAGGCCGTAGGCCGAAAGCACACCGCTGACGACCAACAAGACCGTTTTGGTGGCGCGCGCGCCGATCAAGGTGCCTGCGATGCTGCAAGCGAGGATGGCGCCAAAAATGTAGGTGGTTTTCATGGGGTGCGATGGTAAAGCATGGCGCTGCACACGCGCCTTCTCTAACTGCTTGCCAAGGCGCCAAGACCTGGTTCTGACAACCTGAAGCTCAGCCTCTCGATGACCTGCTGTGCCCCAAGCCCTTGGTAGAAAGCAATGCCTTTGGCATTGCTTGCCTTGACCGGCCAATCCATGCGACTGCAACCGTTATCCACGGCATAGCGCGCAACCCAAGACATGAGGGCCTTGCCAACGCCGTTGCTTCTCTGCGACGACCGAACATACAGCTCTTTCAACTGGCAATGTCGGTTCTGCTCAGGCGTAGGCTCGACCAGCGAGTAGGTCAATGAGATGGCGGCAAAACCGAATACCTGTCCGGCTCCATCGCAGGCCACGACCAAGCGAAGGGGCGAATCCGGGCCCAGGAGATTGTTGATGAGATGGGCACGCACGGTGTCCGGCGCCACGGAGGCACCGTCGTTGTAGTAGGCGTGTAGCTCGCACAGTAGCGCGATGAGCGATTCGTGCTGAGGCTGAGAAACTAAATTGACTTGCATGGGTACCTGTGTGTGAGAGTTAAACGCGCCCCAGCGCTGCCCGAATCCGCTCAATCGTCTCCTCCATCCGCGCGTGGCTGGACACCTCCAGCCCCAGTTGGCGGGCGATGTCGTTGACGATGGCAGCGTTGAGCGGCAGGCCTCCGGCATCCACGGCCTTGATGAGGGCCTGGGCGCGTTGTTCGGCGGTGGGTGGCTTGCGCCGGCCGAGCAAGAAGTCAAGCCAGTTCATGGAGTGTTGTGCCTCAGAATGCTCCTGAATTAGGAGCTACTCGCGCATATTCTACGTGGGCTAGAGGCCTATTTGGCTCTTGCTTTAGGCAAAACTCGCCGCAGCAGCGGCCAGAGCGGTAAGCGGTTGAGTACCGCAATGGCCCAGCGCATTTGCCAGGGGAACACGGTGACGGCGTCTTTGCGGTCGATGGCTTGTACGATGCGCGCCACTGCCTGTTCCTCGGACCACAAAAAGGGCTTGTGGCTGGCATCGCCGCCGTTCAGGGCACGCAGTTTGGCGGTGTCCATATAGCCCGGCACCACGGCGGTCACGGCAATCGAGAACGGTGCCAGTGCCATGCGGTAGGTCTGGCACACGCTCAGCACCGTGCGCTTGCTGGCGCTGTAGACCGATGCACCGGGATAGTCTTTGAGCAAACCGGCCACCGACGACACCGCCACCAGGTGACCGCTGCGTTGCGCCAGCATCTGCGCTGCGGCCAATTCAAAGGCGTGGCTCAGGCCGCTCACATTGGTTTGCAGCAGGCGCAGAGTGGTGGTGGCGTCCATCGGATGGGTGCGCGTGTTGAAGTACAGGCCGGCGGTGACGATGAGCAGGTCCAGACGGTCCGGGGCAAACGCCCCCATGGCAGCGGCCAATGCAGATCGATCCGCAATGTCCAGGGCATAGGCCTGCAACCGTGGGAGGCCGTCCACCGCCGTGCCTTGCAGGCGACCGGTGTCACGGCCGCACACGGCAACCTCGTCACCCTGCTCCAGATAATGCCGGGCCAGCGCCAAGCCGATGCCGCTGGTGCCGCCAATGACCATGACCTTCATCGGTGCCCCCGGTTGTAGCGATTGATGTTGCGCATGCCCGTCTGCGCACCGCGCGGCACACGGGCAAATGCTTCCAGGCCCCGCTGATAGCCGTAGTCCCACTGGTCTTGCATGTGCTGGGCAAACACGGCATGGCTGACGGGCGGCAGCAGGTCCACGCGGTTCTTGCGCCAAGCAATCTTCTTCTGCAAGGTCTGCCTGGCCAGCGCTTGGCTGATGTCGGACGTGTCGATCCACACGCTGGCCTGCTGCGCATGCACGTGGCGCAGGCGCTGGTTGGCATCGATGCCCAGCACAGCCCGCCATGCGGGGGCCGAGGTGAGCTGCTCAAACTCAGACTTGAACTCCATGACCACCTCATGCGCCAGACACTGCGCCAGCTCGATGGGAAACAGGTCCACCACCCCACCCGTGTAGTACGCCGAGCCGTGCCGATGGGCGGGAAAATAAAACATGTCGGACACCGAGATGCGCACCGCTTCGCTCAGGGGCATGCCGATATCGGTGGCCACTGTGGGCGCAACCACCGTGTTACCCCACTGCAAGCTGTCAAAAGGAGACGGCGCCCCTTGCAACAGCTCTGCGGTGCGTGGCGCGCAAAACACCGTCTCCTCCAGCAGTTTGCGCGAACCGCGCCGCTGGCCCACCTCTTCTTCCGTGAACAAGAGACGGCTGCCGACGATGGCGATATCGGTTCCTCCATGGCGCGATGGCACCGGGAAGGTGGGCAGCTCTGCGGGCGGAACGAACAAATAGTCACCGAAGAGATCGGGCACGGTAGGTGCCGCTGCGCGGCGCAACGCACGACGGGCCACACCTCCCAACGTACGTGGCAGCGTGGCACGGGCTGCGGGTCGGAAACTGCGCCAAAACTGGTACATCTCCGGCGACGCCAGCCAAGCCCGGCGCTCGGCATCGTCTGGCACACTGTGGATCAGTGCCGCCGCAATCGAAGCACCACAACTCGCCAGCACCACATCGGGCTGCTGGCCCACCTCACACGCGGCGGCGTACATGCCCAGGTAAATGCCATACCGAAAACCTCCGCCGGCCATCACCATGCAACGTTGGTATTTCTGCGCTTGTGTCATGGCTTCAACATAGCACATGCCTACGCCGCTCTTGACCGCAACACGCGCCACCTGGCAGCAACGCCTGCGCCACCTGCTGCTCAATGCCGCAGTCTTTGGCCTGTGCTACACCAGCGCCAATCTGCTGGCACAACGCCTGGACATCCATCGCACCGTGGCCATCGCGCTGGACACGCACCTGGCCTTTGTGCCCTGGATGGTGCTGCCCTACATGCTGTCGGGCGTATTCTTTGTCGCCAGCTTCTGGGCGGTGGACTCCATGGATGCGCTGCGCGTGCTGAGCCAGCGCCTGCTATTGGCCACGGTGCTGGCCTGCCTGGTGTTTGTGCTGTATCCGCTGCACTTCAGCTTTGTCCGCCCTGGGGTGGCGCCTTCTCTGTGGGCGCCCTGGTACGCGGCACTGGGTGTGGTGGACCAGCCTTACAACCAACTGCCTTCGCTGCATGTGGCCTATTGCCTTATTTTCTGGTGTGCATTGCGGCCCTGCTGTGCAAGCCGTGCCGCCCGCATCGCGCTGCTGTTGACACTGAGCCTGGTTGCGGTGGCCACGCTGTTCACCTACCAGCACCACGCGCTGGATGTGTTGGCCGGGGGCCTGCTGGGTTGGGCCTGCACGCGGGTAGTGCAGCCCCGGCGGCACGAACCCTGGGTGGCCCTGTACTACGCACTGGGTGCTGGCGTGGTGGTGGTGCTGGGCCTTGCGTGGTGGCCCTGGTGGCTTACCGCGTATGGCGCGGCAAGCCTGCTGCTGGTGGCGCGGGCCTATGCCATGGGCGACGCACATTTTCTGCACAAGACTCGGGGTCGCTTTGCCTGGTGGGCCTGGCTGCTCTATGCCCCCTACCTGCTGGGCTACCGGCTAACCTGGCTGTGCGTGCAATGGCGGGAGCGTAAACGCCCACCCTTTGCCCAAGTGGCCCCAGGTCTGTGGGTGGGGCGGCGTCTGACGACCGCGCAAGCACGCCTGCTGCCTGCGGACTGCACGGTGCTAGACCTGGGCAACGAGCTCAGCGAAACACCGTTGCTGCGCACACGGCGCTACCACCATGTGCCTTTGCTGGACCTGGCGCCGCCTGGCAACACCGATGTGGAACGTGTGCTGGCCCTGGTGCACGACGCGCTACAGTCCGGGCACCCTATCTACGTGCATTGCGCCATGGGCTATAGCCGCAGCCGGCGCCTGGCCCACGCGTATTTGGCCCGGCACCCGCAAACGGGCGCCCTCCACTGACCACTCCACACTCCGCCCATGCGCTTTTCCGTCTACCAGCTCAAACCCCGTTTTCAACAACTGCTGCAGCCCCTGTTGCAACGCCTGGCGCGCTGGGGCATCAGCCCCAACCAGCTCACACTGGCCACCACAGGGCTGATGCTGCTGTACGGCACCGCGCTGGCGCTATACCCCGGCAACCCCGCGCTGTGGGTTGGCTTGCCGTTGGTGCTGCTGGTGCGCATGGCGCTGAATGCGCTGGATGGCATGCTGGCCAATGCCACGGGCCAGAAAACCCGGCTGGGCGCTGTGCTCAACGAGCTGTGCGACCAGGTCTCCGACGCGGCGCTCTACCTGCCTTTTGCACTGGCGCCCGGCGTCCACGCAGGGCTGGCGGTGGTGGTGGTGATCGTGGCGTCCTGGGTCGAATTCACAGGCTTGGCCGCCCTGGCGGCTGGCGCACAGCGCCGCTTTGACGGACCCATGGGCAAAAGCGACCGCGCAGTCGCCTTTGGCCTGCTGGGGCTGATGGTGGGCTGCGCGGCCACGCCTGCGTGGACCCACAGCGTGCTGGTGGTGGTGCTGGCGCTGCTGGGCTGGACCCTGCGCAACCGCCTGCGCGCGGCAGTAAGCGCAGGGAACTGAACCGCTCGCCTCAAGCCGGAATGCTTGGCGGCTCCGCCTCTTTGCGCGCCACGGACACCGTAAAGATCCCCTCCAGCCCAATCTGCGTGGCCACCTTGCGACAACCCGCACTGGCCACCAGCGCATCCATCTCGGCCTGCGGCCGCGGCCGCATGGTCCAGGGCCGGCCCAGGTGGTTGTTCAGCGTCTTGGCAATGAGCACCAACTGGGGGTGCCAAGGCTGCCCGGTGTAGATCAGATGGCCACCGGGCTTGAGCTGGCGGGCCACACCGCGCAGGGAGCGCAGCACGGCCGCGTTGTCGTTGAACAGCTCGTACAGGCCTGACACGATGACGATGTCATAGGGCGCAGCACCGTCGTCATAGCTGGCATCTGCAAAGGCGTCACGCAGCTGCAATTCGGGGGCGTGTTTCAACTGCAATTGATCGGCCAAACGCTGGGCTTGCTGCAGGTTGTGCTGGGCAAAGTCGCGCAGAGTGACGTGAATATCGCGGTCCTGAAACCGTTTCACCGTCTCCAGCACATAGCGGCCACCGCCCGCGGCAATGTCCAGGATGCGCAGCGGCGTGCCAACAGGGTGCTGGGCGATCCGTTGTGCCAGCGCCTCCTGCATCTGCCAGCGGCGCAAACGAATGCCGCGCCAGCCAATGGCGCCCAGGTAGCCGCCATCCACCACCTTGCCCACGCCCCAGTCGCCCTGGGGTTGGTTGCCATACACATAGTCGAGCGAGGCCCCCGAATCAAACCCGTGCTCCAGCCCAATGCGCATGCCCTTGCTGAGCCGCCCCAGGGTACCCAGCAGCAGCCGCTGCACGGCATAGAACGCACGCAGCGGCCAGGGGCCGATCTCGTCGCGCAGCAGCGCCTGGTACTGGCGCGCACTGGCACTCTGGGTATCAGCCGCGTGGTGGCGTGCGGCGGCCAACGGAGCCTGCGCAAAACAGGCGTCCACAAAGGTGCGCGCTTCCTGCACGGCTTGGTTGCGCACTGCATCGCTCTCGTAAAAGATGGCGTGGCGGCAGTCCTTGAGCACCACCATGCGCTTGAGGCTGGAGGACAGCCGTTCAAAGAACAGTTTTTGCGGCGCCTGCTTGACCACATAGTCCTGGTCGGCCACCAGCATCAGGATGGGCGTGTCAATGGCGCTGGCGTCGTGCACTACGCGCTGCGCAGTGTCGGCCAGGTCCAGCAACACGCGGGCCGAAATGTTTTTGGTGATGAGGGGGTCCGCGTCATAGGCCAGCGCCTGCTCCTTGGAGTGCGTGAGCATGGAAGCGCGGATGTAGCTGGTCACAAACAGGTCCTTCTTGAAACCCATGGCCAGGCGCAATGCCGGCTTGGCCAGCGGTACATAGAGGTTGATGTCAAAGGCCGCAGCCGCCATCACCACCCCGCGCACACCCGGTGCGTAGTCGTGCAGCCAGGTGGCTGCCACCACCGCACCCACGCTGTTGGCCACCACCAGCGTGTTGTGCGGCGCAATGCCATGGCGAGCCTGCACATGGCGCACAAAGTCGTCAAAGTCCTGCACCAGGGTCTCAAAGCCGGGCGCGTCACCCCGTTCGCCGGGCGAATGCCCGTGGCCTCGTGCGTCCCAGGCAAAGGCCCAGTCCTGCGTGCAGCCCAGTTGCTCCACCAGCGCCTGGATGCGGCCCGAATGCTCATGCCCGCGGTGCAGAAAGATCAGCGCCCGGGGGCCACCCTCTGCCTGCACGCGTGGCTGCTGTGGTTGCCATGCGCGGTAGAAAAGCCGGGTCTGGTCTTGGGTGTCAAACCCGGCTTCGCTACACGTCCAGCCGGTAGAAGGCGTTGCATTCGTCATGGAGTTCCTGAGTGAGGGAGAAGAGATCGCGGTGGCCACGGTCAATACAGTGACCAGCGCAGTACGCAGTAGAGCAAAGGGGCCGTCAACACCAGGCTGTCAGCCCGGTCGAGTATGCCGCCGTGCCCGGGGATGAGGTTCGAGAAATCCTTGAGGCCCAGAAACCGCTTGGCCGCAGAGAACATCAGGTCACCCAGAAAGCCAGCCAGCGACAACAACACCCCCAGCATGAGCAGAAAGGGGGCGGGCGCCAGCTGCAGGTGTAGGCCCAATGCCAGCGACACCAGTGCGCTGACCAACACGCCGCCCGCCAGGCCGGCCCAGGTCTTGTTGGGGCTGATGGTTTTGGCAATTTTGTGCCGCCCCAGGCTTTTGCCGCTGATGAACTGCGCCACATCGTTGAGCGCTGTCACGGCAAACAGGTAGAAGAACCAGGCCCTGCGCACCGGCGCATCCACAGGCAGGCGATCGAGTTGCAGCACAAAGGCCAGCCCCGCACACAGCAACAAGAACAACAGCCACAGCAACCGCTGGCGGTCGGGCCGCCAGCGCAACAGCAACGCCTGCAACAGGGCTAGTGCCGGCACCAACACGATGGCGCCCGGCACTTCCGTGCCCACCAGCAACAACTGCAGCACCAGCAAAGCGGCGCAGGCCCACTGAAAACGTTGTGGTGCAGTGTCGTGGTGCTGGGCCAGTTCACGCCAAGCAAGTACGGCGATCAGGACCAGTAGCAGCAGGGGTCCCCACGGGTACAACGCCCAGGCCAGGCTAAACACCGGGAATATCCGCCACCAGGCGTTGACCTGCAAACGCAGCGTGCCGGTAGGCGACGCACGGCCCAGCCAGGTGACCATGGCAGACGCCGCGCCCAGCACGAGGTAGAGCACCAGCATGGCGGACACCGTGGCCCTGTCGAAAACCAGTTCCTGAAACAAACCTTCTCCCTGAAGACACCCAGCAGGGCTAGAGTGTAAGGAGTCGGCCCGCATGGTTTGTAGGCCCGTGCTTCGAGGCTTGGTCGGCGTTGCCACACAGGGTTGGCACGCCTCATTCGCTATGAATTAAATAGCTGCTTGCGCAATATCTACGCGGGCTAGATGCCTATTTGTCTTATAAACCGCAGCCGCGCAAGATCAGCGACACCACATGCTCGGTGGCGCGCTCAAAGTCTTTGGGGGTCAGTGCCTCCTGCTCCAGCACGGCGCAGATCTGCACGTCAAAGTCGGCATAGGTCTGGGTCGCGGCCCAGATGGTGAAGAACAGGTGTATGCCATCCACTTGGGCCATGCGCCCGGCGTCCACCCAGGCTTGCACCACGGCTGCTTTTTCCAGCAGCAGAGTGCGCAGCTCGTTGGCCAGCAGGCTTTTCACCACGGGGGCGCCGTGCAGCAACTCATTGGCCCAGACCTTGGAGCCATCGGGTCGCTGGGCAGACAGTTCCATCTTGTCGCGGATGTACTGGGACAGCGCAGTCTTGGGGTCGGCGTCTACGGTGATGCCGTGTGTGGGCACCAGCCAGTCGTTGAGGATGCGGGCGAGTACTTCGCGGTACAGCACTTCCTTGCTGCCAAAGTAGTAGTGCAGGTTCGCCTTGGGCAGGCCACTGGCCTCGGCCATGGCGGCCATGGTGGCGCCGCCGAAGCCGGCGCGCGCAAACACCTTCTCGGCGGCAGAAAGTATCAGGGCCTCATTCGTCTGGCGAATGAGGCCCTTGGGAGCATCGGCAACGTGGTTCATGTCGCCGATTATTCAGTTACTTCTGCGCAGCGTCATAGATGGCGTGCGAGTACGCAGCCTTGCCTGGGTCTTTCTTGATCACGGGGTCGCTGCCACCGGCCAGCAACACCTTGACGGTGCGCTCATAGGCTGCAGGTTCCAGGTAACCAATCTTCTTGGTGCCGGCATTGGTGATCAGCTTGGCCACGTTTTCCATCTGGCGCTTTTGCACCTTCAGGCTGGCGCTGCCCGATGTGTCCGCAGCCACCACGGCTTTGGCGGCACCTTCAGGGTCTTTCACCGCGGCGTCCCAGCCCTTGAGCGTGGCCTTCAGGAACTTGCCCATCTTGGCGACAAAGGCAGGGTCTTTCAGGTTGTCTTCCAGCACATACAGGCCGTCTTCCAGCGTGGCCACGCCTTCTTTTTCATAGAAGAAGGTGACCAGGTCTTTTTCCTTCACACCGGCGTCTACCACTTGCCAGTACTCGTTGTAGATCATGGTGGAAATACAGGCGGCCTGGTTTTGCAGCAGCGGGTCGACGTTGAAGCCCTGCTTGAGGATCTTGATGTCGGAGTCGGTCTTCAGACCCAGCTTGCCCATCCAGTTGAGGAAGGGGTATTCGTTGCCACCGTACCAGACGCCCAGGGTCTTGCCCTTGAAGTCTTTGGGGCTGGCCACGCCGCTGGACTTTTTGCAAGTCAGCATCAGGCCGGACTGGTTGAACACCTGGGCCACGTTGACCAGAGGCACACCGGCTTCGCGCGCGGCCAGGGCCGAGGGCATCCAGTCCACCACGATGTCGGCCTGCTTGCCGGCGATCACTTGCGTGGGTGCAATGTCAGGGCCACCGGGTTTGATGGTCACGTCCAGGCCGGCGTCTTTGTAGAAGCCCTTGGCTGCGGCCACGTAGTAGCCGGCAAACTGGGCTTGCGGCACCCACTTGAGCTGCACAGTCACCTTGTCGGCGGCTTGTGCGGCAAAGCCGGCAGCGGCCAGCGCCAGGACCAACAAGGTCTTGGCACATTGGGAAGAACGAATCATGGAAAGCTCCTTCTACGGGTTAATGGAAAAACGCAACACAGACCAAGCGCGGGCTCACCCTTCGCGCACTGAGGGATGCCAGAACGCCGCGCGGCGCTCCAGCTGTACTAGCAAGGCGTAGGCCACCGAACCGGTCACCGCCGCCACCACAATCGCGCCCCAGACCAGCGGCATGTTCATGCGCGCGGCCTCGGTGCTGATGCGAAAGCCCAGGCCCGAGGTGGGCGAGCCAAAAAACTCGGCCACGATGGCGCCAATGAGTGCCAACGTGGCATTCACCTTGAGCGCGCCAAAGATGAAGGGCAGCGCGGCGGGCAGGCGCAGCGCCAGCAGCGTGCGCGGATAGCTGGCGGCGTAGCTGTACATCAGCTCGCGCTCCAGCTTGCCCGCGGCCTGCAGGCCCGCCAGCGTGGAAACCAGCATGGGGAAGAAGGTCATGAGCACCACGACGGCCGCCTTGGAGGGCCAGTCAAAGCCAAACCACATGACCGCGATGGGCGCCACACCGACCAGCGGGATGGCACTGGTGAGCGAGGCCACAGGCAACAGGCCGCGCTGCAGAAAGGGCATGCGGTCAATCGCCACCGCCACCGCAAAGCCCAAACCGCAGCCCAGCGCCCAGCCGATCAGCACGGCCTTGCCCACGGTCTGCACAAAGTCGCCCCAGAGCTTGGGCGCATGGTCGCCAATGGAACCAATCACCAGACTGGGCGCAGGCAGCAGCACGCGCGGCACATCAAGCGCGCGCACCAGAATCTCCCAGAACACCACCACCCAGACGCCAAACAGCGCGGCCGTGGCCATGCCCACCCAGCGGCTGCCATTGACGGCCGCCATGCGGTACACGCTGTAGCCCGCCACCAAGGCCAGGAGCAACATGCCGGGCCAGAACCACAGGGGAGTCACACCGTTGGTCATACGCCCCCCCGGCTGCGCAGCACCAAGCGCTCCACACCGGCCACGATGCCGGTGAGCGCCAAGCCCAACAGGGCCGACATGACCAGCGCCGACCAGATTTGCACAGTCTGCCCGTAGTACGAACCCGTGAGCAGGCGCGCACCCAAGCCGGCCTGCGCACCCGTGGGCAGCTCGGCCACCATGGCACCCACCAGGCCAGCCGCCACACCCACGCGCAGCGCAGGGAAAAGGAAAGGCAAGGCCGCTGGCAAGCGCAGCAACCACAGCGACTGCCAGCGCGACGCCGCGTAGGTGTGCATCATTTCAGTCTCAATCTTCTGCGGCGAACGCAGGCCCTGCACCATGGCCACAGTGACCGGGAAGAAGCACAGGTACATGGCGATAAAGGCCTTGGGCGCTGTGCCCGAAAAGCCCAGGCTGCCCAGCACCACCAGCACGATGGGCGCAATGGCCAGCACCGGCACGGTTTGTGAGGCCACGATCCAGGGCAGCAGCGCCTTGTCCAACGTGCGGCTGTGCACGATGAGCACTGACAGCAGCAGCCCCAGCGCCGTACCCATCACAAAGCCCAACAGCGTGGATTGGCCGGTGACGACGACGTGGTAAATCAGGTTGCGGGGCGAGTCCACGGGCCACTCGGTCAGGCTCTCGTAGAAGTCCATGGCCACCTGGTGGGGCGCGGGCATCAGCGGGCGCTCCATGGTCATGGTGGCCTCGAACAGCTCCATCTGCGTGTAGCCGGCCTCTTCGTCCAGCACACGTTCGATGGCGCCGGGCGCGTTCAGCGCCCAGGCCGCGCCGTACCAGGCAAGTACCACGGCCAGCAACACCACGGCGACCGGAAGCCAGTCGTGGAAGATGCGTTGCGTCAGGGTTTTAGTGGTGGCCATCGGCTAGGGCTTCACGTACTTCATGGGCCAGTGCGACAAATTCCGGCGTGTCACGCAGGCCCAGGTGGCGCTCGTTCGGCAGCGTGGAGTCAATCACCTTGACGATGCGCCCGGGGCGCGGCGACATGACCACGATCTTGGTGGACAAGTAGACCGCCTCGGCAATGCTGTGCGTCACAAAGACCACCGTGCGGCGTTCGCGCTGCCAGAGCTGCTGCAGCTGCTCGTTGAGCCGGTCGCGCGTGATTTCGTCTAGCGCGCCAAAGGGCTCGTCCATCATCAGAATCTTGGGCTCGAACGACAGCGCACGCGCAATCGACACGCGCTGCTGCATGCCGCCCGAGAGCTGCCAGGGGTACTTGCCCTCAAAGCCCTTGAGGCCCACGCGCTCCAGGTGCTCCATGGCGATGCGCTTGGCTTCCGCTTTGCCTTTGCCCTGGATCTGCAGCGGCAGCGTCACATTGGCCAGCACGTTGCGCCAGGGGAACAGCGCTGGCGCCTGGAACACGTAGCCATAGGCGCGCGCCAGGCGGGCATCGTGCGGGCTCACGCCGTTGACCAGCACTTCACCGGCGCTGATGTGTTCCAGATCGGCAATCACGCGCATGAGCGTGGTTTTGCCGCAGCCGCTGGGGCCGATCAGCGAGACAAATTCGCCTTCGTGGATATCGAAACAGATGTCGCTCAGGGCGTGGACCGGGGTGTCTGCCGTTTGGTAGACCACGCTGGCATTGCGCACTTCCACGGCTTTGCGCGCTGGCGTGCCAGCGGGCGGGGGGGCGAGCTGCCCGTTCAGTGCTTCGGAATGGTTCATTGACACGCAGTGGGTTGGGTCATGGCCGCACCAAAATAGGTCACGGCCACCGATTCATCGCTCACAACCTAACCAATTGGTCAAGTTATAGGTCGATACTAGCCAGTTCCGTGCCAGTCACACCACTGGGGTTTGTACGGGGACCGCGGGCGCCGCGCTAGGCCTGCGGTTTGACAATGGGCTGCAGACGGCCCAGTTTGTGGGCCAGTTCAATGGCCGAGCTCACGCCCATCTTCTCAAAGATGTTGGCGCGGTGGAACTCCACCGTGCGCGGGGTGATGCCCAGGTGATCGGCAATGTTCTTGTTGTAGTGGCCCAGGATGAGCTGGTCCAGCACCTCACGCTCGCGCGGGCTGAGGGACGCCAGCGCGTAGCGCAGGCGGTGCGCTTCCTGGTTGGCGTCGCCATCGGCAGCCGCGGCGGCCAGGGCCTGCTCCACGCGATCCACCAGCACGTTGTCTTGAAAAGGCTTTTCCAGAAAATCCCAGGCGCCATTTTTCACGGCCGCCACGGCCATGCCCACATCGCCATTGCCGGTCAAAAACAACACGGGCCAGGGGCAAGCCTGGGCCTTGAGCTGCTCGAACACCTGCAGCCCGGTCATGGGCGCCATGCGGATGTCCAACAGCACGACGGCCTGCGGCCATTGGCCGTGCAGGGCCTTGGTGGCCTCCAGGAACGGCGGGCCACTGTCCCAGGTGGCGGCCTTGTGGCCGCGCGAGTCAAACAGCCACGCCAAACCGTCCCGCACGTCGGGATCGTCGTCAACGATGTGGATGGCTGCGCTGGTCATGGGGTGTCTGTCTCGGGCCTGTATTGTGCCGCCAGGGGCAGCTCTACCGTGAAGCGGGCGCCGCCCAGCACCGGATCGCGGTCCACGGCAATGCGGCCATGGTGCGCCTCGACGATGGAGCGGCAGATCGCCAGCCCCATGCCCATGCCACCGTCCTTGGTGCTGTAAAAGGCCTCGAACACATGCTCACGGTCTTCCTCGTGCACGCCCGCGCCCGAGTCGGCCACGCTGAGCACGGCTACCTGCCGGGCCGCATCGGCCTGCACACGCACCTGCACTTGCGCAGGCACGCTGCCCTGGGCCGCAGACTCCTGCGCATTGCCCACCAGGTTGTTCACCAAGTGCTCCAACAGCAGCTCATCAGCCTCTATCCATACCGGGCCTACGGCGTCCACGCCCGCGGGCACCACACGCTGCAGCACGGCCACCAGGTCCAGCCGCTGCAGCGAAATCTCGCGCCGCCGTGCAATCGCGTTGACGCGCTGGATGATGCGCCCGGCCTTCTCGGCCAGGCCCGCCATGCGGGTGATCACAGGCACCGTCTCCTGCGGGCTGATGCTGCCCGCGTGCAGGCGGTTCAGCAGGCCGGTGGCAAAACTGTTCAGCGCGCCCAGCGGCTGGTTCAGCTCATGCGCCAGCGTGGACGCCACTTCGCCTACAGCCACCAGGCGTCCTGTGGCTTCCAGCCGCTCCTGCTGCTGCGCAGCCAGGCGCTGGGCGCGCTTGCGCTCGCTGATGTCCAGCACCGAACTCATCCACCCCAGGTGCGTGCCATCGGCCGCGTGCAGCGGTGCCTCGTGGATCAGCACGTCGATCAGATGGCCGCTGCGGTGCTGAAACTGCACCTCAATGCCCTGGCCCTGTGTGCCTTTCTCCAGGATGTGGTCGTGTACCTGCTGCAGGCGGCTATGGTCCTGTGGCCAGTAGGGCATAGGAGCCGACTCGCCCACCAGCTCCCGTGCCGCATAGCCCACCATGCGGCAAAAGGCCTCGTTCACATAGAGCACCCGGCCACCCAGGTCCCAGGCACGCAAGCCAATGGTGACCGAGTTCTCCATGGCCGTGCGCAGAGCCACCTCGGCCTGCAAATGCGCCTGCACCTGCTGGCGTTTCACAATGTCGCGCCGCAGCGCCCACAGGCTGACCAGCATGCCCCCCAGAAACACCATGGCCACCAGCAGGAACAGGCGGGGCACGGTAGCAGGTTGCTCCTGCACCGGGGTCACTTCCAGAAACACATCGGAGCCCGCCAGGTTCATGGCGGCGCGGTAAGGACGCAGCCCCGCCGGAGCCACGGACGGCACGCCTTCATCCAGCACCAACCGCACGCGGTGGTCCTTCGCAAACCAGTCTGGCACCAGCGCACGCACCGCCTCGTTGAGCGACAGTGCCGCCACGTAGTTGCCCACAAACTGGCCGCGCTCGAAGTAGGGCACGCCCAGCCACACGGTGTCGGTGATGGCGCCATTGGCCTCCAGCATGGGACCCGCATAGGCCGAGCGGCGCAGGCCGCGCGTGGTGGCCTGCATGGTGGCCAAGGCCTGGGCGTTTTGCGCATGGGTGCGCTCATCAACCAGCCAGCGCGAGGGCACGGGCGTCTGCACGGCACCCACCCAGCCCTGGTCCAGCAGCACACCGGGTTCACGCCAGAGCAGGCCGCCTTGCACGTCCACCGACTGCCGCGCCGCTACGCGCAGGTCTTCTTCGAGGCGACGGAAATGGAACTGCACGCTCTGCTCCAACCACTGGGCGTCAGCCGCCTGGCGGCGCGCATCTTCTTCGGTTTCAAAGTGCTGCAGGTACAGCACCAGCGCCACCACCGAAGCCACCACCAGCGCCAGAAACCCCAGCAACCACAGGCCCGGCCAGGGATTGCGTCCAGGGCCGCCCTGGCTGTCGTTTCGCAGCAGGGCGAAATCGAAGGTGGGGTCTGGTGAGTGATCGGGCATGGGTGGAAAGTGGGGTGCACTCGCATAATAGCGGCCATGCCTGCCCTGTCACCGCCCGCCGATCTGTGCCGCCGCCAGTGGCTGAAAACGGCTGTCAGTCTGGCTGCAGCGGCCACACCGCTGCGTGGCCGGGCCGCCGCGGGCACCACCATTCGCCTGTCGCATGTGGTGACACAAGACACGCCCAAGGGCATGGCGCTGGAGCGTTTTCGCACCCTGGTGGAAGAGCGCACTGCGCAGCGCATTCGTGTGCAGATTTTTCCGCAGGGCCGGCTGTATGGCGACCAGGATGAGATGCAGGCACTGCAGCTGGGCGCGATCGACATGGTGGCACCCTCGCTGTCCAAATTCGGTCCCATTGGCTTCCCCGAGTTCGAGCTGTTTGACCTGCCCTTCCTGTTCAACAGCGTGGCCGATGTCCGCCACATCACGCAGGGACCGGTGGGCCTGCGCCTGCTGGAAGGGCTGAGCCGCCAACGGCTGCTGGGACTGGGCTACTTTGACAACGGCTTCAAGCACATGAGCGCCAACCACCCGCTGCTGGAGCCGGCGCACTTTGCGGGCCTGCGCATGCGGGTGCAGTCGTCGCGCGTGATTGCGCAGCAAATGCGGGCGCTGGGCGCCTGGCCCATCACCCTGCCCTTCAGTGAGACTCGACGCGCGCTGGAAACTGGTGTGGTGGATGGCACCGAAAACCCGGTCTCCAACTTTTACACCCAGGGCATGCAGGCCGTGCAAAGCGACCTGAGCCTGACCGAGCACGGCTACCTGGGCTACGCCGTGGTGGCACACCAGCGCTTCTGGCTGGGCCTGCCCGCGGCCGACCGGGCACTGGTGCAAGAGGCGCTGCGCGAGGCCCTGGCCTTTGGCAACGACATTGCCGATGCCCACAACGACAAGGCCCTGGCCGCCCTGCATGTCAGCGGCGCCGTGCGCATCCACACGCCCACTGCCGCGCAACGCCTGCGATTCAAAACCGCCGTCATGCCAGTGCATGCCGACCTGGCGCGGCGCATCGGCCAGCCCTGGCTGGACGCGGTGCGCGCGGCCTTGCCCCAAGCCTAGACCGGGTAAACCCTAGCTGTTGAACGCCACAGTTACCTCCTTGCGGCGTCATGACTAACCTTCGCCGGTTCGTTTTTGACATTGATTCCACAAGGAGACACCATGAAACTCAAACTCATTCTGGCCAGCGCCCTGCTGGCCGCAGGCTGCGCCGTGAGCGCCCAAACCGTCATCAAATTCAGCCACGTGGTGGCCGCCGATACGCCCAAGGGCAAGGCCTCGGAATTCTTCGCCAAGAAGGCGGCCGAGCTGACCAAGGGCAAGGTGAAGGTGGAGGTGTACGCCAACAGCGCCCTCTACAAGGACAAGGAAGAGCTAGAGGCACTGCAAATCGGTGCGGTGCAAATGCTCGCCCCGTCGCTGGCCAAGTTCGGCCCCCTGGGTGTGAAGGAATTCGAGATCTTTGACTTCCCCTTCATCTTTGACGACACCGCCGACCTGCACAAAGTCACCACAGGGCCCGTAGGCACCAACCTGATGGCCAAACTGGAGCCGCGCGGCATCAAGGGTCTGGCTTTCTGGGACAACGGCTTCAAGTCGTTCTCGGCCAATACCCCCATCAAGACCCCGGCCGACCTCAAAGGCAAGAAGCTGCGCATCCAGTCCTCCAAGGTGCTGGAAGAAGAAGTGCGTGCTCTGGGCGGCATTCCACAGGTGATGGCATTCTCCGAGGTCTACCAGGCGCTGCAGACTGGCGTGGTGGACGGCACCGAGAACCCCATCTCCAACTTCTACACGCAGAAGATGCATGAGGTGCAAAAGCACCTGTCCCTTACCAACCACGGCTACCTGGGTTACGCGGTCATCGTGAACAAGAAGTTCTGGGACAGCCTGCCGGCCGATGTGCGCGGCCAGTTGGAACAGGCCATGAAAGAGACCACTGTGTATGCCAACAAGATTGCCCAGGAGGAAAACGATGCGTCGCTGGAAGGCGTGAAGAAGAGCGGCAAGACCGTGGTCTACATCCCCACCAAGGAAGAGCGCATGGCCTTCAAGAAAGCCTTGGTGCCTGTGCACGCCAAGATGGCGGAACGCGTGGGCAAGGAAACGCTGGACGAGGTGTACAAGGAAACCGGCTTCGACCCCGCCAAGCTGTAAGCGCTGCACACCATGAAGTTCCTCGATCACCTGGAAGAGTGGCTGGTCACCTTCCTGATGGGTGCGGCCACGCTCATCATTTTTGTGGCGGTGCTGCACCGCTATGCCGCCGGGCTGGCCATTCCCGGCCTGCAAGACTGGTTGCTGTCCATCAACCTGACCTGGGCGCAAGAGCTCACCATCATCATGTTTGTGTGGATGGCCAAGTTTGGCGCGGCCTATGGCGTGCGCACCGGCATTCACGTGGGCGTGGATGTGCTCATCAACCGCCTGAGCGATGCCAACCGCCGCAAGTTTGTGGTGATTGGGTTGGCCGCAGGCGCACTGTTCACGGGCGTTGTGGCCGCACTGGGTGCGGGTTTTGTCTGGGAGAACGGGGCGCACCATGCCATCTTCAAGTTCCTAGGCCAACCGATGGACGGCTTGTTTGAAGGCCCCACCACGCCCGACCTGGAATGGCCCACCTGGATGGTCTACAGCGCCATTCCGCTGGGTACCAGCCTGATGTGCTTTCGCTTCTTGCAAGTCATGGTGAATTTTCTGAAAACCGGTGAGTTGCCCCACCACGACCACGGCCATGTGGACGGCCTGGAAGGAGAGACTGCATGAACGCAGCCATCATTTTTGTCCTGCTGATGGTGCTCATGCTCACGGGCATGCCCATCTCCATCTCGCTGGGCCTCACGGTCCTGACGTTTCTGTTCGGCTTCACGCATGTGCCACTGGAATCGGTAGCGCTCAAGCTGTTCACCGGCATCGAGAAGTTCGAGATCATGGCGATCCCGTTCTTCATCCTGGCGGGTAACTTTCTAACCCACGGCGGTGTGGCACGGCGCATGATCAACTTTGCCACCAGCATGGTGGGCCACTGGTACGGTGGCCTGGGCCTGGCGGGTGTGCTGGGTTGCGCCCTGTTTGCCGCAGTGTCGGGCTCCAGCCCGGCCACCGTGGTGGCGATTGGCTCCATCCTGCTGCCCGCCATGGTGAAGTCCGGTTTCCCGAAGAGCTTTGGCGCCGGCGTTATCACCACCTCGGGCGCTTTAGGCATCCTGATCCCGCCCTCGATCGTGATGGTGATGTACTCGGTGGCCACCAACACATCGGTGGGCGCTCTGTTCATGGCCGGCGTGATTCCCGGCCTGGCATTGGCCGGTGTACTGGGTGGAGTGACCTGGTACCGCGCACGCAAGTTCAACTACCCACGCCTGCCCAAGGCCACCTGGGGCGAACGGGCCAAGGCTTTCCGTGCCTCGGTATGGGGCCTGCTGCTGATCGTGATCGTGATGGGTGGTATTTACACCGGCATCTTCACACCAACCGAAGCCGCCGCCATGAGCGCCGTGTACGCCTTCTTTGTGGCTGTGTTCATTTACAAGGACATGCGACTCAAGGACGTGCCCCGTGTGCTGCTGAACTCGGCCAACATGTCGGCCATGCTGCTGTACATCATCACCAATGCGGTACTGTTCAGTTTCATCATGACCAACGAAAACATCCCGCAGGCCCTGGCCGACTGGATGCTGGGCCACGGTCTGGGCATGGTCACCTTCCTGCTGGCAGTGAACGTGATCCTGCTACTGGCGGGCAACTTCATGGAGCCTTCTTCCATCGTGCTGATCTTCGCACCCATCCTGTTCCCGGTGGCGATGAAGCTGGGTATTGACCCGGTGCACTTCGGAATTATCATGGTGGTGAACATGGAGGTAGGCATGTGCCACCCCCCAGTGGGCTTGAACCTGTACGTGGCGTCGGGCATTACCAAGATGGGCATTACCGAGCTGACGGTGGCCGTCTGGCCGTGGCTGCTGGCCATGCTGGGCTTCCTCGGCGTGGTGACCTATTGGCCCGGCCTAAGTCTGTGGTTCCCCCGCATGCTCGGCATGTTGTAGCCCCTACTTCAGGAGCGCGCTATGGCCCCCTTTCGCTCTGCCCTTCTGGGCTTCTGCATGGCCACCGCCACCGTGGCGGCCATGGCGCAAATCCGCATTGGCCAAACCGTGGGGGTGACCGGTGCGGTGGCCGCCACGGTGAAGGAGTCTAGCTTCGGCGCACAGCTCTACCTGGACGCCATCAACGCCAAGGGCGGTGTGGGGGGCGAGAAGATCGAGCTCATCACGCTAGACGACAAGTTCGACCCCAAGCTGACCGCGGCCAATGCGCGCGAGTTGATTGAACAGCGCCAGGTGCTGGCGCTGTTCATGACACGTGGCACGCCCCACACCGAAGGCATCATCCCCCTGCTGGACGAGCACGGTGTGCCCCTGCTGGCACCCTCCACCGGCGCCATGGTGCTGCACACGCCGTTGAAAAAACATGTGTTCAACGTGCGTGCCACCTACCAGCGCGAAGCCGAGCGGGCCATTGCCCACCTGGCCGCCGTGGGCGTGACGCGCATTGCCGTGGTGCACGTGGATGACAGCTTTGGCTCCGACGGCCTGGAGGGCGCGCAGAAGGGCCTGACTACGGCCAAGCTCACAGCCGCCGCGGTGGCCAAGTTTGACCGCAGCAAACCCGACTTCACGCAGATAGCCCCCGCCATGGCCAAGCTGGCGCCGCAGGCCATCATGGTGATTGGTTCAGGCACCGCGGTGGTGGACGGCATCAAGGCCATGAAAGACGCGGGCAGCAGCGCGCAGTTTTTGACCCTGTCGAACAACGCATCCAGTGGCTTCGTCAAGCTGCTGGGTGACAACGCGCGCGGCGTGATCGTGAGCCAGGTGCTGCCGCAATCGCTGAACTACGCACTGGTGCAAGAGGCCGCACAACTGGCCAAGGCCCATGACATTCTGGAGGTGAGCCCCGCCATGCTGGAGGGCTTTGCATCGGCCAAGGTGCTGGTGGAGGCCCTGCGCCGCGCCGGCCCCAAACCCACGCGCGAGAAGCTGCAGGCCGCACTCGAATCCCTGGGCAAATTTGACCTGGGTGGACTGACGCTGAGCTTCAGCCCCACCGACCACACCGGGCTGGATTTTGCCGACCTGTCCATCATCTCGGCGTCGGGCAAGTTCCGCCGCTGAGTGAGGCTGGCGGCAACGAGTCGCTTAACGGTAAAACGCCTCGACCTTGCCCTTGATCTTGATCAGCAGGGGCTTGCCCTTGCGGTCCACGGTCTTGCCCGCGGGCACCTTGACCCAGCCTTCGCTGATGCAGTATTCCTCCACATCCATGCGCTCCTTGTCGTTGAAGCGGATGCCAATATCGTGTTCAAACACGGCAGCCACGTGGTGGGGGCTGCGCGGGTCGATGGACAGGTGGTCTGGCAGGTCGGGGCGGGGAGTGGGTTCGGTCATAGCAAGCTTTTTCGGGAAACCGCGAATCTATACCAATTTTCACCCCCGGGGCCGCGCAAGGCGCGGTTGGCGTCAGAACTTGTAGCCAATGCCGATGGAAAGCACGTTTTCCTTCAGGCTGCTGGTGGTGCCCGTGGAGAAGCTCACGTCCCTGAATTGGTTCACGTCGTAGCCAGCCTGCCAGTACATGTTTTTGTCCAGCATCTGGCGCACACCCAGGCCGTAGCCCACGCCCTGTACGTTGGCGGTGTTGGCACCGTCATCGGCCGACGCTGCGCCGTAGATGGACGACACCTTGCCGTAGAGCTGGAAGTTGTTGGCCAGGGCCACGGTGGGAATGATGTCCAGCGAGTACCGGTTGTTGATGGTGGCTGCGGCGCCGCTGGCATAAGTACCAGCCTGGTGGACACCCGAGCTGTAGGACGCGCCCAGCCCCAAGGCAAAGTTGGGGGCCAGAGACCAGTCATAGCGGGCCTGCAGACCCAGGGCGGTACTCTGTCCGGTGTCAGATGTTCCGTCGGTGGCGTTGGACGCACCCCGGGAGAACTCGGCCGTGGTGCCGATGCTGAAGCCCGACAGATCATTGGGGCCAGCCGCGAAGGCGGAGGAAGCCGCGATGGAGCCCAGTACGAACGTGGTCAGGAGAAGTTTTTTCATGAGAAGGTCTCAAAGTGAATGAGCCTTCATGGTGGCGAGGGGCTGTAAAGCCAGCGTGGCGGGCTGGCAAAAGTGCGTAAACGTGAGAAACCAGCTTGCAACCGTTTGTAAAGCACCCTGCCGCGGGGATGACAGCGCCGCTGCGCGGCCGTGTTTATAGTGAAGCCATCTCCACCTTCAGGCGAACACTCCCATGCGCATTTGGCAAAAACCGGCTTCTATCGAGATCCTGACCCGCATCAGCGAGAACACGGCCGTGCCCCATCTAGGCATCGAGTTTCTGGAGGTGGGCGATGATTTTTTGGTCGCGAGGGTGCCGGTAGACTCGCGTACGCACCAGCCGCTTGGCCTGCTGCACGGTGGCGTGTCGGTGGTGTTGGCGGAAACGCTGGGCTCGTGTGGTGCCAACCTCGCCGCGCCGCCGGACCATAACGCGGTAGGCCTGGACATCAACGCCAACCACCTCAAGGGCGTGAAGAGCGGCTGGGTCACTGGTGTGGCACGGCCGGTGCACATAGGCCGCACCACCCACGTCTGGCAGATCGACATGCGCAACGATGCAGGCGAGCTGAACTGCGTCTCGCGCATCACCATGGCCATCCTGGCGCCACGTTAATCCTGCGCAACACCAAACCCGCCCCCCCCCGGCGTGTGGATTTCGAACACGTCGCCCGGCGCCATCTCGGCCTGGCCAATGTGGCCCAGGTCTTCGGTCCGGCCGTCGGCGCGCACTACGCGGTTCAGCCCCACCTGCCCGGGCTGGCCACCGGCCATGCCAAAGGCGCCGTGCACCCGGCCATTGCTGAGGATGCTAGCGGTCATGGGCTCCAAAAACCGTACCCGGCGCACACCGCCGTTGCCCCCCTTCCAGCGCCCTGCACCGCCAGAACCCGGCTGGATCTCGAAGCTCTCCAACCGCACCGGGAAGCGAAACTCAAACACCTCGGGGTCCGTCAGGCGGGAGTTGGTCATGTGGGTCTGGACCACACTGGTGCCGTCAAACCCCTCGCCCGCACCGCTACCCCCGCTGATGGTTTCGTAGTACTGGTGCCGGGCGTTGCCAAAGGTGAAGTTGTTCATGGTGCACTGGCCGCCGGCCAGCACGCCCAGGGCACCAAACAGCGCGTTGGTCACGCAGGTGGAAGTCTCCACATTGCCCGCCACCACCGAGGCCGGCGGGTTGGGATTGAGCATGGAGCCAGCCGGGATGATGACATGGATGGGCTTGAGGCAACCGGCGTTGAGCGGAATGTCGTCGTCCACCAGGGTGCGGAACACATACAGCACGGCCGCCATGCACACCGCGGTGGGCGCGTTGAAGTTGTTGACCTGCTGCGGGCTGGTGCCGGTGAAATCCACCTCGGCACTGCGGCTGGCCGCGTCCACGCGGATGGCCACCTGGATCTGCGCGCCATTGTCCAGCGGCAGGGTGAACTGGCCATCCTTCAGGCGCGAGATCACGCGGCGCACCGATTCTTCGGCGTTGTCCTGCACATGGCGCATATAGGCTTGCACCACGGGCAGGCTGTACTGCGCTACCATGCGGCGCAGCTCTTGCACGCCCTTCTCGTTGGCGGCGATCTGGGCCCGCATGTCGGCTAGGTTCTGCGCCGGGTTGCGGCTTGGGAACTCACCGCTTTGCAGCAGCGCCACCATTTCGGCCTCGCGCAGCACACCGCCATCCACCAGCTTGAAGTTGTTGATCTGCACGCCCTCCTCCTCGATGCGGGTGGAGAACGGCGGCATGGAGCCAGGCGTGGTGCCGCCGATGTCGGCATGGTGGCCGCGGCTACCCACATAGAAGGCCACCTGGCCATCCAGGTAGACAGGCGTAATCACCGTCACATCGGGCAGGTGCGTGCCACCGTGGTAAGGGTCGTTGAGCGCATACACATCGCCGGGCCGCATGGTGTCGGCGTTCTCGCGCATCACGGTCTTGATGCTCTCGCCCATTGACCCCAAGTGCACCGGCATGTGCGGTGCGTTGGCGATCAGGTTGCCGTCGGCATCAAACAGCGCGCAGCTGAAGTCCAGCCGCTCCTTGATGTTCACCGAGTAGGCGGTGTTCTGCAGCTGCAGGCCCATCTGCTCGGCAATGTTCATGAACAGGTTGTTGAACACCTCCAGCAGCACCGGGTCCACCGTGGTACCTGCTGCGAATTTGATAGCGCGTTGCGCAATGCGCTCCAGGGCCAGATGGTCAAATGCCGTCACACGGGCGGTCCAACCGGGCTCCACCACGGTGGTGGCGTTTTTCTCGGCAATGATGGCCGGGCCGGGAATCTGGTCACCAGGGCGCAGATCCTCACGCACCACCAGCAGCGCGTCGTGCCACTGGCCGCCCGAGTACATGCGCACCGTCTCGCGGCTGGGCACCGGGCGGCTTGCCTGCAGCGTGTGGCGCGGCTCGGCGGGCGCGTCACCCGCCACCACCGACTCCACCGACACGGCCTCCACCACCAATGACTTGCCCTGCATGAGGAAAGCAAAGCGCTGGCGGTAGGCCTCTTCAAAGCCGGCCTGGATCTGCGCCACCGTGCCGAAGGGTACGACCAGTGCGGTGTCGCTACCGTCATAGCGCACATGCACGCGGCGCTGGGTGCGGATGGCGCCGGCGCTGACCTGCTGGCGCTGCAGCTCGGCCTCGGCCGCGCCGGCCAGCACCTGCAGCCGCGCGGTGATGCTCAGCAGGTTGGACTCCTGCAAGGCCAGCTCCACCGCCTGCTCGCGGATCACGTTCTGGTCCGCCAGGCCCATGCCGTAGGCGCTGAGCACGCCGGCCAGCGGGTGCACAAACACCTGCGTCATGCCCAGCGCGTCGGCCACCAGACACGCATGCTGGCCACCGGCACCGCCAAAGCACTGCAGCGTGTAACGCGTCACGTCGTAGCCGCGCGCCACCGAGATCTTCTTGATCGCATTGGCCATCTGCTGCACGGCGATGTCGATAAAGCCCTCCGCCACTTCCTCGGACTGGCGGCCGGTCTGGTCGGCCAGCACGGCGAACTGGGCTTGCACGGCCTCCAGGCTCAGCGCCTCGTTGGCGTTCGGGCCAAACACCTTGGGGAAGTAGCGCGGTTGCACCTTGCCCAGCATCACATTGGCATCGGTCACGGCCAGCGTGCCGCCGCGCCGGTAGCTGGCCGGGCCAGGGTTGGCACCTGCGCTCTGCGGCCCCACGCGGAAGCGTTCGCCGTCGAACTTCAGCAGCGAGCCGCCGCCAGCCGCCACGGTATGGATGCTCATCATGGGCGCCCGCATGCGCACACCGGCCACCTGGGTTTCGAACTCGCGCTCGAAGGCGCCGGCGTAGTGGCTCACGTCGGTGCTGGTGCCGCCCATGTCAAAGCCAATCACCTTCTCATGCCCGGCAATGGCCGCGGTGCGTGCCATGCCCACAATGCCGCCGGCCGGACCGCTGAGGATGGCGTCCTTGCCCTGGAATACATTGGCATCCGTCAGCCCGCCCGAGGACTGCATGAAGAACAGCTTCACGCCCGGCATCTCGTGCGCCACCTGCTCGACATAGCGGCGCAGGATGGGCGACAGATAGGCATCCACCACCGTCGTGTCACCCCGGCTCACAAACTTCATCATCGGGCTGGTCTCGTGCGAGGTACTGATCTGCGTGAAGCCCACCTCAGCTGCCAGGCGCTTGGCGGCCTGCTCATGCGCGGTGAACCGGTAGCCGTGCATGAATACGATCGCAACACTGCGCAGCCCCCGTTGGTATTGCGCGAGCAGCTCCTGTTTTAATAGCGCCTCATCCAACACCTGGACCAATTCACCTTGTGCACCCATGCGCTCCTGCGCCTCCACCACCGCGCTGTACAGCAGCTCGGGCAGCACGATGTGGCGGTCGAACAGGCGCGGGCGGTTCTGGTAGGCGATGCGCAGCGCGTCGCGGAAGCCGCGGGTGGTCACCAGCAGCGTGGGTTCGCCGCGGCGCTCCAGCAGCGCATTGGTAGCCACGGTGGTACCCATCTTCACGCATTCCACCAACTCCGGCGTCACCGGCTCGCCGGGCTGCAGGCCCAGCAAATGGCGGATGCCGGCCACGGCCGCGTCCTTGTACTGCTCTGGGTTTTCGCTGAGCAGCTTGTGGGTGGTCAGCGAACCGTCGGGGCGCTTGGCCACGATGTCGGTGAAGGTGCCGCCCCGGTCGATCCAGAATTGCCAGCGTTTGGTGTCCACGGTGGGGTTTTGGTATTGCATAGTCGTACGGCTGTGGTTTAGTGGAAGTAATACGGAACGAAGATGGCGCTGGCCTCGTGGCCCACAGTGCGCACCCATTCCCGGGAAAAACGTTCGCCCATGCGCTGAAGCTCGTACTCCAGCTCACTGGGCAGGCGGTCCAGCTTGATGCCGTGGCTTTGCAGGGTCTGCACGGCCTTGCGGGCCTCGGCCTCGCTGCTGGCCCAGCCGCGCTGTTCGGCCGCAGTGGCGGCCTTCAGCACCTGCGCCTGCACAGCAGGGGCCAGCGCGTCAAAATTCTTGGCGTTGGCAAACACCAGGTTCTTGGGGAACCAGGCGCGGATGTCGTAGTAGTACTTGATGGGGCCCCAAACCTGGTTCTCCACGCCGGTCACCGCCGAGGTGATCATGGTGTCCACCCGGCCGTCCTGGATGGCCGGGCCCACGTCGGCCATGGGCAGGTCCACCGAGCTGGCACCCAGCATCTCGGCAATACGCACCGTGGTCTGGTTGTAGGTGCGCATGCGCAGGCCCTTGAAATCGCCCGCGGTCTTGATGGGCCGCGTGGCGTACAAGCCCTGCGGCGGCCAGGGCACGGCGTACAGAATCCGCAGGCCGCGCTGGGCCAGCTGCCGCTCCAGCACCGGGCGTTGCAGCTGCCACAGGCGCTGGGCGTCCTGGTAGGAGCCCACCACAAAGGGAATCGCATCGGCCCCGGCCAGCGGCAGGGCTTGCACCATGCCGGTCATGATGGCTTCGCCCGCCTCCACCTTGCCGTCTTCCACAGCCTGGCGAATCTCGGACAGCTTGAACAGGCTGCCATTCGGCGCCACCTCCACCCGCAGTTGCTGGCGCGTGGCGGCCTCTACATCACGGGCGAACTGCAGCAGGTTTTCTGTCTGGAAGGACTCGGCGCGGTAGCCCGACGCCAGCTTCCACACGGTGGGTGCAGATGGCTGTGCCTGCAGCGCAGGGACGTGCGTGACCAACACTGCACAGAGTGCAGTTTTCCAAAGGTGTTTCATGGCGAACTCCGGGGGTTAAAGGGGGCTGGCCCACCGGCCAGCGACTGTGCCCGCTTACACGCTCAGCCCTGGATATCCGTGATGAACATCTTGCCCGGCGCATGGGTGATGCACAGCGGCAGGCCACTGGCCTGGGCCACGGCCTGGGGCGTGACCCCGCAGGCCCAGAACACCGGCACCTCGTCGGGCAGGACGTCCACCGCATCGCCATAGTCGGGGTGCGCCAGGTCCTGGATGCCCAGCGCCTGCGGGTTGCCCACGTGCAGCGGCGTCCCATGGGCGAGCGGAAAGCGGCCCGACACCTCCACCACCTTGGCCACATCGCGGCTCTTGATGGGCCGCATGCTGACCACCGTGGGGCCCTGGAAGATGCCCGCCGGGGTGCACGGCAGGTTGGTGCGGTACATGGCCACATTGCGCCCCTGGTCCACATGGCGCAGCGGTATGCCCGCCTGGATGACGGCCGACTCGAACGAGAAGCTGCAACCGATCAGAAAGGTCACGAAGTCGTCTTGCCACAGCGCAGCAATGTCGCTGCGTTCTTCCGTGAACACGCCATCACGGTACACGCGGTAGCCGGGCAGGTCGGTGGCGATGTTGGCACCGGGTGCGCAGGCGGGTTCCAGCTGGCCCGGCGCCAGCACCTCCACCAGCGGACAGGACTTGGGGTTGCGCTGACAAAAGAGCAGGAAGTCAAACGCCTGCGCCTGCGGCACGATCATCATGTTGGCCTGGATGAAGCCGGGCGCGCAACCCGCGGTGGGCTGCACAAAGCTGCCGCTGCGGCTGGCCTGCCGCACGGCAGACGGGGTGGTGAAGGGGGTGGTCATCAAAACTCCATTCGTCAAAAGTGGGGCTTCACAGGCCGAGGTAGGCCTTCTTGACGCGCTCGTCGTTCAGCAGGTCCTGGCCACTGCCCTGCATCACGATGCGCCCGGTCTGGATCACGTAACCATAGTGGGCAATGCCCAAGGCCTTCTGCAGGTTCTGCTCCACCAGCAGGATGGACACACCCGTGGCGTTGACCTGCTGGATCACGTCCAGCACCTTGGTCACAAACTTGGGCGCGATGCCCCAGGAGGGCTCGTCCAGCATGAGCAGCTTGGGGCGGGCCATGAGGCCGCGGGCAATCGCCAGCATCTGCTGCTCGCCACCGCTCATGGTGCCGGCCAGCTGCGTGGCGCGCTCCTTGAGGATGGGGAACAGCGTGAGCATTTCCTCGGTGCTGTTTTGCACCTCGTGCTTGTCCTGGCGCGTGTAGGCGCCTAGCTCCAGGTTGCGCAGCACCGTGAGCCCGGGGAACAGGCGGCGCCCCTCGGGCACCAGCGACAGGCCCAGCGGCACGCGCTGGTGGGCGGGCATGCGGTGGATGGCTTGGCCGTTGAAGGTGATGCTGCCGGCAGCCGCGGCATTCAAGCCCGCCACCGCACGCAACGTGGTGGACTTGCCATTGCCATTGCCGCCGACCATGGCCACGATCTTGCCGGGCTCGACTTTCAGGCTGACATCGGAGATGGCCAGCACGTCGTCGTAGCAGACTTTGAGGTTGGTGATTTCCAGCATCATCAGTCTCCCAGGTAGGCGGTGAGCACCACAGGGTCGTTCGACACCTGTTGGGGCGTGCCTTCGGCGATCTTCATGCCGCGGTCCAGCACCACAATCTTGTCAGCAATCGGCATGATGCCTTCGAGCACATGCTCGACGATCAGGCAGGCAATACCGCGGTCGCGGATCTTCAGCACCACGTCCACCGCCTCGCGCACTTCAGACGGGTTCAGACCCGCCATCACCTCGTCCATCAGCAAGATCTTGGGTTCGATGGCCAGCGCCCGGGCCACGGCCAGGCGGCGCTGTTCGCTGATGGTCATGCTGGCGGCAGGCTTGTCGGCAAAGCGCTGCAGATTGGCAAAGGCCAGCCACTCCACGGCCGCCTTGCGCGCCTTGGCCACGTTGTGCTGCAGCAGCATGGCCGCGGCCATCACGTTCTCGCAGGCCGTCATGCTGGTGAAGGTGCGCGCCACCTGGAAAGTGCGGCCCACACCGGCACGGGCA
Source organism: Rhodoferax sp. P1_F3 (assembly GCF_056405715.1). Lineage (NCBI taxonomy): Bacteria > Pseudomonadati > Pseudomonadota > Betaproteobacteria > Burkholderiales > Comamonadaceae > Rhodoferax > Rhodoferax sp. P1_F3. The sequence goes on along the minus strand of NZ_JBFUBO010000002.1, from coordinate 456,385 downwards.
CAGGCCTCGGGCGGCAGGCCTCCGATGTTGCGGCCGTCCAGTGTGATGCTGCCGGCACTGGGCACGTAGTAGCCCGCCACGCAGTTGAACATGGTGGTCTTGCCCGCACCGTTGGGCCCTATCAAACCCACCACGGTGCCCGCGTCCACACTGAACGAAACATCCTGGTTGGCGGTCAGACCACCAAAGCGTTTGCTGACTTGGTTGACTTGGAGCAGGCTCATACACCTTCCTTGCTGGCCGAGGCCGCGTGCGCCGCAATCTGGCGCGACGCATCAGCACGGGCGGCGTGGCGCTCCTTGCGCGCAGTCCACCAGCCCAGGATGCCTGTGGGGTAGAACACTGCCACGCCGATGATCAGACTGGCGTAGATGATGACGTCGGTGCCGCGCCCGCTGCCGCCGAACAGAATGCGTGAGAACTCCTCGATGCTGGTAAGGATGACCGCACCCACCACCGGGCCGAGCAAGGTGCCCACGCCCCCCAGAATCGCCACCAGCGCCATCTTCACCGACAGGGCGGTGGAGAGCACGGAGTTGGGATCGATGTAGAGCTCTTTCTGCGCATACAGGCTGCCACCCAGTGCGGTGAAGAAGGCGCTGACCGACAAGGCCACCTGCTTGTAGCGGGCGATGTTGATGCCGATGCTGCGGGCCGCATCGGGCTCGTCCTTGATGGCGCGGAAGTAGTAGCCCAGGTAGCTGCGCTCGATCCACCAGTTGGCCGCCAGCGTCAGCAGCAGCAGGCCCAGGGCCAGCCAGTAGTAGGGCAGCTTGGTGGCGAAGTTCATCCACAGCCAGCCCTGCTTGTCCATGGGCACATACAGGCCCACAGCGGCACCGCCATATTCCCACTCGGTGAAGAAGATCTGCACCAGCTCGGCCACGGCAATCGTGGCCATGGCGAAGTAGTGGCCCTTGAGCCGGAAGCACGACCAGCCAAACGCCAGGCTCAGCAGTACTGCCACCACACCACCGGCCAGCACACCCAGCCAGGGGTTGAGGCCGAAGTTGATCAGCAGCACGGTGGAGGTGTAGGCACCCAGCCCGTAGAACGCAGCGTGGCCCAGAGACACCTGACCGGCGTAGCCGCCCACCAGGTTCCACGACACACCCAGCTGGGCGGCCATGAGCACCAGGATCACGGTGTTGAGGTGAGAGGCATCCACGAGTGCGGGCACCGCCAGCGCCGTCGCAATGGCGAGCAGAAGAAAGAGAAGAGGTTTCATGTGTTTCATGCCTTGCCCATGAGGCCCTGCGGGCGGAACATCAGCACGCCCAGGAACAGCACCAGCACGATGGCGGTCTTGTACTGCGGCCCGAGCAGCAAGCCACCCATGACCTCGATCACGCCGACCAGAATGCCGGCCCAGAAGGCACCCGTGACACTGCCAAAGCCGCCCAGGTTGACCACCACAAAGGCCAGCAGAATGAAGCTGGCCCCCACGTCGGGGAAGATGGGAAAAAAAGTAGCCAGCAAGCCACCTGCGGCACCGGCACAGGCTGCGCCAATGCCCCAAGCGAGCGAGAACATCTTGTGGGAGTCGATACCCATCAGCCGTGCGGCTTCCTTGTCAGAGGCCGTGGCTTCCAGTGCGGCGCCCAGGCGGGTGCGGTTCAAGAAGAAATAGACCAGCCCTGTGACCACGATGGCGCCCAAACCGGCCACGAGCTGCGGAGTACCAAGCTGGATGCCCAACAGCTTGACCGAGCCGCTGACCGACGAGTTTTCAATGGAGCGGAAATCTGGTTTCCAGAGGAACTGGGCCACGCCACGCAACAAGATCATGATGCCGAAGGTCGTAAAGATCTGCGACAGCATGGGTGCATTGACAATGCGCACAATCACCAGCTTGTAGAGCAACACCCCAAATGCAAACAGCATGAGCACCGTCAGGGGCAACGTGAGCAGCGGGTCCAACGCATACAGCGAGAACATCCAGAAGGCCGAGTACATGCCCAGCATGAGGAACTCGCCGTGCGCAAAGTTCACGATGTCCATGACGCCAAAGATCATGGTCAGACCGATCGCCACCAGGGCGTAGATCAGTCCGATCAGGATGCCCGAGGCCAGCGTCTGCAACAGAATGTCCGTGGTCATTTTTCTCTTTCAAATCAGGGCAAAGGCCTGGGGCGCGGGTTGCGCGCTTACTTGCGCTGGTCCCACTTGGGCATGGGCCACACCACCTCGCGCGAGGCCAGGTTGAAAGGCCACACCGTGTGGTACTTGCCGTCGATGATCTGCGTCAGGATGCCTTGGCCCAGGGTGTTCTGGCCGGTGGCATCGAACTTCACACCCTTCCAGGGCATGATGAGTTTGTTGCCCGGCATGTCGGTGGCCACTAGCGCCTGGCGGATGGCTTCAGGCTCGGTGGAGCCGGCGCGGTTGATCGCATCGGCCATCACCATCAGCCCGGTGAAGGTGCGCGAAGAGTTGCCGGTGAAGTTGATCTTGTAGCGACTGTTGAACAAATCGTTCACCTGCTTGATAAGCGGGTTGCGCGAGGCCAGGTCCAGCGCCCAGACTTCGCGGGTGATCACGTAGTCCGCGTCCTTGCCCAGGGTCTTGACGAAGTCGGTGTCGGTAAAGCCCGCGTTGTTCGCCAGAATCATGTCCGGCAAAAATCCCAATTCCTTGTAGGTCTTGATCGAGAGGATGGCATCGGCGGTATAGGACGACTGCAGTACCAGGTTCGGGTTGGCGGCCTTCAGCGTCTGCACCTCGGAGGTCAGCTGCGTGGTCTTGGCCGGGTACATCACCTGCTTAGCGATGTTGAGCTTGTACTCGGGGGCCAGCTTGGTCTGCAGCTTGGTGGTCTCGGTGCCCCACAGGCCGTTCTCGTTCAGGGAAGCCACCACGGCGGGCTTGATGCCCTTCTTGGCTTCCAGCTCCTTCAAAAACTCAAAGGCGTTGTGCACAAACAGGTCGTCATGCGGCGTGGTGCGGAAGAACCACTTGAAGTTGCGCTGCGTCAGCGATGCGGATGAAGACTCGGGGTTCAGAAAGGGCACACCGGCGCGCTCAGCAATCTGGCTGGCCGTGGCGGTCACGGCGCTGTTGTAGGCACCCACCAGGGCGACCACTTTTTCCTGGGTGATCAGGCGCTCGGCTTCCGACGCGCCAGTCTGCGGGTTGGCCTGGTGGTCGGCAAACACCAGCTTGATCTTCGCGCCCTTCAGGTTGGGCAGGCCCTTGCCGGCCGACAGCGGCAGCTCGGGCACGCCAGGCGCGCCGTTATTGATGATGTCAGCGGCCAGCTCCAGCGCACTGCGCAACTCGGCACCGACGGCCGCGCCAGGCCCGGTCAACGGGTACAGCACCCCGATCTTGACCTCTTGTTGCGCCTGCACGCCGATGCTGATGCCTGCGCCCAGCAACACCGCCGCCAAGCGGACTTTCATGGATCGTTTCATTCCAACACTCCTGGTAAAACATGATGATGTGATGACATGGGGCGGAGTGTGGCGGCTGCTAGCCGAGGTATCAAACGAGAAATTTTTCGCTTAAGCCATCGAATTTTTCGATGATAAGTATTAACCCTTATGCACCATTTTGTTTGTTTTGACAGCGGCCTTGCTGACCTTTTTGGTGCCTGCCGACCCCAGCGGTTTGCCGCCAGCGAAGACTACGGCCGACTTCACGAGAAGCTCCACGGTCGAAATTGTGGGGTCGGTGCGATAGCTCAAATAGATGGGCAAGGCCTTGAGTGGCGTGTCACACGAGAGCACCTTGAGCTTGGCGTAACCCGCCAGCCGTTGCACCGCGATGCGCGGCAGCAAGGCCACGCCAAACCCCCCTTGGACCAACTGGACCATGGCCGAGATGGAGGAAATAGCGTGCACCTTTTTGGGTTCCAGTCGGTGCTGGCGGAACAGGTCCTGCAGCGTGACATGGGGTTGCGAGCCCTTCTGGAAGGTCAATAGCTCCATGTCTGCCAGCTCTTCAAGGCGGTAATTTTTCTTTTTGTGCAGCGCAGGGTTGCCCACAAACACCATCTCCATGGAGGGCAATGTGTGATTTCGGACACCATCGTCCGATGCGGGCAGCGCGGCAAACACCATGTCCAGGGCACCGCGCTGGATCTGGTCGGTCAGGATGGGCGTGGTTTCCACGGTCAGCTCCAGCTCCAAGCCCGGGTGTTCGGTCCGCATCTTCTCCAACCAGGGGATCAGCCAGGAGTGCAGCACCGATTCAATGGCCCCAATGCGTAGGGCCACTGCCGTCACGGTGCCAGCACCCATCTCCGCCTTGGCGTCACGCTGCAGGGCAAGCAGCTTTTCGGAAAACACCAGGAATCGGGTACCGGCAGCGGTCAACCGAAACTGTTTGCCGCTACGGTCCAGCAGCAGCACGCCCAATTCATCCTCCAGTGTGGCTATGCGGCTGGACATGGCCGATTGGGTGAGAAACAGTTTTTCCGCCGCCAGGGTGATGCTCTTGAGCGCAGCGACCCAGTAAAAGGCTTCTACAAAACGCAGGTTCATGGGGTTCGCAGGGTTGGTTATGCACGTGCAGCTTGCCAATATAGTGGCAAGCGCCGTGAACCCCAGCGCGGCTAAGCGCCGTCGGGACTGCGTCGTGGCGCTTCCAAGGCTTGGGCCAGCTGCGCCGGATTCGGCAGCCCCTCGCTATCGCCCACAAACTGCACCACACGCGCACCAATGGCGTTGCCGCGCAGCGCCGCATCTGCCAGGCTCTGGCCGTCCAGCAGCGCGCTGAGCACGCCCACGGCAAAGCCGTCACCCGCCCCCACCGTGTCCACCACATGCGGCACCCGAAAGCCCGGCACCGTGGCACGCCCCGTGGCATCGGCCACATAAGCGCCGTGCGGGCCGAGCTTGATGACGACCTGCTTGGCGCCCCGGTCCAGGTACCAGCTGGCAACGTCCTGTGCCGTTGTCTGTCCGGTTAGCAGCTGGCCTTCGGAGAGGCCCGGCATGACCAAATCGGCCTGTGTGGCCCAGGCATTGAGGCCGGACACCATGGCGGTTTGCGAGGGCCACAGACGCGGCCGCAGATTCGGATCGAAGGACACGGCCGCACCTGCGGCCCGTGCCTGCTGCACCAGCGCCTGCACCAGCGCGCGCACGCTGTCCGACAAGGCCACGCTGATGCCCGTGAGGTGCAACCAGCGCAGGCCCTGCAGCCCCTCCGCAGGCACATCGTCCAGCCCCAAATGGCTGGCGGCCGAGCCTTGCCGGAAATAGGCAATCTGCGGGTCGCGTCCGTTGGGTTCACACGACTTGAGCATGAACCCCGTGGGGTGGCGGGCATCCGCCCGCACATGGCTGCGGTCTATGCCTTCGCGGTCCAGCGTGGCCAGCAGGTAGTCGCCAAACGGGTCTTTCCCGACCCGGCTTACATAGCCCACACGCCAGCCCAGGCGGGCCAGGCCCGTGGCCACATTCAGTTCGGCACCCGCGCTGGCCCGGCTGAAGTGCTCTACCGCTGCCAATGGTCCCGGCGTTTGCGCCACCAGCAAGGCCATGGCCTCACCCACGGTCAATACGTCGAACGCGCTCACATTACGGCCCCGAGCTGCCAGGGCACAAACTCGTTGTCGCCCAGGCCGTTGGCCTCGCTGCAGGTGGGCTGGCCAGACGCCGTGGCCAGCATGAGCTCGAACAGCCGCAGCCCGGCCTGGGCAATGGTTTGAGTGCCTTCCACCACGGTACCGGCGTCAAAGTCCATGTCCAGCCGCATGCGCTGGAACAGCGCTGAATGCGTGGCCAGCTTGAGCGAAGGCGTGGGCTTGCAACCGTAGGTAGAGCCACGCCCGGTGGTGAAGCAAATGAGGTTGGCGCCACCCGCCACCTGGCCCGTGGCAGACACCGGGTCGTAGCCCGGCGTGTCCATGAACACCAAGCCCTGCGCACGCACGGGCTGGGCGTATTCGTACACCGCCATCAGACCGGTGCTGCCCGCCTTGGCCACGGCGCCCAGCGACTTTTCCAGAATCGTGGTGATGCCTCCGGCCTTGTTGCCAGGCGAGGGGTTGTTGTTCATGTCGGCGCCGTGGGTTTGGGTATACGCCTCCCACCACTGTAGCCGTGCCATGAGCTGGTCGGCCACGGCTTTTGACGCCGCTCGGGCGGTCAGCAAGTGTTCGGCACCGTAGATTTCGGGGGTTTCCGACAGGATGGCCGTGCCGCCCTGGCGCACCAGCAGGTCGACCGCCGCGCCCAACACGGGGTTCGCACTGATGCCGGAGTAGCCGTCCGAGCCGCCGCACTGCAGACCCACTGTCAGGTGCCGGGCGCTGACCGGCTCGCGCGTGGCGCGGTTGGCAATCGGCAGCATTTGCTCCAGCAGTGCAATGCCCGCCGCAATGGCTTCGCGCGTGCCGCCCGCTTCCTGAATCTTCAACGTGGCAAACAGCCCTGGCGCCCGATCTGGAAGCCCCTGCACCAGGCCAGCCACCTGATTCACCTCGCAGCCCAACCCCATGACCAGCACGCCCGCAAAGTTGGGCTGGTCCGCATAGCCGCGCAACGTGCGGCGCAGTACGTCCATGCTTTCGCCGGTGCTCGCCATGCCACAGCCCTGACCGTGGGTGATGGCCACCACACCATCCACGTTCGGGAAAGCGCGCAACACCTCGGGCGTGAAATGCTGGGCGATGCGCTGGCACACCGTGGCTGAGCAGTTGACGCTGGACACCACGCCCAGGTAGTTGCGCGTGGCGACACGTCCATCTGACCGCACGATGCCCTGAAAAGTGGCCGGCTCGCCGCTGGGCACCACCGGCACGTAGGCACTGCCCGCGCCATGCTCGGCCTGCGACGCCACCATGGCCACGTTGTGCACATGCACATGCTCGCCCACGGCGATGTCACGCGTGGCGAGACCGATGGTCTGGCCGTATTTCAACACCCGTGCACCCTTGGCAATCGGCTGCAACGCCAGCTTGTGGCCAGCCGCAATGGCATCGCGCGCCACCAGAGCACTGCCCCCCACGTCAACCGGCTGGCCTGCCGCCAGCGGGTTGCGGGCCACACCCACGTTGTCAAGGTCACTCAGCTGAATCAGCAAGGGAATGGAGGGTGGCATGGAAGGCCTCAAATAGCTTAAATTGGTAAGGCCAGTGTAGCAAAACCCAAATTGGCCTGACCTACTGGAGCCCAAAACCATGAGAACGCCCGCAGTCGCGTAAACTGCCGCCACGCGGAGGACTCATGCTGGACCAACTCAAACAGGTCGACAACCGTCGGCTGTACCAACAAATTGCCGACCAGATACGCACCTTCATTGACAAGGGCAACTACACCCCCGGCGCGCGCCTGCCGCCCGAGCGAGATCTGGCCCAGCAGCTGGGCGTCTCGCGCCCCTCGGTGCGCGAAGCGCTGATTGCGCTAGAGATTGAGGGCAGCGTGGAGGTGCGCATGGGCGCCGGCGTGTACGTGTGCAGCGTGGCCCAGCGCAAGCCCCAGGCCCTGGCCACCATGGGCGAAAGCCCGATCGAACTCATGCAGGCCCGCGCCGCCATCGAAGGCACCGTCGTGCTACTGGCCTGTGCCAGAGCCACGCCCGAAGCGCTAGCGGCGCTGCGCCAGATTCTGGACAACATGCTGGCCGCCATGGCGCAAAACCGCTCGCCCTTGGTGTTTGACCGCCAGTTTCACCAGACCATTGCCGCCATGACTGGCAACGCCGTGCTGGAACGCCTGGTGGGCGAGTTGTTTGACGAACGCCATAGCCCCATTGCGGCGCGGCTCAGCGCGCACTCCGAATCCGGCCAGACCTGGGCCACCGCGCTGCAAGAGCACGAAGCCATCCTGCGCGCCCTGGAAAACCGCGACGTGCTGGCGGCGCAAACTGCCGTGCGCATGCACCTGCAGGCCTCGGAGCAACGATGGGTGGAAAACAACCGCCGCGAATGGTCCTGAGCTAAACCGCTACATCGACCCACCCACTGCCGTGGTCAGGCCTGTGCACTCGCGCAGGCCTTTTTTACGCCTTTTCGCGCCACTTTTCACCCAAAACCACGGGTAAATACCAATGCACCCACCCACCTTGGTAAGGCCAAATACACCGCATTGGGTCGGGTGGCCTTACCAATTTGCAGACTGCAAATCCTCCTCCTGTCCTGCGCCTTTGACCGCCTTCACAGGAGTTTGCATTGCTGCCATCCGTGTCCGACCCCGTCCGTCCCGACGCACCCAGCCCCACGGTGGCTGCGGGTGTGCTGCTGCGCCTGGAGGGCATTACCAAACGCTTCCCCGGTGTGCTGGCACTGGACGGTGTGAGCTTTGAGGTGCGACGTGGCGAGGTGCACGCGGTGTGCGGCGAGAACGGTGCCGGCAAGTCCACCCTGATGAAGGTCATCAGCGGCCAGTACCAGCCCGACGCCGGGGCTCTGCACTACCAAGGTGAGGTTTGCCAGTTCCAGTCCACCGCCGAATCCGAGGCCGTAGGCATTGCCATCATCCACCAGGAGCTGAACCTGGTGCCCCACCTCTCGGTGGCTGAAAACATCTTCCTGGCACGCGAACCCCGCAAGGGCTGGCTGATCGACCGCGCTGCGCTGCGCGGCAATGCCCAGCAGTGCCTGGACCGGCTGGGCGTGGACATTGCGCCAGGCGCGCTGGTCAAGACCCTGTCCGTGGCGCAACAGCAGATGGTGGAGATTGCCAAGGCACTGTCGCTGAACGCCCAGGTGCTGATCATGGACGAACCCACCTCCTCCCTCACTGAGTCGGAGACCGAGAAGCTGTTCGCCATCATCCACGAGCTCAAGCGCGCGGGCGTGGGCATCGTCTACATCTCGCACCGGCTGGACGAGCTGGCGCAGATCGTGGACCGCGTGACCGTGCTGCGCGATGGCCGCTATGTGAGCACCGACCGCTTTGCCGACACCAGCGTAGAGCAGATCGTGGCCAAGATGGTGGGGCGTTCGCTGGACGATGTATTTCCCAAGCGTAGCTCGGTGCCCACCACGGACGTGCTGCTGCGTGTGCAGGGACTGACGCGCCAGGGCGTGTTCCACGACGTGAGCTTCGAGCTGCGGCGTGGGGAGATTCTCGGCTTTGCAGGGCTCATGGGGGCGGGCCGCACCGAGGTGGCGCGTGCCATTTTTGGTGCCGATGCTATCGACGCGGGCCAGGTGTTTCTGGGGGACGAATTGCTCGCGATACGTTCACCCCGCGACGCGGTGCGCCACGGCCTGGCCTACCTGTCGGAAGACCGCAAGCACGACGGCCTGGCGCTGAAGATGACGGTGGCGCAAAACATCACGCTAGCCCGTATGGAAGCCGTCTCCAACGCTGCAGGGCTGATCCAGTTTGCCAAGGAGCAGGAAGCCGCACGCCACTACATCGAAGCGCTGGACATTCGCACGCCCAGCAGCGACCAAGTGGTGCGCCTGCTCTCGGGTGGCAACCAGCAAAAGCTGGTGATCAGCAAATGGTTATTCCGCGAATCGCGCGTGCTGTTTTTTGACGAGCCCACGCGTGGCATCGACGTGGGTGCCAAGTACGCCATTTACCAGCTGCTGGACCGCCTGGCCAGCCAGGGCATAGGCGTCGTGATGATCAGCTCCGAGCTGCCCGAAATCATGGGCATGACGGACCGCGTGGCGGTCTTTCACGAGGGCCGACTGGTCACCGTGCGCAACACCCGCGAAACCAGCCAGGAGGACGTCATGCACTACGCCTCGGGCCGCAGCGTGCCCTCTTCTTCCTGACGCCTCTCTTCTGACTTTCCCCGAGTAGACCTATGACCGAACAACAAAAAGACCTGTTCCAGAAATTTGCCGCGTTGGCCAGCTTGCTGGGCCTGATTGTGATTTTCTCTTTCACCAGCAATGCCTTCTTCAGCGTGGGCAACGGCATGACGGTGGCCTTGCAGGTGACCTCGATTGCCTACCTGGGCATTGCTGCTACCTGCGTGATCATCACCGGCGGCATTGACCTCTCGGTGGGCGCCATCCTCGCGCTAGCCGGCGTGGTAGCCGCCATGCTGGTGAAGGCCGGCGCACCTGTGCCCCTGGGCATGCTGGCCGGCCTGTTGGTCGGCGGCCTGTGCGGGCTCATCAACGGCCTGTGCGTGACCGTGCTCAAGCTGCCGCCCTTTATCGCCACGCTGGGCATGATGCTGGTGGCGCGCGGCGTAGCCTTGCAGATCACCGATGCGCGCGCCATTGGCGGCCTGGGCGACAGCTTTGCCGAGCTGGGCAACGGCACCCTGTTTCGCATTGCCAAGATTGGCGAAGACGGCTTTCCCGACGTGACCTTTGTCGGCATCCCCTACCCCGTGGTGCTCATGGTGGTGCTCGCCGTGGCAGTGTCCATCTTGCTGAACCGTGCCACGCTCGGGCGCCATCTCTATGCCATTGGCTCCAACATGGAAGCCGCACGCCTCTCGGGCGTGAACGTCAAGGGCGTGACGCTGTTTGCCTATGTACTGTCGGGCCTGCTGGCCGGGCTGACCGGCTGCGTGCTGATGTCACGCCTGGTAACCGCCCAACCCAGCGAAGGCCTGATGTACGAACTGGACGCGATTGCTGCCGCGGTGATCGGTGGCACCTCGCTCACCGGCGGTGTGGGCACCGTGTCGGGCACCGTGATTGGCGCGTTCGTGATCGGCATCCTGCGCAACGGTTTGAACATGGGTGGCGTCTCCGCCTTCACCCAACAAATTCTGATTGGCGTCGTCATCCTGCTCGCCGTGTGGATTGACCAGATGCGCCATCGCAAATGATCCCTACCGGCAGGGCTTACCGGGACTTCAAGAGACAACCTCCATAAACACTCACCCATGAGGAATGAAATGAAAAAACTCGTCACCACCCTGATTGCCTCCACCCTGGTCGTCGCATCGTCGATGGCCGCCGCTGCCGACAAGGAAATTGCCGTCATCGTCAAGACCGCTAACTCCGACTTCTGGCAAAACGTGAAGAAGGGCTCCGACGCCGCCGTGGGCGGACTCAAGGGCTACACCGCCACCTTCCAGGGCGCAGCCTCTGACACCGACCTGGCCGGGCAAGTCTCACTGGTGGAAAACGCCATCAACCGCAAAGTGGCCGGCATTGTGCTTGCGCCCTCCGACCCCGACGCCCTGATCCCCGCGATCAAAAAAGCCTGGGAAGCCAAGATCCCGGTCGTGCTGATTGACTCTGCCGCATCCGACGCAGGCAAGGCCTACTACCAGTCATTCCTGGCAACCGACAACAAGACTGCCGGCGAAATGTCCGCCAAGACATTGATCGACAAAATCGGTACCACCGGCAAGATCGCCATCATGTCGTACACCGCGGGCTCGGGCTCCGAAATCGGACGCGTGGGCGGCTTCACCGACTACATCAAGAAGCACTCCAAGCTGCAGATCGTCGGCCCCTTCTATTCCAACTCACAGATGGGCACGGCGCTGAACCAGACCACCGACGTATTGGCCGCCAACCCCGACCTGAAGGGCATCTTTGGTGCCAACGAACCCACCGCCATTGGCATGGGTCGCGCATTGGCCCAAGCCGGCAAGGCAGGCAAAGTCGTGGCCATCGGTTTTGACGGCAACTCGGACCTGCAAGGCTTCGTGAAGGACGGCACGATCGAAGCGATTGCCGTGCAAAGCGCCTTCGAGATGGGCAACCTGGGTGTGAAGACGGTGGCAGAAATCGTGGCCGGCAAGAAAGTGCCCGCCTTCCGCGACACTGGTGTGCTGATGGTCAACAAAAAGAACATCGACTCCCCCGCCGCCAAGAACGTTCTCTACTAACCTCTACCAACCCAAGGACACCTCCGGCACTGGCTGCCGGGGGATGGGCATATGCACACCACGGATTCCAAAACCCTCCCCCGCGTGGACCTGCGGCTGACCGCCCTGGGCCTGGGCTGCTCCCAGATGGGTGGCCTGTACCGGGCCACCAGCGCCCGCGAGGTGGAGGACGTCTTTGCCAGCGCCTGGGCAGCTGGCGTGCGCTACTTCGACACTGCGCCCTATTACGGCTACACCCGCTCCGAACACCGCTTGGGCGCCCAGCTGGCCGACTGCCCGCGCCACGAGTATGTGGTCAGCACTAAGGTGGGCCGCCTGCTGCGTCCCGATGCCAGCATCGCTCCCGGTGACGGTGGCTGGGCCAACCCCTATCCCTTCCGCCCGCACTACGACTACAGCTACAGCGGCGTGATGCGCTCGTTCGAGGACAGCCAGCAGCGACTGGGTCTGGCCCACATCGACATCCTGTATGTGCACGACATTGGCCGTGACACCCACGGCAACGCGCACCTGCCCTACTGGCAGCAGCTGACGCAGGGCGGAGGTTTTCGTGCCCTGGATGAACTGCGCCTCAGCGGCATGACGCGGGCCATAGGCCTGGGCGTGAACGAATGGCAGGTGGTGATGGACAGCATGCGGGAGTTCGATCTGGACTGCACCATGCTCGCCGGCCGCTACACCTTGCTGGAGCAGGAGAGCCTGAGCCCCTGTCTGGATGAATGCCTGCGCCGGGGCAACGCCATCGTGGCGGCGGGCCCGTTCAATTCCGGCGTGCTGGCCGGCAACACCAAGTTCAACTACGCTGAGGCACCACCGGCCGTGGTGGCGCGTGTGCAAGCCCTCGCACAAGTTTGTGAAGAATTCGACGTGCCTTTGCAGGCCGCGGCATTGCAGTTTCCGTTGGCCCACCCTGCGGTGGTGAGCTGCGTGACCGGCATCCGCACCGCCGCCCAGCTGCAACAAAACGTCGCCTGGCTGGAACAACCCATTCCTGCCGCCCTGTGGCAGGCGCTGCGTGACCGCGGGCTGGTCCACCCCGCGGCTCCCCTGCCTTTGTAATTTCCCAAGGACCCTTATGCTGACTGTCATCTGCGAAACCCCCGGCGTACTGCGCGCCATCGAAGGCGCCGCACCCACCCGCGCCGAGGACGAGGTGCTACTGCGCATCCGCCGCGTGGGCGTGTGCGGCACCGACCTGCACATCTTCACCGGCAACCAGCCTTACCTGGCCTATCCACGTGTCATGGGCCACGAGATTGCGGGCACCGTGGAGGAGGCTCCGACGGGCAGCGCGCTGCAACACGGTGACACCGTCTTCGTCATGCCCTACCTGTCGTGCGGGCAGTGCGTGGCCTGCCGTCAGGGCAAGACCAATTGCTGCGTCAACATCCAGGTACTGGGCGTGCACCGTGACGGCGCTTTCACCGAATACCTCAGTGTGCCCGCACAGTTTGTGCGCAAGGCCGAAGGTGTGTCATTGGACCAGGCAGCCATGGTGGAGTTTCTGGCCATTGGCGCCCACGCCGTGCGCCGCGCCGACGTGCAGCCCGGCCAGCGCGTGCTGGTGGTGGGCACAGGCCCCATCGGCATGGCCGCCCTGCTGTTTGCCGGCCTGCGGGGTGGCCGGGTCACGGCGTTGGACACGCGGGCCGAGCGGGTGGCGTTTTGCAAGCAGCACCTGGGTGCGCATGCGGGGGTGCTGATCGGTGACAACGACCTGGAGGAGTTGCGCGCATTGACCGAGGGAGATTTTTACGATGTCGTTTTTGACGCCACCGGCAACGCCCGGGCCATGGAGCGCGGCTTCCAGTTCATTGCCCATGGCGGCAAGTATGTGATGGTGTCGGTGGTGCGCGACAGCATCACGTTTTCCGACCCCGAATTCCACAAGCGCGAAGCCACGCTGCTGGGCAGCCGCAACGCCACCATGGAAGACTTCGAGACCGTGCTGGATGCCATGCGCGCAGGCCAGATTCCCACCACGGCGCTCAACACCCATCGCATGCCGCTGGCCGATGTACCCGCCCGGTTCGCTACGTTGTTAGACCCCACCCAAGGCGTGGTCAAGGCCTTGGTCGAGTGTTGAGGGGACCGGGTCAGTGAGTTATCCCATTCTCCAGTTCGGCACGGGGCGCTTCCTGCAGGCGCACGCAGACCTGTTCATCTCGCAGGCCCTGGCCCAAGGCGAGGCGCTGGGTGGCATTGCCGTCGTGCAGAGCACCGACAGCCCGCAGAGCAGCGCACGCGCAGCCGCACTGGCGCACGGCTACCGCGTGGAACTGCGTGGCGTGCAACAGGGCCAGCGCATCGAAGACACCGTGCAAGTGAACGCCGTGCAGGCCGTGTGGCACGCTCGCCATGACTGGGCACGGCTGCGCGAGGCCATGGCCACTACGGTACAAGTCATCATCTCCAACACCGCAGACACCGGCTTTTTGCTGGATGCCCGGGACACAGCCGCCCTGCTGCAAACGCCCGGCATCACGCCGTTTGCGTACCCCGCGAAACTGGTGGCCTTGCTCTACCACCGCTGGCAACACCAGCCCCAGGCGCCGCTTACGCTCTACCCCTGCGAACTGGTAAGCCGCAATGGCGACACACTGCGCGCCATCGTCAGCACACTGGCGCTGGAATGGGGAGCGGACCCCGCCTTCATCCACTACCTGCAGGCGCACTGCGTGTGGGTCAATTCGCTGGTGGACCGCATTGTGTCGTCCCCCCTGGAGCCGGCCGGCGCGGTGGCGGAACCCTATGCGCTCTGGGCTATAGAGCGCCAGCCGCGCATGGTGCTGCCCTGCACCCACCCGGCCCTCATCGTGACCGACCAGCTGGCGGCCTATGAGCAACGCAAGCTCTGGCTGCTGAACCTGGGCCACACCTTTTTGGCCGAGCGCTGGCAGCAGCTGAGCAGCCCGGCCGACATGACCGTGGTGCAGGCCATGCAGACACCCGCACTGCGCACGCCGCTGGAGGCGGTTTGGGCTGACGAAGTGCTGCCGGTGTTTGATGCGGAAGGCACGGGTGCCGAGGCCCGCACGTACCTGGAGGAGCTGCGCGACCGCCTGCTCAACCCGTTTCTGGAACACCGCCTGGCCGACATCGCCAAGAACCATGGCGAGAAGAAGCAGCGACGGCTGGCGCCTGTGGTGCAGCGCGCCGCAGAACTGCAGCTGCCCATCGCGCAAACCCAGCTGCGCAACGCGCTGGGTTTATAAGCCTTTCAGACCTCTAGCCCCCGTGGAATATGCGCGAGTAGCTCCTGAAACAATAGCAAATCTGCCTTGACTCAGGCCGCACCATCGGCCTGGGCCAGGCGCTCGCTCTTCCAGTACACATCGTCACCCGCGGTGCCATCGGTGCGGTAGCGGTTGAGCACACGCGCCAGCACAAACATCAGGTCCGACAGGCGGTTCAGGTACTGGCGCGGCGTGTCCTTCAGCGCCTCTTGCGCTTCCAGCGCCACTACGGCGCGTTCGGCGCGGCGCGCTACGGTGCGGCACACGTGGGCCTGCGCTGCGGCGCGCGTGCCGGCCGGCAGGATGAACTCCTGCAGCCGTGGCAAGTGCTCGTTGTGTTCGTCCAGCGCTTCGTCCAGCGCCAGCACGGCCTCGGGCTTGAGCAGCTCGTAGCCGGGAATAGACAGCTCGCCCCCCAGGTTGAAGAGCTGGTGCTGGATCTCGATCAGCAGCGTGCGCACGCCTTCGGGCATAGGCTCGCACAGCAGCAAGCCGATGTGGCTGTTGAGTTCGTCCACATCGCCCATGGCGTGCACGCGCAGACTGTCCTTGGATACGCGGGTGTTGTCACCCAGTCCCGTGGTGCCGTTGTCCCCGGTGCGGGTGGCGATTTGTGTGAGGCGGTTTCCCATGTCCAAACTCCTTGGTTGGCGCTATTGTCGCGCCAGCCAAGGGGGTTCGCACGTGGGGGGGGCTTACTTCTCGGCGATGAAGTTCACCTCTACACGGCGGTTGGGCAGCAGGCATTCGAGTTCCTCGGCCCGCGTCTTGAACTGGCCCTTGCAGGCCAAGACCTGCACGGTGTCGCCCTTCACTGCGGTGTGCAGCAGTGCGGCGTCTACGCCGGCATCCAGCAGGTACTGCTTCACCGTCTGCACACGGCGGGACGACAGGGCCTGGTTGTAGGCGGCATTGCCGGTGCGGTCGGCGTGGCCGATGAGCTGGATTTGCTGGAGCCGGGTACCGCTCTCGCGGGCACGGGCCAGCGCTTGATCGAGGCGATCCAGCGTCATCTTGCGCGCTTCGGACCGTTGATGGCGGTCATGGTTGAACAGCACATTGGCCTGGAACTCCAGGGCCTGCGGAGGCTTCACCGCAGGTGGCAGCACGGCCACCGCAGGAGCCACGGGTTTAGTCACGCAGGCCTGAGCCTCTTGCTCGGCCTGGGCCAGCAGGTCTTCGGCAATCTGGACATAGGGCTTGGCGTGGCGCCAGGCCTGCTGTTTGTGTTCATTGCCGGCATGCACCAGCTCCACCTCGGCGCAGGAAACGCGTTGTTCCACGCACTGGAAGCCGTCTCGCGTCTTCCAGTGTTCGGCGGCCTCCCACAGGTCGGGACGCAGCTTGTCGGCGCCATTGACCAGCGGGGTGTCCATGGGCAGCGGGCTGGCTTTTTGTTCCATCAGCGCAATCAGGCGCACCGATTGGTCCAGCGCCTCCTGGGGGAAGGCGCTGCGGTCATTGCGCGTGTACTCGTGGAACGACACGTCCAGCCAGCACTGGGCCTTGGACAGGTGGTAATCACGCACCCGGCGGCCCCCATCGTTCAGGGCCTTGATGCGGCCCTGCGTGGCTTCGTAGGTTTGGTAGTCCGCGTGAATGGCCGTGTCGCTGATGCGCTGCGCGGCAGGGTTCAGGGTTTGGGCCAGCGCCGCCAGCGGGCTGGCCGCCAAGAGGGTGCACAAGGCAAGGTTCAGGGGGATGCGATGGAGCTTCATGGTGTTTCTCTCTCAACTCAAGGGGTCCGGTCCAGCGTGCGGTTCACGCTGGGTTTGCTGCTGCGGAAAAGGTCTTCGTCAAACTTCCAGCGCAGGCGCAGGTAAATGCCCTGGCGGGTGTAGTCCGAACCGGACAGGTCGCGGTCGTAGAAGCCGCTCCAGTTCACCCCGGCCGACAACCAGAGGTTGGTGACCACCTGGTAGCCGACCTCGGCGCCTTGCGCCCACTGGGTGGCGTTGCCCTGCGGGCTGTACAGCGCATTGGCCATCAGGCCCACGCTCCATTGCTCGGTCACGTCGTAGGTGACACGCCCGCCCAGCAGGTAGGCCTCGTAGCTGTCGGACACGCCGCCCATGTCTTCCTTGACCCACTTGGCAGCGGCCCGGCCCGTCCACCACCAGGGGCGTGCGGGGTGGTAGTCCGCGTGGGTGGACACAATGTGGGCAGTGCGGTAGTTGCGCGGGGCCACGCTCTCGTCGCTTTCCACCTTGTACTCATAGCGCCCCAGCGCGTTGATGCGGTTGGTGTCGGTGTCGCGGTAGGCCGCACCGATCTGGAAGCGGTTTTGCAGCAGGTCGCCACGGTCCCGGTAGTCCGTGGCCAGCAGGTAGTTGCGTGCCAGCAGGGTCCAGTCGCGGTCCAGCTTGCGGGCCACGGCCACCGTGGTGAGGTAGGTGTCCGTGCCGGCCACCGTGGGAGTGGAGTCGGTGGTGCGCCATTCCAGGCGGCCCGAGACGCGCCACAGCGGGTTGGCCGACCAGTCGGCGCCACCCGTCAGGGCCGTGGCCCGCTGGCCGCTGCCCGACAGCACTTCCAACCGTTCGGCGCTGCTGCTCAGGCGCAGGCCTTCGGAGATGTCCCACACATTGCGCACGCCGGAGGCCAGCTCCATGTCCTGCGCGTTGACGGCATCGCGCACCCGGTATTCGCTGAACACCTGGCCACCGACCATGTAACCAGTCTCTATCCCTGCCACCAGCACATTGCTGTGGGCGGACGGGCTGATGGAGTACAGCGAAGACACACCCGTTTGCGACTCGGCACGTGCATAGGCCTTGGTACGCTCGGCCAGGCGATAGTCCACCCCCACAGCCTCGCGGTGGCGTTCGTAGCCATCTACACCCACTTCCACCTCGCCTCGCAGGTCCAGACGGTCAGTAGCGCGGAACAACAGGCCCAGCCGGGCCGAGGTGTTGTCCAGCGTCTGCGGCAGGCTGCTGCTGGCGCTGGTGGTGCCATAGGCCGTACCGTTAGTCACCACGGGCAAGCCGGTTTGCGGGTTGATGTTGCTGTTGCCATACCCGAAGAAGCCACCGCTGCCACCACTGGCCAACGAGCCGGAACTGGCGGCGCCCAGCGGGGCGGTGAGAGGCGTGAGAACGCTCAGGCCATTGCCGTTGCCACTGAGTTCCTCGTGCACGGTGCGCAGCCCCAGGTCCACCGTCAGCCGAGAGGTGGCCTTGACGCTCAAGCCCAGCTGACCGCCCTCGCGGCTGGCGCCGCTCACACGGTCTTCCGCGCGCAAGGCCTCGGCGTACACGCGCAGCGACTCGTTCACGTCCGCCTGCGCACGCACGCCCTTGTCCGAGCGCCCACCGGTGTAAGAAGCCGCCTGGTTGTTGAATTCAGCGTCGCTTTGGGCGGCAAAGGCACGCACGTCCCAGTCCTTGCCGGTGTGCTGCAGTTCCACGCGGGCCGCGTTGCCTGCGACCTCGCCCACCCGGGTAGACAGCGCCGGGGTGACATAGGTGTTGGCCCCGGTGCCGGTATTCACGGTGGAGGTAGTGCGTGCGACTTCGGCCACCAGGGTAGTCTTGTCGCCCAGCTTCACCTCCACGTTCGCACTGCCCAGCTGGAAGGGCGCCAGCGGGTTGCTGTCGTTGACCCAGGAGCCGCCCACTTCGACGTGGCTGTTCAGGCGCAGTTGCCCATCGCCACCGGTGAGCCAGAAGGCCTCGCCGCCCTGCTCCACCTCGTAGGTGATGCGCACAGACACCGGGTTCAGATTGGCATCCACCGAGGGAACGGGCTGGCTGAACAGAATGCGGCCCGAGAAGGGCTCGAAGGTGTAGTCAGAAAAACGCACCATGGGCGTGGCACTGAGGATCTGTGCGGGCTGGTTGCGGTTGCGGACCACCAGTTCCACCTTTTCGCTGTTCTGCACGCCGCTGCTGTTGGACACCGCATAGGGGCCCGACACACCACGGCCCGGAAACTCTTCAATCACCTGCTTGAGGTTGTCCTGCGAGGCATAGACATTGGCCACGTAGCGGTCCGTCTCGCCATGCAGACGCAGGCCGTTCAGGGTGCGGCTGAAGTTGCCCAGCTGGCGCTTGCTGAGGTTGGCCGTGCCACCACCGCCCGCCAGCTGTGAAAAGCCGGCGCCGGTGTTGAAGTCGCCAAACAGGGCGTAGTGTTTATTTTTGTCGATGCGCACATACAGGGTGCTGGTGGACTTGGCATCAAACCCGCGCATTGAAGCATCGCCGTACACCGGGTACATCTGCTCGGGCTGGATGTCGCGCAGCATGCGCTCGCGCGTGTCCTTGTCGGAGTCATAGGCGGCCGTCAACAGGTAGTCGCCTTTGACGCGGCCTTTCAGAAAAAACGCGGCACGGTAGGCGTAGCTGGACTTGCCGTCGTTGAACTGCTGCTCAAAGCGGCGAATCTCCTGCTCGAACACATCGCTGCTACGGCTTTGCGCCAGCTGCGAGCTGGCCATGCTGCCCAGGTTGATCACGCCCTCCACCACGCCGGCCGCCACCATCTCGCGGAGCTCGGGCAGAAAACTCACCACGCCACTGACCTCCTCACGCCCCGCGGTGATGCGCACCCGCACGTCCATGGGGTCGGCAGGCGCCAGCAGTGAGAACTCGGCCACGCCATTCTCCACTTTCAGCTGGGTGCCGGGGGTCACACGGTCTACGTCCATGCGGCCGGGGCCCAGTTCGTCTGTGCGGCCGCCGGGCAGCTGCAGGCGGCCACCGGTGGTTTCCAGCGTCACAAAGTTCACGCCCTGCACCACGGCGCCCTCTGTGTTGAGCAAGCGCAGAGTGAACTTGACCGGCGTCTGGCCATCGGCGGGCACACCGTTGCGGTCCAGCTCCACCACCATGCGCGCCACATTGGCGTTGCTGGCGTAGTTGGCGGGCCCCACGGTCTGCGCAAACACCGACGCGCCGGGGGTAGCCACGACCTGCGCCTGGGCCGAGGTGGCACCCAGGGCCTGTACCACGGCCAGGGCGAGCATGGAACTGCGAAACATGGGTAAACCAGTCAAATGGGATGGGGACTTAAGGCAGGACACGGGCACCTCCTGCAGATTCAGGCTGTTGGTTCATCGGCAAAAGAGGCACGGGCACATTCAGTTCGTGGTCGGTCTGGGGCACCACCGGGGCATCTGTCTGCACCGGGTAGCGGGGCTTGACGGCCGGCTGGTTGGCGCTGTCGGTGGCTTGCTGGGGTGCCAGCGCGGGCTGGCTGTCAAAACGCAGCGGCAGGCCACCCGTTTTTTCTACCTGCGGTACCGCGACCTCACCCTGGGCACGGCGGGCCTTGACCTGTTCCAGCACGCTGTTGGAACAGCTGCCTTCAATGAAGTCGGCGCGGTGCAGCTCGCCGAACTTCAGGTCCAGGAACAGGCTGCCTGCATCGCCTGCGTTGCGGTTGCTGGAGGTGGTCAACCGACTGCCGCGTGGCAGCGTGGTCTTGTCTACCGTCAGCACGTGGGTGCGGGGCGGCAAGTTGCACATGCTGTACTTGCCCTCGGAGTCCGAGATTAGGTAGGTGCCGTCCTGCATGTACAGGCGCACGCCGGGCACGCCCAGTTCTTCCGGGTCCTGCAGGTGGTTGCCGTTGCAGTCCACAAACACCTTGCCGAGCACACAGGCCTCGGTGGTGAAGACACCACCGGTCACGCGCACCTTCCACTGCGCCACGTTGGACGCCATGCTGCCGGAAAACGCTTGCGCACGGTTGATGCCAGTGCCCTGCTGGGAACCCACGGCCACACGCACCCGGTAGGTCAGCAGCACCGAGCTGTTGGCCGCCAGGTTGCCAATCGAATAGGTCAGTGCGGGACCCACACCACCGGCAGGGTCTGCCACTTTGGTGCCCGCCAGCGTGCTAGTGCCAGCGATGTAGCGAAAGCCTGCGGGCAAGCCGTCCACCACACGCACGTTGTTGAGCACACCGGAGCTTCGGTTGAACACTTGCACCGTGTACTGCAGGCTGTCGCCCAGCTCTACCGTGCTGGTGGAGCCAGACTTGGCCACGACCAGCACATTGGCGGCGGAGGGGTCCAGTGGAATGTGGTTGTTCAGCAGATTGGCAGAGAACGGTGCGGCCGCAGCCGTGATGGACAGGCTGAACCAGTACTGCGTGTTGTTCACCGGAAAGCCAGTGGTACTTGCCGGGCAGGCCGCGGGGTTGTGCGAGGCAATGCCCACGGCGGGCGCCGTATTCAGGGGCTGCACCAAGGCCGGGTTGGGGCCTACGGCGGTGGTGTTGACGGTCAGCGTGTTCGTGCATACCGGGATCAACGATGACGGTGCCTGCACATAGCCCGCGGGGTAGGTGGTGATGCCCAGGGTGTAGGTGCCATTGGGCGCACCCGGCACCAGTAGAAACTGGTAGCGGCCGTCGGCACCGGTGGTGACCGATGCGATGCCCCCCACCAGGTGAATGGCCGGATTAAACCCTCCAGGGCCCGACACCGTCACCACAGCACCAGCCACAGGCTGGCGCGAGAGAGCGTCGTACACCACACCTGCGGGGTCCAACGGCAGGCTTTGCTCAACGATGTTGTCGCCCGCCACCAGGGTCAGGTTGTTCAGGGTGCCGTCGGTGTTCTGCGCACCGGCGGGGTTGCCCGCGCCCTGGGTGCCCGAGGTGTAGGCCGTGCCCTGTTCGTTGGGCACCGCGCTGCCCCATATCGCACCGGTGGTGGGGTGGCGAAAGCGCACCTGGTAACCCGACCCGGGCACCAGGCCTGGGAAGCTGTATTGGCCTGACGCGCTGGTGAGCTGGCTGGCCACCACCACACCGCTCTTCAGCAGTTCCACCGTCCAGGAGGCTTGCGGCAGGTCATCGGGGCCGGGCACGTAGCGGCGGTCGTGGTCTTTGTCTAACCAAACCCGGCCGCTGAGGCTGGCTGTGGAACCGCCGATGGCCACCTCGCCCAGGTTGTAGCCCGTGCCATGGGTTCCGGCCACCGAGAGGTTGACCGTGAAGCGATCGTTCACATGGGCGCCGATTTCACCGGCAGAGCCCAGCTGGTCGCCACCATCGGTGTAGGCCGCGGGTTGGGTTTCCACCACGGTGTAGCCCGCACCATCGGAAGGCGGCAGCACCGGGTAGGACCAGCTGCCGTCAGCCGCGGTGGTGACCACGCATGTCACCACGGTGCAGACGTTGACGCCCGTAGACGTGAGGCCCGACAGCGTCATGGTGACACCCCCGATGCCAGGCTCACCCGCATCCAGTTGGCCGTTTACCGTGACGTTGTCGACAAACACCTTGCCAGACAGCGACACCCCGATTTCGCCAAAGTTGTACCCAGTGGCTGTAGTGTTGCCAGGCAATACGACCTTGAACTGGTCATTCGCTGGCGTACTGCTGCCTGCCACACTGCCCACGGTTTCCAGGCCGTCGCCGTAGCCGGCAGGCTGGGTTTCGGTGATGGTGTAGCCAGTGGCATCCGCGGGCGAGAGGTTGTCGAACAGGTAGGTGCCATCAGCGGCCGTGGTGGCAGGCGTGTTCACCACGTTGCCGTACAGGTCGGTGCCCGTCAGCGTCACGGTGACGGCGGGGATGCCACCCTCACCGGCGTTGATGGCGCCGTTGTTGTTCTTGTCGGAATAGACGGTACCCGCCAGCGACGACTTTTGCACAGCCAGCACCGGGTTGTTGCACACCGTCGTGTTGTTGGCGGTCGCCGGGTCCACTTCACTGGTGGTGACGTTGGCGCAGTTTTGCGTGGTGCCGCCTACGGGCATGGCCGTCATGCGCACCGGCACTGTCAGGGTCACCGTGGCACTGGCTGCCAGCACACCAAAGTTGCACGTCAGGTCCTGACCGGCAGTGGCACAGGTGCCGCTGCCACCGCTGCTCTTGGTCCACGAAGGCGTGGCACCGAAAAAGGCCATGCCCGTGGGCAGCGTATCGGTCAACGAAGTGACCTGGCTCACGCCCGGGCCGTTGTTGGTGGCGGTCAGGGTCCAGACAAACGGCTGGCGCAGCTGCACTGGGTTGGCCGAAGGCACCTTGGTCAACGTGATGTCGGCACGTACGCGCACCGAGGTGGTTTCGGCTTCGCTGTTGTTCGCCGCATTCGAATCGGTTTCGTTGGTGAACACTGTGGCATTGGTGTTCAGCGTGTCACCGTTGGGTGCTGGGGCACTGCCCACGCGGAACACCAGGTAGCGGTTGACGGACGCGTTGGCCGCTAGTTCGCTGCTGGTGCCGGTGTAGGTACAGGTCAAGGTCAGCGTGGCCGGGCCGGTGACCGAGTTGCCCACGTTGTTGCAGATGCTGCCGGCCACGGTGCCACTGGGGTTGGCAGCGGCCACGCCAGCGGCGCTACCGTCGCCCCGGAAGGTAACGGTTTTGCCCGCTGGGGGTGTCATGGTGTACGTGAAGCCCAGCCCGGTGGCCAGTGAGGCCCCGCGGTTGGTGATACGCGACAGGTAGGTGATGTCGTTGTTGCTCAGGGTCACCGCGTCGTAGCCCAGCGGGTCCACGTTGTCGGTGTTGTTGATCAGCGCATCCAGCTGGGCCGCATCCACATGCAGGGTTGCGCTCTGGCTGTTGTTGCCGTTGTCGGTGCCTGCGCTGTTTTCCGGGGTGGTGGTGGAGATGGTGGCCGTGTTGGTGATGTCCCAGGTCACACCGGCCACCTGACCGGTTTTCCAGTTGGGGCGAATGACCACGTCCACCGAACGGGACTCGCCATTGGTCATGCTGGCGCGGGTGCAGGTCAGCGTGTGGTTGCCCGTGCCATAGCTCGTCCCCGCCGTCAGGCCGGAACAAGATATGCCGCTGCCACTGGCCGAGATGAAGGTAAAACCCGGATCGCCCGCGCCCACGGTGAACACATCGGCCACCGAGATGGTCTGCGCCGTGTCCGGCCCGCTGTTCTGGAAGTTCAGTGCATAGGTGACGTTGGTGCCGGCCAGTGCAGTCTGGGTGCCCACATTGGTGGCCGAGGTGATGGTCTTGCTGACCATACGCACGTCGGCAATGGGGTCGATGGTCACGCTCACCAAGGCGGTGTTGTCCGCACGGTTGGGGTCGCCCTGGGTGCTGGAGAAGGCCGACGCCGTGGTGGCGGCGCCGGAGTAGGTGCCCGCCGTCATGGCCCGGTCTACGGGAATGCTGAAGGTCAGCAGATCACCGGGCTCCAGCAGCGTGCCACCGGTTTGTGTGCAGGTGACGGTACCGCCCGCGCTGGTCACGCAGTTGAAGGTGGCGTTAGAGCCGTGGGTGAAGCTGGGCACCATGGCCACCACGGGCGCGGCCGTAGTGCCGGTGATGAAACCCGGAATCGCGAAAGTGACCACCACGTCCTGCGCCGCAATCGGCGAGGCCAGCTGGTTGGTCAGGCCCAAGGTGTAGGTCAGCGTGGTCTCGTTGAATTCCAGCGTGGTGGCCGTTCCACCCACGGTGGTGGCGGTGTTGGTCAACACCAGGTCCGGCGAATTGGCCGTGGCAGTGACCGCCACAGTGGCGGGGATGGGGCCGTTGTTGGCACCGTTCCAGTCCCCTGGGCAGGCTCCGGTGATACACGCAACCGTCGCGTTGTTGGTGGCATTGCCCGCCGCCACCGCCGTGGTCAGGATGGTGAGGCGGTTGGCACCGCTCTGCGTCACTCCCGCGTTGAGGGTGGCGTTGTAGGTGCAGGTGACGTTGGGCGACGCGAACACGCAGGCCCAATTGGTGCCGGAAAATCCGGCATAGGTTTCCTTGCTAATGTCCAGAACATCGGTCACCTCGATCACGCCGGATGGGGCTTGCTGCGGCCCCGCATTGCTGACCGCGAGGATGCTGGTGATGGTGCCGCCCACGGCTACGGGGTTGGGCGACTTGGTCTTGGTCAACGACAGGTCCACCCCGTTGGGTGCCACCGTCAGGTTAACCTGGGCCGTGTTGTTACCAGCCACCGGGTCGCTGGGCGAGCCAGCGCGCGGGGCAATGGTGGCGGTGATGTTGTTGTAGACCGTGGAGGAGCCCACCACCGGTGGGGTGGCCACAATTTGCA
This sequence comes from Rhodoferax sp. P1_F3, assembly GCF_056405715.1. Lineage (NCBI taxonomy): Bacteria > Pseudomonadati > Pseudomonadota > Betaproteobacteria > Burkholderiales > Comamonadaceae > Rhodoferax > Rhodoferax sp. P1_F3. The sequence continues at coordinate 431,461 of NZ_JBFUBO010000002.1, read as the reverse complement.
GCGTATTGCTGCGGCCACTGGCATAGCTACCGGTGTTGCTGCAGGTGACAAGGTTGGCACCATCCACGGTGCAGGCACCCCAGCCAGTGGCGCTGCCACTGCTGACCGACGACGACACGAACGTGAAGCCAACGGGCAACTGGTAGGTCACGTCCAGACCCGCGGTGGCGGCGCTGGATCCCAGGTTGCTGGGGTTCAGGCTGAAGGTGACGTTCTGGCCTTCAATGCCGGGCGTGGGTGATGGTGCGCCCTGGGTGATGCGCAGGTCGGCACCGGGGTCCACCTGGATGCTTTTGGTGGGGCCGTTGTTGCTCGCATCCGGGTCGCTGACCACAAGGGAACTGATGTCGGCACCGAGCAGGATGTTGCCGGAGGACACGCCTGAGACGGTGGTTACCAGGTTCAAACCGGCAAAGCTGGCGCCCGAGGCCAAGGCACTGCGCGAGCAGGTCACCACCACGGGGCTGCCCGCAGTGGAACAGCTGAATCCGCCGCCACTGGCAGACACATACGTGAAGCTGCTGGGCAGCGTGATCTGGACGCGCACGCTGCTCGCGTCGTTGGGGCCGTTGTTGCCACCGTCCACGGTCCAGGTGACATTGGCACCGCCCTGCACGGGGTCTGGCGCGCCATTGAGGGTAGCGTACAAATCGGCACCATCGTCGATGGTGGTGTTCTGCGTCAGGCTGTTGTTGGTGGGGTTGGTGTCGGTGTCCGAGGTGGTGACCGCCACCGAAGGGTTGATGGTGTTCACGGTGGAGCCGGTGGTCTTGAGCACCATGGCAATGGTGCGCACTGGTCCGCCTGCCGCAGAGCCTGCCAGCGTGGCGTAGGTACAGGTCACGGTGCCTGCGGCCTCGCTGCAGGCACCCGGCACAGCGGCGTCACTGACCGACACAAAGGCGGTGTTGGCCGGCAGCACCGATGTGACCACCACGTTGTTCGCCGTGGCGGCGGCGTTGTTCTCCACCTTGATGGTGTAGGTGATGTTGCCCCCGCGCACGGCGGGATCGGGGGTATCGGTGAACTGCGATACCTGGAGGTCCACGTTGGCGGCATGCACCAATCCCGCACTGGCTACACCCAGCACGGCCAGCGCCAAACGTTGGAGCACGCGTTGTGTCGAGAACTGCTTGAAATTCGTCACGGCTTACTTTCCCTGAGGCCTGTTTATTCAGGCAATCAACAACCATGAATGCTATTTATTTGATAGCATCACACGATGAAGGCGCGAGGTTATCAGCGATGCGCCGATAAAACACACACCTCAGGGGCAGCCTGCGGATTGTTTACATTTGGAATGCGGCAGGGGCTGTGCCGTGTGAAAAATTTCACACGAACCCATACCAAAAAAGGCAACTCAGAAACGCGTTATGGAATGGCGCGTGCGTTGTGCCATTGCAAGGTCACCTGGAATCCACCGTGCGACGGATGCTCGGCAGACACAGTGATCCGGTGCTTGTCGGCCACCTGTCGCACCAGGGCCAGCCCCAGGCCATAGCCCGCGCTCGTAGCGCTGCCTTGTGCATAGCGCTCGCTCAAGGAGCCCAGGGCTGAATCCTTAAACCCGGGCCCCTGGTCGTGCACCGCCAATAGATAGCCTTGTGAGGTGGCATCCAACGACAGGGTGACGGTGCCCGTGCGCGGGCCATGGCGCAAGGCATTCCAACCGAGATTGAGCAGCACACGTTGCAACAACCGTGCATCGCCAAGCACCGGCGCGCAATCCAGCACACAGCGCCGCACAATGCGGCCGCCCTGTGCGGTGGCGTCTTCCCACAGGTCATCGGCACTCTGGTGCAGGATTTGCACCAGATCCACCTCGGCAAACAAGGCCGGGTTGAGCGCCTCAGCCCGACCCATCAACAAAAACTGCTCGGACAGGTCCAGTGCTCGGCGCGCGCAGGCGTCCACACGCGCCAGCATCTGGGCCTGATCGTCGGCATGGTCTGCACGCAGGTTGTCTGCCAGGGAGCGCAGTGACAGCAAGGGGGAGCGCAGATCGTGCGCCAGATGGCGCATCATGTCCTCGCGGTGCTGGCGCGCCTCGGGGGCACTGCCATCGGTGGTGAGCGCGGCCGCAATGTTGTCCACCGCGCGGCTGATCGCGTGGATGCGTGATTCGACTGGATCAAAGAATCCGCCCCCGCGGGTCGCCAGAGGGCGCGCACGGCCAACCTCGGACAGCGTGGCAATGCGCCCCGTCTCGCGCGTCAGGGCGCTGAGGCTGGCCTCCAGGCGACGCCAACTCCACAGCGGGTAGGCCAGCGCCATGGCCGCGATGGGCGCGGCAGGAGGTATCCAGACACCGCCCCATTTGAGCGATGCACCGGAGGCCAGCGCTACGCCCACACAGGCTGTGGCCGTAGTGAGCAGGGCGACGCGTGGACTGGTCACCAATAGCAGCAACAACAGGCCCCACAGAAACAGCAGCGACAGGGCCAGGCGCGCCACACCGCCCAGGGGCTTGGGCGCCAGGTTGTGGAGCAGCCCATCCAGCACATTTGCAATGAACTCCACGCCGGGCATGGTGCCATTGGTCCCTGCTAGCGGGGTGATCAGGTTGTCCCCCAGGCCCGTGGCCGTGGCACCAACCAACACGATGCGGCCTTCGATGTCCTTGGCGGGCACGCGCCCCTCCATCAGAGCAGTGAAGGAACGGCGCTCGAAATGCCCCGGTGGGCCGGCAAAAGGCGCCAACCGGGCACCGCCCTGAACCAAGGTCTTTTTGTCTTGCGGCTGAAACAGGTCCCTCAGCACCTGGGCCACATGGGGATAGGCCACGCCGTTGGCAAACTCCTGGGCCATATAACGCCGGCTCACACCATCACTGTCCACCAGCGCTTGTGAATGCCCGAGGCGCGCCGCGGCCACCAAGCCGGGTTCGGGCAATATCGCGTCGTCCTGCGCGTCAGACATAAACATTGGCAGCACTACGCGACCATGGCGCCCTATGGCCGCAGCCAGTTCCACGTCGGCTCCGGGGTCATCGCGCTGCGCACCCGAGAAGATGACGTCCAGCAACACAGGCCCGGCGCCGGCTTCAGTCAAGCGGTTCAGCGCATTACCCAGCACACGGCGCGACCAGGGCCAACGGCCCCAGCGCGACAGGCTGTCTTCGTCAATGGACAGGATGAGGATGTCGTGTGGTGCCGGGCGACTCGACAGGGTAACCGTGGTGTCGTACAACCAAAAATCCACCCGGTCCAGCCAGCCCCACTGCACGGTGCCCACAACCAGCGCGCTGAGCAACACGGCCAGAATGGCCAGCTCTCGCAGGTGACGCCGCAGTCCCCGCTTCACAGTGCGCTCACAGCGCGGGCGCTAGCAACAAGAGCAACCACCAGCCATACTGTGGTTTGCGTGGCACCTCAAAGTGCTGCGCATCCGACCAACTGCCCGCGCTGCCATCCGGCAGGACCACCTGGGTGCGCACATAGTGCACGCCTGCGGCGGGCGTGGGCAGGTCCAGGCGAGCGCCGGGCACCTGTTCGTCGTATTCAGGCTGAGCAAAATCATCGGTCGGCGCTACCTGCACGCGGTGGCGAAAACCCGCCGGGCCCGACCAGGCGAGCTGCACGTTGTTTTCACTCACGGCGGGGGCGGCCATCACCGAAGGCACCAGCACGGTAAAGCTGGACGGGTCGCCAAACGGACCATGGCTGCCGTCGGGCCGCAAGGTGGCAACGCGCCAGTGGTAGGTCCCGGGTTCCCACGCGGGGTCCATCGCCAGGCGGTTGTTATTGCCCCCTTGCGCGTCCGCACGGTCCGCCAGCAGGTCGGCAAACTGCCCATCGCGGGCCACTTGCACCCGGTAGGCGGGTGCCTTCGCCAGCTGGGTCCACACCAGCTCGGAGGGGCGGGCCACGCTGGCGCCCGGCCCTGGTGACATCAGCACGGGGGGCTCGGGCCGAGCACGCAGGGCAAAGGCTTTCTGGGCCTCCAGGCCTTCCAGGCCCTGGGCGTCGATGGCACGCACGCGCACAAAATAATCAGCGTCCGGCAGGCCTTGGAGCAACCAGCTGGGCTCGGCGGTGCGAGCGTCTTGCAACAGGCGCACAAAGCCGGCGTCTTCAGCCACCTGCCAGCGCCAGGCTACGGCATCGGCTAGCGGCGGCAGACTGAGGTTTTGCGCGATGCGCTCAATGCGCTGTGGCAGGGCCGAGAGGTCGGCCGCGGGCAACAAGGGCACCACGGCGCCCAGCTGGCCGCCGTCTGCGCGCAGGCCCTGTGCGGGCTGCAAGCTGGCGTGGCCCGAGGCGCCGTCCACCGCCACCACGCCCGAGAGCACTTCATGGTGGCTGGTATCGCCCTCTGCCGCCACGCGGAAACGCGTGCCGCGCACCGCCGTGACCACACGCGGGGTGCGAATCTCGAACCGCGAGGCAGGGTCCTTCAGGACAGGCACCGTGCTGTCAGCCGCACCGGTTTGCAAATCGATAGCTGTGGCCCGCACCGCGGTACCCGAGACCTCGCGCGACACCCCCAGCCCAGCTTGCGTGCGCGGCGGAAAGACCACGGTGGCGCCATCGGGCAAGCGCAGCGTCAGGGTGCCAGCAGTCCCCGTATCAAACTTGTCACCCGCCTTGAGCTGCAGACCCGGCGACAACAGGCTGGTGGTGCCCGATAGCAGACCCGTGACCACGCCCTGCACATGGACCACTTCGGCCGAACGCTCGGTCCAGCGCAGCAGCGCAAAGGGAATGCGCAGACTGAAACCCGGTTGCAGGCGCGTGTCTTTGGCGATGCGGTTCAAGCGCTTGATCTGCGGCCACTGCCCCGGCTCGCGCAGGTAGCGTTCACACAGCTTGATCAGCGTGTCTCCCCGGGCAATGGTGATGGTCAGCGGCTCATTGGCTTGCGCTTGCAAGCCACAGGCCAGCAGCAGCCCTGCCAGGGCCATGCGGAGTGCGGTGGGTTTAAGAGACGAGGGGTTCAAGGCGGTAACCATGGGCGTAAACAGAAGTGATGCGCCAGCCATGGGCGGGCAGGTCCAGCGCGGTACGCAACTGGCTGATGTGGATGTCCAGAGTGCGGGTCTGGATCTTGGTGCTGAGGCCCCACACGGCCTCCAGCAAATAGGCGCGCGACAGCAGCTTGCCAATGTTGCGGAACAAGACCAGCGCCAGCTGGAACTGGCGCAACGTGAGTTCCACGGTTTGCCCCTGTAACTGCAACGAGCTGTTGACCGGGTCCAGCACATAGGGGGGAATGGTCAGTACGGCCGTGGCCTCGCGCTGGTCGACCCGGCGCTTGAGGGCTGTCAACCGCGCCAGCAACTCCGCTTTGCGCGGGGGTTTGACCAGGTAGTCGTCGGCACCTTGGCTCAGGGCCCGCACGATGTCTTGCTCGGTGTCGTAGCTGGTGAGAAACAGCACGGGAATGGTGTCTTGTCGCTGCCGGATGGCTTCAATGACCTGCAAGCCCGTCATATCGGGCAAGGCCCAGTCCAGGATCAGCACATCATAGGTTTCATGCACGATGGCGCGCAAAAAACGCTCTCCCTGTGCATACACTTCGCAGCTGTGCCCCGCCTCTTGCAGGACCCCCACGGTGGCGGCAGCATGGTCCTGCTCGTCTTCCAAAAGACCGACTCTCACGATGAACTCCCTGTGGTGGCCCTGTGTTGCCAGCGGCGTAGTCTATCGTTTGCCCGCTGTTTCTGGTGCTTGACCAGCGGCACAATGGGGGAATTAGATCGACCATCGTACTTTCTTGGAACTGTCATATGGCTGCAACATCTCTTCCCCACCCTTCGCTTCCCGAAGTCCGTGCCCGGCCCGTGCCATCCGCCCTGCTAGACGCATTGCAGTCTCGCTTTGGCGCACAGTTTTCCACCGCCTTGGTGGTACGCGAGCAACACGGGCGTGACGAATCGGCGTTTGACATTCCACCGCCTGCAGCCGTGGTGTTTGCGCAAAGCACCGTAGACGTGAGTGATGCCGTGAAACTGGCGGCGCAGTACTTGGTCCCGGTGATTCCTTTTGGCGTGGGTTCGTCGCTGGAAGGGCACCTGCTGGCCGTGCAGGGCGGCATCAGCCTGGACGTGAGCCGCATGAACGCCGTGCTGTCCATCAACGCAGAAGACCTGACGGTGACGGTGCAACCCGGCGTAACACGCAAGCAGCTCAACGACGAGATCAAATCCACCGGCCTGTTCTTCCCCATTGACCCCGGTGCGGACGCCACCATTGGCGGCATGAGCGCCACGCGCGCCAGCGGCACGAATGCCGTGCGCTACGGCACCATGCGTGAGAACGTGTTGGCGCTGGAAGTGGTGACGGCCAGCGGCGAAGTGATTCGCACCGGCACACGCGCCAAAAAAAGCAGCGCCGGCTATGACCTGACGCGCCTGCTGGTGGGCAGCGAGGGCACGCTGGGCGTGATCACCGAAGTGACCGTCAAGCTCTACCCCTTGCCCGAGGCCGTGATGGCGGCCACCTGCTCTTTCAACAGCCTAGCCGATGCGGTGAACACCACCATCCAGATCATCCAGCTGGGTGTGCCGATTGCGCGCTGCGAGCTGCTGGACGCCAACACCATCCGCATGGTCAACGCGCACTCCAAGCTCACGCTGCGCGAAGGCGCCATGCTGCTGATGGAATTCCACGGTTCGCCCGACAGCGTGAAGGAGCAGGTGCAAACGGTGCAGGACATCGCAGCCGAGTTTGGCGGCGCGGCTTTTGAGTGGGCCGAGACACCCGAGGAACGCACCCGCCTGTGGACCGCGCGGCACAACGCCTACTTTGCGGGTGTGCAGTCACGCCCCGGGTGCAAGGCCATCACCACCGATGCCTGCGTGCCCATCTCGCACCTGGCCGACGCGCTGCTGGACAGCGTGACCGAGGCGCAGGAAGCTGGCATCCCCTACTTCCTGGTCGGCCACGTGGGCGACGGCAACTTCCACATGGGCTATTTGATTGACCCTAACCTGCCTGCCGAGCGCGATCTGGCCGAGAAGCTCAACCACCAGTTGGTGGCACGCGCCCTGAAGCTGGGCGGCACCTGCACCGGCGAGCACGGCGTGGGCCTGCACAAGCAGGGTTTTCTGGTGGAAGAAACCGGTGTTGGTGCGGTGGACATGATGCGCACCATCAAGCGCGCGCTGGACCCGCACAACATCCTGAATCCGGGCAAGATCTTCGCTCTCTAACGTCTAACGCGGGCTTACAGCACCGCCACCTCGGCAATGGCATTCGCCATGTATTCGATCTTCTGCTGCATGTCGGCTTCGGAGTCGGCAAAGCGCTGGGCGACGGCACGGAACTCGTCGTGGATCTGCAGGAAGGCGTCGACCATGTCGGGGTCGAAGTGGCTGCCGCGGGCCTGGGTGATGATCTCCACGGCTTTCTCGTGCGGCACGCCGTCCTTGTAGACCTTGTTGCTGATCAGTGCGTCAAACACATCGGCCAGCGCCACGATGCGGGCCGACAGCGGAATCTGCGCGCCCCATAGGCCCTTGGGGTAGCCGGAGCCGTCCCACTTTTCCTGATGGCACAGCGTGATTTCCTTGGCGATGGTGAGCAGCGGTGACACGCGGCCCAGCGTCTTCTCGGCGCGCGCCAGCGCGTCGTGGCCCAGCGTGGTGTGGGTCCGCATGATGGCGGTTTCTTCGGGCGTCAGCCGCCCGGGCTTGAGCAGGATGCGGTCGGGAATGCCCACGGAGCCCATGTCGTACATGGGCACACTGGCCAGCAGCAGGTTCACGTACTCGGGCGTCAGCACCTCGGCATGGGCGGGAAATTTCTGCAGCTCCGCGCACAGCAGGCGCACATAGTTTTGCACCCGCAGGATGTGGCTCTCGGTGTCGGACTCGCGCAGCTCGGCCAATGTGGCCAGCGCAAACACCACCACGCGGCTGGCGTGCAGGGCTTCGGCGGCGTCGCCCAGGGGCAGGGTTGATTCGGGGTTCATGCGGTTCCTCCTGTGGGCGCAGACAAGGGCGCCCGGTACAGCCACACCATTTTGCCACCGGGCGTGCGCCAGCTGGCGCTTGTTGTGGCCTGTGTGGCCTCAAATTCCAGGCTCACCAGCCAGGCGCCGGGGCGCAGCTCGGCGCGCGCCTTGTCCACCGCGCGGCCCATACTCTCGGGGCGCTGGAACAGATACACCAGGTCATAGCCTGACCAATCGGCTTTCCAGATATCGCCCTGTCGCACACGTGCCCAGGGGCAGCGCAGCGCACACAGGGCGCGCAGCGGCCAACTCCATTCGATGCCATGCAGCACCGCCTGCGGGTAGGCCAGGCGCAGCGCCTGCAGACCATGGCCCAGACCGCAGCCGGCGTCCAGCACCTGGGCACCGGCGCGTAGTGGCGCGTGGGCAGGCAGCTCGGCCAGGGCGTTCTGCGGGGTGGGAAACAGCGGCGCATCGCGCCAGGCGTTCATGGGGTAGACCAGCAGCAACAGGGCCAGCGGCACCAGCCAGGCCCAGGCCGGCACGGCGTTGCCGCCCACCAGCCCCAGCGTAAGCGCCAGCGACACCGGAAAACCCGCCGCGATCAGCAAGCGGCGCCACCAGCTGGCGCCCCACAGGCTCAGCAACACACCCAGCGCACTGGCCAGCGCCAGCGACCAGTGCAGCGCCAAGCCATGCTCCCACAGCGTACGAAACAGCGTCCAGCTCAGCCCCCATGCCACGATGGCCGGCAGCGGCCAGGGCCAGGCAGCAGGGTTCAAGCGATGCCAGGGTTTAGGGGTCAAATCAGTCTCCAGCCCCTATAGGATCTGCGCCAGCAGCTCTTCTTTTGATAGCAACTAGCGGTTGCCACCAGGTGCCAGGCGCTCGATCAGACCGTTGAGTTCGTCGAGTGAACCGAACTGGATCACCACCTCGCCCATCTCTTCGACACGGCCGTGGCGCTTGACGCGCTTTTTCACCACCACCTCCACCTGCGCCATGAGCAGGTCGGACAATTCCTCTTCCACGCGTTTCAAGTCACGCGATTTTTCCTTGGTCGGCTTTTGCGGCGTGAGCGAAAACTCGGCGCTCAGCTTCTTCACCAGGCTCTCGGCCTCGCGCACCGACATCTTCTTGGTGGCGATCTGGTTGGCCGCGGTGATCTGCGTGCCGCGGTCCAGCGCCAGCAGCGCACGCGCGTGGCCCATGTCGATATCGCCGGCCATCAGCATGGTCTGCACCGGGTCGGCCAGGTTCAGCAGGCGCAGCAGATTCGATGCAGCGCTGCGCGAACGGCCCACGGCCTGGGCCGCGGTTTCGTGCGTGAGGCCAAACTCCTTGATCAGGCGCTGCAGGCCTTGCGCTTCTTCCAGCGGGTTCAAGTCTTCACGCTGAATGTTCTCGATGAGCGCCATGGCCGCGGCGGCCTCATTGGGCACATCGCGCACCAGCACGGGCACGCTGTCCAGCCCGGCCAACTTGGCCGCGCGGAAGCGGCGTTCGCCGGCGATGATTTCATAGATGGGCCTTTTGCGGCCATCGCCGATGTGCTTGGCCGCGTCCGCCTCGTCGAGCTGGCGCACGAGGATGGGCTGCATGATGCCCTGGGCCTTGATGCTCTCAGCCAACTCGTACAGCGCGCCCTCGTCCATGCGCGTGCGCGGTTGGTAGACGCCGGCCACCATATCAGTCAGCATCAGCGTGCTGGGCGTGCCTGGGTTGGCAGGTGTTGCGTCTCCGGCAGGCGCGTCCTTGACCTTGGGGCCCAGCAAGGCTTCCAGTCCCATTCCCAATCCCTTGGGTTTCTTCGTGACCATATTTCTTCTTCCTTACTTCTAATTCGCCGACTACTTTTCTAGCGTGGCATCAAACGGGACCCCGCACTTAATGCATTTGGGTAAAAACAAAGTGTCGGTTTCATATTCACTATTTCGGGTCAATGCAACACCACAAAATGGGCACTTGGGCCGTAAAAAAATCATGAAAAACAGCGCCACAGCCGATCCCAATGCGAGGAATCCCCAAACAAACGTTTCCCAGCCATAACAAAGATACATGGTCAGAGTGATCGGCCCGACCATCAATACGGCAGTCCAAAAACAGGTCTTCGCGCGTCGCCGCATCTGGGCGATTTCCTTGATGGCTGCAGCGCCGTTTTTCCGATCTGCTCGCTTCATCTTTTACGATGCCCCAAGTGCAGCGTCGGACAAGCGAAGCATCCGTGCGTGGCCATCGGCCCAATCACCCAAGCCGGTGTCGGCGTTGATGTGGCCGGCCGCGCCGTAGTCCACAAACTCGGCACCCCAGGCGGCGGCAAATTGTTGGGCGCGGGCGAAGCTGCAATACGGGTCGTTTTGGCTGCCCAGCAGCTCGGCGGCAAAGGGCAGCTTGTCCATCACGATGGGCCACCAGCTTTTGAGTGCAGCGCGCAGCTCTTCACGCTCGGGGTCGCCAGGCGCCACCAAAAACGCGGCCTGCACCTTGTGCGTGTTTTGCGAATGCTGGGCCCAAGCCGCGGTAAGCATGCAGCCCAGGCTGTGCGCCACCAGCACCACGGGCGTGGGCGCGGCGAGCACGGCCTCTTCCAGCTGCATCATCCAGTCGCCGCGCAGCGGCTGCATCCAGTCGTGCTGCTGCACGCGCGTGTAGCCATGCAGCGCTTCCCAGCGGCTCTGCCAGTGGGCGGCACCGGAGTTTTGCCAGCCGGGCAGGATGAGGACGGTGGGAGCGGACATGGTTTGCTATGAATTCAGGAGCTATTTGCGCAATATTGACGGGGACTAGAGGCCTATTTGGCTTAAAAACTGCGTCACATGGCCTGGATGCGGTCCACCATCTCTTGCGCGAAGGTGACGAAGGCCTGCGCGCCCTTGGAGTTGGGGTCGAACACCACGCCGGGCACACCGTAGCTGGGCGCTTCGGCCAGGCGCACATTGCGTGGAATCACGGTGTTGAACACCTTGTCGTCAAAATGCGCTTTGAGTTGGTCGCTAACGTTCTGCTGCAGCGTGATGCGCGGATCGAACATGACGCGCAGCAAGCCGATGATTTGCAGATCGTCGTTGAGGTTGGCCTTGACCTGCTTGATGGTGTTGACCAGATCGGTCAGGCCTTCGAGCGCAAAGTATTCGCACTGCATGGGCACAATGACGCCGTGGGCACAGCACAGGCCGTTCAAGGTCAGCATGCTCAACGACGGCGGGCAGTCGATCAGCACAAAGTCGTACTCGGCATCGACCACGGCCAATGCCTGCTTGAGGCGCTTTTCGCGGCGCTCCACTTCCACCAGCTCCACCTCGGCACCGGCCAGTTCGCGGTTGGCGCCCAAGATGTCGTAGCCGCAGCCGCCTTCGATGAGCTTCTCGCTCGTGGTGCGCGCCTCGGCCACCGAGGCGGATTCGAGCAGCACGTCGTAAATGGTCAGCTCCAGTTTGCGCTTGTCCACACCCGAACCCATGGTGGCGTTGCCCTGTGGGTCCAGGTCAATCATCAGCACGCGCTGCCCCACCTTGGCCAAACCCGCCGCCAGGTTGACCGTGGTGGTGGTCTTGCCAACGCCACCCTTTTGGTTGGCAACGCAGAAAATTTTGGCCATAGAGCGCTTTACGTGAAGAGACTAGAAAACCGGAGCAGAGGGAGGCAGGCGCTCAGCGCGACTGCAGGGCCAGCTTGATGCCAAAACCGACCAGGAACAGGCCCGCGACTTTTTCCAGAACGCGGCCAATCTTAGGGTTGGCGCGCATACGCTCGGCCAGAAAGTGCGTGAGCAGCGTGGCGCCCAGGCCGTACAAAAATGTGAGGAAGGCGATGGTAGCGGCCATGAAGCCATAGGTCACCAGACCCTGCTGGCTGGCGCGGTCCACAAACAGCGGGAAGAAGGCCATGTAGAAGAGGATGGCCTTGGGATTGAGCAAGGTGATGAGCAGGGCTTGGCGCAGGTAATGGCCGGCCTTGATGTTGAGCATGGGCGCGGCGCCGGGTTTGGCGGTCAGCATCTTGAAGCCCAACCAGGCCAGGTACGCAGCACCCATCCACTGCACGGCGTGAAAGGCATCGGGATACGCAGCCAGCAGTGCGGCCACACCGGCCACCGCCGACCACATCAGCACTTGGTCCCCGAGGATGACGCCCAGCGTAGCCGCCAGCCCACCCGCAATGCCGCCCTTGCTGGTGGACGTCACCAACGCCAGATTGCCCGGGCCGGGAATGGCCAGAAACACGATGATGGTGATGACAAAAGTGCCGTAATCGGTGACGCCGAGCATGGTGGTTTTCTTTCAGGGGAAGGGCTGAGTTTACGTTGGATTGTTGGTGATCCATTTTTGTGGTGCCCGTTCGTTTGAGACACCTCGCTCGTACGCATCAGGCGCGGGGTGCACGTTTTGCTCCGTGTCCCCCGGGCCGTGAGGGCCCTCCTCCTTTACCTGCGCAAAACGCACACCCCACACCTGCTGCTGAAAAGGTGGCGCGCACAGGGAAATCAAAAGACATTGGCCTACCCACGCTTCGTAGGATTAGGTGGGTTGGGTGCTCTCCGCAGCGAAATAAAGGAGGAGGCCCCTCACGGGCCGGGGGACATTCGCGAAGGGGAGTACCCGACACGCCTGATCCAGGAGCAGTGTTGGCGAGGAGTCGGTATTAAGAAGAGGCCCGCATCCAAATAATGCACCGCTCCGCATCCAACCCCGGCACAGCCAGTTGTTCCACGTGAAACACTTCCACAGAAGCAGGCAACGCAGCCATCTCCTCCGCCGGATGCTTACCCTTCATCCCCATCCACACCCCCTGCCCCGCCAACGCCTTCTCCGACCAGTTCGTGAAATCCACCAGCGAAGCAAAGGCACGCGAACTCACCACGTCGTACGGCTCGGTCAAACTTTCCACCCGTGCATGGATACCACGCAGATTGGGCAGCTTCAAGGTCACCGCCACCTGCTGGATAAAGGCGGCCTTCTTGGCCACCGTGTCCACACAGTGCACCGTGATGTGCGGACAGCAAATGGCAATGACGATGCCGGGCAACCCGGCACCCGAACCTACATCCAACAAACGTGGCTTGTCGCCCACCACGCCCTGCTCCACCAGCGCAGCCAGTTGTGTTTGCAAAGGCACGATGACGGCCAGGCTGTCCAGCAGGTGGTGGGTCAGCATCTCGTCGGGGTCACGCACCGCGGTCAGGTTGTAGACCTTGGTCCACTTGGCGATCAGCGCCAGGTAGTCCAACAGTGCGGTGATCTGCGCGTCATCCAGCGACAAGCCCAGGGTCGGCAACGCTTGGGCCAACACCTCGCGGTGGTTCAGGTTAGGGGCAGGCAACGGACACCTCGTTTTGCAGTTTGACGTATTCCATCTTTTCCTTGTCAGTCATTTTGGACAGCCTGGCCTTGGCATCATCGCGCACCTGGCGCAGCACACGGCAGCTGGCGGCATCGAGTTTGCCGGTGGGTCGGGCCTGCCCGGAGGCACGCCAGGCTTTCTCCACCTGGTCGCCACAGCGTCCTTCAAACTCTGACACCGCCCGCTTGATCTCTTCCAGCCCGGCCTCTGAGCGCAACAACTGGGACGCCTTATCACCCAACGCCTGGCATTCAGGGCTGAGCCCGGCCTGCACTTGCTGGCGCTTGGCCTGCTCCAGGGCCGTCGCAGGCTCCACGGGCGGCGCGGGTTTCGTGGCGGATTTGGTGATGCCCGGCACCGAAGAACTCGTCTGGTCCGCGGCGCAGGCGTGGTCGCTGAACACCACCTTGCCGTCGGTGCCCTTGCACTTGAACACTTCGGCCTGCGCCGAAGCGACCAATAACGACAGGCCTGCGGCCACCATGAATACGCGCGAAAGTCGCATTGAATTTAATTCCAGCAGTTGGCGGATTGGCCCGGCGAGTTCACCCAGTAGCGACCATTGCCACCGATGTTGGGGCCTAAGCGACCCTGCAGACCCCAGACGTCGCCACGGGCTTCGTGGTCGTATTGCTGGTCGTCCATGTAGTTGCCACCATCAGCAAAGGTGGCCATGCGCCAGCCAGAGCCCAGCTCGCGCTCGCACATCACATTGGCCTTCATCTCGGAATCAATGGTTGCACCCATCACCGCCTGCGTGGCGGCCAGCTCCCCGCGCGTCCAGCCATGGCCGCTCAGGCCACTGGGCCGGGGCAGGTCGCCCTTTTTGATGCACAACAGCGGCAGCACGATGCGGCAGCTCGTGTCGCCCACCGTGGGATTGCAGCCGCCCTTGTAGGGGCGGTCCAGCGTAGATTCGCCCGCGTCACATTCCAGGCTGGCCACATCCTTGGGGTCCTTGTCTTCCAGCGCGGCCAGGCCAAAGGTCATGCCGTAGCCGATGGGTTTATTACCTGCGGGCTCGGGGTTGCTGACTGCGGGTGCCAGCGGTGCACCCGAGGGGGCGACTGCTACTGGCGGCGTTTTGGGCGACGCACATTTCTTCAACGCCAGGGGAATGACCAAGATCCCGATCAAGGTCAGTACCAGAACAATCGCACGTGGCATGCACAGCCCTCCCCGGCCCGTTGGAAAAAGGGGCTAGTTTACGCTGCCACTTTTTCGGCAAAGCCGCGGAAGTTGCCCTTCTTCAGGTGGATCAGCAACAGCGAGATGGTGGCTGGCGTGATGCCCGACAGGCGCGAAGCCTGACCCAGGGTTTCGGGCCGGTACTTGTTGAGGCGCTGGCGCGCCTCGATGCTCAGGGCGCCCACTTGCATGTAGTCCAGCTCGGCGGGCAGGCGCAGGTTCTCGTAATGGGCGGCGCGCTCCACCTCGTCCTTCTGGCGGTCGATGTAGCCAGAGTACTTGGCGGCAATCTCCACCTGCTCCACAACTGCAGCCACAAAGGCGTCTTGCGCCGCCACTTCCACACTGAGCGCCGCGTCCGTGATTTCACGTGAAACAGGCGGCGCCAGATCACAGTTGGCGTACTTGCCGTGGTCCAGTGACATCAGCGCGGCGTAGCTGATGTTGGGACGGCGCAGCAGGTCGCCCAGGTTGTATTCGTGGTCGATAGCCTTGCCCAACACCCGCTCGGATTCCTCTGCGGCCAGATTGCGCGGGTTCACCCAGATGCTGCGCAGGCGTTCTGTTTCACGTGAAACAGCGTCGCGCTTGCGGCTGAAGGCATTCCATCGGGCGTCGTCCACCAGCCCCAGCTGGCGGCCTACTTCGGTCAGTCGGTCATCGGCATTGTCTTCGCGCAGCTGCAGGCGGAACTCGGCCCGGCTGGTGAACATGCGGTAGGGCTCGGTCACGCCCTTGGTGATCAGGTCGTCCACCAACACGCCCAGGTAGGCCTGGTCGCGGCCGGGCAACCAGCTGTCACCCGCAAAAGTGATGGCGCCCGCGGCACTGGCTGCGGCATTGCCGCCGCCCAGGCTGCGCACCTGCAGCGCCGCATTGATGCCAGCGAACATGCCTTGGGCCGCCGCCTCTTCATAACCCGTGGTGCCATTGATCTGGCCGGCAAAGAACAGTCCACCAATCTGACGTGTCTCGAAGCTGCTCTTCAGGCTGCGTGGGTCAAAGTAGTCGTACTCAATGGCGTAGCCCGGGCGCAGGATGTGGGCGTTCTCCAGCCCGGCCATGCTGCGCACCAGTTCGTACTGGATGTCGAACGGCAGGCTGGTGCTGATGCCGTTGGGGTAGTACTCGTGCGTGGTCAGGCCTTCGGGTTCCAGAAAGATCTGGTGGCTGTCTTTGTCGGCAAAGCGATTGATCTTGTCTTCCACGCTCGGGCAATAGCGCGGGCCCACGCCCTCGATCTTGCCGGTGAACATGGGACTGCGGTCAAAGCCACTACGGATGATGTCGTGCGTGCGCTCGTTGGTGTGGGTGATCCAGCATGGCACCTGCCGCGGGTGCATGGCCACATTGCCCATGAAGCTGGCCACCGGCATCACGTCGCTCATGCCGCCGGGCACGCCGTCGCCGGGTTGGATGATGCATTTGCTGAAGTCGATGCTGCGGCCATCCAGGCGCGGCGGGGTGCCGGTCTTCAGGCGGCCCTGCGGCAGCTTGAGTTCTTTCAATCGGGCGGACAAGGACACCGCGGGCGGATCCCCTGCCCGGCCGGCGGCGTAGTTGTTCAGGCCCACATGGATCTTGCCGTCTAGGAAGGTGCCAGCCGTCAGCACCACGGTCTTGGCGCGGAACTGGATACCCACTTGGGTCACGGCACCGACCACGCGGTCACCCTCAATCATCAGGTCGTCCACCGCCTGCTGGAACAGCCACAAGTTCGGCTGGTTTTCCAGCATGCGGCGGATGGCCGCTTTGTACAAAACGCGATCGGCTTGGGCCCGCGTGGCGCGCACAGCAGGGCCCTTGCTGCTGTTGAGAATACGGAACTGGATGCCTGACTCGTCCGTGGCCAGGGCCATGGCGCCACCCATGGCGTCTACCTCTTTCACCAGATGGCCCTTGCCAATACCGCCGATGCTGGGGTTGCAGCTCATCTGGCCCAGGGTTTCGATGTTGTGGGAGAGCAGCAGCGTCTTGCTGCCCATGCGGGCGGCAGCAAGCGCAGCCTCGGTGCCGGCATGGCCGCCGCCAACGACGATGACATCGAAATCTTGTGGGTACAACATGGTGTTCTATTCGGGCACGCTAAAGACGGGGAGGATGCGCGCCAAGTGAGGGAGAAGGGCTTGATTTTAACGGGTGCCTGATTTTTTAGCACGCTGCGGTTTTTGTTGGGCTGCGCTACTTCTGGATCAAGCGGGGCGGGTACTCTGCGCCGTTCGTGTCCCCCGGCCCGTGAGGGGCCTCCTCCTTGACCTCACTTTGCAGAGCACCCACCCCACTTGATCCCCCACCGTGCTCGCACTCAAACGCGAGAATCCGTAACTTGGAGCGGCGGAGGTAGGGTGTGCGTTTTGCGTAGGTCAAGGAGGAGCCCGCAAAGCGGGCGGGGGACACGGAGCAAAACGCACACCCCACCCCCGCCGCGGGCGAACAAAAAGAGCCCATCTTGGCGACAATAAAGCCATGACCAAACTCCTGATCTTCGCGGGCAGCACCCGCCAACACTCCTTCAACCGCCGCCTCGCCCACGTGGCCGCAGCCCTGGCCCGTGAGGCCGGTGCCGCAGTGACTCACCTCGAACTGAGCGACTTCGACATCCCACTCTACAACGCCGACCTGGAAGCCGCGGGGACCCCGCCCGACGTGATCCGCCTCAAGGAAATCATGGACGCGCACCCGGCCTGGATCATCGTCTCGCCCGAGTACAACGGCAGCTACACCGGCTTGCTGAAGAACACGCTGGACTGGGCCAGCAGCCCCGTCAAGGGCCACCCGGTTTGGGCCGATGGCGAGAAGCCGTTTGCCGACAAGGTGGTGGGCCTGCTGAGCGCATCGCCCGGCGCACTCGGCGGCTTGCGGTCACTGAGCCATTTGCAACCGCTGTTGCTCGCCCTCCACTGCTGGCTCGCGCCCAAACAGTTTGCGCTGGGTTCGGCCGGCAAGGCGTTTGACGAACAAGGCCAGCTGATTGAAGAACGCCAGCGCCGCGGCGTGCAGACCGTGGTGGACCAGGTACTGTGGGCGGCACCCCGCTTGAGCACGGATTAAATGCAAAATAGAGCTCTAGCCCCCGCAGATACTGCGCCAGTAGCTCCTATATTAATAGCAAAAAAGCGCTACTAGAGTCCCTGTCCAGGCAGGTCAGGTCAGCGCGGCTTCCCGCAACAAGGCCTCGGGCGACAAGATGTCGATGTGCCCGTAGCCCAGCGCCAGCACACCTTCGCTCACCAGAAACTTGAGTTCCTTGGCTAGCGTCTGGCGCGTCACGCCCAGCATCATGGCCAGCGCCTCGTGCGACACGGTGATCACGGTCCGCGCCTGCGGTGCCATGGTGGTGTCGCCCCGCGCCAGCGCCAGCAGGCGGCGCGCCACGCGGGCGCGGGTAGAGCGCAGCATGGCGTCCTCCACCAGGCCATACAGCGCGCGCACCCGCGTGCACAGCAGCGCGCCTATGCCTTGGGCAAAGCCCGCACGTTGCAGCAGGGTCTGGAAGTCGCCGGGCAGAATGACCGCCACCACACCTTCGTGCAGCGCGGTCACATCGTGGGGCCGGGGCAGGCCATCCAAGAGCGTGGTCTCGCCAAACCAGTTGCCCTCTTCCATGATGGACAGAATGCCCTCGCGGCCATCCTCCCCCAGGCTGGACACCTTGAAGGAGCCCTCCACCACGCCATAGAAACCACCGGTGATTTCCCCCTTGTGGTACAGCACGTCGCCGGCACGCACCGGCACCAGCGCCGCGGCCGACAGCATGGCCTTGCGGTCCGCCAACGGCAAGCTGCCAAACCACGCATTGAGCGAGAGCTTGTGCAGCAGCTCGGCTTTTGAGAACCCCATCCATTTCCCCCCGGTGATTACCCTTGATTGTCAATTTTTTAACAGTTTAGAGTTTGGCGTCCGGTTAACGTGGCCAAGTCCCTACAAACAATCTGGAGATATCCATATGGCCACATCGTCCGTGCAATCGCAGGTCAGCCCCGAAGAATGGAAGCTGCGCGTGGACCTGGCCGCCTGCTACCGGCTGGTGGCGCTATATGGTTGGAGCGATTTGGTCTTCACCCATATCAGCGCGCGCATCCCCGGGCCCGAGCACCACTTCCTCATCAACCCCTACGGGCTGATGTTTGACGAAATCACTGCCAGCAGTTTGGTCAAAGTCGACCAACAGTGCAATAAGCTGATCGACTCGCCCTACCCCGTGAACCCGGCCGGCTTTGTGATCCACAGCGCCGTGCACGAGGTGCGCGAAGACGCAGGCTGCGTGATGCACACCCACACGCGCGCGGGCGTGGCCGTCAGCGCGCAAAAGGCCGGCATTCTGCCGCTGAGCCAGCAGTCCACCTTTGTGCTGGCCTCGCTGGCGTACCACGCGTACGAAGGCGTGGCCTTCCGCGACGAGGAGAAGCCCCGCTTGCAGGCCGACCTGGGCCAGGCCAACTTTCTGGTGCTGCGCAACCACGGCTTGCTGACCGTGGGCAAGACCATTGCCGATGCGTTCTTGAGCATGTACACGCTGGAGGCCACCTGCCAGATCCAGATCGGCGCGCAGGCCGGTGGTGAGCTCACCCATGTGAATCCGCACATTGTGAAAGGCGTGAGTGAGGCCATGCGCGTGCAAACCGGTGGCTTGGGCGGCGCCTTTGTCTGGCCCGCCCTCATCCGCAAACTCAACCGCACCGACCCCAGTTACCAAGAATGATCCCCATGCCCTTGCAAGAATTTGATTACATCGTCGTTGGCGGCGGTTCCGCCGGTTGTGTGGTGGCCAGCCGCCTGAGCGAAGACCCGGCCGTGTCGGTCTGCCTGATCGAAGCCGGCGGCCCCGACAGCAGCGCCTTCATTCACGCGCCCCTAGGCTTTGCCGCCACGGCCCGCGTGGGCGTGTTCAACTGGAACTACGAGAGCGTGCCCCAGCCCGGCCTGGGCGGTCGCCGCGGCTTTGCCCCGCGCGGCAAAGTCATGGGTGGCAGCAGCTCGCTCAACGCCATGGTCTACACACGTGGCAACGCCTACGACTACGACCGCTGGGCCGCCCAGGGCAACCCCGGCTGGAGCTATGCCGATGTGCTGCCGCTGTTCAAGCAATCCGAAAACAGCCAGTCGCACGGCGAGAACGCCTACCGCGGCGTGGGTGGCCCGCTCAACGTGAGCTACCTGCGCAGCCCCAGCACGCTCAACGACGCGTTTTTGCAGGCCTGCGAAACCCAGGGCCTGCCCCGCACACCCGACTACAACGGCGCCAACCAGCTGGGCTGCGCGCCCGCCCAGGTCACGCAGAAAGACGGCGAACGCTGGAGCGCCGCACGCGCCTACATCACGCCCCACCTGGGCCGGCCCAACCTCACCGTCATCACCCACGCGCACACCAACAAGGTGCTGTTTGAAGGCAGCGGTGACAGCCAGCGCGCCGTGGGCGTGCAGGTCCAACACAAGGGCCAGGTGCAAGAAGTGCGCGCCCGGCGCGAGGTGGTGCTGTCTGGCGGCGCCTTTGGTTCGCCCCAGCTGCTCATGCTCTCGGGCGTGGGGCCGGCCGCGCACCTGCGCGAGCACGGCATTCCTGTGCGCCATGCCCTGCCCGGCGTGGGCCAGAACCTGCAGGACCATGTGACCACGGTGCTGATCTACCGCACCCAGCGCCATGAGGCAGCCTTGGGCCTGTCTGTCAAGGGCGCGTGGGCCGTAGTGAAGTCGGTATTTGAATGGCGCAAACAGCGCACCGGCTGGGTCACCACCAATGTGGCCGAGTCGCAGGCCTTTCTGAAAACCCGGCCCGAGGCCGATGCCCCGGACATTCAGCTGGCGCTGTGCACCGGCATCGTGGACGACCACACCCGCAAGACCCACCTGGGCCACGGCTACACCCTGCATGTGACGCTGATGCGCCCCAAGAGCCGCGGCAGCGTGACCTTGCAAAGCGCCAAGCCGACCGACGCACCGCGCATCGACCCCGCCTACCTGAGCGACCCCGAAGACATGGCCACGCTGGTCAAAGGCACGCAGATGGGCTTCGACATCATGCAGGCCCAGCCGCTGGACGCCTACCGCGGCAAGATGCTGTACCCCATCGACCGGAACAACACCGCGCAGATCGAGCAGTTTTTGCGCGACCACTCGGATACGGAATACCACCCCAGCGGCACCTGCAAGATGGGCCCGGCCAACGACCCCATGGCCGTGGTGGACCCGGAGTTGCGCGTGCACGGCGTGCGCGGCCTGCGCGTGGTGGACGCATCCATCATGCCGCACCTGGTCACTGGCAACACCAACGCGCCCACCATCATGATTGCGGAAAAAGCCGCACGCCTGATCCGCGCTGCAGCCTGACAGGACACGGTTGACGCTATAAAAACATGAGCTGCCAGCGCAGTGAATACGGGGGCTAGAGTGCCTTTTGGCGTACAGCCAGCAGCGCGCCCAGCCATAGGGCTCCGGCCGAGAACACCAGCCCCCGGGCCAGCCCTCCGGGGCCATCGGCAATCCAGCCCACCACCGTGGGGCCAATGATCTGGCCCGCAGCAAACACCGTGGTGAAGGCGCTGATGCCTGCGGCCCAGGCGGCCGGTGGCAGGTTGTGGCGCACCAGCGCCGTGGTGGACGCCACCACCGACAGAAACACCCCGCCAAACAGCAGGCCCGAAACCAGCACCAGCGGCCACCACTGGGTGAGTGCGGGCAGCACCGTGGCTACGCCCAGCAGCGCATTCAGCGTGGCCAGCGGGCGGCCAGTCTTGTACCGGTCCAGCAGGCCGGCCCAGATGCGGCTGGACGCCAGCACCGCCACACCCAGCAGCGCATAGAACACCGTAACCGCCAGCGCGCTGCTGCCCTGCGCACGCAGCAACGCCACCACAAAGGTCATATAGCCGATGTAGCCCACACCAAACAGCGTGTAGCCGGCCAGCCCGTAGCCAAACGAAGCCCAGCGGAAATGGCCCTGGGCGCCGGCCGCAGCGGTGGGCAAATCCCAGCGTGCCATCACCCGAGCGGGCCACACCAGCACCGCACTCGCTGCCGTGCAAGCCAGCGCTAACATCCACCAGGCCCAGCGCCAACCATGGGTTTGCGTTTGTGTAGCCTCCAGCACCCAGGGCACCAGCAGGGCCGAAGCCACAATGCCCAACCCTGTGCCACCGTAGTACAGACCCAGCAACAAACCGCTGTGGCGTGGATAGCGCGCACCCAACCGGGCCGCCAACAGGCCACCGGCAATGAACACCAGCGCACTGGCAATGCCGGCCAGCAGGCGCTGCAGCAGCAAAGGTTGTGCTTCGGTAAAAAACCCGCTCAGCCCCATGAAGAGGCTGGCCAGCACCGCACCGCCCCACAGCAGGGTCGACGGCCCCAAACGCCGCATCAGCCAAGGCGTGGCCAGCGCGCCCACAAAGTAGCCCAGGGCATTCGCCGTGTTCATGGCGCCAGCCAGTGTGTAGCTCCAGCCCAGGTCGGTGCGCATGGCTGGCAACAGCAAACCGTAGGCAAAGCGGGTGATGCCCAGGGAAATGGCAGCCCCCAGCGACAGGGCCAGGGCGAGCACCCAGGCCTGCCGGTCCTCAGACCAGCGCACTGCTCTGCAAGCGGAACTGGCGCACCACCTCGGCCAGGCGCCCAGCCTGCTCGCGCAGGGACTCGGCGGCGGCGGCGGACTCTTCCACCAGCGCGGCGTTTTGCTGCGTGGCTTGGTCAATGCTGCCCACCGACTGGTTCACCTGTGCAATGCCGGTGGACTGTTCGGTCGCCGCGGCGGTGATCTCGCCAATGATGGCGCCCACGCGCTGCACGCCGTCCACCATCTCCTGCATGGCGGCACCGGCCTCTTCCACCAGCTTCACGCCGCCATCCACCGCGGTCACGCTGGTGCTGACCAGCACCTTGATCTCCTGCGCCGCATCGGCCGAGCGCTTGGCCAGGCTGCGCACTTCAGAGGCCACCACGGCAAAACCGCGGCCCTGCTCGCCCGCACGGGCGGCTTCCACCGCGGCGTTCAGCGCCAGGATGTTGGTCTGGAACGCAATCGCGTCGATCAGGCCAATGATGTCGTTGATCTTGCGGCTGGAGGCGGCGATCTCGTGCATGCTGCCCACAGCCTGCGTCACCACCTTGCCGCCGCGGGCCGCCAGCGTGGAGGCGGAATCGGACAGCTGGCGCGCGGTCTGCGCGGCACTGGCGGTTTGCTGCACATTGGTGGTGAGGTCCGACAGCGAGGCCACGGTCTCCTGCACGCTGCTGGCCGACTGCTCGGTGCGGTGCGACAGGTCCTGGTTGCCCGAGGCAATCTCCTGGCTGGCCAGGGCCACGCTCTCACTGGCCTCGCGCACCTGCGCCACCAGCGCACCCAGGCCCTCCTGCATGGATTTTTGTGCGCGCTGCAAATCGGCCACTTCGTCCTTGCCCACCACGTCGACGCGTTGCGACAGGTCACCCCCGGCAATGGCCTGGGCCAGCTGACGCGCCTGCTCCAGCGGGCGGCAGATGGACAGCATGTTCAGGATGGTGAGCGGCACCACCACGACCACGGCCCCCGCCAGGGCCACAATGAACAGCCACTTGATGGTCTTCCCCACGTTCTGCTGCTTGCGGATGGCCTCATTCGCTTCGTTCTGCAGCAGCTCTTCCAGCTCGCGCGTTTGCAGTTGCACCTTTTCCACCTCGGCTAACGCCTTCTGGCTCATGCGGTTGGCCGTGGTGGCGGACTCGTAGCCGCTGGTCTTGAGCTGGACGGTCACCGGCTCGAACATCTTGGTGTAGGTCTTCAGGTTGGCCTGCATGCCGCGGATCAACGGGTTGTCGGCATCCTCCAGCAGATGGGCCGTGATGTCGTCCACGGTGGTCAGGTTGGTCTTCCAGCGTGCATAGGCCTTCTCCACCTCGGCCGGGCGCTCGTACTCGATGATCATGTCCTTCTCGGCCTGGCGCACCGAGCTGATGGCGGCCTGCAGGCGGCCCAGGTGCTGCACCCGCGCGAAGGAGTTGTCCAGAAAGGCGTCGCTCTCCGCCTGGATCTGCGCCATGCCCCACAGGCCTCCGACCCCCACTACTGCCAGCAGCGCCAGCACCATGGCAATGGCGCCCAACATGCGCAGCCGAATTGTGAAAAGCCGCATCAGGGACATGGTGTTCATGTGTGTCTTCCTTTTTTATTGCAGTCTAAGAGCTTGCCCGTCTGGAGACAAGCTTACCGCTGCTGACACGGCTCCCGCATAGAATTTCCCCCTAAACCTACCATCGCACCCGTCCCCACCATGCGCCTCCATCCCCTCTTCCTGTCCCTGGCACTGTTGCTCGCCACCGCGTTAGGCCACGCCCAGGGCGTCTACAAATGGGTGGATGCCGAAGGCAAGACGCACTACGGCTCGCAGCCGCCCGCCACCGACAAGGGCGCCGAGGCCCTGAAGCTGCGCAGCAACAGCGGCTTTGGCGGCGACAACAACGGCAAGGCCGGCGGCACCACCGAGTACAACGCCGACGGCACCAAGAAGCTCTCCAAGGACGTGCAGGAGTTGGCCAAGGGCATGGAAAAAGCGCTGAAAACCAAGGACAGCAAAGAGGTGCCGCTGGACTGCATGAGCGCGGTCAAGAATGCGCAGGACCAGGCAGATACGGCGCTGGAGGTGAGCGCCAAGAACCTGAAAGACGGCTACATCACCCAGGCGGACTACGACAACAACGCCGCCAGCCTGCGCCGCGCCAAGTCCCAAACCACCTTGGCCCACTGCCAGTTCTCCACCGGCAAGGACCGCAGCTTCTACCAGTGCATGTCCAACGGCAACAACCACTTCTTGGCCTGCACGAAGTGATGTTGCTCCTATTTTAGGAGCTACTTGCGCAGATTCCACGCGGGCTAGAGGCTTGTTTCATGCTTAATCCGGCTTCCAGCGCTTGAGCAGCAGCGCATTGGTCATCACGCTCACCGAGCTGAGCGCCATGGCCGCACCGGCCACCACGGGACTCAGATAACCCAGCGCAGCGAGTGGGATGCCCGCCGCGTTGTAGGCAAAGGCCCAGAACAGGTTTTGCCGAATCTTGGCCACCGTGCGGCGGCTGATGTCCAGTGCGCCAGCCACCAGCAGCGGGTCACCGCGCATCAGCGTGATGCCAGCCGCGTGCATGGCCACATCGGTGCCACCGCCGTTGGGGTTGGCCATGGCCATGCCGACGTCGGCAGCGGCCAAGGCCGGGGCGTCGTTCACGCCATCACCCACCATGGCGACCACTTTTCCTCCTGCCTTCAACTCTGCCACCTTGGCGGCCTTGTCACCCGGCAGCACTTCGGCCAACACATCCTTCGCGTCCAGCCCCAGGCGTTTTGCCATGGCCTCGGCCGCACCCCGGTTGTCGCCGGAGATCATTACGGTCTGGATGCTGCGTGCCTTCAAGGTGGCCAGCGCTTCTTTGGCGCCGGGCTTGGGTTCGTCGGCAAAGGCCAACAGGGCAAGCAGCGTCACACTAGCCCCGGTGCGCTCGGCGATGGCAGACACGGTGGCGCCATCAACCTGCAGTTGTGCCGCCTGCGCATTCACAGCGGCCAGATCCACGCCCAACTCTTGCATCCAGCGCAGGCTGCCCAGCAGCAGGGTGCGCCCGGCCACCGCACCCTGCGTGCCGCGGCCAGGCACGGCTTGTACATCGGTGGGGGCTTGCACTTCCATCGCCTTGGTTTTGGCAGCCGTCACCACGGCGTGCGCCAGCGGGTGTTCACTGCCGCTTTGCAGGCTCGCGGCAAGTCGCAGTGCCTCGTCCTCCGCCAAGCCCACCGGCACCAGCGCAGTCAAGCGCGGCTGGCCCGCGGTCAGCGTGCCGGTCTTGTCGAAGGCCACCACGTTCACGGTGTGCGCCAGCTCGAGCGCCTGCGCGTCTTTGATGAGGATGCCGTGTTTGGCCGCCACCCCAGTGCCCGCCATGATGGCCGCCGGCGTAGCCAGACCCAACGCGCAGGGACAGGCAATCACCAGCACCGCCACAGCGTGGATCAGCGTCACCTCAAAGCTGTGGCCGGTGAACCACCAGGCCAGCAACGTCACCAGCGCAATCACCAACACCACGGGCACAAACACCGCACTCACCTGGTCCACCAGCCGCTGGATGGGCGCCTTGGCCGCCTGCGCGTCTTCCACCAGGCGGATGATGTGGGACAGCACCGTGTCCACCCCCACAGCGCGCACCTGCAGCACCACACGGCCCTCGCCATTGATGCTGCCGCCGGTGAGCTTGGCGCCCACCTCCTTGGTCACGGGGAGCGGTTCGCCGGTCAGCATGGATTCGTCCACCTGCGTGCGGCCTTCGAGCAGCGTGCCGTCCACGGGAAAGCGCTCGCCGGGCTTCACCACGATCTTGTCGCCCACCAACACCTCGGCCACCGGCACATCCACTTCGCCTTCACGCCCCAGCAAATGCGCGGTGTCAGGCCGTAGCGAATGCAGCGCGCGGATGGCGGCCGTGGTCTGGCGTTTGGTGCGCGCCTCCAACCACTTGCCCAGCAGCACCAGCGTCACCACCACGGCGCTGCTTTCAAAGTACAGGTGCGGCGCCATAACCGCCCCGCCATGCGCCGAATGGTCCGGCGCGGTCAGCCACAGCCACATGGACAGCGCCCAGCCCGCCGAGGTGCCCAGCGCCACCAGCAAATCCATATTGCCGGTGCGCGCCAAGAGCGCATGCCAACCGGCCTTGTAAAAACGCGCGCCCAAGATGAACTGCACCGGCGTGGCCAGCAGAAACTGCCATAGCGCGGGCAGCATCCAGTCTTTGCCAAACAGGTCGCCCACCATGGGCAGCACCAGCGGTGCGCACAGCGCCAGCCCAATACCCACCGGCCCAAAGCCCGCCCACGCAGAGGCCTCCACGGCGTCTATTGCTGCACTGGGCGCCAGTGGCTCGTAGCCCGCATCACGCACTGCACGGCGCAGTCGGGCTTCCATATTGGGGCCATGCACTTCGATGCGTGCAGATTCTGTGGCCAGGTTCACCGTGGCGCTGTCCACCCCAGGCACTTTCTTCAGGGCTTTTTCCACGCGCATCACACACGATGCGCAGGTCATGCCGCCAATGCCGATATCGATGGTCGCGGAGGTTGTTTGGTCAGTCATGGCGCAAGCTTAGGCCCTGCCATGGGGGGAAGGTCAAATCATGTTGCTAAAGGGGGCTTTTGCGCGCGCGCGTCCGCCCAGTGCCAAGGCCAAAGCAGCCACTACCAAGGCGGCTGCAACCGCAAAGGTGATCTGCAGGCCGCTGGCCACCGCCTCAGGGGGTGCGGTGCCAATATCGCTGGTGGCTGCGGCCCACGCAAACACGGCCCCCATGACGGAAGCACCGGTGACCAAGCCCAGGTTGCGCGACAGGTTCAACATGCCAGAGGTGACGCCGCGCTGGTCCGCGCGCACGTCCTGCATCGCCGCCGTGTTGTTGGCCGCCTGGAACAGCTGGTAACCGGGCGTCAACACCGCCATGGCAACGATGTAGCCCGCCACGCCCAGCAGCGGGGGCAACACCGACAAACCTACGGCCCCTGCCACCATGGCCACCAACCCCGCCACCACCATGCGCTGCGCACCCCAACGGTCCACCATGCGGCCCGCGAACACGCCGCTGACGGCAGAGACCACCGGCCCCACCGCCATCACACCGCCCACCCAGGTGGCATCCAGCCCCAGCCCGCGCGCTAGGTAAAACGGGCCCACCACCAGCGTCGCCATCATCACGGTGGACACCAGTGCGTTCATCGCCAAGCCAGCGCTCAGTCCGGCCTCACGGAACATGGCCAATGCCACCAGAGGCGATACGGCGCGGGCCTCGGTGCGCACAAACAAGGCCACGCCAAGCGCTGCGGCTGCCAGCAACGCCAAATTCAACAGACCCATGTGGCCGCGCCCCAAGGTCATGGCCAGCGCATAGGCTGCCAACGTGAGCGCCAACAGCAAGGTACCTGGATAGTCAAAGCGCACCACGGCCTGCGCTGCCGCCTTGCGGTCCACCGGCAGGCAACGCCAGGCCAGCATCATGGCCAGCGCGCCCAGTGGCAGGTTGATGAGGAACAGCGCGCGCCAGCCCAACGTGACCAGCAGCACACCGCCCAGCGACGGCCCCAGCGCCGTGCCCACGGCCGACATCGTGCCCAGCAGGCCCATGGCGCTGCCCGTGCGCGCCTTGGGAACAATCTCGCCCACCAGTGCCATGGTGATGGCCATCATCACCGCCGCGCCCAGGCCCTGCAGTGCGCGGGCCGCAATCAACAACGGCAACGTGGGCGCCAGCCCGCACAGGCCCGATGCCACCGTGAACAGCGCAATGCCACCCAGCAGCAGGCGCCTGCGGCCCACCACATCGCCCAACCGCCCCACGCTGACGATGAGCGTGGTGATGGCCAGCAGATAGGCCAGCACCACCCATTGCACCTGCTGGAACGATGCGCCAAACGCTAGCGCCAGCGTGGGCAGCCCCACATTGGCAATGCTGGTGCCCAGCGAAGACAGCAGCAGCGACAGGGACAAACTGGCCAGCGCCCCACGGGCAGCGGCTGAGAGGGGAGTGGGTGAGGTTTGCATGCTTGAAGCGTAGGTTTTTCAGTGGCATGGCGGAAGACGCAGCATTTGCACTATATTCATGCACATGACGCCATGTCACAGCCATTTGCGCTATCGTTCGCCCATGTCCACCCCCGACTTCAACCTGCTGGTCACGCTGGATGTTCTGCTGCAAGAAGGCAGCGTGGCAAGTGCCGCGCGGCGCCTGCGCCTGAGCCCCTCGGCCATGAGCCGGGCGCTGGCCCGCCTGCGCGAGACCACGGGCGACCCGCTGCTGGTGCGCGCCGGGCGCGGCCTAGTGCCCACACCCCGCGCACTCGAACTGCGTGAAAAAGTGGGCCAGCTTGTGCAGGACGCTGAAGCCGCGCTGCGCCCCACCGAACACATCGACCTGCAGCAGCTGGACCGCACCTTTGTGCTGCGCACCAGCGAAGGCTTTGTGGAGAACTTTGGCCCTGCGCTGATTGCCCGCGTGGCGGCCGAGGCGCCCAGCGTGCGCCTGCGCTTTGTGCAAAAGCCCGACAAGGACAGCGGCCCCCTGCGCGACGGCACGGTGGACCTGGAAACCGGCGTGGTGGAAGGCAGCATGGGCCCCGAGCTGCGCGCCCAGGCCCTGTTCCGCGACCGGCATATTGGCGTGGTGCGCGCCGGGCATCCGCTCAGCCAGGGCGAGATCACGCCTGCGCGTTATACGGCGGGACAGCATGTCAATGTCTCGCGCCGTGGCCTGGACAAAGGCCAGCTGGACGAGGCCCTGCAGGCGCTGGGGCTAGGGCGGCAGGTGCGCACCATCGTGGACGGCTTCTCCACCGCCGTGGCCTTGGCCCGCGCGTCCGACCTGATTGCCAGCGTGCCCGAGCGCCACACCGGTGTGCTGCGCGCCGGCATGCACAGCTTCGCACTGCCCTTTGCCACGCCGGAGTTCACCGTCTCCCTGCTCTGGCACCCGCGCCAGCACGCCGACCCGGCGCACCGCTGGTTGCGCGGGTGTGTGCGAGAAGTGTGTGCAGAGCTACCGCCGATACCTTGATGGTACGCCTGCCCTTTACCTCGCCAACCACCCCTCCACCTCCAACGGCCGCAAGCCAAACCGCACCGCCTTGCCTGCGTGCAGCGCCTTGAGCTCTGTCAGCGCAAGTGCAATAAAACCTGCCCGATCCGCTTGTGCCACCTCTGCAGGCACACGCATACGCAAAGCCTCCTCAGTCGCCGGCTCCATCGCTCGCACCATCACCGCGACCACCTCACCCAATGCCCGTCGATGGCGCAGACGGAACATATCCGGCTGCCCCATGTTTTGCTGCACCGCCACGTACTGCTGACAAGAACGCCCGTAAGCCCATACGAACACATCGCGCAGCAGCTCCACACGGTTGAGTTCGTACACGCCCAGCATGGCGTCCACATAGGCCTGCTGAGGTACGTCAATGAACGACAGCGGACACAGGTTGTGCCGGATGAAAGGAATGTTGGCAGCCAGGCGTGAGACACGCTTGTTCACATCCTCAAAGGGCTGCAGATAAGGCAGATGCACCATGAGAAAAAAGGCTTGCTCGAACGGGTCTTCAATCTCGGCTGCCATCTGCACCACGATGCCGAACAGGTCTTGCACACCTTGCGGCGAGACCAAGGGCAGGTACACGCTACCGCCAATCGCTACCGCACGCTGGCGCAAGCGTCCCTCGGACATCGGGTCAGCCATCAAGCCATCTGACAAAAAGGCATGCAACGCAATCACGGTGTCAGGCGTCAGGCTGGCGCGCGCGGGGTCAGCCACCAAGTACTCGATGGCCTCTTTGTGGTTGAGGATCATCTGGGTTTCCAGTGCGTCTTTGCCATCGGCCACCTGCCCTTGGGCGATCAGGCGCTCGGTGTCCAAGCGGCTATAGGTGTTGCCCTCCAGACGCGACGAGGCCCACGACAAGTCGATCAGCAAGCGGTTCAGGATGTCGCGCGCAAAGGTGCCTGCGGGGGTTTGCGCTGCGGGGGACTGACCCAAGACATGCAACTGGGCGCGCAATTCCGGGGGCAGGTAGGCGGTGACATTGGGCTGGTAGGCCTCCAGAAGCGCCTGTTGATAACCCACAGGCTTGCGCAGGTGGCGTGGCTGGCGCACATAGGCCTTGATGGCCTCGCCTTCTGGAGACGTAGGCACGTAGACCTCGGTGGGGTAGTCGGCGCCCGGCTCATGTACAGACAATGGCAAAAATGCGGATGTCGCAGAGGAAACCCGCTTCGTACTTGGCACCACGTAGCGCGCTGCGCGGCCCAACCCCACCAAGCTCAGCCGCCCCGCCTGCACCAGTGCGGCCAAACGGCGCTGCAATGTGCGCCGCGGTACGTCGCGGATGGCAACGGTGAGCGCTTCCACGGCCAGCCCGTCAGCATGCTGCGCAATCAACTGGACGAGGCGGTCAAAGTCTTCCGATGGGGTTAGGTTAGACATAGTGGCGCATAAAACGGGTATTGCGCCATTATTGCGCCAATCAAAATGGCGCGCAAGGCAAGTTGCGGCACATAAGCCAAACTATCGGCATGGACCCACATTTCTTCGACATCTCGGTAGCCGTCAGCCACACCCTGAAAACTGTGCGCGTGCGCAAGCACGGTGTGGTGTGGGTGCGCGCGGGCAGCAAGGGCATCATCACACCCCACCGCGCAGAGGGCCAGCTGCTGGTGCCCGCTGGCGGGTTGTGCCTGCTGGCCGCGGGCCACCAGTGGAATGTGTCCAACCACATCGGCCCCTCGGGGCGCTACGCAGCCAGCGTGTGGACCATTCCCGATGCGGTGGCCGATGCGTTTGCCAGCCACTACCCCGCGCTGGCCAGTCAGCCGCCGCTGAGCGGCTTTGCCACCACCACCGCGCCCGACGACTGGGCGCAGACCTGGGAGCGCGCCCAGCGCGCATCAGCCCAGACGCTCTCTACCAGCGCGGTGCACCGTGGCGTGGAGCTCTTGCTGACCCTGGCCGAACAGCGCCTGGTGTTCCCCAGCCGCGTGCAACTGTCGTGGACCGACCGGGTCACCAACCTGATTTCGCAGAGCCCCCATGCCGATTGGTCGGTGGACACACTGGCCCAGCATTTTCTGCTCAGCGGCAGCACGCTGCGCCAGCGTCTGCAGGACGAAAACAGCAACGTGACCGCCTGCCTGCACGAGGTGCGCCTGGAGCTGGGCCTGAGCCTGCTGCAGTCCACCGATATTCCGGTGGGGCAAATCTCGCAGCGCTGCGGCTACGAGTCGCACAGCCGGTTCACCGCCGCGTTTCGCAACCGCTTTGGCCTGAGCCCCTCGTCAGTCCGCACCGCTGACACCGTGGTGGCACGCCCCAGAAAAAGCGCTTTGGCACAAGAAACCAGCGCCATCGGCTAACGCCCCGGCAGCCTGCCGCCCAACAATCGTCTTGCGCAATGAGCGCAGTCTTTTGGAAGGAAAGCAGATATGACATTCACCGTACGCACATCCCTCAGCACCCTGGGCGCAGCCGCCTTGGTGGTCAGCAGCATGGCATTCGCCACCAGCGCAGCCTGGGCCCAAACCAAACCCTTCACCGTCAGCAGCCCGGACCTGGCATCGGGTTCGTTTGACAACCAGTTCGTGCTCAACGGCTTTGGCTGCCAGGGTGGCAATGTGTCGCCGGCCCTGCAGTGGGACAACGTGCCCGCCGGCACCAAGAAGCTAGCGCTCAGCGTCTACGACCCCGACGCCCCCACCGGCAGCGGCTTCTGGCATTGGACGGTCTACAACATCCCCGCCAGCGCCACCGGCCTGGCGCGCGGCGCGGGCAATGCGGCGACCACGCTGCCCGCCCCGGCCTTTGGTGGCAGCACCGACTTCCACGACACCGGCGCCACAGGCGGCAACGGCAACTACGGCGGCCCCTGCCCACCCGTGGGCGACAAGCCACACCGCTACATCTTTACGGTGTTTGCCTACGATGTGGACGACCTGCAGGCCGCTGGCGGCATCCCCAAAACCGGCACCGCGGGCCTGCACGGCTTCATCCTGAACAAGGGCCTGGGCGCGCACCTGCTGGGCAAGGCCAGCTTCACGGCCACCTACGGAAGATAAAGCCCTGCGCTTGACCCTCCCACGGTGGCAAGGTTCACAATTCCTGTATCCATTCAAAACAGGAGTTGTGATGCACCAAACCTTTACCGTTACCGGCATGACCTGCGGCCACTGCGAGAAAGCCGTCACCCGCGCCATTCAAGACGCCGACCCGCAAGCCCAGGTCACCATCGACCGCAGCCAAAACAAGGTGGCCGTGGAATCCACCCAGCCGCGCGACACCCTGGCCAAAGCCATTGCCGAAGAAGGCTATGCCGTTGCAGCCTAAACCTGCGGCAGTGTCCAGCGACCCGGTCAACATAGGCGAGGCGGCGCGCCAGAGTGGTGTGTCCGCCAAGATGCTGCGCCACTACGAATCGCTGGGGCTGTTGGGCAAGGTCAATCGCACGGACAGCGGCTACCGCCTCTACAGCCCGGCCGATGTGCACACGCTGCGCTTCATTAAGCGCTGCCGCGACCTGGGCTTCTCGATGGCCGAGATTGCTGAGCTGGTGGGCCTGTGGCAAAACCGCCGCCGCGCCAGCAGCAGCGTGAAAACCATTGCGCAAAAGCACATGGCGGAACTGACCCAGCGCATCGAAGCCATGCAAAGCATGCAGCGCACGCTGAGCGGCCTGGTGGACTGCTGCCATGGTGATGAGCGGCCCGACTGCCCCATCCTGGATGACCTGGCTGGTACGGCGCAAAACGCTACGTAATTGATAGCTGCTTGCGCATAGTCCACGGGGGCTGGAAGCCATTTTTACGCCACAATGCGCCCCATGGCCCTGAAACCGCGCATCCTCCTTGTTGAAGACGAGTCCGGCATTGCCGACACCCTGCAGTACGTGCTGTCCACCGATGGCTTTGCGCCCGTGTGGGCCAGTACGGCGGAAGACGCTATTCGCCTGTTCAGTGCCGAGCTGCCCGCGCTGGCCGTGCTGGACGTGGGCCTGCCCGACCTGAACGGGTTCGAGCTCTTCCGCCGCCTGCAGGCCCTGCCCGGCGGCAACCAGGTGCCCATGCTGTTTTTGACCGCGCGCAGCGACGAGATCGACCGCGTGGTGGGGCTGGAGCTTGGCGCCGACGACTACATCGCCAAACCCTTCTCGCCGCGCGAGCTGGTGGCGCGCGTGCGCACCATCCTGCGCCGCAGTGCGCGGCCCGTGGCCACTGCAACGCCTGCACCAGCAATGCCAACGGGTGCCCCCGCCATCTGGGCGCTGGACGAAGAGCGCCACCAAATCCGCTTCTACGGCAAGGCACTGGAGCTGTCGCGCTACGAATACGGCGTGCTGCGCCTGCTGGTGCAAAAGCCTGGCCGCGTCTTCACGCGCGACGAGCTGCTGCTGCAGGTCTGGGGTGGCGACAACGACAGCTTTGACCGCACGGTGGACGCCCACATCAAAACCCTGCGCGCCAAACTCAAGCTCGTCGCCCCCGGGCACGACCCTATCCGCACCCTGCGCGGGAGCGGCTACGCGCTGAGCGAAGAATTGCCGGCCACGCCTTGAGCAAGCGCAGCCGCATCTTCTTTGGCCTGCTGCTGATCTACGCGATCGGCATGGCCGCCGTGCTCTACCGCGTGGTCAGCGACCTGGACCCGCGTTACCGCGAGTCGGCCGAAGAGTCGCTGGTGGAAACCTCGCAGCTGCTGGCCACCCTCATCGAACAGGACGTGCGCGATGGCGCCATCGACACCGCGCGCTTGGACAGCCTCTTCAAAGCCGCCTACGCGCGCGAGTTCAGCGCCCAGATCTTCACCGTCACCAAGACCAAGGTGGAACTGCGCGCCTACGTCACCGACCGCAGCGGCACCGTGGTGTTTGACTCCACGGGCCAGTCGCAGGGCAAAGACTTTTCGCAATGGCGCGACGTGCAGCTCACGCTCAAGGGCGAATACGGCGCCCGCACCACGCTGGACATCCCGGGCGACCCCAACTCCGCCGTCATGTACATGGCCGCTCCCGTGCGCTGGACCAACAATGCGCAAGGCGCGGGCAGTGGCGAAATCATTGGCACCGTCACCGTAGGCAAACCTGTACAAACCTTCGGCCAGTTTGTGGCCGCCGCGCGCAGCCGCACGCTGTATGCGGGGCTCATCTCGGTGCTGGCCGTGCTGGTGCTGGCGGTCATGGTGTCCATGTGGCTGGTGCGGCCCTTTGGCCTGATTGCCGACTACGCGCGCTACATCAAGGCGCAGCAGGGCTTCCACCCCGGCCGCCTGCTGCGCCGCGCCTGGGACCTGATGCGCGCCGCCTACGACGAGATGCGCGACGCGCTGGCCGGGCGCAACTACGTAGCCGACTATGTGCAGACGCTCACGCATGAAGTGAAGAGCCCCCTGTCCGCCATCCGCGGCGCGGCCGAACTGTTGCAAGAGCCCATGGAAGAAGCCCAGCGCCAACGCTTCCTCACCAACATCCAGCGTGAGACCCAGCGCATCCAGGAGATGGTGGACCGCATGATGGAGCTGACCGCGCTGGAAACCCGCCGTGTGCTGGACAACGCCCAACCCGTGGCCCTGCTGCCGCTGCTGGACGAGTTGGCCCATGCCTCCCACGGCGTGGCCACACAGCGTGGCTGCCGCATCACTGTGGCCGCCAGCGAAGATGTGACCGTAGAGGCCGACCCCTTTTTGCTACGCCGCGCCGTCAGCAACCTGCTGGAGAACGCGCTGGACTTTTCACCGGAAGGCGGCCACATCGAACTCGGCCTGCAAGTGCAAGGCCGCTGGGCCCAGATCACCGTGCGCGACCAAGGCCCCGGCATCCCCGGCTACGCGCAGGACAAGGTGTTCGAGAAGTTCTATTCGCTGGCGCGGCCACACTCCAAGAAGAAGAGCACGGGATTGGGGTTGAGCTTTGTGAAAGAGATTGCTTCGCTGCACCGAGGGCGCATAGAGTTGGCAAATAGGCTCGACATAGAGGGAAGCGGTACTGCTGCTACGTTGTGGTTGAGGCGCCGCACTGACTAAAAACTATTCACAAACTAGAGATCTAAATATGGTCAACTTTGCAAGTAAACGGCTTCAGATCTTCGTTTCATCGACGTATACCGACCTAGTTCAAGAGCGACAAGCGGCGGTGGAAGCGATCCTGACAGCGGGGCATTTCCCCGCCGGCATGGAGCTATTTACGGCTGGTGACGAATCGCAAATGGAGGCTATCAAACAGTGGATTGATGAGTCGGACATCTATTTGCTGATCTTAGGTGGGAGGTACGGAAGTATTGAACCGAAATCAGGCAAGAGTTACACCCATCTAGAGTACGAATACGCGCTTCAGCAAGAGAAACCTCTATTTGCTTGCGTACTCACCGATGAGTTTATTGATGAAAAAGTGAAGGCGGTAGGCAAGTCAGTCCTCGAGATGAACGACCCAAACAAACTCAAAGAGTTCCGTGCACTCGTTTTGAGCAAGCTCGTAAAAATGTGCGAAGACACGAAAGACATAAAAATTGCAGTTGGTGAAACCTTAGCAAACCTGGCTCGAAGCAGCGAATTGGTTGGATGGGTGCGCGCAAACAACCACGCCGACATGTCTGCACTTGCAGATGAAATTGCAAGATTGAGTAGGGAGAATGCAACCCTCCGAAGTCAAGTTTCAGTTAAGCCAGAGATGTTTTTGATCGGTGGCCTCACCTTTGACGAAATTACAGAGCTGCTTAATTCCGCAAATGCACTGCAAGCACTAACCGAATACAGTGATCGGCTTCTGGCTTATGTAGGTGGCGGGTTTGAAGGGGGTTTGGGGATCAAAGGTCCTGCTGTGTTAAGCGAAGCTGTCAAAGTAGGTATTCTTTCCTCAGAAATGGAGATGCTTGGACAAGCAAGGTACAAGGTCACCCCTGAAGGTCGGACATATTTGTCTAAGCTGAAATTAGCCAAACTCCAAAAGGAAAAGGCATCTATTCAGTATTGAAGGCTGTCGATCTTCGTGTTTCCTTTCACCCCGTTTTCACACAGACTTCACACAAGCCCCTAGCCGCTTCAAACTGACTTCTCTCCCCGGCGGGATGCTCTCTCCACCGTGCAATACCGCACGCCGAATGGAGAAGCCCCATGGCACTTGTTGCTACCCACCCGGCCCCCGATGCCGCCACTGAGCCTCCCGCGCACACCACTGGCTCGCTGTCACGCTGGCTCTGGCTAGCCACCACCACGCTCTCTGCCGCCTGCTTTGTAGCGCTGGCCATCAGCCCCCCGGCGCACGCGCAAGACCGCGATGCGGCGCTCCGTCTCAAAACCGAGAGCCCCTATTTCTTCGTCAAAAGCGACAACCCTGGCGTGGACCAGTTGCCGCTCAAATCCACCCAGGTGAATGTGAAGGTCAGCGGCGTGATTGCCGACGTGACCGTGGTGCAGACCTACAAGAACGAAGGCCAGCGCGCCATCGAGGCCAAGTACGTGTTCCCCGGCTCTACGCGCGCGGCAGTGCATGGCATGAACGTGCGACTGGCAGACCGCCTGATCACTGCCAAGATCCGTGAGAAGCAGCAGGCCAAGATCGAGTACGACGCGGCCAAGCAAGAGGGCAAAACCGCCGCGCTGCTGGAGCAGCACCTGCCCAATGTGTTCCAGATGAATGTGGCCAACATCATGCCGGGCGACGATGTGAAGGTGGAGCTGCGCTACACCGAGCTGCTGCTGCCTACCGATGGCAACTACCAGTTCGTATTCCCCACCGTCGTGGGCCCGCGCTACAACAGCCCACAGAGCGGCCAGGCCAACGCGACCTGGGTGGCCCAGCCCATCCTGCCCCAGGGCCAAAACACGCCCACCAGCGCGGCGGCCCCTGCGTTTGACATCCATGTGACGTTGAACACGCCCATTGGTGTGAAAGAAGTGCGCTCCAGCTCGCACACCATCAGCAGCTACACCGAGCAGGGCGGCACCACCGTGGTGGGCCTGAACCCCACGGCCGAGCCCACCAACAACCGCGACTTCATCCTGAACTACCGCTTGGCGGGCGACAAGATAGAAACCGGCGTGATGCTCTACAAGGGCCAGGACGAGAACTTTTTCCTCGCCATGGTGGAGCCACCCAAGGCCCCGGCCGCCACGGCCATCACGCCGCGCGAATACATCTTTGTGGTCGATATCTCGGGCTCCATGCACGGCTTTCCGCTGGACACGGCCAAGGCCGTGCTGCGCGAGCTGATTGGCGGCCTGCGCCCCAGCGACACCTTCAACGTGCTGCTGTTCTCGGGTAGCAACAGCTTTTTGAATGCCACCTCGGTGCCAGCCACTAAAGCGAATATCGAGCAGGCCATCCGCACCATCGACAAGGAAGGCGGCGGTGGCAGTACCGAGCTGATCCCGGCACTCAAGCGTGTGTATGCCCAACCCAAGAACGCCGATGTGTCGCGCACCGTGGTGGTGGTGACCGACGGCTATGTGACCGTGGAGCGCGAAGCCTTTGAGCTGGTGCGTAACAACCTCTCCAGCGCCAACGTGTTTTCGTTCGGCATCGGCTCCAGCGTGAACCGCCACCTCATGGAAGGCCTGGCCCGTGCGGGCATGGGCGAACCCTTCATCATCACCCAACCTGCCGAGGCCGCCGAACAAGCTGCCCGCTTCCGCAAAATGATTGACTCCCCCGTGCTCACCAATGTGAAGGTGCGTTTTGAAGGCCTGGACGTGTACGACGTGGAACCCCGCCAGTTGCCCGACCTGCTGGCCCAGCGCCCGCTTATCGTGTTTGGCAAATGGCGCGGTGATGCCAAGGGCACGTTGATTGTGGATGGCAACTCCGCCAGCGGCCCCCTGCACTTCAGTATGCCCATCAACGCTGGCAATGCCACCGACACCGCCGCCCTGCGCCACCTGTGGGCCCGCCACCGCATTGCCGCACTGAGCGACCAGGAAGCCCTGGAAGGCGGCAGCGCCGCCAAGGACGCCATTACCGACCTGGGCCTGAAATACAGCCTGTTGACGCAGTACACCAGCTTCCTGGCCGTGGACCAGGTAGTGCGCAACAAGGCGCCGGCCGACAGCCCCAGCGTGAACCAACCCTCACCCTTGCCGCAAGGTGTGGAGAACTCGGCCCTGGGCGCCGAAGTGCCCAGCACACCCGAGCCCGCCACCTGGGGTGCGATCCTGGTGACGCTGTCGGTGTTGGCCATGCTGGCGCACCGCCGTCGCCGCGCATCCCTGCGCGCCCACCACTACACCAGCTAAGCAGGAGATTTGGCCATGGCACTGCCCCGCCTTTTGCACATGCCCCGTTTTGTGCGCTTTGGCATCGCGCTGGACACCGCGCCCGAATGGCGCTGGCTGGCCCTGCTGGCCCTGGCGCTGTGGCCCACCTGGTGGTGGATGGGCCTGCGCATGGTGGACGGCTCGGACGACCCGCTGGGGCTGCTGGCCCTGGCGGCCCTGGGCGGCCTGCTGTGGCAGCACCGCCGGCACCTGCGTGCCGCACCGCGCCTGGGTTTTCAGGTGACAGCGCTGGCCGGTGCGGTGCTGACCACGGCATTACACCAGCAGCTGCCGGACCTCGTGGTGGCGCTTATCGGCCTGCTGTCGGTGGCCGCGGGGCTCATCGCCTTTCTGCCTGCGCGCGTGGCCACCGCGCCGGTGCTGGGCTTGTCCGTGCTGTCGTTGCCGCTGCTGGCCTCGCTGCAGTTTTATGCGGGCTTTCCACTGCGCGTGGTCACCGCCGAAGCCAGCCGCTGGTTGCTGTCCATCGCCCACACCGTGGAGCGCACGGGCAGCAGCCTGGTGGTGGATGGCCAGCTCATCATCGTGGACGCGCCCTGCTCGGGTGTGCAGATGGCGTGGCTGGGTTACTTCACGGCGTGCGTAGTAGCGTTGGCTACCAGCAAAAGCAACACCACCTTTCTGCTGCGCCTGCCGGTGGTGGGTGCACTGGTGCTGCTGGGCAATGTGCTGCGCAACACCGTGCTGGTGGCCACCCAAGCATCAGGCGCGCACCTGCCCGGCTGGAGCCATGACGCCGTGGGCCTGCTGGTGTTGGCTGCCGTGTGCGGCGGCATTGCCTGGGCCATGGGCCGCACTGCAAATTTGGAGCGCGCGACATCATGAGCCTCTTGGAAAACCGTTTCTTGAACCGCGTGCTGCACAAGACACTGTGGGCCGCGCTGCTGCCGCTGTGTGCACTGTGGGGCATAGGCCAGGCCGTGGCCGAACACTCGGCACCGCAGGATGCGAACACCGCCGCGCAGAGCGTGGAACTGCCCACCGAATGGCAAGGCACGCCGCTGCGCCCGCTGGCACTCAGCGAAGTGGAACTGCGCTTTGCCAAACACTTTCCTGGCACGCTGGCGCGCCTGACCGATGGCCGCCAGGTGCTGGTGCTGCGCACGGTGGACCGGCCCACCCGCATGCTGCACCCCGCCACCGACTGCTACCGCGGCCTGGGCTACCGCATCCGCAATGAGCAGCTGGAGGAGCAAGCAGACAAGACCCGCTGGCGCTGCTTTGTGGCCGACCGCGGCGGCCGCGCCGTGCGCGTGTGCGAACGCATTGAAGACGCGCAAGGCCAGGGCTTCACCGATGCCTCGGCCTGGTACTGGGCGTCTACCGCTGGCCAGTCCACGGGGCCATGGAAGGCCATCACCGTGGCCACCCCGCTCTAAGCCTGTTGTGTTCTTGCAAGGATGATGTTGTGCGCAAACTGTTGTGGGCTACGGCCCGGGTTTTGGTCTTTACCGCGGTGCTGGCCATGCTGGGCCTGAGCGCCCTGCTGTTCACGGCGCGTGCCGTCGTGCGCCCCGCACCGGGCGACTGGGCCACGACCTTGCGTGTTGGGCCACTAAACATGGATGTGGGCGTAGCTGCACTCATCCAGTGGGGCAGCACACCGTGGATTGCCAAGCAGCTGCATGGCCGCACCCTGCCCACGCGCCTGGGCGATGTGCACATAGCGTGGGACGACGCCACCCAGCAACTCAGTCTGCACTGCCAACCCTGCACGCTGCGCAGCAGCAGCTGGGGCGGCGAGCCGCTGCGCCTGCAAGACGTGCGCATGACCGTGCGCCGCAACGCCACCGAGCTGCGCGGTACGCTGCAGAGCGGTGCTGTCACGGCCACCTGGCATGGCGCACTGCGCCCCACCGGCATCACACTGCACATCGATGTACCCACCACCCCGGTGGCCGATGGCTACGCGCTGTTCGCCAATGCCATCCCCGAGGTCACCACCGCGCAGATCGACGGCACGTTTTCGCTGAAGGCCACGCTGGAGTTGCCCGGCAAGGCGCTGACGGTGCAGCCGCGCCTGGAAGGCATGGCCGTACAAGGCCTGGGCACCGAAGCCTGGGCGCAGGCGCAAAGCCAATGCAGCCAGGGCCTGCCCGTGGCCATGGCGAAGGCCACGCTGCGCGCCGACAGCCTGCTGGCCCGCGCCGTGCTGGCGGCCGAAGACCAGCGCTTTTATGAACACCCCGGCTACGACCTGGTGGAGATGAACAAGGCCCTGCGCAGCAACCAGGTGGAGGACGCCACCCTGCGCGGCGCCAGCACGCTGTCGCAACAAGTGGCCAAGCTACTGGTCACTGGCGGCGAACGCTCGCCTGTGCGCAAGCTGCGCGAGCTGCTCTACGCGGTGGAGATGGAACAAACCCTGGGCAAGGCGCGCATCCTGCAGCTATACCTGAGCCACGCGCCCTGGGGCGCCACCGTGTGCGGCGCGCAGGCCGCGGCCCACATTTACTTTGGCAAACGCGCCGACCAACTCACCACCGCCCAGGCCGTGTGGCTGGCCGCCATGCTGCACAACCCCGCCCTGGAAGCCCAACGCTGGAGGGCGCACGGCAGCATCAACCTGGAGCGCGCCCAGTGGGTAGCCGCCGGACTGCGATCCCTGCCCAAACGCGACCGGGCGGCGCTGCTGGAGGCACTGCCGCAGCTGGTGTGGGCCACACGCTAAAACCAACGCTTGTTCATTTGCCTAAGAAAGTCGCGGGTAACGGGGTAATCGGAGGCAGCGCCGATCACCGAGTCAATTCCACAATGCGGGCAAAGAGCGGTGCAACCTGGGTCGGTCTCGCTGTTACCTCCAGGGGTCTCAGGAAAATCCGTCCATTCCTTGATGACGCTTGGAGAAAAGACTGCGAGGCAGTGAAAACAACCGCAAACGCCACTAGCTTCAACTTCAGCACGATGCATAGAAGAATGCTTGTGTGCAGCGACAACATCAGATTTCATCGTTCACTCCCGAGCGGTTCCGCAAACTACGCAAGAATTTGCAGCAGGCGTTCTCAATGGTTTGCCACATGATTGACAAGGAGGGCCATAGAGACTCAAGCGATGATGAAACAAAGCATTGGGGTTGGTTTCCTTGAACCCCGACATGCGTTCATACATTGCCAAGGCTTCTTGCCCAAATCCCTTTTGTGTAGCCTCAGCAAGACCGCACTGGTGTTCTTCTCGATAGCGCTTTATCTGCTCGATCCCAGACGTCAAATGTGGGGCTACTTCGCTCCACTCTTCATCTGTCAGCATGGGAATGTCTACACAGCAACGCCAGCAGTAAATAGTTTTTGGCATTGCGCCAGCTCCCTTTTATAACTTCAGGCCCGTTATTTGCTCGCCCTCAGAAACTACGCTTCTATCCAGACGCCTTACCTAGCTCTTTCGCCGATTGCTCCAAATTGAGAATAGCAGTCACTGTCCCTCGCCCAACGACGCGCGGTCCCTCCATGATTTCGAATTCCATGCCTGGTGAGACCTTGCCCCAATGGCATTGAGGACTCATAAACCACAGCAAAGTCCTGGCGGTTTCTCCAAGTTGCACCCA
The DNA here is from genome assembly GCF_056405715.1 of Rhodoferax sp. P1_F3. Classification (NCBI taxonomy): domain Bacteria; kingdom Pseudomonadati; phylum Pseudomonadota; class Betaproteobacteria; order Burkholderiales; family Comamonadaceae; genus Rhodoferax; species Rhodoferax sp. P1_F3. The sequence continues at coordinate 389,703 of NZ_JBFUBO010000002.1, read as the reverse complement.
CTCCCTCTCTGGATACTCTTGGTGGGCGTCCCATTGATGATCGTCATAAAAAAACTGCGGCCGATAGCCTGATCGCACAGGACCATTTCGCCCACCCTCTGCCGTGGTGAGAAAGTAGATTTGGGCTTCGATGTCTGGTGGTCTGTTTGGCATAGAGTATTTCTAGACCCTTTTCCAGTGCATTTGCTTCTTGTCGGTTTCAAAGTCAGTCACGTAGTCAAAAGCATCGTTAGATGTCCACGCAACGAAATCCCCGTAATCAGCAATTCTTGCGACTTCAACTAGCGGCAAGGCCATTGGCTTTGAAAAGTCAAAAACCACCAGTTCGTAAGGGCAAGCCCAATAGCAGCCATCCACCGCCAAAAGCGAACCATCGGGCGATGGATGGGCAGCCGCCCAGCAGAAACCACCACCTGTAAATGCTTCGTCAGGGAAGTGAACCTCCCACCGCTTTTCGTCCAATGCCACCACGCTGTAGCCTTGGTAATCTTCGCCGCACAGCAGGTACTCGTGTCCAGTTGGCAAAGTAACCCACGTATGCCAAAAGATGCCGTAGTTCCGCTTTACGTCGGCGACCGTTTGCCCCCCTGAAATAGCGCGTACGACTCCCCGGGAATAGTCCCAAGAGTTTGTCCCGGATGAATAGGTTTGCACTTCCAAACTAAATCGTCCAGACGAAGAGACGTGAAACACTGTATCTGCCTCTACTCTGTGTTTGGACTCAAACTTCGACAGGATCTCCGCCCGCCACTTGGCATACCTATCGCGATCCATTGGAACCTCCTTGGGTGTGGCTATCCAGAATCCCCTCAACCCCGCTACGCACCAGTTCCACCAACTCAGGGTCCATGTAGCGGTAGTCGTCCGGAATATCCAGCACATGGAGGAGCTTGCCTTGAAGCAGCTCCCGAAAGCTGGCCTTGAGCTGGGTGGCGTGCTTGTCCTCCATCACGCACACGGCGTCCGCCCACAAGATGTCAGCCTCGGACACCGGGTGGCGGGCGTTGCGGCTGGTGCCGCCGGAGCGCACCGACAGGCCGGGGTGCTTGCGCCAGACCTGTTCGGCGGTGGGGCTGCGCCACTGGTTGCGGCTGCAGACAAAAAGGAGGTTCATGGGGTTGCGACTCAGAGTTATGGACATTTTAGGCCTCCAGCCCCCGCCAACATTGCGCTAGCAGCTATCAAAGTAGTAGCGATCTGGGTCGCAGGTTGCTCGACGCACGAAGGCGCACGGCAATATCAACCTGAAGCGGACCCAGCAGGGGGTGAGCGTCCAAATCGGCGCTGGCACCGTTCTCCAGTAACTCCGCGAGTCGTACGCGAGCATGGGCAGGTCCTTGCGCCCGCCCTTCAATAAACAAATTGTTTATAATTCGGCAAATGATCGAGACCTTTGCCAGCGTCGAAACCGAGCGCCTGTTTGCCACTGGCAAGTCGCGACGCCTGCCGCCGGACATCCTCAAGCGTGCGGTGATGCGTTTGACACAGCTGGACGCTGCGACAGAAGTCGATGACTTGCGCATACCGCCCTCCAACCGGCTGGAGGCCTTGACGGGCGACTTGGCAGGCAAGTGGAGCATTCGCATCAACGACCGCTGGCGCCTGTGCTTTCGGTTTGAGCGCGGCAATGCCTTTGACGTTGAAATCGTGGACTACCACTGAGGAGTGATTGAGATGACTACCAAAAGCCCTACCAATGGTCTGCCACCCATTCACCCTGGTGAGTTTCTGCGCGAAACCCTGGACGACATGGCGCTGACCCAAGCCGCATTGGCCGATGCCATTGGCGTGTCGCCCATGCGCGTCTCGCACGTGCTCAAAGGTGACCGCCCAGTGACTGCTGAGTTGGCCCTGCGCCTGGGCCGTGCACTGGGTCAAACCCCGCAGTACTGGCTAAACCTGCAAAGTACCTACGACCTGAAAGTAGCCCAGGCTGAAATGAAAGACAGCATCAAGGCGGTACGCATGCTGGCGGCGGTGTAGCCCCAACGTGATGGGCCCACCGCTGCGCACAGCGTGGTTGGATGGGCTTGCCCTGGTGAGGGTTGCCACTCAGAGTTAGAGACATTTAAGGCCTCTAGCCCCCGCCAACATTGCGCTAACAGCTATCAAAACAGGAGCAGCTTGCACCACACGGACACAACTCGGGTCAGCGTGGCGCTACCGAACAGGTGCACCATGAGTCGATCACACGCTTACTGCATACGCTTCACGGTCTGCCGAGTCGCATTCCCCACAAACTGAACCAGCCGCTCGGCCATCACCGCGTCGTTGGGGGCCAGCAGCGGAGCCAGGGTCTGCGCCGCCTTCTCCAAGCTTGCGGGTAATTGCGCTGCCAGCGCTATGCCGGTGCTCAGTACGAATGTGGGCCGCAAGTTCAGTTGCTCCGCCATGGCTACCCAATGGGGACGCTCCATGTCACCCGGCAAGCTGGTGCCGCCGATGTGGAAGGCGAAGTGTTGTGCCAGCCCCGGGTAGATCCGGGTGCACATCAGGTCATAAAACGGCGTCAACCGCACAACACCTGGGACTGGGCTGTAAATGGACAGGTTTTTGGCATGGCTGTCGTTGTTGCCAGTGAACACGTTAAAAAATACCCAGGCCACCAAGCGGCGCAGGTCCAGGGCGGGGACCGTGGAATATCGGCGCACCAGCTCTGCACAGTCTTTGAGGCTGGGGCCGCCTTCGGCCTCGTACTTCTTGCCAGATGGCAGGGCGCTGAGTTGGCACAAGTCGTACTGCATGCGGCGCCCCACTTGGCCATCCGCCAACACCGCGCGATCAAACCGCTCCACCACGCATGCACGCGTAGTGGGCTCGTAAAACACGGGCGCGACGTCCAGGCCACACAAGGCGGCGGTGCGCATCACCAGGGTTTCGTTGATGGCGGAGGCCCAGATGCCTTCGAAACGGCGCATGTCGGGCTTGACGATGTGGGTGGATGGGCTGGTGCCCAGCCCCAGACGGGGCACACCATCGGCAAACAAGGCAATGGAGAGTTTGTCTTGCGCGCCCGCCAATGAGATGCGAACACCATCGCCCTTGAGATGAACGGCCGCTGCAGTTTTGCTCTGCAACTCTGCCGCCAGGGCTTGCCAAGAGGTGGCTTGGTAGCTGGGCGGCTGCGGCAATTGGTCACCCGCCAGCAAAACAAAGCCACCCGCCGTGTCGCCCGCAACGGCCTGCAGCAAACCAAACAGGGTGCTGGTTTGCTTGGCCGCGAACAGATAAGCGCGCAGCTCGCCCTCGGGCAGCAGGTTTTCAAAGAAGGCCGTTACGCAGGGCGCGTCGGAGGGGCCCGGCTCCAGGGGGATGGTGCCCACACACAGCGTGCTGGCGGATAGCCATTCAAGGTCGTATGCGAAGGACAGGGGTTGGGTGTCGTACACCCAACCAACGCGTTGATTTTCAAAATACAGCCCCAGGCTGGGTGCGGCAACATTCATGACAAGCGCCCGGACTTGGCCTGCACCACCAATTCCAGGCCGAGCAGTTCTAGCAAATCCAGGGCCTTTTGCAGCTGGATGGTGGGCTTGCCGTTCTCCAGGTCCCCCACAAAACGGGTGCCGGTATTCCCGAGCCCAGCCACATCGTCTTGCTTCAGGCCCAGATGCTGGCGCTGCTGGCGCGCCGCCGCGCCTAGGTCTGCACTGGTGCGCACGACGCTCGGCAAGCCAATCTTACTGAGCGGTAATGCAGTGTTGTCGCTGGGCATGCTGGACCTCATAAATTACCGATCGGTAATTTTAAGGGAAAACTAGTGCTCACGCCACGCCAACTTACCGAGCGGTAGTTCAATCGGCTAATTGATATTAAATTGGCCTCTAGCCCCCGTCGAATATGCGCAAGCAGCTATCAAAGTAGTAGCGACTTGCACCAGAGAGCAGCCCCGCACTGCACCAAATCAAGCACTGAAGTCACCTCCGGATATTGTTGCAACGCACAAACCCGGTGCATTTTGTACACAATGCTGCAAAAGCATTGTGTACAAAGCTGGCACAGGCTTTGCGTAAGGCTTGGCATGAACGCCACCACCCCACTGCAGGCCGCGGCCATCGAGGTTGTAGGACTGAGCAAACGCTACGCCCAGGGCAAGCCTGCCGTGGACAACATCAACCTGCGCATTGCCAGCGGCAGCTACTGCTGCCTGCTGGGGCCCTCGGGCTGTGGCAAGAGCACCACGCTGCGCATGATTGCGGGGCACGAGTCCGCCACGGGCGGCGACATCCTGCTGGAGAACCGCAACATCACCGACCTGCCCGCCGCCGAACGTGGCACGGCCATGATGTTCCAAAGCTTTGCGCTGTTCCCCCACCTGACTGCGCTGGACAACGTGGCCTTCAGCCTGAAGATGAAGGGCGTGGACAAGCTGGAACGCCACGCCAAGGCGCAGGACCTGCTGCAGCGCGTGGCCATGGGCCACCTGGCAGACCGCAAGCCGGCCGAGCTGTCGGGCGGCCAGCAACAACGTGTGGCCCTGGCCCGCGCCCTGATCACCCAGCCGCGCGTGCTGCTGCTGGACGAACCGCTCTCTGCGCTCGACCCCTTCCTGCGCATCCAAATGCGTGCCGAGCTGCGCCGCTGGCAAAAAGAGCTGGGCCTGACCTTCATCCATGTGACCCACTCGCAGGAAGAGGCCATGGCCCTGGCCGACACCATGGTGGTGATGAACCACGGCGTGATCGAGCAGGTGGGCAGCCCGCACGAGGTCTACAACAAGCCCGCCAGTGAGTTTGTTGCGCGCTTCATGGGCGGCCACAACGTGCTGGAAACCCCGGGCGGCAAGATTGGTGTGCGCACCGACCAGATGCAGGTCACCCCCGCCACCAGTGCCAACACCGATGCCCCACACACCAAGCGCGCCGTGATTACCGACGTGGAGTACCAGGGCACCTATGTGCTGCTGGGCCTGCAAAACCCCGGCATCGCACACACCGCGCACACCACGGCCGAGATCTCGGTAATGGTGTCCGAAGCCACCTTTGCCCAACGGCCCTACGCCGTGGGCGAGACCGTGCAGTTGAGCTGGGCACCCGGCGCTGCACACCCACTGGCGTACTGAGTTCTCCCTGTCTTCGCAAGAAGTTTTTAACCCCCTCCCGACCCTCTCTAAGGAGTTTTCCCATGGCTGACGATCTGAAAGACACCCTCTCCACTGCCGCGCCCATGCAACGCCGCAGCCTGCTCAAAGGCACCGCCGGTATCCTGGCCGCGGGCGTGTTCCCCGCCGTGCATTCGGCCGACCCCATCGTGCTGCGCTACCTGGGCACCGCGGTGAACCAGGACAAGGCGATTGCGGAAAAGTTTGAAAAAGACACCGGCATCAAGATCCAGTACGTGGCCGTCACCACCGACGACGTGACCAAGCGCGCTGTGACTGCGCCCAACAGCTTCGACCTGATCGACTCCGAGTACTTCTCGCTCAAGAACATCGTGCCCACGGGCAACCTCAAGGGCATCGACACCAAGCGTATCAAGAATGCCGACAAGATCACCAGCCTGTTCACCACCGGCATGGTGGCCGGCAAGGCCGTGGGCGACCAGGGCACCGCACCCAAGAAGGTCATCTACCTCGAAGGCGAAAAAAGCAAGGTCTTCGCCAAGAGCCCCACGCAATACATGAGCCTGATCCCCACCGTGTACAACGCCGACACGCTGGGCATTCGCCCTGACCTGATCAAGCGCCCCATCTCCTCTTGGGCCGAGTTGCTGAACCCCGAATTCAAGGGCAAGGCTGCGATTCTGAACATCCCCTCCATCGGCATCATGGACGCGGCCATGGTGGTGGAAGCCATGGGCATCTACAAGTACCCCGACAAGGGCAACATGACGAAGAAGGAAATTGATCTGACGATCAAGACCCTGATCGACGCCAAGAAGCAAGGCCAGTTCCGCAGCCTGTGGAAAGACTTCAACGAGTCCGTCAACCTGATGGCTTCGGGTGAAGTGGTGATCCAGTCCATGTGGTCACCTGCTGTGACTGCCGTGCGCACCAAGGGCATTGCCTGCAACTTCCAGCCGCTCAAGGAAGGCTATCGCGCCTGGGCATCCGGCTTCGGCTTGCCTGCCACTTTGTCTGGCAAAAAGCTGGACGGTGCCTACGAGTTCATCAACTGGTTCCTGGACGGCTGGGCCGGTGCCTACCTGAACCGCCAGGGCTACTACAGCGCCGTGCTGGAAACCGCCAAGGCCAAGATGGAAGCCTACGAGTGGGCCTACTGGATGGAAGGCAAACCCGCCACGCAAGACATCAAGAGCCCGAACGGCGATGTGCTGGCCAAGAAGGGCGAAAGCCGCGACGGCGGCAGTTACGAAGCCCGCATGGGTGGCATCGCCTGCTGGAACGCGGTGATGGACGAAAACACCTACATGGTTCAAAAGTGGAACGAGTTTGTGGCTGCTTGATAGCCTTGCATAGGAAGTGAAAACACCATGAGCGCACCTTCAGCACCCTCACTTCCGGCGGCATCTGCCCCGGGCCGCACGCTTGCGGCCTGGTGGCAGGCCCTGCCGCTCACCACGGTGTTTGCGCTCTTCTTTTTGATTCCATTGGCCCTGGTGCTGATGGTGAGTTTCTGGGACTACAACCAGTACGAGATGCTGCCGGGCTTCACGTTCAAGAACTACGTGGCCATCTTCGACGGCTGCCTGTCGCGAAACGAGGCAGGTGACCTGTGCGTCACCATCAAGACCTACCTGTCCACCTTCAAGTTCAGCGTGCTGGTGTGGTTGCTCACGCTGGTCATTGGGTTTACGGTGTCGTACTTCCTGGCGTTTCATGTGAAATCCAGCGGCGTGCAGGTGGTGCTGTTTGTGCTCTGCACGATTCCCTTCTGGACGTCCAATGTGATCCGCATGATTGCCTGGGTGCCGCTCTTGGGGCGCAACGGCCTGGTCAACGATGCGCTCATGACCATGGGCATGGTCAGCAAGCCCGTGGAGTGGCTGCTGTTCTCCGACTTCTCGGTGGTGCTGGCCTTTGTGCACCTGTTCACCACCTTCATGATCGTGCCCATCTTCAACAGCATGATGCGCATTGACCGCAGCCTGATCGAGGCCGCCAGCGACAGCGGGGCCACCGCCTGGCAAACGCTGTGGAACGTCATCGTGCCGCTGTGCCGCACCGGCATCATCATCGGCTCCATCTTCGTCATCACCATCGTCATGGGCGATTTCGTCACCATCGGCGTCATGGGCGGGCAACAGATCGCCTCGGTGGGCAAGATCATCCAGGTGCAGACGTCCTACCTGCAATTCCCGCTAGCCGCGGCCAACGCGGTGGTGCTGCTGAGCTTGGTGCTCATGATCATCTGGGCCCTCACTCGCATGGTCGACATCCGCAAGGAGCTTTGAAATGCACACCAAAGACCGCACCGCCGCCTTCTGGTTTCTGGCCCTGTTCTTTGCGGCCTATGTGCTGTTCCTCTACGGGCCCATGCTGGTCATTGTGGTGTTGAGTTTTCAGGGGCCTGAGGGCGGGCTGACCTTCCCCATGCGCGGCATATCGCTGCACTGGTTCCACAAGCTGGCCGAGGGCCTGGGTGTGGTGGACATTGGTGCCGCGCTGTACCGCTCGCTGGGCCTGGGGCTCACGGTCATGGCCTTCACCATCGTGTTCTCGGTGCTGGCGGGCCTGGCGTTTCGCAAGAAGCTGCGCGGTGGCCACCTCCTGTTTTTCACCGTGGTGGCCAGCCTCATCATGCCGTCCATCATCGTGTCGCTGGGCATTGGCCTGGAGTTCCGACTGCTCGATGGCGGCATCAAGAAAGTGCTGGAAGCCTTTGGCATGGATGGTGTGCTGGAGAACTACGGCACCGCGCTGGGCATCTACACCTCGGCCCTGGGCGCGCACCTGACCTGGACGCTGCCCTTTGGCCTGCTCATCATGTTTGCCATCTTCAACCGCTTCAACCCTGCCTATGAAGAAGCAGCGCGCGACCTGGGTGCCACGCCCTGGCAAGGCTTTCGCTACGTGGTGCTGCCGCTCATTGCGCCCTCCGTCGTGGGCATTGGCATGTTTGGCTTCACGCTGAGCTGGGACGAAATTGCCCGCACCTCACAGGCCATTGGCGATGTGAACACGCTGCCGCTGGAGCTGCAAGGCCTTACCACCACGGTAACCACGCCCTCCATCTACGCGCTGGGCACCGTGACCATGGTGGTATCGTTTCTGGTGATGGGGCTGGCCGTGGGCCTGTCCAAACTGCTGGCCAGGAAGCCAGCCAACCGGCGGACTGCATGACTGATTTTGTCGCTCTGACAGAAAACGAGATTTACGAGCGCATGGTGGCCACCATCCTGGACCACCGCCTGCCTCCAGGCACCAAGCTCATCGAGGAGAAACTGGCCAGCGCCTTTGGCGTCTCCCGCACCCGCGTGCGGCCCGTGCTGGTGCGCCTGGCCAACGAGCAAATCGTCACCCTGACACCCAACCGCGGCGCCACCGTGGCCCAGCCCACCGAGAAAGAAGCGCGCGAAGTCTTTGAAGTGCGCCGCATGATTGAGCCCACGCTCATCGAGTGCTTCATCGCCAGCGCCACGGCCGACGACATTGCGGTGCTGACCCAGTGCATCAACGACGAAGAGGCTGCCCGTGTGGCGGGCGACATGCGCCGCGCCATCCGCCTGTCGGGGGATTTCCATTTGCACATCGCCAACGCGTCAGACCACCAGACGCTGGGCCGCATCCTGCGGGAGCTGGTGTCGCGCACCTCGCTCATCCTCATGACCTACAGCAACAACCACACACAGGCGCGTGTGGAGGCCACCGCCTGCGGTTGTGCGGAACACCGCGCGCTGCTGGACGCCATTCGTCTGCGCGACCCGCGCGAGGCCGCGCGCCTGATGCATGACCACCTGGCGCAACTAGAGACCCAGCTGCAGTTCACTGCGGCCGAAGAGGTGGCACCGGACTTGGCATCGTTGTTTGGTGGGCCACCCCCTGCCCCTTAAGCGCCCCATGCGCCAGCTGCTGGTCATCAACCCCAACACCTCGCACAGCGTCAGCGCGCTGCTGCAAACCCACGCCCAGGCCGCCGCGGGCCCGCAGGTGGAGGTCAAGACCGCAACCGCGCGCTTTGGCGCCCCCTACATCGCCTGCGAGGCCAGCTACGCCATCGCCGGCCACGCCCTGCTGGACCGCTGGGCAGCCGCGCTGCAAGACAGCCCACGGGCGCCCGATGCCATCCTGATCGGCTGCTTTGGCGATCCCGGCCTGTTGGCCCTGCGCCAGGGCAGTGCGATCCCCGTGACCGGGCTGGCCGAGGCCGCGTTTTCCGAAGCCGCGGCACAAGGCCGCTTTGCCGTGGTCACAGGCGGCGAGCGCTGGAAGCCCATGCTGGAACGCTTGGCCTATTCGCTAGGCCAAGCCCCTGCACTGGTCGGCATCCACACCGTGGCACCCAGCGGCGCGGAACTGGCCAGCGACCCGCAGGCCGCCGTGGCCCTGCTCACCAAGGCCTGCCAGGAGGCAGCTGCGCAGTGGGACGCGAAGTCCATCGTGCTTGGCGGCGCGGGGCTGGCTGGCCTTGCCGCACTGATCCAGCCCTTTGTGGATGTTCCTGTCATTGACAGTGTGCTGGCCGGCACTCGCCATGCACTGGCCTTGCCACCCAGCGGGGAAAGTGAAAACGGCTTTGATGTGCCCTGGTTCAACGTGGCCCCGGAACTGATGGTGCTGGGCAGTCGTAACAAGCTGCAGCAGGTGTAAAGCCTTGTAATCGGCGTCATCGCCTCGGCATGCAGGGCGTTGAAAGCGCATAAATCGCCACTTTTGGCGGTACGGGCTCCGGCCCCTTCAGCGTATGACGAACACCTCTTCCCACTCTACACGGCTGTCCAGCGGTCTGGTTCGCACCCTGCGTGCAGGCACAGTCGCTCTGGGGCTACTGGCCTTGGTACACAGCGCCCATGCGAATGACTGGACCCCGCTTCTGGGTGGGGGTGCCGGTGCAGCAGCCGGTGCGGTGCTGGGCCAATCCGTGGGCGGCAAAAGCGGTGCAGTGGTCGGTGGCGCGTTGGGTGGTGCTGCAGGCGCCGCAGTCACCACGCATGGTTCCGGCCGCAGTGGCGCGGTGATCGGCAGCGCAGTTGGCGGTGCAGCGGGTGCCGCAGTTGGCCAGTCCGTGGGCGGCCGCAGTGGTGCGGTCGTGGGCGCTGGCCTGGGCGGTGCGGCGGGTGCCGGTGTGGGCCGCAGCATGACGCAACACCAGCCTCAGGCACGTGGCTACGCCTATGCCCCCGGTGGGCACTACGAACGTGCCAGCTACCGCGAAGACTACCGCCAGGACTTTGGCCACCACTACCACCGCGGTTGGAACAAACACCACCGCCACCATGGCCATGGTCACGGCCATGACCGCTACGACGACTAAGTCCGGCGCGACGCGTCAGCCGCGCAAGGTCTGATTGAAGAAGGCCAAGGTGCGGTCCCATGCCAGTTTCGCGGCGGCCGCGTCAAAGCGCGGCGTCGTGTCGTTGTTGAACCCATGTTGGGTGCCCGCGTACTGATAGGCCACATAGCGCGCACCGGCGGCTTGCAGTGCAGCCTCATAGGCGGGCCAGGCCGCATTGATACGTTCATCCACCGCTGCAAAGTGAATCAATAAGGGGGCTTTGACTTTGGCCGCATCTTCTGGCGCAGGCAGATTGCCATAGAACGGCACCGCCGCAGCCAGTTCCGGCAGCCGCACCGCCAAGGTGTGGGCCATGCCACCGCCATAGCAAAACCCCACCACACCGAGCTTGCCCGAGCTCTCGGCATGCGTGAGCAAATAGCGTGACGCCGCCACAAAGTCTTCCCGTGTCTTGGTCTGGTCCAGCTTGGCAAACAACTCACGCGCCTTGTCCTCGTCGCCCGGATAGCCGCCTAGCGGCGTCAGCGCATCCGGGGCCAGCACCAGATAACCCGCCAGCGCCAGGCGGCGGGCAATGTCTTCGATATGGGGATTGAGCCCGCGGTTTTCATGCACCACCAGAATCGTGGGCAGCTTGCCCGTGGTTTGCGCAGGCCGCACCAGATACGCTTTGATGCTGCCATAGCCCGCCAATGCCGAAATCTCAACCGTGCGGGCGCTGACGCGCGGGTCGTCCTTGGGTACCACCTCGGCTGCCGCAAAGTTGGGGCTCAGCGCAGCCAGCAGGCCAGCAGCAGTGACGCCACCCACGGCGAATTTCTGGGCACGTTCCAGAAACCCCCGGCGGTCCACGATGCCGTGCACATAGGCATCAAACAGAATCAGCAGTTCCTGGTCAAAATCCTGTGCGGTTTTCCGTTGCATGGGCAAGCCTCCCAAAAAGACGCCAGCTTAGCGGGAAAGCGCTACGCCGGTGTAACAGCGCCCGTAACAGAGTTTTCACCCAGTGCCACTTCACCGCCCAACGCCTCCAGCAGGTCGGGAATCAGTTGCACCAGTTCGCCCGTGGCAATAGCCACATCGGCATCAAAGTTGTCGTCCTTGCCGTCGCCTGCGGCCTTGGCAGCCTCTTCAAACACGGTGTCCAGAAAAGCAATCTTCTTGAGCTGCAGAGCCTCTGTCAGCACGAACGACACCCGGTCGTTCCAGGTCATGGCCAGGCGCGTGGGCATCTTGCCCAGGGCGATGTGCTGGGCTACCTCTTCGGTGTCCAGCGCGTGGCGCGTGTAGCGCACTACGGCCTTGGATTCGTCGGCCGCCTTGAGCTCGCACTCGCGGTCCACGCTGAAGTCCGTCGGCGCTTCCTGCGTGCCCAACCAATGCGCCATGGCCGTGGCGGGCGCCAGTTGGGTGTTGATGAGCTGCACGGCCAGCCCATCCACCGCCTTGATCAGCGCCGTCATCACCTCGTCGGCCTTGGCCTGGCTGCCAGCGTCCAGCACCAGGCGTCCGGCCTTGGGGTCTATCCACACCTGCACACTGGACTGCTTGGTAAACGCCATGGGCAACAGGGCCAGGCGTGCGTCGTCGCGGATTTCGCGCGCCTCTTTTTTGCCGGGCTTGCGGCCCGTGGTGGCCTCGATTTGCTGCAGTTGTTCCTGCACCTTGCGCTTGACCACCGAGCCGGGCACGCTCTTGACCTCGATCACGAGCTTGAGCAGCCACTGGCCGCCCACGATCTCCACCAAGGGGCCGTGGGCCTGGCCCCGGGGTTCGGTCCAGCCCACCGATTTCTCTTGGCTGGCGCCACATTCCACAAACCGCGCGCCATCCAGCGCCTCTTCCAACTGCGCCTGCGTTGTCGACCATGCCGACACCAGGCGGTACACCATCATGTTTTTGAACACTTTTGACCCATTTCTATAGACCCTGCATTTTCACGCAACTTTACAAACCCACATGGCGGCGCAATGGGGCGGATACACAGCCCTCGCACACTTGCTTTCAACCTGATGCGATACCCGCTGCAGGCAGATGACCAAAGGAACACCCCATGAAACCTGTTTTCAAATCTCTCGTCGTTGCCAGTCTGTTGGCTGGTGCAGGCTTTTCGGTGATGGCGCAAAAGCCGACCCCCGATGCCGCCGCCGATGGCAAGCCCCGCATGGAACACCACCAGCGCATGGACCCTGCCAAGATGGAAGAAATGCACGCCAAACGTGTGGCTGAACTCAAAACGAAGCTGAAGATCACAGCTGCACAAGAAGGCGCCTGGACCACTTTCACCGCCGCCATGAAGCCGCCAGCCCGTGGCGCCCAGCAACGCCCCGACCGCGCCGAGCTGGACAAGCTGAGCACGCCCGAGCGCCTGGACAAAGTCCGCGCCCTGCGCACCCAGCACATGGCCGACATGCAAGTCCAAATGGACAAGCGCGACGAAGCGACCAAGACGTTCTACGCCGTGCTAAGCCCCGAGCAGAAAAAACTGTTTGACGAAGAGCACGCCCGCATGGGCGGCCACCGGGGCGGTGGTGAGCGCAAATAAGCTCAAGTCAGTCAGGCGAGCAGCGTCTTGAGTTCGCCGCTGGCAATCAGAGCCTGCACGTCGGTGGCACCACCTACCAGCGTGCCTTTGACAAACACCATGGGAAATGTGGGCCAGCCGGTCCACAGTTTCAGTGCCGTACGACGGCGCCATGTGTTGAGGTAGTTGCCGTATTCCAGGTAGGTGTAGGCCACACCGGCCGCGTCCAGCGCCGCACGCGCTTTCTTGGGCATGGGGTTCAGCCCCATGCCAACCACCACCACCGCATGCGCAGCGACCGCGGCCTGCACTTCTTGAACAATGTCCTGGTGGTGCCCGGCAATGCGTTCACGGATGGCGGGGTGGATGTGGGATTCATCCAGAACGGGGCGGGGCATAAGCAATCCTCAAAGGGTTAGCTTTTTATTATGCGGTGGGCCCTTGATCTCCATCAAAATTTAGGGGCTGCTCCGGGTCTAGACTGGATAGCATGGGTTCACCACCATGACCACCCCATTTTCACCCCCACCCATCCGCACCATCACCCTGATGCGCCCCCTAATGTGGTTGGGGCTGGCGTGGCATGACATGCTGCGTGCGGGTTGGGTGAGTTTTGCCCATGGCTTGGTGCTGGCCGCATTCGGAGCCGCCATTGTGGCGGTGGCACACCACCGTTTTTGGCTGCTGGCCGGCGCCCTCTCCGGTTTTCTGGTGGTGGCACCCGTGCTGGCCACCAGCCTGTATGCCCTGAGCCGCGCGCTGGAGCGCAAGGAAACTGCAGACTGGCAGGTAGTGGCCAAGACCTGGCTGAACTGGCAGGACAGCCATTTCAACAAATGGGGCAACGACTACTGGTGCATGGTGCAATTTGGCGCACTGCTGGCCCTCGCTGCCACTGGCTGGGTACTCACCTCTGCCGCGCTGATCACCCTGCTGGCCCCTGTGCCAGTGAATACACCCCTGGAGTTTGTACACCACGTCGTGCTGGCGCCCGACAGCTGGCTGTTTGAGCTGTGGTTGGCACTGGGTGGGGTGCTGGCAGCACCCCTGTTTGCCTCCAGTGTGGTCTCCATGCCCCTGCTGCTGGACCGCCGTGTCACGTTGATGCAAGCAGTGTTGACCAGTTGGCGAACGGTCCTGGCCAACCCTGTGCCCATGGCCCTGTGGGCAGCCCTCATCATGGGGTTCACCTTGTTGGGGCTGGGGTCGCTGTTGCTGGGCTTGATTCCGGTAATACCCATGCTGGGCCATGCCAGCTGGCATGCCTACCGCGAGCTGGTGGACGCCTCAGCATTGCCTGCCAGAGAAGGCTATTCCGCTCCCTACGTCCGCCCCGGACACCGCTGATGTTTGGCTTTACCGAAGAGCAAATCGCCAGCTTTGGCCTCACCTTTGGGGTGGGCGGTTTTATGCTCTACATGCTGTTCATCATTGGGCAGCTGGCGTGGGAATCCAAGGCAGGCAAATTCGGCACCTTTGTGCTGTTTTTGGGGCTGGCCTTTGGCATGGTGGGCTTTGCCGCCAAGTTCGTCATCCAGTGGGTGCTGACCCGCTAGAACCTCCCAATAGGTCAGCCGATGGGGCGAATACCAATCAGCAGACCATGCAGCACAAAGGCAAATAAAGCCCAGGCTGCCACACCCACCACCACGGTGACGCCCGTGCCCCATGCGGTACCTGCCGGGTACGCAGTGCCCAACGCCCGGTCACGCCGGCGGCAGGCGATGAAGTTGACCACGGCCCAGAACAGAAAGGCGCCAAACAACACAACATGCGCCAGGTTGCCATTGGCCAACAGGTGCGCCAGCGCCCAGGCTTTAACGGCTAGCACCATGGGGTGGTGAAAACGTGCCTTGATGGCGTTGGAAGGCACATAGGCTGCCGCCAATAAAACAAAGGCCAGCAGCGTGAGCAGGGCCGCCAGATGCCGCATGCCCGCGGGCGGGGTCCACAGCACCATCGGGGTTTCGCGGGCCACGCCGAATCCCCAAACGATGAGCGCCAGGCCTGCGGCGGCCAACAGGGAATACACGCCTTTGTAAGTGCCCTCGCCCCAGCGGGCCAATGCCTGGGTGCGCCAGCTGTCAGACACCATGCGCACCGAGTGCACACCCAAGAACACCAGCAAACCCAGTAACAAATAACCCATCACAGC
Organism: Rhodoferax sp. P1_F3; assembly: GCF_056405715.1. Lineage (NCBI taxonomy): Bacteria > Pseudomonadati > Pseudomonadota > Betaproteobacteria > Burkholderiales > Comamonadaceae > Rhodoferax > Rhodoferax sp. P1_F3. Next base: position 374,669 of record NZ_JBFUBO010000002.1, on the reverse strand, counting down.
CCCTTGGTTACACCGTCGCGCTTTAGGCGCCCAGCACCCGGTTTTTGCCTGCGCGCTTGGCCAGGTACATGGCCTGGTCGGCACGGCGAATCGCGTTGGCCGGTTCTTCATCCGCAGCCAGTTGCGCCACACCAGCGCTGAACGTAATCAACAGTTTTTCAGTACCCGCCAGGAAAAACCGCTTGGTGAGCTCGCGCTGCAAGCGGGTCATGGCCTCGATGCCCTTGTCCAGTGGCGTATCGGGCAACAAGATCACAAACTCTTCACCGCCATAGCGGGCCAAGGTATCTTGCGGGCGCATGCACTCACGGGCCACCGCCGCCAAATGGCTCAGTGCGGCATCACCCGTGGCATGGCCCAAGGTGTCGTTGAGCTTTTTGAAGTTGTCGATATCCAGCAAAGCCACGCTGAGGGGCAATTCCTTGCGGCGCACATGGGACACCTCACGGTTCAAGGCCTCATCCAGGCCCTTGCGGTTCAGGGCACCCGTCAGTGGGTCGTGCCGTGCCTGCGAGCTGACACGGTCCAGTTCCTGGTGCAACCGGACCAACTCGGCTTCTGAATGGAGCGCACGGCTGCGCAAGGCTTCCAGTTCCTCGCGTGAGGTCTGGCTTTCACGCGCCATATTGCGCGTGGTGCCTACCACCTCTTTCAAAACAGGGGCAATGTCAGCCAAGGTCTTGGCCTGTTCGATCAAACGGGCACTTTCTTCCAGCTTCTGTTGAAAGGTACCCGTGGACCGGCTCATCTGGGACAGGCGGTCAATGAAGGTCGCCACCATGGTGCGCATTTCTTCCTGTGTTTGCAGGGCGCGCTGTTTGGCATCTTTTTGTTTAAAGATAACGTCTTTTAAACGACGTTCAACATCATCTAATCGCCGTAATGTCAAAGGCGGTGTGGCGGCTTCCATCAGCGCGTCCATCTGTCCCTTGAGCCACTGCTCGTCCAGGCTCAGCTCGGCCACATTTTCAAACACCAGATGCAGGAGCTTCAGCAACGTCACCCGGATCTCAGCCTGGTCTTCGGCCGCAAATGAGAGGCGATGGCTGTAGTTCACCAGCATGAACTTGATGGCAGTCACATCGGCGCCGGGCTGGCGCATGGCCTTGAGCAGGTTGTCCGTTTGTTCGTTGAAACGTGGATCGTCCGAACCAAGCGCAGGCAACGCGTATTCGATCAAGCGCCCCATCTGGCTCAGAAATTCGGCAGAAATAGCGCTGCCCACGGCAGGAGCTGCAGCCGCAACGACATTGAGTGCTGGCGCCGCTGCGCCATCGCTTCCACTTCCATTAACGGGCACAAAACCCCCGTAGGCAATCAGTGCCGACTTCACGCCTTCCCAGTTCAGGCGGTCAATCGCGTAGTCCAACAGTCCTTTTTGCTTTTGCTGGCCCGGGGTCTTGGTGGGCAGTCCCAGTGAAATGTCCCGCAGCATGTCTGCGGGGAAATGCGGCACATGGGGGATGCCGGCAATTTCGTTATAGAGGGCCAGGTAATTGGCAGGCGTAGGCGTCAGCTTGCGGGCGGTCAGTTGCTTCAGCGTTTCCCGGGCAATTTCAAATGCTTTTTTATCAGCCATAAACACCGTTTCAGGTAATTTTCAGGAACTCTTTGACCGCGTGCACCGTGCTTTGGGCATCTTCTTCCTGGGGCACATGCCCCAGCTGCTCAAACACCACCAGCCGTGCACCCGCAATATCGGCTGCAAAGTGCCTGCCATTGTCCAACGGAATCAGCCTGTCCTGCACGCCCCAAAGGATCAAGGTGGGCAACTTCAGCGTTTTAATGTGTTCCACATGATCCCAGCGCATTTGCCCAAAGCGCTGAACCAGTGCCGCGCGGTTGCCTGCCCGCAGCGTCAGCTCATAGTAGCGGTCCACCACCTCTGGCGTCACCTTGGTAGGGTCACCATAGACATTGCGCACGCTGCTTTGAATCACACCGCGCGGCAGCATGTACTCCATGAGGCTACCCAAGACCGGAGCGCTTGCGAGCCGAAACCCCAACGGCACCGATTGCGATTGCATGGGATAACCGCCTGCGTCCACCAAAATCAGTTGCGTCACGCGCTGGGGTTGGGCCAATGCAAGCTCCCAGGCAATCTGCCCACCCAGGGAATTGCCGCCCAGCACCACGTGCTGCAAACCCAGGCTGTCCAACACCTGCTGCACAAACTGCACATAGGCCATCATCGAATAGTCATTCTGCGGATGTGGGCCCGTCAAACCAAAGGCTGGCAAATCAAAGCGAATCACGCGCCGTGTGGCAGTCAGGTTCTGTGCCCAGCCGTCCCAGGTGTGCAGGCTGGCCGCCGTGCCATGCAGCAACACGATGGGGTTAGGGTCATTGCGAGGCCCTTCATCACGCAAATGCACCTGCATGCCCGCTACCGACACAAACTGTGACGGTGCTTGCGCCCACCGGGCCGACAATTGCGCCACCGAACGGTCTGGCGCCCAAGTGGCAATGACGCCCGCGAACACAAACACCAGCACCGCGATCAGCGACACACCCAAAATACGGACAGCAAGTTTCATGGGACCGAACTCTACCTGTCTCCACCCCCACCGTGTCAAAGAATAAACCTGTGCATAGATTTCGCATAAGCCAGTAGTTATCCACAGGCGCGTGCCAAAACCCAAAGTTATCCCTTTTCACGAAGCAAAACCAAAGCACAGTCACCCACAAGGGTTGAACTTGGCTAAGCCTTTGATTCTGTTCGAGAAAAGAGGCTTGTCCACACAAGAGGGCTTCCCTTATCTACTACTACTATCTTTAAATAAGTAACTTAAGTAAATAGCAAGGCTCACAACTTCCTGTCGTTGTTCCACTTTTTTGGAGCAATAAAAAAAGATGTGTACATCTGCAAAGAAGCCATCGCCAAGTCTGTGTTTGGGACCATCCATCAAGTAAGATTTGCCCGCTTCATCCAACCGTCCATTGCACATTTCCTCCATGCCAGTTTCTTCTGCGGGTTCCGCCCCAGGCCACAGCCCTGCAAGTTTTGAAATCAAAAGCGCCCAGCTCCCATTGGTGGCCTTGTTGCTCAAAACCACCGACTGGACGCTTTTGGCCAAGGAACTCACGGCGCAATTTGGCAGCGAAAGTGACAGCGCAGACTTTTTTGACCACGACGCGCTGGTGATCGATTTTTCGCATCTGCCGGTGGATACCCCGGTGCAGGACATGGTGCCCTTGCTCAAGGTGCTGCGCACCTGCAACCTGGTGCCCGTGGCGGTGCGCGGTGCCAGCCCAGAATGGATGGCCGCCGCACTGGCCGTAGGCCTGGTGGAAGCGGCACCAGAAATTGTGCGCAGCAAGACGGCAGACGCCGTGGTACCCGCTAAAACCGTGGTGCAGGAAGTGGTTAAAGAGGTCGTGCGCGAAGTGCCCGGACCCGCCACCATGGTGATCGACAAGCCCTTGCGTTCCGGCCAAAAAGTCTATGCACGCAATGCCGATCTGGTCGTGCTGGCTATGGTCAACCAGGGTGCCGAGGTGGTGGCCGATGGCAATATCCACGTCTATGCCCCCCTGCGTGGCAAGGCCATGGCCGGTGCACGGGGCAACACCAACGCGCGCATTTTTTCGCTCTGCCTGGAGCCAGAATTGATTTCCATCGCCGGTGTCTACCGCACCAGCGAAAATCCCTTGCCCAAGGATGTGCAGGGCAAGGCCGCCCAAGTGCGACTGAGTACCGATGGCCAGGAAAAGCTGCTCGTAGAGCCGCTCAAGGCCTGATTCGGGTTTGATTTTTAATTTCGAAAGACATTTCACGCATGGCAAAAATCATTGTGGTTACCTCCGGCAAAGGTGGTGTGGGCAAGACGACCACCAGTGCCAGCTTTGCAACCGGTCTGGCCCTGCGCGGCCACAAGACGGCCGTGATCGACTTTGACGTGGGCCTGCGCAACCTGGATCTGATCATGGGTTGCGAACGCCGTGTCGTGTACGACCTGATCAACGTGATCCAGGGCGAAGCCAACCTGAACCAGGCGCTCATCAAAGACAAGCAGTGCGACAACCTCTACGTGTTGGCCGCATCGCAAACCCGCGACAAGGATGCCCTGACCCAAGAGGGTGTGGAAAAGGTACTGAACGACCTGAGCGCCATGGACTTTGAATTCATCGTCTGCGACTCCCCCGCTGGCATTGAAACCGGTGCGCTCATGGCCATGCACTTTGCTGACGAAGCCTTGGTGGTAACCAACCCCGAAGTCTCCAGCGTGCGCGATTCGGACCGCATCCTGGGCATGCTGGCCAGCAAGACCAAGCGCGCCATGAGCGGGGGTGACCCCATCAAGGAACACCTTCTGATCACGCGCTACAACCCAGCCCGTGTGGACCAGGGTCAGATGCTGTCGCTGGAAGATATTCAGGACATCCTGCGCATCAAGCTCATTGGCGTGATTCCCGAGAGCGAATCGGTGCTGCAAGCCTCCAACCAGGGCGTGCCTGCCGTGCACATGCAGGGCAGCGATGTGTCCGAGGCGTACAAGGACGTGATCGACCGCTTCCTCGGTACCGACAAACCCATGCGCTTCACCGAAGCGCCTAAACAAGGCCTGCTCAAGCGCCTGTTCGGAGGGAAATAAACCATGGCCTCCCTTTTGTCCTTTTTCCTTGGTGAGAAGAAGACCACGGCCAGCGTTGCCAAAGAGCGCCTGTCCATTCTTCTGGCCCACGAACGTTCTGGCCGCAATGCGTCCGAACCCGACTACCTGCCCGAACTCCAGCGCGAGCTGGTGGCCGTGATCAGCAAGTACGTGAAAATCAATCCCGCCGACATCAAGGTCATCCAGGGCCGCCAGGACAATCTGGAAACCCTGGAAGTCAAGATCGAGCTGCCGGACGCTCGCTAACCCAGCGCAGGTCAAGCGCTATGGTATTTATAGCTGCTAGCGCAATGTATACGGGGGCTAGAGGCCTGTTTGGCTTATCATCACGCTGGAATCAGGCGTAGCAGCGTGATTTCAGACGGCGCGCCAAAACGCTTGGGCGGTCCCCAGTAGCCGGTGCCCCGGCTGGTGTAGACCCACAGTGCACCCAGCTTGTGCAGGCCTGCGGTGAACGGTTGCTGAAAGCGAACAAAGTAACCCCAGGGCCAAAACTGCCCACCGTGTGTGTGGCCCGATAGCTGCAAATCAAACCCCGCTTTTTCCGCCGCCGCCGCGCTGCGCGGCTGGTGTGCCAGCAGGAGTTTGAACAAGGTCTGCTCTGGTGCCTGCGCCATCGCCGCCTGCGGGTCACTGCGGTGGCTTTCATCAAAGTGGTGAGCGCTGTAGTCGGCCACACCCGCCACCACCACCATGGCGCGTTCCGGGTCCTGCGTGTCGTTGCCATGGTGAATCACCACATGCTCGTTCATCAGCACCTGCACGCCGAGTGCGCGCAACGCGTCAATCCAGCTGTGCGCACCCGAGTAGTACTCGTGGTTGCCCGTCACAAAAAAAGTGCCGTGGGTGGATTGCAGTTGCGCCAGGGGGGCGATGTGTTGACCCAACTCTTTCACGCTGCCATCCACCAGATCTCCGGTGATGGCCACCATGTGCGCGCCCAGGCTGTTCACCCGGTCCACGATGCGCTGCAGGTAGTGCGTCTTGATCGTAGGGCCGACATGGATGTCACTGATTTGCGCCATGGTGAAGCCATGCAGGGCGTGCGGCAGGTTGGCAATGGGCACATCTACCCGCACGACGGCCGCGGTGCGGCGGGCGTTCCAGAAACCCAAAACCGTCATTAGCAAAGCGAGCAAGGGGACGGTCTCTGCGCTGGTGTGGCGCAGCACCGCGATCTCTAGCGTGAGTCCCAAGGCTTGCCCAGCCCAAGCACCGAACAACAGCACATCGCGCAGCAGCGTGAGCACCAAGAGCGATGAAAACAGGCCCATGCACAGCAAGCCACTCCACACCATGGCTGTACTCCAGGGGCCTCGCTTGGCACCACGGCCCATCAGGCCGCGGGGTACCAGCAGGGCGGACACCAGCAATACTCCGCCTAGCAGCAGGCTGGCGCCGGAGGGTAGATCAGGCAGCAAACGCCAGGCAATCAGCCCGTGGAACAAGAGGGAAATCAGGGTAACCGGGGCAAAAGCCATGGTGTGCGCCACGTCGCGTGAAGGACGGCGGCAGAGTGGAAAGCTTGGTAGATGGTGCGTGAAACCCCGGGTTCAAGGGTTGGGGTGGGTCAGGCTGCTGTGGCCTGCGGCGCCGTTTGCACCAAAGCGCTGTTCGCTGAAGTGCGTTTCGTCAGTTTTCACACGCACCACACTGCAGGCCCGCGTTCCATACCCCGGTGTGGCGATAAAAACCGCGGACAGGGCCCGCTCCAGTTCCAGCGGCACACCGGTCTGCGGCAGCTCTGCGTCTGCCGCCAGTGCGCGCGACTGCAGCAGGGGCCACAGCTGTTCATCGTCTGTGTCACCCTGCGCCACACAAGCCGCCAAACCGGTGCTGAGTTGGCGCAGCTTGGGCCAAGGGGTGAGGAAGTCGGCATTGGACACCGCGCCCAGGCCGGGCTCCAGTGCCACGACGCGGGCGCCGCGGCTTTCCAGGCCCAGCAGGGTCTGGCCGTCAAACACCAGCAGGTTGAAGGGGTTGTAAGTGCTGGCTTCGGGCTGCAAGGCCTGCAGGTAGGCCTGGGCGCTGAGCGGGCTTTGCAAAAAGTCGGCGACCAGCGCCCCGCGCGAAGGCGCATCTGCGCGCACCGATGCCGCACTGCGGTAGTTGGTCAGGGCCGCTACGCGGCCACCGGGGCCCACACCCAGCCAAGTACCACCCGCTTGCAGATCACGCCCGGCCAGGATGGGCGCATCAGGCCAGTGATGCAGCGGCTCGGCCGGGCGACTGTAAAACTCGTCGCGGTTGCCCAGCAAGAGCAGCGGTGTGGCGCTGCCGGGCTGCCAGTTCCAGGCGATCAGGCACATGGGCAGGCGATCAGGGTGAGGAGGTGACGGAGAGTGCGGTCCTGTCCACCACGCGACGCAGCACAAAGCTGCTGTGCACGCCGGTCACGCCCTCAATACGCGTGAGTTTGTTAAGCAGTAGCGCCTGGTAATGGTCCATGTCGCGCACCGCCACCTTGATCTGGTAGTCGGCGTCCTGTCCGGTGATCAGCAGGCACTCCAGCACCTCGGGCAGCACAGCCACGCTGGCCTCAAAGTTGGCAAAGCGCTCGGGCGTGTGACGGTCCATGGAGATATGCACCAGTGCCATCAGCGACAGCCCCAGTTTTTTGGCGTCCAGCAGAGCGCGGTAGCCCACGATCAGGCCGGACTCCTCCAGAGCGCGTACCCGGCGCAGGCAGGGCGAGGGCGACAGGCCGATGCGGTCGGCCAAATCCTGGTTATTGATGCGGCCATCGGTCTGCAAAACTTCGAGGATTTGCTGGTCATAGCGGTCAAGTTTCATGTTTATGCCTTATTTAATATCAATACAAGCAGAGTATGCCAAATATCCAGCATATAAGCGCAATAACGCAATCATCTGCCCGCAACCCCGGACTACACTGGAGTCCTCTGTTACCCACAGCCCCAAGCAGCACCGGCCACCCGCCAACGTTGTGCAGCCTGGCCCCACAAGGGCCCGTATTGCAAAACCCCACCCCGGGCGAATTCACCGCCCGGGGCGTTGTTTCATCCCCAGTTAGCATGCGAGGCATGCCACACGAATCTCCCCATGAACCCCATTTGACCCAGGCCTTGCGCCAGCTGCTGGCCCGCCAGCGCGTGGCGGCGCTGGCCACGCTGGATGCCCAAGGTCAGCCTTTTGTCTCAATGGTGCCGTTTGCTATTGACCCAAATACCGGGCGCATCGTGCTGCACGTCAGCGGGCTGGCACCACACACCGGCAACCTGCTTCGTACACCCCAGGTGTCGGTACTCATCATGCAGTCCGAGGTCGCAGGCGAGCCGGTGCACGCCCTGCCCCGAGTGAGCCTGGAGGGAGTGGCCACCCTGTTGGAACCACAAGAAGCCGCCTGGGTCAGCGGCCGGACGGCCTACCTGGCGCGGTTTCCCGAGGCCGAACCCATGACGCAGCTGGGTGATTTTTGGTTTGTGGGGATTACCGTCCACGCTGCCCGCCAAGTAGCGGGCTTTGGCGCAGCCCGCACGCTGGAAGCGGCGGACCTGCAGCAGGTGCTGCGCTCCGCGGCCTAGAGGCTGGCGGGAGCACGGCCTTCGACAAAGGCGACCATCACTTTGGCAAAGTCGATGCCTTCGTGGCCCTGCTCCAGGCTTTGCAGGCTGGCGCTGAAATGTTCGTCGCCCAGCACATGGCGGCGCTTGTGCAACAGGTGGGCGCTGTAGTCCTTCACAAACTCGGGGTGGGGCTGGATGCACAGCACCTCCTGGCCTCGGGCATAGGCGGAAATTGGGCAGCGATCGCTGCTGGCCAGCAGCGTGGCACCGGGCGGGAGCTCCAGCACCTGGTCCTGGTGGCTGGCCAAGAGGGCAAAACTGTCACGGTTGTCACTGGCGGCCATATCACAGGCGTGCCAGGTGTAGGTGTTGCGCCCGGTCACCCAGCCCTGGGGGGCACGGCCCACCTTGGCGCCCATGCACAGGGCAATCAGCTGGTGGCCAAAGCACACGCCCAGCAGCTTGGTGTCGGTGTCCAGCAGCGCGGTCACGCGCCGGCGCAGCTCGACCACCCAGGGTTCGTCCGAGAAAGAATCGGCCTTGCTGCCGGTCAGCAGCACGGCGTCGTAGCTGTCAAAAGAGTCGGGGTACTGGAATTCAGGGGTGCTGAAACGCTCCATGGTCCAGTGGGTGGCGCCGGCGTCGCGCAACACGCGCTCCATCATCGCAGCGTAGTTGCCGTAGGTGGGGACTAGCACGGGGTCAATCGTGTCGTTGTCCAGAATGCAGATCTTCATGGCCCCAATTTTCGCAGTTTCACCCATAAAACGACAGCTTTAGGGTCTTGCGCGGCAAAGTTACCCGTGTTTTTCTCGTCCGTGCTACATTAGGGAGTCGCTTTTTGGCGATCGGCCGTGTTCTGGTATGCATGCCGCAACACATCCGCCCCCGGCAGTGGGGCCGCCGATTCCGGCCATTTCGCAGCGATCTGCAACCCGCCTTCCCACGGCACCGCAGTTTTTCCTTTTGAGCACGTCAGCCTCTGCCGCGGCCAGTGCGTTTGTATTTTTAATGATTCATAACCACAACAATATTGTTCTTTCGACACCAGTCACCATCGGCAAATACCGCATTGCCGCGTGCCCCAAGCCGCTTATCAGTGGCCGCTTTGGCGCACAAGTTTCTATCGCCAGCGGCCGAGGCAGCGCCTCGACCGACCGAGTTTTGAGCTTTACCGACGACTTTTCGACCCCCGACGCAGCGGCCAGCTACGCCATTGCACAAGGTATTCACTGGGTGCACGCTACCACCCGCCCCCAGTAAACTGTATCCCCCAAAGGAAACCACCATGGCCAAAGAAGATCTGATTGAAATGATGGGCGTTGTCAACGAAGTGTTGCCTGACACCCGTTTTCGCGTGACGCTGGACAACGGTCACCAACTGATTGCCTACTCCGCCGGCAAAATGCGCAAAAACCACATCCGCATCTTGGCGGGTGACCGCGTATCGCTGGAATTGTCGCCCTACGATCTGTCGAAAGGACGTATCAATTTCCGCCACATCGAAGGCCGCGGCCCGATGACTCCTCGCCGCTAAAGCGGGGCAGGCAAGAAAAACGGGGGCTATGCCCCCGTTTTGCGTTTCTATTTGCTACCAAAATCGTAGCTGCTAGCGCAGCGTTTACGCGGGCTAGCGCCCTAAAAAACACTGGATCAGTGACGACCCAGCTGCAACGACTGTCCGTGGGACAGTTGTGTGGCCTGGTACATCGGGGCCTCTGGCTGATTTCCGGCATCGTCGCCCTGCCCCAACTTAAACACCGCCACCACCTGCACCAGATCCTGCGCCTGAGACTTTAGGCTCGATGCAGCTGCTGCCATCTCCTCCACCAGCGCCGCATTCTGCTGCGTAGTCTGGTCCATGGAGCTCACCGCCTCTCCCACCTGCGCCACGCCCGCGCTTTGTTCGCTGCTGGCGGCTGAAATCTCTCCCATGATGTCCGTTACCCGTTTGATGCTGGTCACAACCTCTGTCATGGTGGTTCCCGCCTTGTCTACCAACGCCGTTCCCTGTTCTACCCGCTCTACGCTGGTACCAATCAGGGTTTTGATCTCTTTGGCGGCTTCTGCGGACCTTCCTGCAAGAGACCGGACTTCGGAGGCGACGACGGCAAAGCCTCTTCCCTGTTCTCCGGCCCGGGCGGCTTCTACGGCTGCATTCAAAGCCAGGATGTTGGTCTGGAAGGCAATGCCGTCGATGACGCTGATGATGTCGGCGATCTTTCGGGAGGACTCATTAATGCCTTTCATGGTTTCCACCACCTGGCCAACGACTTCTCCGCCCTGAATAGCGACCGTAGAGGCATTCATGGCCAGCTGGTTGGCCTGGCGGGCGGAGTCGGCGTTTTGTTTGACGGTGGAGTCTAGTTCTTCCATGGAGGCGGCTGTCTCTTCCAGGGCGCTGGCTTGTTGTTCTGTGCGGGCAGACAAGTCGTGGTTGCCTTGGGCGATTTCGGCGCTGGCGGTGGCGACGGATTCAGAGCCTTGACGCACCTGACCGACCACGCTGGCCAGATTGGTTTGCATGCGCTTCAGGGCCATTAACAGCTGCCCGGTTTCATTCGTGGAGTGCACGTGAATGGACTGGGACAGATCGCCCTCAGCAATCCGGCTGGCCACGTCCACCACGGTATTGATGGGGCTGGTGATGGATCGGATCAGCCACAGCGCTGCCGTGGCCGCGGCAATCACCGCGACCACCAGTGCCACCAGCATGACGCTGCGCGCCGTGGTGAAGCTGTTGTCGGTGTTGTTGCTCGCGGTGAGCGCGCCTTCGTGGTTCAGATCGGTGAGTTTTTTGACGGAGGCGTTCAGGCTGTCGTAGGTGGCCTTGGCCTCACCCTCAAGCAATTTGCGAGCGGGGAATTTCTCGCGCTTGGTGGACATGTCCACCAACTGTGCATGCTGCGCGAGGTATTTCTTCCAGTCTTCCTCGAAGGTTGCGTAGAGCGTTTTTTCTTCGGCGGTGTCAATCTGCTTGCCATAGTCGCCCCGCACCACTTCAATCGCGGCTAGTGCAGTCACCATGACTTTATCGATGCGGTCCATGGCCGTCTCATCGGTATTAAGCACGTGCTGGCTCTCCAGAGCCCTCAGGTCGGCTATGCCGGATTTCAGGCTGCCAACGAGCTCAATGCTGGGTAGCCAGTCTCCGGTGATTTGCTGCGTGTTGCCGCGCATGGCTTGCATTTGCAGGATGGCAACGACCACGACACCCACGAGCAATGCCGTCAACAAACCCATCGCACTGATCAGGCGTGTTGATATCTTCAGATTCTTGAATTCCATAGCCCGCGTCTCCTCGCTTGTTTTAATAAGGCAACTTCATTTAACCCGCAAACAAATGCGCTGGCAATCCAGGGCTATCCACCTCAACAGAAAAAAGCGCACCGGCCAATGGTTGTTGCAGCAATTGTGGCTCGCTCAGGCCGGTGCAAGCGCTGGAAATGAACAGGGTTTTCAGGTCCTTGCCGCCAAACGCGCAGTTGGTGATCTGGCTGGCTGGTAAGGGGATGCGCAGCAGCTCCAACGCGGTGTCTGGATCATGGCAGGTAACGCAAGCACCGCCCCAGTGGGCGATCCAGATGCGCCCCGCGGCGTCGGTGGTCATGCCATCGGGGAGGCCATCGTCCGGCCCCATTTGCAGCCAGACGCTACCGGTGCCGAGTGTTCCCGTGACAGGGTCAAACGGGTAGGCCATGACGCGCCCACGCACGGTGTCGTTGGCAAACAGCGTGCGCTGGTCCAGCGACCAGGTAGGCCCATTGGTGACACTAACACCCGTCAGCATGCGGGTGCACTGGGAGCCGCCCATGTAGCGGTACCAGGCGCCGCTCGGAGCCCTGCACGCCATGTCCATGGTGCCGACCCAAAAGCGGCCTTGCGCATCGCACTTGCCGTCGTTAAAGCGGTTGCCCGGTTGGGCGGGTTCTGGCTGGTGCAGGCGCTCTAGGCGCCCGGTGTCAGTATCAAAAAACGCCAAATCACGTCGCAGCGCAACCAACAAGCCGGGGCCTGTGGCGCGCTCGGCGATCGCGGTGATTTCTTCTGAAAACTTCCAGCTGTCCCGCACCTTGTGGGCGGGACAGAAGCGGTGCAACTGGTGACCCAGGATGTCCACCCAATACAGGGCTTGCTCGCGCACCGACCAGACGGTGCCTTCGCCCAACAGGGCTTGGGCCGTCCAGACGCTACGCGCCTCTCCCCGCACCACGGGCAGTGCCATGGCCAATGCGGGCATCAGTGGGAGTCGCGTGGCACCCCAGCCCCACTGCCACCGACCAAAAAGTCGAGGTCGGCGCCCAGGTGGGCCTGCTGCACAGTCTCTACGTACAGCTTGTACCAGCCGCGCTTGGGCTTCTCGGGCGCTTGCCAGGCTGCTAGGCGGCGTGCCAGCTCTTCGTCCGAGACTTCCAAGTGCAGCTTGCGCTCGGGCACATTGAGTTCAATGATGTCACCGTTTTGCACCACGGCCAGAGGGCCACCGGCGGCGGCTTCCGGGCTGGTGTGTAGCACGGTAGTGCCATAGGCAGTGCCGCTCATGCGGGCATCCGAGATACGCACCATGTCGGTGATGCCCTTTTGCAGCACCTTGGGAGGCAGGGGCATGTTGCCCACTTCGGCCATGCCCGGGTAGCCGCGTGGGCCACAGTTTTTCAGCACCATGACGCTGTTTTCGTCGATGTCCAGATCCGGGTCGTCAATACGGGCGTGGAAGTCTTCAATCGACTCGAACACCACAGCGGGGCCACGGTGTTGCAGCAGGTGTTTGGAGGCAGCGGAGGGCTTAATCACGGCGCCGTTGGGGGCCAGGTTGCCACGGACCACGGCAATGCCGGCGGCGGGCATGAAGGGCTCGGCCACGGTCTTGATCACGTCGCGGTTGTAGCAAGGGGCGTTTTCCACGTTCTCCTGGATGGTCTTGCCATTGACTGTCAGGCAGTCGCTGTGCAGCAGGGGCAAAATTTCGCGCATCACCGCGGGCAGCCCACCGGCGTAGCAGAAGTCTTCCATCAGGTACTTGCCCGAAGGCTGCAGGTTCAGGATGTTGTTCACTTCCGAACCCAGTGTGTCAAAGTCTTCCAGCTTCAGTTCCACACCCAGGCGGCCAGCAATGGCCAAGAGGTGAATCACGGCGTTGGTCGAGCCACCAATGGCAGCATTGGTGCGGATGGCGTTCTCGAAGGCCTTGCGCGTCAGGATTTGCGACATCTTGATGTCTTGCTTGACCATTTCCACGATGCGGCGACCCGTCAGCTGGGCCAGGCGCTTGCGGCGTGTGTCCGCGGCGGGAATGGCGGCGTTTTCGGGCAGGGAGATACCCAGGGCTTCGACCATGCTGGCCATGGTGGAGGCGGTGCCCATGGTCATACAGGTGCCGGTGGAACGGTGCATATCGCTTTCGCAGGACGAAAACTCTTGCATGGTCATCTCGCCCGCGCGCACCATTTCGGACATTTGCCAGACGCCGGTGCCGGAACCTACATCCTTGCCACGGAACTTGCCGTTGAGCATGGGGCCACCGGACAGGCCGATGGTGGGCAGGTCACAGCTGGCCGCACCCATCATCAAGGAAGGCGTGGTTTTGTCGCAGCCCATGAGCAGCACAACGCCGTCGATGGGGTTGCCACGGATGCTCTCTTCCACATCCATGGATGCGAGGTTGCGGAACAGCATGGCGGTGGGGCGCAGCTGGGTTTCGCCCAGCGACATGACGGGGAATTCGAGCGGGAAGCCGCCGGCTTCATAAACACCACGTTTGACAAATTCAGCCAACTCACGGAAGTGGCCATTGCAAGGAGTCAGTTCGCTCCAGGTGTTGCAGATGCCGATGACCGGACGCCCATCCAGCAGGTCATGTGGGTAACCCTGGTTTTTGAGCCAGCTGCGGTGAACAAAACCGTCGCGGTCTTGGCGGCCGAACCAGGCTTGGCTGCGGCGGAAGGGGGGTTTGGGGGAATCCATGAATGTGTGCCTCGTTTTTTTGGGTGGAGGAGGGCCTCCGGTTCTTGACAACAGGCATGGTAACCATGCACAGTGATAATAGAAAATGAATTTAGTAGCGATTCATATATCCAATTTGCAATCTTTATAAGGAAAAAGCATGCCGGTCGTTTCACAGTTGGCCCAGTACCTCAGTTTGCGTGACAAAAACGTATTCATCACAGGGGGAGGGACTGGGATTGGCGCGGCCATGGTCAGCGCATTTGTTGAGCAAGGCGCTCGGGTGGCGTTTGTCGACGTGGCGGCGCAGGAAAGCGCAGCCTTGGCGGAGCAACTGAGAGCACAGGGCGGCATCGTCTGGTGGCAAACCTGCGATGTGCGCGACGTTGCCGCACTGCAGCAGGCCATTGCCCAGGCACAGACCGAGCTGGGGGACTTTTCCACCTTGGTCAACAACGTGGCCCGTGACGACCGCCACACCCTGGAGTCGGTCACCCCCGAGTACTGGGATGAGCGCATGGCCGTCAACCAACGGCCCGCGTTCTTTGCCATCCAGGCGATTGCACCCAGCATGCGCCGTCTGGGCGGCGGTGCGGTGATCAACCTGGGTTCCACCGGCTGGCAGACCAAGGGCAGTGGCTACCCCTGCTACGCCGTGGCCAAGTCGTCCGTGAATGGACTGACCCGCGGGTTGGCCGACAGCCTGGGTGCGGACCGCATCCGCATTAACACCGTGTCGCCGGGCTGGGTGATGACCGAGCGACAGATTGCCATGTGGCTGGACGCGGCCGGTGAGGCCGACATCCAGCGCAACCAGTGCCTGCCCGACAAACTCAAGCCCTCGGACGTGGCCCGCATGGTGCTGTTCCTGGCCTCTGACGACGGCACCATGTGCACCGCCCAAGAGTTCAAGGTAGACGCCGGCTGGTCCTAAGCAGGCCCGGTCGCGGCAAACTCTCTGCCGTAAACCGTCATGGCGGAGGCCTTCAGGGCGCGCAGCACCACCTCGCCTGCCGGCGATAGCAGGCGGTCCCGACGGGTGATGAACCCGAAGGGCTCCAGTTCACAGGGCAGTGCCACAGGCAGGATCGACATCAGCCCGTGGTTGGAGTAATACCGCGCCACATCCACGGCCATCACGCTCACCATGTCGCTTTGCTGCATCATCTTGCTGATGAACAGCATGGCGCTGGTCTCCACGCTGTTGGAGGGCTGCTGCAAGCCCAATTCCTGGATCATCAAATCAAAGCGATGGCGCAGCATGCTGCCATTCGGGGGCACGATCCAGCCATACTGAAACACATCCTCCAGGCTGGGTTTGATCGCGGTCAGCAATGGGTGACCTGGGCGCGCCACGGCGCAAATGGGCTCGTCGCTGACCTCCTCGTAGCGCAGTGCTGCCTTGTCGTGCTCGGGTGACAGGCGCCCCACCAAAATGTCTAGCGTGCCGCGGTTCAGCCGCTCGATCAGTACGTTGCTAGGTTCGATCTGGATGGTGATGTGCAGGTTGGGATGGGCCTGCTTCACTGCGGCCACTGTGGGTGGCAGCAGTGCCAGGCCTGGCGCGGTGATGGACCCCAGGTTGACCTGACCGAATTGCCCGTTCTTGGCGGCCTGCAGCTCCTCATGTGCCTGGTTCAGGCTGGCCAGGGCCGCGCGGGCGTGGCGGATCATGGTGTCGCCGTACCAGGTGGGCCGCATCCCTCTGGGTAAGCGCTCAAACAACGATACCCCCAGCACATCCTCCAGGTCTTTGAGCAATTTGGATGCAGCGGGCTGCGTCATGTTGAGTACCTGCGCCGCCCGGTGGATGTTGCCCTCCTCCGATAAGGCGACCAGCAACAAAAGTTGTCGGGTTTTCAGCCTTGCGCGGAGAAACCAATGGGTGTAGTTAGTCATGTTAGGGTTATTACCAATCCGTAATTGAATATCAAATTCGCAACAAACTATATTAGAAATTAATCGCTTGCGTCCTTATCATTCAAAGCCTGCGCCGACACCGGCAAAGACCTTAGTGTGATTGAAGTTCATTAAACAGGAGACAACCCATGAATGCACGTAGAACGACTCTGAAGGCGCTGGTCGCCAGTCTGGCCCTCGGCCTGGCCTTTGGCAGCACCGTGGCCAACGCCCAAGACAAAGGTCTGGTTGGCGTGGCTATGCCTACCAAGAGCTCTACCCGTTGGATCAGCGACGGCAACAGCATGGTGGCCGCTTTGGCTGCCAAGGGCTACAAGGCCGACCTGCAATTCGCAGAAGACGACATCCCCAACCAGTTGGCCCAGATCGAAAACATGATCACCAAGGGTGCCAAGGTCTTGGTGATTGCTGCTATCGACGGCACCACCCTGACCAACGTGCTGCAAAAAGCCGCGGATAAGGGCATCAAGGTCATCTCCTATGACCGCCTGATCGTGGGCTCCAAGAACGTGGATTACTACGCTACGTTCGACAACTTCCAAGTGGGTGTGTTGCAAGCGCAATCGCTGGAACACGGTTTGGGATTGAAAGAAGGCAAGGGCCCTTTCAACATCGAACTGTTTGGTGGTTCTGCTGACGACAACAACGCTTTCTTCTTCTATGACGGTGCCATGTCCGTTCTGGACCCCTACATCAAGTCTGGCAAGCTGGTGGTTCGCTCCAAGCAAACCGGCATGCAAAAGGTGGCAACACTGCGTTGGGACGGCCAAGTGGCCCAGGCCCGTATGGAAAACTTGTTGAGCGCCTACTACGGCAAGGACAAGCTGAACGCAGTGCTGTCTCCCTATGACGGTATCTCCATCGGTATCCTGTCCGCACTCAAGGGCGTGGGCTACGGCACTGCCGCGCAACCCATGCCTTTCGTGAGCGGTCAAGACGCTGAAGTTCCTTCCGTGAAGTCCATCATCCGCAAGGAACAGTACTCCACCATCTTCAAGGACACCCGCGAACTGGCCAAAGTGACTGCCAACATGGTTGACGCCGTGATGGGTGGTAAGGCACCTGAAATCAACGATACCAAGACCTACAACAACAAGGTCAAGGTCGTTCCTTCTTACCTGTTGAAGCCTGTGGCTGTCGATTTGTCCAACTACAAGCAAGTCTTGGTTGGCAGCGGCTACATCAAAGAAGAGCAACTGAAGTAATCTTCGTTATGCGCTGAAGAGGCCCTGTGCCCCCAAAGCACAGGGCTTTTTCCATTCTTTCGGGTTCACAAGAACGATCGTTGAGGCACCATGGCCGAACCAATTTTAGAAATGCGTGGGATGAAGAAGTCATTCCACGGAGTGACCGCCCTCAGCAACGTCAATCTGACGGTCTTGCCGGGTCAGATCCATGCCATCGTCGGCGAGAACGGTGCGGGCAAGTCCACTTTGATGAAAGTACTCAGTGGTGTGTACCCCCACGGAGATTACGAAGGCGAAATTCGCTACAAGGGACAAGAGTGCAAGTTCAAGGGCATTCACGACAGTGAGTCCGTGGGCATCATCATCATTCACCAAGAGCTGGCCCTGGTGCCGCTGCTATCCATCACCGAAAACATTTTTCTGGGCAACGAGCAGGCCACAGCCGGCGTGATTGACTGGAATACCTCCTACGTCAAAACCCAGGCCTTGCTGACCAAAGTGGGGCTCAAGGAGTCTCCCAACACCCTGATCACCAATTTGGGTGTGGGCAAACAGCAGTTGATTGAAATTGCCAAGGCCCTGTCCAAGGAAGTCAAGCTGCTGATCCTGGACGAACCCACCGCCAGCCTGAACGAGAAAGACAGTGACGCCCTGCTGGAGCTGTTGCTGGAGCTCAAGAACCATGGCATTGCCTGCATCTTGATTTCCCACAAACTCAACGAAATTTCCAAAGTGGCCGATGCCATCACGGTGCTGCGCGACGGTGCCACCGTGGCGTCGTTGGACTGCCGTGCCGAAGCCGTCAGCGAAGACCTGATCATTCGCCACATGGTGGGCCGTGAGATGGCAGACCGCTACCCCAGGCGCACCCCCAACGTAGGGGAAAAAGTGTTTGAGGTCAAAGACTGGACCGTGCACCACGCCATCCACCCAGAGCGCAAGGTTGTCAAGGGCGTCAACCTGCACGTCAAGCGCGGTGAAATCGTGGGCATTGCCGGGCTGATGGGTGCGGGCCGCACCGAGCTGGCGATGAGCATCTTTGGCCGTACCTATGGCCAGAACATCAGCGGCAAGGTCTTTTTGCATGGCAAAGAGGTCGACACCAGCACCGTCCAAAAAGCCATCGACCATGGCATTGCCTATGTAACCGAAGACCGCAAGGGCTACGGCCTGGTGCTGGAAGAAACCATCGCCTGGAACACCACGCTGGCCAACCTCTCCGCCGTGTCCAAAAACACCGTAGTGAACGAAGGTCGCGAATTCGGTGTGGCACAGGACTTCCGCAAAAAACTCAATATCCGCAGCCCCAACGTGTTTGCCCGTACCGTCAACCTGTCCGGCGGCAACCAGCAAAAAGTGGTGCTGAGCAAGTGGCTGTTTTCGGAACCGGATGTGCTCATCCTTGATGAGCCCACCCGCGGTATCGACGTGGGGGCCAAGTACGAGATTTACACCATCATTGCCCAGCTGGCGGCGGAGGGGAAATGCGTGCTCATGATTTCGAGCGAGATGCCCGAGTTGCTGGGCATGTGCGACCGAATCTGCGTGCTGAACGAGGGTGCGTTTGTGGCGGAGTTTTCCGCCGCCGAAGCCACCCAGGAAAAAATTATGCGATCTATCGTGACATCAGGAGTGAATTGATATGGCAACCCCAACCCCGGAAGTGACAGCCTCCAAAACCGGCAGTGGTATGGCTTTTCTGAAAAGCAATCTGCGCGAGTACGGCCTGCTGATGTCGCTGGTCATCATCATGGTGTTCTTTCAGGTGCAAACCGAAGGCACCTTGTTCCAACCGCTGAACCTGACCAATCTGATTCTGCAAAACAGCTACATCATCGTGATGGCGCTGGGCATGCTGCTGGTCATCGTGGCTGGCCACATCGACCTCTCGGTCGGCTCGGTCTGCGGCTTTGTCGGTGCGGTAGCCGCGGTGCTGATGGTGGAATACCACTGGCACTATGTGCCCGCGGCCATCGTCTGCCTGATTTTGGGCGGTGTCATCGGTGCGGCCCAGGGCTACTGGGTGGCGTTTTATAAAATCCCGTCCTTCATCGTGACCCTGGCTGGCATGCTGGTCTTCAAGGGCTTGGCGCTGGCTGTGTTGCAAGGTGCCTCTGTGGGCCCCTTCCCACCCGAGTTCCAGTTGCTGAGCACGGGCTTCATCCCGGATCCGTTTGCGGGTGAAACTCTGCGTGTGGCGTCGTTGGTGATTGGCCTGCTGATTGCCCTGGTCATGCTGGTGATGAAAATTCGTGGCCGCGCAGACCGTGCCAAGCATGGCATGGAAAACGAGCCTGTGGCCTTCTTTGCGGTGACCAACCTGATTTTCGTCGGCATGATCGCCGCGTTCAGCTACCTGCTGTCTTCGTACAGGGGCCTGCCCAACGTGCTCGTGGTCATGTTGCTGCTGATGTTGGTGTATGACTTTGTCGCCTCCAAGACCACCATCGGTCGCCGCATTTATGCCTTGGGTGGCAACGAAAAAGCCGCACGCCTGTCGGGTATCCGCACGGAACGTCTGACCTTCTACACCTTCATCAACATGGGGGTGCTTGCTGCGCTGGCCGGTTTGATCTTTGCGGCCCGTCTGAACACTGCGACTCCCAAAGCGGGTCTGGGGTTTGAGCTGGACGTGATTGCAGCCTGTTTCATTGGTGGTGCTTCGGCTTCCGGTGGTGTGGGCAAGGTTTTGGGTGCCGTGATTGGTGCTTTCATCATGGGTGTGATGAACAACGGCATGTCCATCATGGGCATTGGTATCGACTACCAGCAGGTCATCAAGGGCTTGGTGCTGTTGGCCGCCGTCTGCTTCGACGTCTACAACAAAAACAAGTAAGGAAATTTCATGAGCGCAGTTGCTTCTGCCCGCTACAAGGGCGTGTTTCCGGTCGTCCCTACGACGTTCACCGAAGCCGGTGCACTGGACCTGGAGAGCCAAAAACGCTGCGTCGATTTCATGATCGACGCGGGCTCCACAGGTCTGTGCATCTTGGCCAACTTCTCTGAGCAGTTTGTCCTGTCGGATGCTGAGCGCGAGACCCTGACCAAGACCATTCTGGAGCACGTCAAGGGCCGAGTGCCCGTCATCGTGACCACCACCCACTTCAGCACCGATGTCACCATCGCGCGCAGCGTGCAGGCGCAGCAGTGGGGCGCCTCTATGGTCATGGTCATGCCGCCTTACCATGGCGCCACCTTTCGGGTGCCAGAAGCGCAGATTTACGAGTACTTCGCGCGCCTGTCGGATGCACTGAACATCCCCATCATGATTCAGGATGCACCGGTCAGCGGTACGCCCCTGTCCGTACCATTTCTCGTCCGCATGGCGCAGGAAATCAAACAGGTCTCCTACTTCAAGATCGAGACACCCGGTGCGGCTTCCAAGCTGCGCGAGCTGATCCGCGTCGGTGGCGCCGCCATCGAAGGTCCTTGGGATGGTGAAGAAGCCATTACGCTGCTGCCTGACCTAGATGCAGGCGCCACCGGCGCCATGACCGGTGGGGGCTTTCCCGACGGCATTCGCAAGATTGTCGACGCCTATGCCGCGGGCCACCGTGAAGAGGCCGTGGCGCTGTACCAGCAATGGCTGCCCCTCATCAACTATGAGAACCGGCAAGGTGGCATCTTGACCGCCAAAGCCTTGATGAAAGAAGGTGGCGTCATTGCCTGCGAAGCGGGTCGCCATCCCTTCCCGCCCATGCACCCTGATACCCGGGCCGGCCTCATTGAAACCGCCAAACGCTTGGACCCCCTGGTCCTTCGTTGGGGCAAGTAAGCCAAGGAAGCACGCATGTCCGACAACACCGTCTTCAAGCTCCTGGGGCGGCGCCTGCGGCTCGCCGTCATTGGTGGTGGTCCAGGCTCCTTCATTGGTGCCATGCACCGCCAGGCCGCGCGCCTGGATGACCGCTATGAACTGGTAGCTGCGGCGTTGTCATCGGACCCCGAGCGTTCCCGCATCACCGGCCAAGGCATCGGTGTAGCGCAAGACCGCTGCTACCCCAGCGGCCAGGCCCTCATTGATGCCGAAGCCCAACGCCCGGATGGCGCGGAGGTGATCGCCATCATGACGCCTAATGACAGCCACTACCAGTTCGCCATGCAGGCGCTGGAGCGCGGGTTGGACGTGATTTGCGACAAGCCCATGACCAACACCTTGTCCGAGGCCGAAGCGCTGCACGCACGCGTGCAGGCCACAGGCTTGGTGTTTTGCCTGACCCATAACTACACCGGCTACCCCATGGTGCGCCAAGCCAAGGCCATGGTGATGGGGGGGCAGTTGGGCGAGATTCGCCTGGTGCAGGTGGAGTATGTGCAGGGTGGCCGTGCCAAGGCTGGCCCCGGTCGCAAGGCCTGGAAAGAAGACCCCACGCGCGGTGGCCCTTCGCTGGTGCTCGGCGACATTGGCACCCATGCGCACAACCTGCTGCGCTTCATCACTGGCCTCGAAGTGGCCCAGGTGGCTGCCGAGGTGGGCAGCATCGTGCCCGACCGCATCACCCACGACTACGCGGGCGCCATGCTGCGCATGAGCAATGGTGCGCGAGGTAGCTTCTGGGTTACCCAGGCGGCGGCAGGCGTCGAGAACGGTCTGCGCATTCGCGTCAGTGGTTCGCTGGGCAGCTTGGAGTGGCACCAGGAGCACCCGCAGGTGCTGCAGTTCAAGCCGCTGGATGCCCCAGCCCAGGTGCGCACCCCCAATGGCCCCGGCACCCTGCCCTTGTCGGCACGTGCCTCGCGCATCGTGGCGGGCCATCCCGAGGGTTTTCATGAAGCCTTTGCCAATCTCTACACCGATGCGGCGGATGCCATTGCCGCGCGCCGCTCCGGTCAAACGGCGGATCCGTTGTCGCTCCATTTTCCTAACGCCACCGATGGCCTGCAAGGCATTCGCTTTGTGGCCGCTGCTGTGGCCTCCAGCAACCAGCAGGGTGCCTGGACGTCCCTCTAACTTTTACACATCACCATGACTACTTCTCAACACAACAACCTGATCAACGGCGAATGGGTGGCCGCGGCCACCTACGCCCCTAACCTCAACCCCTCCAACCTGGCAGACGTGGTGGGCGAGTACGCCCAAGCGGACCTGGCCCAACTCAACACGGCCGTGGCCGCTGCGCAAAAAGCCTTCCCCGCTTGGTCCACTGGTGGCATTCAGGCGCGTGCCGATGCCCTGGACAAAATTGGCAACGAAATCCTGGCACGCAAGGAAGAACTCGGCACGCTGCTGGCTCGCGAAGAGGGTAAGACCCGCGCCGAAGGTATTGGTGAAGCCGCTCGTGCCGGCAACATCTTCAAGTTCTTTGCTGGCGAATGTCTGCGTCTGGCCGGGGAAACCCTGCCTTCCGTGCGCCCAGGCATTGGGGTGGAAGTCACGCGCGAGCCGCTGGGTGTGATCGGTCTGATCACCCCCTGGAACTTCCCCATCGCCATTCCGGCCTGGAAGATCGCCCCGGCATTGGCCTATGGCAACTGTGTGGTGATCAAGCCTGCCGACCTGGTACCCGGCTGCGCCTGGGCACTGGCTGACATCATCCACCGCAGCGGCATTCCCGCTGGCGTGTTCAACCTGGTCATGGGTTCGGGTCGCGTGATTGGCGATGCGCTGGTCAACCACCCCGGTATCACCGCCATCAGCTTCACGGGCTCAGTGGGCGTGGGCCAGCGTATTGCGGCCGCCTGTGCCGGCCACATGAAGAAAGTGCAGCTGGAAATGGGTGGCAAGAACCCGCAAGTTGTGTTGGACGATGCCGACCTCAATGTCGCGGTTGAGCTCAGCGTGCAGAGCGCGTTCTACTCCACCGGCCAGCGTTGCACCGCGTCCAGCCGCCTCATCGTGACGGACAAGATCTATCCCGCCTTCATCGAAGCCATGCAAAAACGCATGGCCGCCATCAAGGTGGGCGACGCACTGGAAGCCGGTATCGACATCGGTCCCGTGTCCTCGCAAGCGCAGCTGGAGCAAGACTTGTCGTATGTGGAAATCGGCAAGGCCGAAGGCGCCACGCTGCTGACCGGCGGCGAACGCTTGTCGCGCGCTACCGATGGTTTCTACATGGCCCCGGCCCTGCTGGTGGACAGCACCGCCGCTATGCGCATCAACCGCGAAGAAATCTTTGGCCCCGTGGCCAGCGTGATCCGCGTGAAGGACTATGACGAGGCTCTGGCCGTGGCCAACGACACGCCGTTTGGCCTGTCGGCCGGCATTGCCACCACCTCGCTCAAATACGCCACCCACTTCAAACGCCATTCGCAAGCCGGCATGGTGATGGTGAATTTGCCCACCGCGGGGGTGGACTACCATGTGCCGTTTGGGGGCCGCAAGGGCTCCAGCTACGGCTCGCGCGAACAAGGCAAATACGCGGCTGAATTCTTCACCACCGTGAAGACAGCCTACACCCTGGCATAAACCTTCTGGGCTCCCACCATGCGCACCATTCGACGAATCTTTCTCAGTACTGTCTTGTTGGTGTCCCTACCCTGGGCCCAGGCACAAAACGACAGCAAGGGTGGCGTGGGCATTCTCATGCCCACGGTGACTTCCCAGCGCTGGGTGGTGGATGGCCTGGCCATGGTGCGTGCCCTGGACAAGCTGGGTTACCGCCCAGACCTGAAGTACGCGAATGACGACATCGCAACGCAGATCGCGCAGACGGAGGAAATGCTCAAGAGCCCCGACATGAAGGTGCTGATCATCGGTGCCATCGATGGCAGCAAGCTGGCTCCCGTGCTGCAGAAAGCCGCAGAGCGCAAGATCAAGGTCATTGCCTATGACCGCCTGATTCGCGACACACCCAACGTCGATTACTACGCCACCTTCGACAACTTCCAGGTGGGCGTGCTGCAGGGTACGTACATTGTTGAGCACCTGGGGCTGGACAAGGGCAAGGGCCCCTTTAACATCGAGTTGTTTGGCGGTTCTGCCGACGACAACAACGCCTTCTTCTTCTACGACGGTGCCATGTCGGTGCTCAAGCCGTATATCGACAAAGGCAAGCTCGTGGTGGGTTCGGGCCAGATGGGCATGGACAAGGTGTCCACCTTGCGCTGGAGCGGTTCGGTGGCGCGTGCACGCCTGTCGCAAATCCTCGAGAAGCATTACGCCAAACAGCGGCTCGATGCCTTGCTCTCTCCGTACGACGGTATCAGCATGGAGCTGTTGGCCTCCGTGAAAAAATCCGGCTATGGACAAGGTGGGCAGCCCCTGCCCGTGGTGACCGGCCAGGATGCAGAAATGCCCTCGCTTCGCTCCATCATCCGGGGCGAACAAACCTCCACCGTGTTCAAGGACAACCGCGAGCTGGCTCAAGTGGTGACCACCATGGTCGACGCCATTTTGTCGGGCAAGAAGCCCGTCATCAACGACGAGAAGACCTACAACAACGGACAAAAAGTTGTGCCCTCGTTCCTGCTCAAACCCGTTATCGTGGACGTGACCAACTGGCGCGCCACGCTGGTCAATTCGGGCTACTACAAGGCCGACCAGTTCCGTTGAATGTGCCCGCTATTGCAGCGGTGGCGCGTAGCGCTTGTGGGTTTGCGAAGGCAGCTCGCCAAACATGGCTTGGTAGTCCTTGGCGAAATGGCCAAAGTGCCAAAAGCCCAGATCGGTGGCCGCATCGGTCACCGACGGCGCGGTTTTCAAGGCCTGGCGCACCGCGCCCAGGCGGATGGCCCGCAGGTAGGCCAGGGGGCTGATGCCCAGAATGCGCTGAAACGCATTTTGCAAGGTGCGCCGGCTCACACTGAGGTGGGTGCACAGCTCGCCCACGGTAGGAGGCTGTTGCAGCTGGCTTTGCACCAAGCCGCGCGTTTGCTGTACCAGGTGCCAGTGCACATCGTGCGGCGCTTCTGAGGGTGAGGCCGCAATGTTCAGCGCCGTAACTTTCTCGACCAATGTATCGACCATGCCCGCTCGCAGCGCGGGCAACTCAAACAGGGCGGGTGTGGTGTGCGCGGTCTCAAACAGCATCAGCATGACTTGGCGCAGGCTGTCCAGCGTCTGCTGGTCGGTGGATAACAAACCTGACTCCTGCCCCAACAGGGCACCGTTGCCCCAGGGGTAGAGGGTGTTGGCAAGTTCGGGCTCCAGCTCGATGCCCATCATCACGTGGTCGCTGCCGGTGCGGAATTCAAACCCTGAGCGGCCCGAGAACACATGTAGCGCATCGCGGTGCGACGCTGTGCCGCAAAACACACTGCTGCCATCGCAGCGCAGGGGCACGCCCAGCGCCAGCACGCCGGGCTGCAGGTAGCCGGTTTGGTACACGGTGGAGCCTAGGCCCTCCATGAAGAGGCGGGCAGATCCCAGGTCCACGCGCTGGATTGCGCCATGAAACCCACCGCCCGAGAGCTGCAGGTACGACTGGTTCCACCCGGTCAGCGCGGCCGCCTGCTCGTCCACATCGGAAAACACCGCATTGGCAAACCCATGGGGCACCGCCGCCAGAGGGTTGGCGAGCGCCGCAATTGCCGAAATGGGATGTTGGGACATAAGCCAAAGATTTTGCAAAAAACATGCCACGGGTTTGCTAGGTGTTTACGCGGAGGCCCGCTGTAGGCCATCGGGGTGCCGAAATGGGATAGCCCTGGGGGCGATGCCTCCGCAGAATGAATGCAGAAGTGAGAGTCAACCCATAACGAGACATAACGAGAGGCATCGATGGCATCACGTAAGCAAGCGCCCACAACCGTGCGCAAACCCCCGGCAAGCCCCCAAGAGCACGCTGCCGTAGCAGCACTGCGCCAGTCTGGTGCGCCCAAGGTCAAGGTCGCAGTGACCGACATCGACGGTGTGCTGCGCGGCAAGTACCTGCACCGTGACAAGTTCCTGGGTGCCGCCGAGCCCTACCCCGCCGGGGGCTTTGGCTTCTGCGATGTGGTGCTGGGCTGGGACATGATGGACACCTGCTACGACAACACCTCGGTTACGGGCTGGCAGCATGGCTTTCCGGATGCACTGGCGCGGCTGGACCTGAACACCGCGCGCCATGTGCCGTGGGACGACGGCGTGCCCTTCTTCCTGGGCGAGTTTGTGAATGCCGACGGTACGCCCCACCCGCTATGCCCGCGCCAGACGCTGAAGAAGGTTTTGAAGCGCGCCGAGAAGATGGGCTTCCAGGTCATGACCGGCATGGAGTTCGAGTGGTACAACTTTCTGGAAACCCCGCAAAGCTGGGCTGACAAAAAGGGCGTGGGGGCGACACCGCTCACGCCCGGCATGTTTGGCTACTCGCTGTTGCGCGCCAACCAGAACCGCGACTTCTTCAACGCCATCATGGACGACATGCTGGCCTTCAAGGTCCCTATCGAGGGCCTGCATACCGAGACCGGACCTGGCGTGTTCGAGGCCGCCATCGGTTTCTCGGAAGCCTTGGAACAGGCTGACCGCGCCGTGCTGTTCAAGACCGGTGCCAAGGAGATTGGTGCGCGCTTCGGCATCATGCCCAGCTTCATGGCCAAGCCGCACCAGCCGCTGCCGGGCTGCAGCGGGCACATCCACCAAAGCCTGAGCGACGGTAAGAACAACTTGTTCTATGACGCAAAGAGCCCGCGCAAGATGAGCAAGGTGTTTGAGAGCTACCTGGCTGGGCAGGTCAATTGCTTGATGGAGTTTGGCGCACTCATCTGGCCCACCATCAACAGCTACAAGCGCCTGGTCGATGGCTTCTGGGCCCCGGTCAAGCCCACCTGGGGCATGGACAACCGCACGGCCAGCTTCCGCGTCATCGCTGGCAGCCCCAAGGCCACGCGCCTGGAGACCCGCTGCCCCGGTGCCGACGTGAACCCCTACCTGGCCATGGCCGCCGTCATTGCCGCAGGCCTGGATGGTGTGGAGAAGGGTCTCAAACTCACCGCCCCGCCCATCACCGGCACCAACCAGGGCGCCGACCATATTCCGCGCGCACCCCGCACCCTGATCGAGACCACGCGCAACTTCCAGCAGTCCGCCGTGGCGCGCGACTGGCTGGGCGACACCTTTGTCGACCACTTTGCCGCCACCCGCGAATGGGAGTGGCGCCAGTGGCTGGACGCCGTGACCGACTGGGAAATGAAACGCTACTTCGAAATCATCTGACACCACACCATGAGCATTACCTCCTTCTCCTTCCCCACCCCCATCAAGTTTGGTGCGGGCGCCCGCAAGCTCGTGGCCCAGCACCTGCTGGACCTGGGCCTGAAACGTCCCCTTATCGTCACCGACAAAGCCTTGGGTGCCCTGCCCGTGCTAGCCGAGTTCCAGACCCATCTGACAGGGCTGGACGTGGCCGTGTTCTCCGGCGTGTTTGGCAACCCCACTTGCAGCCAGGTGATGGACGGTGCAGCCGCCTACAAGGCGCACAAGGCGGACTGCGTGATCGGCTTTGGCGGCGGTGCCGCGCTCGATGTAGCCAAGGTCGTGGGCCTGGCCGCCACGCACGAGGGCGATATTCTGGAATACGTGTGGGACCACCCGCAGGTACGCCCCATCGTCAATGAACTGCCGTACTTTGTAGCGCTGCCCACCACCTCGGGCACGGGCTCGGAAGTGGGCCGCTCCAGTGTGGTGAGCGAGAACGACACGCACTTGAAGCGCGTGGTCTTCAGCCCCAAGATTTTGGCCAAGACCGTGTTTGCCGACCCGGAGCTCACGTTGGGCCTGCCCCCGCATGTGACGGCTGCCACCGGCATGGACGCGCTGACCCACAACATCGAGAGCTACCTCTCGCCTGCCTACCACCCGCTGTGCGACGGCATTGCGCTCGAAGGCACGCGCATTGCGGCGGCCGCGCTGGTCACTGCGGTCAAAGACCCAAGCAACCTGCAGGCCCGCTCCGACATGATGATGTCGTCGATGATGGGCGCCATCGCCTTCCAGAAAGACCTGGGCGCGGTGCACTCCTGCGCCCACGCGCTGGGCGCGGTGTGTGACCTGCACCACGGCCTGGCCAACGCACTCATGATCGACACCGTGATGGCCTGGAACCTGGAGGCCGTACCCGCCAAGTTTGACGAGCTGGCCCATGTGTGCGGTGTGCAGGGCGGTGGCAAGGGCTTTGTGGCCTGGCTGCAGGGCATCAAGGCGCTGGTGGGCATCACCGGCACGCTGTCCAGCCACGGTGTGAAGCCCGAGCACCTGGCGCGCCTGGTTGAGATAGCCACGGCCGACATCTGCCACCAGACCAATCCGCGCCCCTGCACTGCCGCCGACTTTGAGCGCCTCTTCAAGGCCGCCATGTGATGCACAGCGCTGGGGAACGCCTCAAGATTGCCGTGAGTGCATGCTTTATGCACCCGGACCCGGCGCGCGCCGCGTTTGCCAAAAAGACGCTGAACTACGTGGAGCTGTCGGTGCCGCACTGGCTTATGTCGGGCGGCGCGCTGCCGGTCATGGTGCCTTCCGTCACGGGGGACACCGCGCGTGGCGGTATCACGCTGGACGACTATGCTGCATGGCTGGACGGCTTGGTGCTGCACGGTGGTGCCGACCTGTGGCCCGGCAGCTATGGCGAAGCACCCATCGACCCACGCTGGCAGGGCGACAAACTGCGTGACGCGTACGAGATGGCCCTGGTGAAGGCCTTTGTGGCCGCGGGCAAGCCGGTGTTCGGCATCTGCCGCGGCCTGCAGCTCATCAACGCCACCTTTGGCGGCACGCTGGTGCAAGACATTCCTACACAGCGCCCAGACGCCCTGCAGCACCGCGACGCCGAGCGCTACGACCAGAACTTCCACAGCCTGGAGTTGGTGCCCCAAACCCGGCTCAGCTCCCTATTACAGGGCGCCAGCAGCTACAAAATCAATAGCGTGCACCACCAGTGCATCAAGGACCTGGCGCCTGGGTTTGCGGTGGAAGCGCGTTGCCCGGACGACGGCACCATCGAAGCCATACGCGCCACCGGCACCGACTGGATTGCCGCGGTGCAGTGGCACCCCGAGTTTCACAAGCCCGAGCACGGCACGCTGGACGACACGCCGCTGCTGCACGACTTTCTGGCCCAGGCGCACGCGGTGCGTGCGACGGCCAGCCACACCCTTTCTCCTGAACTTTGAGTACGACCCATGAGCCAACTCGCCATCCACAACCCGGCCAATGGCCACCTGATCACCACCCTGCCCTCGGACGATGCCGCATCGGTCGAGGCCAAAGTGGCACTGGCCCGGCATGCCCAGCCTGCGTGGGCCGCCACCTCGCTGGCCGAGCGCAAGGCCTGCGTCAGCGCGTTCCGCGCCGGCGTGGTGCACGACCTGGAATCGCTGGCCTTCACCATGACGCGCGAGACCGGCAAGCCCATCAAAATGTCGCGCAACGAGCTCAACGGCCTGCTGGGCCGCATCGACTTCTTCCTGGCCGAAGCCGACGCCACGCTCGCGACCCAAACCGTGTTTGCGGAAGGCGGCATGACCGAGCAGATCCAGCACACCCCGCTGGGCGTGGTGGCCAATATCTCGGCCTGGAACTACCCATGGTTTGTGGGCTGCAACGTCATCCTGCCCGCGCTGCTCACGGGTAACACCGTGGTCTACAAACCCTCGGAATACGCCACGCTGACCGGCCTGGAAATCACGCGTCTGCTGCACAAGGCTGGTGTGCCCGAGAACGTGATGATTTGCCTGGTGGGTGCGGGCGCGGTGGGCGCCGCACTGCTGGAGCAAAAGGTGGACGGCGTGTTCTTCACGGGCTCGTACGCCACCGGCGCACGCATTGCGCAGGCCGTGGGCACCAAGCTGGTGAAGCTGCAGCTGGAGCTGGGCGGCAAGGACCCCACCTATGTATGCGACGACGCCAATGTGCAAGTGGCCGCCGAGAGCTTGGCCGATGGCGCCATGTACAACACCGGCCAGAGCTGCTGCTCGGTCGAGCGCGTCTATGTGCATGAGAAGGTGTATGACCAGTTCGTGCAGGCCTTCGTGGCCACCGTCAAGACCTTCAAGACCGGTGACCCCGTGGCCGAGGACACCTATATCGGTGCACTGACCCGAGCCCCGCAGCTGGAGGTGCTGGAGGCCCAGGTGGCCGATGCACAAGCCAAGGGCGCCACGCTGCTCACCGGCGGTGCACGCGGCACGGGTGAAGGCAATTGGTTTGCGCCCACGGTGTTTTCCAACGTGAACCACAGCATGGAGCTTATGCGCGAAGAGAGCTTCGGTCCCATCATCGGCATTCAAAAAGTGGGCAGCGACGCTGAGGCCGTGAAGCTCATGAACGACACGCGCTATGGCCTGACCGCCGGCGTGTTCACCCCCAATGAGGCACGCGCCAAAGCGGTGCTGGAGCAGGTGCACGCCGGCACCGTGTACTGGAACTGCTGCGACCGCGTGAGCCCGCGCCTGCCCTGGAGCGGCCATGGCGATTCTGGGGTGGGCCTCACCCTCTCAACTTATGGCATTCAGACCTTCACGCGGCCCAAGGCATGGCATTTGCGTAAGGCGTAACCGATACAGCGAATTCGCGCGGCAGCACCAATTCGGGCTGCGCACGATGCCGCGGTATGCAAGTGGACTTTCACGACAGTTTTCAACGTAAAGGACAGACCAATGAGCACTCAAAGCGTTACGCGCGAGCCGCACGACGCGGATGCAATACTGCTGGAAAGCATGGGCTACCAGCAGGATCTGCACCGACGGATGAGCAAGTTTTCGAACTTCGCGGTTTCTTTCTCCATCATTTGTATCCTGGCCGGCGGCATCACCGCTTTCCCCAGCGCGCTGGGTGCGGGCGGTGGCTTGTCCATCAGCCTGGGCTGGATCGTGGGCGCGGCCTTTGCCACCGTGGTGGCCCTGGCCATGGCACAAATCGCATCTGCCTACCCCACCGCGGGCGGCCTGTACCACTGGGGCTCCATCCTGGGCAACAAGGGCTATGGCTGGGTCACCGCCTGGTTCAACCTGCTGGGCCTGGTTCTCGTCGTGGCGTCGGTGAACTTCGGTGTGTACGACCCCTTCTTCAAGACGCTGATCGCTCCGCTGCTGGGGCTGGACACGACCAACTGGGGCCTGACCGAGCAAGTGGGTTTCATCACCTTGTTCACCGTCACCCAGGCCATCTTGAACCACAAGGCCGCCAGCCTGACCACCAAGTTGCTCGACATCTCGGGCTACCTGATCTTCGTGATCGCCACCGTGCTGACCTTGTCGCTGTGGATCTTCAACAAGACCCCGATTGATTTCTCGCGCCTCACCACCTTCACCAACTTCACTGGACAAGAAGGCAGCATGTGGCCCCAGTCCGGCAGCTCCGTGATGGTGTTCCTGGCAGGTTTGCTGCTCACCGTCTACACCATCACCGGTTTTGACGCCTCGGCCCACACAGCTGAAGAAACCCACGATGCGGCCGAGAACGTGCCCAAGGGCATCGTCTCCAGCGTGCTGTGGTCGGCACTGTTTGGCTTCGTCATGATCTGCACCTTCGTGCTGGTGATGCCCAGCATCCCCGAAGCCGTGAAGCAAGGCATGGGTTTCTTCTCTGCATTGTTGGACAGCCTGCCCCCCGCACTGAAAGCGATTTTGGGTATCGGCATTTTTGTAGCCAACTACCTGTGCGCTTTGGCCTGCCTGATGTCCACCTCACGCATGATGTACGCCTTTGCGCGTGACGGCGGCCTGCCCATGTCCAACGTGCTGAAGGCAGTGGACCCTGTGAACAAGACCCCCGGTGCCGCCATCTGGGTGTCCTCGGTCGCCGCGGTGCTCGCCACCTTGTATGCCGACGCCTTTGTGGTGCTTTCTACCGCCTGCGCCGTGTTCCTGTACATCTCGTACGTCATGCCCACCGCCGCTGGCATCCTGGCCGAAGGCAAAACCTGGACCCGCAAGGGCCCGTTCAACCTGGGTGGCCTGTCCAAGCCCATCGCGGTGTTGGCGGTGCTGGGTGGCCTGGTGCTGATCTTCGTGGGCATCCAGCCACCGAATGAAAAGGTGCTCTACCTCATCATCGCGCTGGTGGTGTTTTTGGCCGTGTTCTGGTGGGGCTTTGGCGAGCGCAATCGCTTTAAGGGCCCGCCCGCTGTGAAGTAACTATTCGCGTTTGCTGTCACCGGTGAAGCGCGCTGGGCCGCAAGGCCCCGCGCGCTTCATTCGTTTCAGCGGTGCTGCGCTCAGGCCGCAGCCCGCCGTGCCCGCACAGCCGCCGCCAGCTCCTGCAGCACCGGCACGGTTTGCACCATGCTGATGCAGGCGTCCGTCACCGACACCCCGTGCTTCAGCGTTTGGCCAGCCACGATGTCCTGCCGACCTTCGCTCAAATGGCTCTCGATCATGATGCCGGTGATACGCGCATCGCCCGCAGCAATCTGCGCGGCCACATCGGCGGCCACCACGATCTGACGCGCGTGCTGCTTGCTGCTGTTGGCGTGGCTCACGTCCACCATCACCTGCTCGCGCAGGCCTGCAGCCTTGAGCAGCGCGCAGGCCGCGTCTACATCGGCCTTGCTGTAGTTGGGCTGCTTGCCGCCACGCAAAATCACGTGGCAGTCGTCGTTGCCGCGCGTCTCAAAAATGGCGGCCTGGCCCATCTTGGTCATGCCCATGAAGGCATGCGCGCCCTGCGCGGCCTGGATGGCGTCGGTGGCCACCTTGATGCCGCCGTCCGTCCCGTTCTTGAAGCCCACGGGGCACGACAGGCCACTGGCCAGCTGGCGGTGGCTTTGGCTCTCGGTGGTGCGTGCGCCAATGGCGCCCCAGCTCACCAGCTCGCTAATGAATTGCGGTGACAGCAGGTCCAGAAACTCAGTGCCCGCGGGCAGGCCCAGCGCCAGCACATCCAGCAGCAGGCGACGCGCCATCTCCAACCCTTCGTTGATGGCGAAGCTGTCGTCCAGGTGCGGGTCGTTGATATAGCCCTTCCAGCCCACCGTGGTGCGCGGCTTCTCAAAGTACACGCGCATCACTACCAGCAAGTCGTCCTTGAGCGCATCAGCTTGCACCTTCAGCTGCCGCGCATATTCCATGGCTTGGTCATGGTCGTGGATGGAGCAGGGCCCCACGACGACAACGAGCCGGTCATCCTGACCATGCAGCACCTTGGAGATGGCCGCGCGGCTGCTCTCCACCAGCGCCTGCGCCGCGTCGGGCACGGGCAGCTTTTCTTCCAGCAGCGCCGGTGTGATCAGCGGACGCACCGCTCCAATGCGCACATCGTCGATGCGCGTGGTGTCGTGGGTGGTGAGGGCGGCGGTTGTGGAGCTGGTCATACTATGAAATTGATAGCTGCTTGCGCAGATTGGACGGGGGCTAGAGGGTTGTTTAGTATGCATTTTAGGTGGTCGAGCACTAGCGAGTCTTTTCTCGTCACCAGCGGGTCTTTACAAGGCGGGCTTTCCAATTGCCAGAACCCGCAGAACCAGGCCACAGGCCGATCCAAGTGGCAGAATGCTTTGCGGTTTTGCCACAGCCATCGCCACCATTGAGGCCGACACCCGCGTAGCCCAACTGCGCCGCCTGTGCACCGACCTGCGCCAGCGCCTGACCGCTGGCCAATCCACACAAGCCCATCTGGCCGAAGCGTTGGTGGAAAATGTCGCTTAGTCCTCTTTACCCGCCGAAGGCAATACCATGCTCATTAGCAACATTCGACTGAAAAACTGGCGCAACTTCCAATCGCTGGATTTGCCTTTGCGCGGGGTGTCCTATGTCTTAGGCCCCAACGCTTCTGGCAAGTCCAATTTGTTGGACGCGTTGCGATTTCTGCGCGATGTCAGCAAAACCAAGGGCGGTGGGTTGCAAGCAGCCATTGCGGAACGGGGCGGCATTTCAAAGGTACGTTGTCTGCATGCTCGGCGTGATCCCGAGGTGGAGATTGACATTGAACTCTGCCACGAGTTAGACCTGCCACCTGCGTGGCGATATGTTTTGGCTTTCAAGCCGGAGGGCACGGGCGCGCAGCGTCTGCTGGTTTCTCGCGAGCAGGTTTGGAAAGACGGCAAACTGGTGTTGAATCGCCCGGACTCCAAGGACGATGCGGACGTTTTGCTCCGAACCCAAACCCATCTGGAGCAAATTCAGACCAATATCAAGTTCCGCGAAGTGGCTGATTTTCTGAGCGATATCACGTACCTGCATCTGGTGCCGCAGTTGCTGCGCTTCGGCGAGAAAATCGGTGGGCATCGGCTAACGGACGACCCTTTTGGACAAGGCTTTCTGGAGCGCCTGGCTAAGACGCCAGAGAAGACCAGAAACTCGCGCTTGGCCAAAATTTCCAAGGCCCTGTCGTTAGCGGTGCCACAGTTTGAAGATTTGCGTTATACGCCAGACAAAATGGGCCACCCCCATTTGGAGGCTCGTTACGCACACCATCGCCCCAACGCCGGGTGGCAGTCTGAGGAGCACTTTTCAGACGGGACGCTGCGCTTGTTTGGCCTGCTATGGGCGTTGTTGGAAGGCAGTTCCATGCTGTTACTGGAGGAGCCTGAAATTTCGCTCAACGATGCGATCGTGAAAGAAATTCCTTTGATCGTGGATCGACTACAGCGTGATCGAAAAACAAAGCGGCAAGTCGTTTTGACCACCCACAGTGATGCGCTTTTGAGTAACCCCGGCATTGATGAACGGGGCGTAGTGATTCTGGAAACTGGCAAACAAGGCACTACGGGGCGCCCCTTGGATGCCAGCGAACGGCAAGCGCTGGGTTCCGGTCTCAGTGTCGCTGAAGTGGTGTTGCCCAAGACCCGCCCCGAGAAGGTATCGCAGTTGGGCTTGTGGCAATGACACCCATTGCAATTGCAACGGAGGACCAGCTGAGTGAGGCGATTGCGCTGCGCCTGATTGCTGACGTACCAACGCCGCATTTCATCCAGCTCAAGTTGGGCAGGACAGGTAATGGTTATCTGAGGTCCAAGATGAGTAGCTGGTATCAAATGGCACAACACCAAGTGATGCTGGTGCTGACCGACTTGGATAGTGCCAATTGTTTGGTTCAATTTCGTGATCAATGGTTGGTCGCTGCGCCGCCACAAAACCTGCTGCTGAGGATAGCTGTTCGCGAAGTCGAGTCGTGGGTGCTGGCAGACCACATTGCGATGCGCGCGCTGATTGGTGCAAAGGGTGTTTTGCCTGCTGCGCCTGATGAACTGGCAGACCCCAAGCAGACGTTGTTGAAGCTCGCGAAGAGCGCGCCCAAACAAGTCAGGGAGGACTTGCTGAAAACCATCAACGGCAACTTGGCACAAGGCTTGGGATATAACGCCCGCCTGACCGCGTGGGTCAACTCCGAATGGAGTCCGCAACGTGCGGCAGAACGCTCTCCAAGTTTGGCGAGGGCTCGATTACGGCTGAATGAAGTGGTGGGTGCATTCGCTTTCCCTTAATGTGGGCAAGCGTGTGCTCCCACCCCTCGCCGAACAATCCCGCATCGTCACCCGCGCAACCCAGCTGCGCCGCTTGTGCGCCGACCTGCACCAGCGCTTGACCGCCAGCCAATCCACCCAAGCCCATCTGGCCGAGGCGCTGGTTCAAGAGGTTTTGTAATATTATTTACCTATCAGGTAAATAATATATAATCGAGTTTCACTAAACGGAGGTGTTCTTGGAGATCAGATTCAAGGACAAACAGCTACAAGATCTTTGCAACAAAAAGGTCGCAGCTGTTAAAAAGCTTGGGGATATTGGTGCGCGCAAGCTGCGAACGCGATTGGCGGATATTGCGGCCGCATCACGCGTGTCTGATTTGATTGCAGGTAACCCGCATCCACTCAAAGGAGGTCGCCTTGGGCAATTCTCTTTGGATTTGGCAGGCGGCTCGCGCTTGGTCTTTGCGCCTGCAAATGATCCCATGCCGCGTCGGGACGACGCATCCATCGATTGGTCTGCTGTGACCATCGTTTGCATTGAATACATCGGGGACTACCATGACTGAATTGGCAGATCGCGGCGCAGACGCGCCTTTCGCGCCGGATTGGGTGTCACCCCCCGGGGACACCATACTTGACTTGCTGGAAGAGCGCGGCTGGACGCAGCAGCAGCTGGCAGATCGACTGGGCTATTCGCTGAAGCACGTGAACCAGCTCATCAAGGCCAAAGTGCCTTTGACAGAGGATGCGGCAATTCGTCTTCAGAACGTGCTGGGTGCGCCGGTCGGGTTCTGGCTTACCCGCGAAGCACAGTACCGCGAGCGTGTTGCGATGCAGGATGCAGCGGAGCGCCAAACCGGGATGGTGCCTTGGTTAGAGCGCTTTCCTATCAAAGAAATGATGGATATTGGCGTGTTGTCCAAGCGGCGTGTAGATGCAAAATCCAAACCCAGTTTGGTCGGCGAGTTGCTCAGCTTCTTTGGTGTTGCCAGTCCTGACCAATGGGACAGTCAATACGGATGCATGGAATTGGCCTTTCGCCGCAGTCGCGAAGACCAAGCGGATGTGGCCGCCATATCCGCTTGGCTGCGCATGGGTGAACGCATTGC
The DNA here is from genome assembly GCF_056405715.1 of Rhodoferax sp. P1_F3. Taxonomy (NCBI): domain Bacteria; kingdom Pseudomonadati; phylum Pseudomonadota; class Betaproteobacteria; order Burkholderiales; family Comamonadaceae; genus Rhodoferax; species Rhodoferax sp. P1_F3. The sequence goes on along the minus strand of NZ_JBFUBO010000002.1, from coordinate 338,104 downwards.
CGAGAAGCTGGACGGGCCAGCCTACGACGAGGCGCGACTCAAGGCGGCGTTGGTTGAGATCCGAGGACTCACTTGCCAGACGCCTCAAGAGTTTCAGCCTCGCATGCAGCGGCTGTTGCACGAGGCAGGCGTTGCGTTTGTTTTGGTGCCTACCTTGCCTCGAACGCATGTGTCGGGGGTCGCTCGCTGGTTGCATGCGCGGCGGCCGCTGATTCAGCTGTCCTTGTACGGAAAACTCAACGACCGGTTTTGGTTCAGCTTCTTCCATGAGGCCGCGCACATATTGCTGCACAGTCAGCAAAAGAAGTCTGTATTTTTAGATGATCCTTCAAAAGCAGAATCGTCTTCGACAGAGGAGCGTGAAGCGAATGCTTGGGCGCGGGATTTTTTGATTGAACCTGGCTCCGCTGCTGCGCTGACAGATATCCCTCATACTAAACCCTCCATCATTCGATTTGCGCGGTCTATTGGTGTGCATCCAGGCATTGTTGTTGGACGCATGCAGCATGACGGATTGTTGGATGTGCGATGGCTCAATGACTTGAAGGTGAGTTTCAATTTTGCGGGCAGACCATAAAAGTCCGCAATGGGAATGTCTGCCAAATGAAGAGTCTGCTTAGACGCCGATAAGGGATTTTCGATTCCACGCAATGAGCACGAACGAATCCGAAAACTCCAACGACTTGCCCACCAGCCTCAAGTGGGGCCCGCTAGGCATCGTCGCCGTGTGGCTGGCGGTCATGGGCGCGCTGTACCTGCTGTCCGCGCAGTACCTCAAGCCCAAGGCCGTGGCGGTGTTGCCGGGTGGGGTGCTGGTGATCCCGATGGCGCCGGATGGGCACTTCTATGCCACGGGCACCGTGGGCGGCAAGCCGGCGCGGTTTTTGGTGGACACGGGTGCGTCCATGGTGACGGTAAGTGCGGCGTTTGCGCAGCAGGCGGGGTTGGCTGGTGGTACGCCCACGGTGTTCAAAACAGCCAATGGTGATTTGCAGGGGCGGGTGCTGACCGATGTGCCCGTATCTCTGGGCCCTGCGCAGGTGTCGGGGGTGCGCGTTGGTGTGGGGCTGGTAGGTGGTGAACCGGATGATGCGCTGCTGGGGCAGAGCTTTCTGAACAAGTTTGAGATCACGCTGGCCGACCGCCAGATGACGCTCAAACCCAAGCCGCAGTAGCCCTGCTGCGCAGGCTAGGCGGGCGATGCCTTGGCCGTGCTGGGCGCCGGCCGCTGGCTGAGTCGGTACACGCCGGCCTGCGGCGCCGCATCCTTCTGTGCCGCCGAGTCATAGGCGGCCTGCGCGGCCCACACCGCGTCCATATTGCTCTCGGCCCAATGGGCAAGCACCGACACCGTTTGGGTCAGCGTGCCGCCCAGCGGCGTCAGCGTGTATTCCACGGTCACGGGGCTGGTCTGGAAGACCTGGCGCGCCACCAGGCCGTCGCGCTCCAGCTTGCGCAGCGTTTGCGTCAGCACCTTTTGGGTGATGCGCTTGACGTCGCGCTTGAGGGCATTGAAGCGCAAGGGCCCGCCCTTCAGCCGGTCCAGGATGAGCAAGGCCCATTTGTCCGCCAGGCGCTCCAGCACCAGCCGGGTGGGGCAGCGGTCTTCGTACACATCCAAAGGCATGCAGTTCGGGTTCATGGACATGGGAGCTCCTGGGTGGGGTGGTTTCCACAAGGAAACCTGGTTACGTTGAAGTGCGTTCTATCGCAAATTCAAACGGATGGCAAAAATATACCTGGTTTCTTTTAAATACCATCAAGGAGTTTCATCATGAGCGGAAAAATTTTGGTTATCGGCGCGGGTGGCAATGTGGGCCGCCCTCTGGTCAAGGCCCTTCGGGCGCGGGGCGAAGTGGTGCGGGCGGCCAGCCGCAGCGGCGCGTCGGTGGAGGGCGCCGAGGGCGTGGTGTTTGACTTTGCCAACTTCGCCACCGTGGCCCCGGCCCTGGAAGGCGTAGACCGCGCCTACCTGCTGTTGCCCGCCGGCTACCTGGAGGCCACCCAGCTGCTGCTGCCCGTGGTGGATGCCCTGGCCGCACGCAAGATCAAGATCGTGTTCCAGAGTGCCATTGGGGTGGACGCAGACGATTCCATCCCCTACCGCCAGGTGGAACTGGCCGTGGAGCGCGCGGGCGTGCCCTTTGTCATCCTGCGGCCCAACTGGTTCTCGGACAACTTCCACACCTACTGGAAGGCCGGCGTGGCCCATGGCCAGATCGCCGTGCCCGCAGCACAGGGCAAATCCAGCTTCGTCGATGCGCGCGACATTGCCGACAGCGCGGCCGCCGCCCTCTCTTCTTCGCAGTTTGACAACCGGGCGTTCAACCTGACCGGACCCGAAGCGCTAGGCTATGCCGAAGCCGCCACGCTGCTGACCGAGGTGCTGGGCAAGCCCGTGGCCTACACGCCAATTGAGGATGCGCCTTTTGTGGAGATGCTCGCCGGCGCGGGCGTGCCCCGGGGCTATGCCAGTTTCCTGGCATCCATCTTCTACCCCGTGCGCGAAGGCTGGACAGCGGCGCCTACCGATGCGGTGCAAACCCTCACGGGCCACGCCCCGCGCTCCCTGCGCACCTACGCGCAGGACAACCGGGCGGCTTTGCTGGCGCCTTAACGCACCAGCCCGTGCCGCTCCATAACCACTCGCCACGCTGCCAGCTTGCGCTCAAACGTCCAGCTGGCGTTGGCCGGGCTGGTGCTGGGCAGTTTGTAGACGGGCACACCCAGGGTTTGCGTGTGGCGCGCGTGCTTGTGGCTCTCGCCGCCGTTGTGGGCAATGGCCTGCAACTGCGGTAGCCGCAGGCCGGCAATGTCGTTGACCACGGCGTTGCGGATGGCGGTGTCCAGGCTGCCTTCGCGCTCGCAGCTGGCGTACACATCCCACACGCCCAGCCCGCGCTCCAGCAGCCAGGCGCTACGCTTTTCATAGCTGCTGGCGCATATTTCATGGGGGCTAGAGGGCCAAATGGCTTGCAATATCTTCCAGAACTGGTTTTGCGGGTGGGCATAGTATTGCTGCGTCTGCAGCGAGCGCACACCAGGAAAGCTGCCCAGAATCAGCACCCGTGTGGCGGATGACACCATGGGCGCCAGCCCGACCAGAGGTGTGGCGTCCATGGCGCCTTATTTCTTGGCCAGCGCCTTGCGCGCCTGCTCGATGCCGCCCGCGTTCTCGGCCTTGCTGTAGCCCAGGTCTTTCAGTGTGGTCAGCGCCCGGCCACTCAGCACGCCGGACTGGCAGTACAGCTTGATGGTGTCGTCCTTGCCAATGCCGGCCTTGGCCACGCCCTGGGCAATGTTGCCGTGTTCGATGTTGATGGCGCCGTCGACGTGGCCCGCCGCGTATTCCTGGGGCGTGCGCACGTCGATCACCACGTCTTTGGCCTGGGCGCCCAGGCTGAGCAGGGCCAGCATGCAACTGGCAAGCAGTGTTTTCATACGGTGTCTTTCTTCAAAATGTGCCAATGGCAAACCGCCATTGTGGACAATTGCCAAGACCCCTGCTGACCGGAGCACCCCGATGAACAAAACCCGACTCGAAGCCTTTAGCGATGGCGTGATCGCCATCATCATCACCATCATGGTGCTGGAGTTCAAGGTGCCGCACGGCCAAGAGTTTGCCGACTTGCTGCCGCTGTGGCCCATCTTCCTGAGCTATGTGCTGAGCTTTGCCAACGTGGGCATTTACTGGAACAACCACCACCACATGTTGCACGCGGTGAAGCAGGTGAATGGTGCCATTCTGTGGTCCAACCTGAACCTGCTGTTCTGGCTGTCGCTGATGCCTTTTGCCACTGCCTGGATGGGCGAGAACCATTTTGGCGCGGTGCCGGTGGCGGTGTACGCGGTGGACCTGTTGATGTGCGCCATCAGCTACACGCTGCTACAGGCGCAGATCATCAAGTCGCAGGGGCCTGAGTCGCTGCTGCATGTGGCCGTGGGCAACGACCGCAAGGGCAAGATCTCGGTTGCCATCTACGTGCTCTCCATCCCGTTGGCGCTATTGGGCTACCCCTGGGTGTCCGGCATCCTGTTGGCCGCCGTGGCCTGCATCTGGTTCATCCCCGACCGGCGGATTGAGAAGAAGCTGGTGGGTGAGTGACGCTGGCTACTGCGGAATAAACCGCAGCCGGTAGATCAACGCACTCTCCGCATTCATGCGGGGTAGCGGCAGGCCCACCGCGGCCAACCAAGCGCCATGCGCAGTGGGTGGCAGGGCCTGCTGGGCGCCGGCGGCCAGGGCCGCGTCGTTCAGCGGGCTGCTGGTCCAGTCGGGCGGTGTGGGGTCCAGCCGCTCGATGGTGTAGTGGGCGGCGGGGCGCAGCATGGGCAGGCGCAGCGGTGGTGTGTTGCGGTGGCTGGTGGGCGTGGTGCGGTAGACCAGCAGCAGCACCTCGCTGGCATTGGCGTCGCCATGGGCTTGCCACAGCACGCCGTCGCCGGCCTCGCCCAGCCACACCTGGCCGGTATGCAGGCGGTTGCGCAGCTGCTTGTACAGCCCCACCCACTGGCCTAGCGCCATGCGCTCGGCATCGCTCATGTGGCGCACGTCGGCTTCGATGCCCAGGTGACCGCTTAGTGCCACACCGGCGCGAAAGTTCAGGCTCTGGCTGCGGCCGGTGGTGTGTGCGGGCGCGGGGCCAATGTGGGCGCCCAGAATCTCCGGTGGCAAGAACTGCAGCGCACCGCGCTGGATGGCCACGCGCGACAGCGCATCGTTGCAGTCGCTGGTCCACACGCGGTGGGTGTGGGCCAGCACACCCATATCGAGCCGGGCGCCGCCGGAGGCGCAGCTTTCAATCTCCAGCTGTGGGTGGGCGGCGCGCACGCGGTCCAGCAGCGCATACAGCGCGTGCACGAAGCTGCGGTAGGCGGGGCGCCCCAGTGCGTTGCCAGCCGTGGTCAGGTCGCGGTTCATGTCCCACTTCAGGTAGGCAATGGGCACGTTCTGCAGCAGGGTGTCCAGCTTGGTGAACAGGTAGTCGGCCACCTCGGGGCGGGCCACGTCCAGCACCAGCTGGTTGCGCATGGTGAGCAGGGGGCGGCCCTCAAGCTGCAGCGCCCAGTCGGGGTGGGCACGGAAGAGCTGGCTGTCGGGGTTCACCATCTCGGGCTCCACCCACAGGCCAAACTCCATGCCCAGTTCGTTCACATAGTTCGCCAGCGGCTGGAGGCCGTGCGGGTACTTGCCGGCGTCGGGCCACCAGTCGCCCAGCGCAGCCTGGTCGTTGTGGCGGCCCTGGAACCAGCCGTCATCCAGCACAAAGCGCTCTACGCCCACGCTGGCGGCGGCTGCGGCCAGCGCGCGGATGTCTTCGGTGCGGTGGTCAAAGTAGACCGCCTCCCAGGTGTTCAGGTGCACGGGGCGCGGGCGCATGCGGCCACCGGGCCAGGGCAGGCGACTGCGCACCGTGGCGTGGAAGTTGGCAGCCAGGCCGTTCAGGCCCGTGGTGGCGCAGCTGGCGAACAGCGTGGGTGTCTGCAGCGATTCGCCCGCGGCCAGGCGTACTTCGCCGGGTGCGAGCCATTCGCCCATTTGCCACTGGTATTGGCCATCGTGCAGCCATTCAATGGCCTGGCGGTGGTTGCCTGACCAGGCCAGGTGCGCGCCATACACGGTACCCGTGTGTTGCGTGCTGCCCGGCGTGGTGACCACAGCGCCCGGAAAGCTGTCGTGCGAAGTGCGGCCGCGCCGGTTTTCGCGCTGCCAGGTGCTGCGCGAGAGCGCATCCACCTGCAGCTGGAATTCGTTGGCCCATTGGCCGGTGTAGGAGCGCACGCCCTGCGCATGGCCTGGCAACGGCACCGTGCCCGCGGCCAGCCAGTGCACGTCCAGCACCTCGGCACCGTCGTTGCGCAACTCGCTGCGCAGCTGCAGCACGTCGTGTGCGTCCAGCGCCATGTGCAGCACCAGGCGCAGCTGGGCCACGCTGTCTGTCAGATGGATGGCGATGCTTTGGCCCGGCATCAGGGTCTCGATGCGGCAGGCTGTGAACTGCTGTGCAAACTGCTGCCCGCCGCGGTGCGCCAGCAGCGCGCTCTGGCCGTACCAGCCCACGCCAAAGGTGGGCGCCACGGTCAGCGGCTGGTCAAACTCCATGCTGCTGGGCGGGATGGCCCGGCCATCGCGCAGCGGCGCCAGGGGCACGCAGTTATCCGGCAAGCGCGGGCCCCAGTAGCGCCACAGCGGTGCCTCATGCGGGCGCACCTCCAGCACCACACTGCTGTGGGTGCCATGCAAAACTGTGAAGGTGGCAGAGGCCTCGGGCGCGTGGGTAGGCATGTTCAGTTGCAGTAAATACGTTGGCCGCTCTTGTCGAACAGCAGGGCCTTGGCCGCGTCAAAGCGCGCTTCCAGCATCTGGCCCGAACGCAAGCTGCGGCCGTGCTTGGTCTCGATGACCACCATTACGCCACTGCTGGAGCGGGCGTAGGCAAAGGTCTCGCCGCCCAGGTGCTCCAGCATGTCGATGGTGACGGGCAGCGTGGCGCTGCCGTCTTCCTGGAAATGCTCGGGCCGTACCCCCACCGACACCTCGGTGCCCACGGCGGGCAGGTTGCCGTCCAGCGGCAGGGTCACCACGGCATTGTCAAAACCCGCCAAGGCCACCTGGCATTGGTTCACACCGTTGAAGCGGTTATGGCCGGTCACCGTGCCGTCAAAAAAGTTCATGCGTGGCGAGCCAATGAAGCCGGCCACAAAGGTGTTGGCCGGGTTGTCATACAGCTCCAGCGGCGCACCCACCTGTTCCACCACCCCAGCGCGCAGCACCACGATCTTGTCGGCCAGTGTCATGGCCTCCACCTGGTCGTGCGTCACGTAGATGATGGTGCTACCCAGCTCGCGGTGCAGGCGCGCGATCTCGATGCGCATGTGCACGCGCAGCTCGGCGTCCAGGTTGGAGAGCGGCTCGTCAAACAAAAACACCTGCGGGTCGCGCACGATGGCACGGCCAATGGCCACGCGCTGGCGCTGCCCGCCCGATAGGGCCTTGGGCTTGCGGTCCATCAGCGGGCCCAGGCCCAGGATGTTGGCCGCCGCGTCCACCTTGGTGGCCACCTCGGCCTTGGCCACACCGGCGTGCTTGAGCGCAAAGCCCATGTTCTCCCGCACCGTCATGTGTGGGTACAGCGCGTAGCTCTGGAACACCATGGCAATGCCGCGCTTGGACGGGTCCACGTGGTTCATGACCTGGTCGCCAATGCGCAGCTCGCCGCTGGTGATGTCTTCCAGGCCCGAAATGGCGCGCAGGAGGGTGGACTTGCCACAGCCCGAGGGGCCCACGAAGACCACAAATTCGCCGTGTTTGATGTCCAGGTCCACGCCGCGGATGATGTCGATCTCGCCGAATGATTTGCGGACCTGGGTGAGTTTGACGTCTGCCATGTTCTTTTCCTCAATTACGCGGCGCGCAGCGCCAGACGTTGCTCGCCCATGCGGCGGGTCGATACACGCACAGTGATATCGCCCACGGCGCCGGTGGTTTCCAGCCAGAAGCCGGTGGTGCCGCCCTTGAGTGTGAGCAAGTCCGGGCCCAACAGCTTGGCCGCACCGGTCACTTCCACCTGCACCACATCATCCATGAACGGCAACAGGCGGCCGGCCTGGTCCAGCGCGCGCACGATGACGCGGGTGGCGTCTTTCTCATGGGCGTGCAGTTCGGTGTCGTCCACTTGCACTTGCAGCGTGGTGGGCAGCGGGTTGCCAGAGAGCTTGACGGTGGAGACGGCCTTGCCGTCGATAAAGCCGGTCACCGTGGCATCGCGCCACAGCATGCCCCACGCGCCCAGGTCGGCCATGTTGACATGGCGGTTGTCAAAAATCACGGGGGCGTGTGGCAGGTGGGGGTAGCGCCCGCGGTCGGGCTCTGCGCGCTTGGCCGCAAAGTCGCCTACCTTCAGTTCCACGTAGTCGCAGTTGGTCAGCACGATGAGGGGCAGTACATCGCAGCGGTCTTTTTCGCCGCGGGCCCAGTAGGTCACGGGCTCCAGCACGATTTGCTCCGCCGGGCTGCACTGGCTGGTATAGCCCCAGGCGGCGAACTTGGGTTCACGGAAGATGTCCAGCACGCCGTGGTGACAGATGCGGTCGCCCGCACCAAAGTCCTTGTGCGTGTTGTAGTCGTACATGCACCAGCCAATGGCGCCGCTGATGACGGGATTCTCGTACGCCTTGTTCAGCACATCCAGGTGGCGCGTGACATGCTCGGCCTGGCGGTCTTCGGGGTCGATGCGCTTGGTGGGGTACATGTGGCCGTTGAACTCGGTGATGAGGTAGGGCACCTCATGGTCCAGGCCTGTCACCTGGCGGGGCTGGCGCAACGGTGTGGGGGCAATGCCCTTCATCCACTCGGGTGTGGCCACGTGGCAGAAGTCGTTCACGGTGTACACGTCTTCCAGCAGTTCGCTGTTTTCGATGTAGCGCACGCCGCCGGTCTGGCGCGTGGTGTCCAGGCTGCGGGCCATGGCGTTGGTGCGGGTGTAAAAGTCGTGGTTGTCCTGCGACTCGTTGATGCGCACGCCCCAGATGATGATGGAGGGGTGGTTCCAGTCGCGTTCCACCATGCGGCGCACGTTTTCTACCGACTCGTCTTGCCAGGCTTGGCCGCCAATGTGCTGCCAACCCGGGATTTCTTCAAACACCAAGAGGCCAATTTCGTCACAGCGGTCCAGGAAGTAGGTGGACTGCGGGTAGTGTGAAGTGCGCACCAGGTTGCACTTGAGCACGCTCTTCATCACGTCGGCGTCTTTTTCCTGCGCGCGCCGGCCCATGGCGTAGCCCACATAGGGGTAGCTTTGGTGGCGGTTCAGGCCGCGGATTTTGAGGTGCTTGCCGTTGAGGAAAAAGCCCTCGGTGGTGAAGCGTGCGGTGCGGAAACCAAAGCGCGTGCTGAGCTGGTCGTGGTTGTCCAGGGTGGCGCGCACCAGGTACAGCTGGGGCGCGTCCAGTTCCCAGAGCTTGATTCCTGCGAGCTGTGCAAAGCTGGCTTCAAAGCCTGTGGCGCCCAGGGCAACAGACTGCTGGTGCAGCACGGTGCCGTCTACGTGGCAGAGCTCCACCAGGGCCTTGCCACTGACGGGGGTGTTCGTAGGGTTGGCCAGAAATCCCTTGACCAGCACACCCTTGGCGTCCGTCAGCTCGTGCGATGTTTCCACCTTGAGGTTGGCAATGGACACTGCATCCGTCACTTGCAGCCATACGTCGCGGTAGATGCCGGCGTAGGTGAGGTAGTCGATCTGGCCGCCGAAGGGCGGGATCTCGGGGTTCTCGCTGCCATCCACTTTCACGGTGATGAGGTTGTCGCCTTCCTTGAGCAGGCCGGTGAGGCGGGCGCTGAAGGGGGTGTAGCCATCCTTGTGCGCTGCGACTTGCTGGCCGTTGACCCAGACCACGCTGTTGGCCATGGCGCCGTCAAAGCGCAGGCTCACCTCGCGCCCGGCGAATGTGGGTTGCCAGGCCAGCGTGTACTGATAGCCGAATTCCTTCTGGTAGCTGCGCTCGTCCAGGTAGGTCATCTCCAGGTCCACCGCGTTGTGCGGCAGGCGCACGGAGGTGCCGGTTGCGGCATTAGCCACGAATTCTGCAGAGAAAGAGGTGTGAAAAGTCCAGCCCGAGACGAGCTTGGTAACGGTACGCATGTGAAAACCTTATTTGACGGAGCCCAGCATGCCCTGTACGAACTGCCGTTGCATTGCGAAGAAAACGACCAGGGTGGGCAAGGTGGCCAGCATGGCGGCCAGCATGATCACGCCGAAGTCGGGGAAGTAGGCCGAGCCCAACGAGGACAACACCAGGGTGATGGTCTTGAGCTCGGGCGACTGCAGCACGATGAGGGGCCAGAGGAAGTTGTTCCAGGCCGCCATGAACACGATGATGAACGCCGCCGCATAGGTGGAGCGCATCACAGGCACATAGACAAACAGGAAGATCTGCCATTCCTTGAGGCCGTCCAGGCGAGCCGCTTCGCGCAGTTCGGAGGGGAAGGCCTTGGTGCTTTGGCGGAAGTAGAAAACGATGTAGGCCGATGCCAGCGCGGGCAGGATGACGCCCAGGTGGGTGTCCAGCAAATCAAACTGCGCCATCAGGATGAACAGCGGAATCATCAGCGCAGCAAACGGCACCATCAGCGTAAGCAGCAGGCCGTTGTAGACGCGTTCACGCGCCTTGGAGCTGAACACCTCAAAGCCGTAGCCCGCCATGGACGAGATGAGCAGCGTGAAGAAGCCGCCCACGATGGCAATTTTTCCGGAGTTCCAGAAGACCTGTGCGACGTCAAAGCTCTTGTTGAGCTTGGCCAGGTTCTCCATCAGGGCGCTGCCCAGGGTGAACTTGCCTTTGGTCACGTCCACCGAGGCGTTGGTTGCGCTGATCACCATCCAGGCAAACGGGAACAAGGAAACAAAGGCCATCACTCCCAGAAAGAGGTAGACGCCGGCCATGCGGAATTTTTCAGCCCAGTTGGTCATGTCAGTTGCGCTCCCGGGCGGCATAAAACTGGATGGCAGCCAGCGCGGCAACCAGCAGCACGATGACGTAGGACACCGTAGCGGCGTAGCCGAAGTTGGGCACGAACTTGAACGACAGGTTGTAAATGTACATGGACAGCGTGAGCGTGTTATCGGAGAACACGGTGCCCACGGTGGTGATGTTCATGGGTTCGTCGAACAGCTGTAGCGTGCCGATGGTGGAGGTCACCGTGGTGAACAGGATCACCGGCTTGAGCATGGGGATGGTGATGGAGACAAAGCGGCGGTAGGCCGAGATGCCATCAATACGCGCGGCCTCGTAGATCGACTTGTCGATGTTCTGCATGGCCGCCAGATAAAAGATCATGTTGTAGCCGGTCCAGCGCCAGGTGATGGCGATGATGATGACTACCTTGGACCAGAACGGATCGTTCAGCCAGGGAATGGGCTCACTGATCAGGCCCAGCCACGCCAGTGCGTGGTTGACCAGGCCGTCATACGAAAACATGCTCTTGAACACGACCGAATACGCCACCAGGGAGGTGACGCACGGCAGAAAGACCGCAGTGCGCAACAGCCCGCGAAAGCGCAGGTTCGGCATGTTCAGGCAACTGGCCATGACCAGCGCCAACATCAGCATGATGGGCACCTGGATCACCAGAAAGATGCAGGTGTTTTGCAGCGCTTTCAGAAAGACCGGATCACCGGCCAGACGCACCATATTGCCCGTGCCTACGAACTCAACCACCGTTCCCTGCCCGGCATGCAGGGACATCCACAGCGACCGGACGATCGGGTAGGCCATGAAGACCCCGATCAGTCCCAGTGCGATGGAAACAAATAGCCAACCGTTGACGTCGTAAAAACGCCGGTAGCTGGTCGTAGGCGTGGGCGCCATGGTGCTCCTAGGGTGCAGTGTTGCTGTGTCTTACTTGATTTGCGAGGCGAGCTGGTTGTGGATGTTCTCCAGCGCCTTCTCCACCGGCAGACCTTGTGCCAATCCAGGCAGTTGAGCGGCCACGGCGGCGTCACCTTCGGCGGTGTAAATGCCGTAGTTCACGCTAGGCACCTTGCCCATCCAGTCGCTGAACTGTTGCCACACCTTGGCGCCACCGAAGAAGGGGTCTGCTTCGGAATAGGCCTTGCCGCTGCGCGATGCCAGCAGCGAGCCCACGGCACCGCGGGACTGCAGAATGTTTTGGTAGAAGTCCACATCCTTGGCGTACACCTCGTTCAGGAAGTCTGCTGCGGCAGCCTTCTCCTTGCCTGCGGCCAGCACGTACCAGCTGGAGCCGCCCAGGTTAGAGGCGTTCACGGCGCCCGGCACGTTCAGGCGCGGCGTGGCAGCCACGGCCCATTTGCCGGACTGGCTGGCTTCGGCCTTCACCGAGCCGGTGATCCACACGCCGGTGATGACGGAGGCCACATCGCCCTTGTTCAAGGCACCGACCCACTCGCCCCAGCCCGAGGTGGGCTTGTAAATGCCGGCCTTCATGAACTTGACCTGAGTTTCCAGGGCGGCCTTCAGGGCGGGGTTGTTTTTGATGTCGAGCTTGCCGTCCTTGTCAAAGTACCAGCGGCCGGCGGACTGCATCATGATGCGGATGCTGGCAATGTCTTGCGGGTCCATGGCAAACATCTTTTTGCCCGTCTTGGCTTCGACCTGCTTGCCGATTTCCAGGTAGCGGTCCCAGGTGATGTTTTGCATGTCCTTGTCGCTGAAGCCGGCCTGCTTGATCAGGTCGCTGCGGTAGTACATGCCGGTGGTGCCGGTGTCAAATGGCAGGCCGTAGACCTTGCCGCCCATGCTCATCAGGTTGACCTTGTAGTTGGCAAATGCCTTGTGGTCCACCTTGCCAGACAAGGGCTCGAAGGCACCCGGGAAAGAGCGCAGGTACTTGGGGGCGTTGTAGTCCTCCACGAGCACGATGTCGGGCAGGGTCTTGGTCACGCCGGAGGCCAGGGTGGTTTGCAGCTTTTGCTCCACGTCGGCCTTGGCCATGTCCACGATCTTGAAGGTCACATCGGGGTGCTTGGCGGTGTAACGCTTGGCCGCCTCTTGCATGATGGCAATGTTGAAGTTGGGGTCCCAGGCCCAGATGCTGACTTCACCGGCGTTGGCGGCGTGGCTGGCCATCAGGCCGGTGGTGCCTAGGGCCAGGCCGATCATGGCGGTCAGGGTGCTGCGTTTGGCGAAATTCATGATGTGTTTTCCTGTCTTTGTGTCAATGAATAAGTGGCAAGTGGCGCTCAGTAAAACACTGGTGCGCTTGGCTTGTTGTCTCCGGTAAGCGTGTAATGACGGTGGTGCGACTGGCATCCTTTCCAAAATTTAAGCGGTTAAATTTTTGACCCGATCTGCGGCCTGCGTTCGCTGACTAGCCAGGGAGCGACATCCCGGAAGCTCTCTTGCAACACCCCGAAAATTAAAATTTAAGCGGTTAAATTCAGCAGTTTTTGGAGTATACCTAGGGGTATTCGCAAATAAACCGCCTCCTAGGGTAAGTCCTAGGATTCAAAAAAACGTATCCATTGATGCCAGTTCACACAAAGTTGCAGCGCCATGGCCACCCTGAGTGAAGTCGCCCGTTTGGCCGGTGTCACCACCGCCACGGTGTCCAACGTGCTGCGCAACACGCAAAAGGTCAAACCTGCCACGGTGCAGAAGGTGCAGGAGGCCATCGCCGCCACCGGCTACCGGCCCAACCTCATGGCGCGCGCGCTGGCCGAAGGCAAGTCGTCCATGGTGGCGCTGGTACTGCCCGATATCAACAACCCGTTCTACCCCGAGTTCGTGCGCGTGGCCGAGCGCGTGGCGCGGCACCGCAACTACTTCCTCATGGTCTGCAATACCGACGAGCGCCCCGACATTGGCCGTGCCTACCTGCACCAGATTGCCGGCACGTTGGCAGATGGCGTGCTGGTGCTGCACACCGGTATCAGCGCAGACGACATCAACGAGCTCAAGACCCGGCGCTCCCCCATCGTGCTGGCATCTGAAGAAAAGGTGGATCTGGGCGACAACATCCCCCATGTGGTGGTGAACTTTCACCGTGCTGGGGAGATTGCCGGCCAGCACCTGCTGGGGCTGGGGCACACGCGTATCGGCGCAATTGTGGGGTGCGGTCTGGAGGGGATGCAGGTCGGGCGGCTGGACGGTTTTCGCAGCGCACTGCAGGTCGAGGGAGTGGCGCTGCCTGACGCAGCCATCCGCAATGTGAGCGACACGGTGGCTGGCGGCCACGATGCGGCGGTGTCGCTGCTGGAGCGGCACCCGGATATCACCGCTATCTTCTGCACCAACGACTTGATGGCCTATGGCGCCTCGCAGGCACTGGCGGACCAGGGCATCCGCATTCCGCAAGACATCTCGCTCATCGGCGTGACGGACATCCAGATGGCCAGGGACATGCGCCCGGCGCTCACCACCGTGGCGCTGGGCATTGAGCAGGTGGCCACCCTTTCCATCAACCTGCTGCTGGACCTGATTGAAAACCCCGCGCACCAACCCACCATCGTGCGCGTACCTGATCCGGTGCTGGTGGTGCGTTCCTCTACGGGGCCGGTGCGCAGCATCTAGCATTTGCTCCTGAAACAGGAGCTACTCGCGCACATTCCACGGGGGCTAGCGGCCGTTTTGCCTTAATCTGAAGCCTGGAGCGCTTCAACCAGCAGGCCATGCTTGCGCGCCCGGTAAGCCAGTTTGGGGCGGGTGGTGTTGAGCAGTCGTGCTGCGGCGGACAAATTGCCGTGGGCTGCGGTGATCGCTCGCTGCAGGGTGTCACGCTCCATTTGCTCCAACGAGGGCGGCACGGTTGGCGCATTCAGCAGCGCAGCATCTGCGTTCGGGCCCGGATGGGTGGGGGAGTCCCGGTTCAGGGTTCCAGAGTCCCCCTGCATCCGCAGCGTCATGATGTCTTCGCTGAGCACCTCTCCACCGGTAAACAGGTGGTGCACACCAATCAGCCCATCTGCCTCCGCCATGATGACGGCACGCTCGATGAGGTTTTGCAGTTCACGGATATTGCCCGGAAAGCCATAGTTGAGCAGGGCGCGAACAGCGGGTTGTGTGAAACCTCCGACGTTGCAGGCGTGTTTGTGCCGGTAGTGGTTGAGGAAGTGGTTCATCAGCAGCGGAATGTCGTCCCGCCGCTCCCGCAAAGGGGGGAGGTGAATGGGAAACACGTTGAGCCGAAAGAACAGGTCGTTGCGAAAACGCCCCTCGTGCACCGCCTGGCGCAGGGTTTCATTGGTGGCGGCCACCACGCGCACGTCGACCGCAATGCTGCGGGTGCCGCCCACACGCTCTATTTCGCCTTCCTGCAAGGCCCGCAGCAACTTGCCCTGGGCCACAAAACTGAGGGAGCCAATTTCGTCCAGAAACAGCGTGCCGCCGTTGGCACGTTCAAACCGTCCGGGCCGTGACTGGTTGGCGCCGGTATAGGCGCCGCGCTCCACCCCAAACAGCTCGGACTCGATCAGCGTATCGGGGATGGCGGCGCAGTTGATGGCAACAAAGGGCTGGTCTTTGCGCGGGCTGATTTTGTGCAGCATGCTGGCAAACTTTTCCTTGCCCACACCGGACTCGCCCGTGAACAGGACGGTCGCGGAGGTGCGCGCCACGCGGTTGAGCTGGTGGCACGCCGCGTTGAACGCGGAGGACGCGCCCACCATGGCGTCACCTGCGGTTCCTACCGCGGGGAGTGACGCGGCCTCGGGGCCGGGGCGCGCATAGGCCGCCGTGTCGACAAACTCGGTGGCGTTGAGGTAACGCATGTCTTCCTCAATGTCGTCCCACTTGTGGGCCGACTTGCCGATCACGGCGCAATGGGCATCGCCCATGGAGCGGCACAGCGTTTCCCGAAAGACAATGAGGCTGCCAAACAGCGTGCTCACATAGCCGGTGGCATAGCCCACCTGCATCCAGCAACTGGGGGACCCGCCAATTCCGTAGGCGGCTATGTGCTCATCGTCTTCGCTGGAGTTGTGCCACAGGAATTCGCCTTCGTAGCCGCCGGTGTCCGGGTCGTAGGCGGCGCGCACCAGTTCCACCTTCACCAGCCCTTCCAGGGCGTGCAAGCGCGTGCCGGCCATGGCAGCGGCCAAAGGGTCGGCTTCGGGCCACTGCTTGCGTACCAGTTCCGCATCGCGCGCGCCACTCACGTAGCCAGCCCGGGTGAAGAGGCCGCGTGCGCGCTCCGTCCCCAGGCTGTCAATCATTTCCCGACGCAATGAGCCCAAGGCCTCGGTGTGCAGCAGCACCATGCGTTGGTCCTGCAGCCAGATGCGGCCATCGCCCGGCGAGAAGAACAGGCATTCGCTGATGTCCGCCACGGTGGGGTGTGCGCTGTTGCCGGCCTGGGTGGTGGTGAAGCCACCCAGGACTTTGGTGCCGCCGCCCACAGCCAGGGACTCCGGAATGGTGGCGCCGGCGTTGCGCGCCATGGCGGCCAGAGAGATGCGCTGCGAAATTTGCATGATTTGGAACGATTGCTTGAGCAAATGAGTAGTCGTTCTGGCAAATTGTTTACCAAATGATCAAAAACCAGGTGCTGGTTTTCCCTTGGTTGGTGGCCAATGGCCTCCCTAGGGTATGTCCCTAATTTCCCTCCCAAAACTACCTGACGCGCTGTCGTCCTGCGTCCCACGGGCCGCGCACATGGCGCGCGCATTGCAAAAGAAGGGTACGCCGCACGAATGTGGCGATTTGATCAACCTACCGAAAGGACAAGCAAATGGGTGCTACCGAAGCCATGGCATTTTTTGACGTTTCCAGCCTGGCGCCTACCGCCCACGGTGCGGGAACGCGTGACGTGATTGAACCGGCTACCGGCCAGGTGATGTGCACGGTGGGGGTCGCCAATGCGCAGGATATGACGGCTGCCATTGCCGCCGCCGCCGTCGTTCAGAAAGCCTGGGTGGCAGTGCCTCCGCGCGAGAAGGCCGATGTGTTCCGCCGTGCAGCGGCCCTGTTCCAGCAGCACTTTGACGAATTGGCGCTGTATGCCACCCGCGAGACGGGCGCCATATTGCCCAAGGGCCAGCACGAAATTCGCGAGGCCATCACCATCTGCCACCTGGCTGCAGCCATGCCATTGCAATCACAAGGCCATGTGCTGCCCAGTGTGCAAGGCCGCATCAGCATGGCCCGCCGTGTGCCCCATGGCGTGGTGGGCGTGATCTCGCCGTTCAACTTCCCATTGATTCTGACTATCCGTGCCGTGGCGCCCGCGCTGGCGGCGGGCAACGCGGTGGTGATCAAACCCGATACCCGCACCCCCGTGACAGGCGGACTGATGATTGCGCGCATTTTTGCCGAAGCGGGCTTGCCCAAAGATTTGCTGCAAGTGCTCCCCGGGGATGCCGAGGCGGGCGAAGCTTTGGTGGTGGACCCGCTGGTGCCCATGATTGCCTTTACCGGTTCGCCCGCAGTGGGTCGCCGCATTGGCGAGCTGGCAGGTCGCCACCTCAAGAAGGTGTCGCTGGAGCTGGGGGGCGCGAACAACCTCATCATTCTGGACGATGCCGATCTGGACATTGCCGCCAGCAATGCGGCCTGGGGTGCCTACCTGCACCAGGGTCAGATCTGCATGGCCTCCAACCGCATCCTGGTGCATGAAAGCATTGCCGCAGAGCTGACCCAGCGCCTGGTCATGAAGGCGACCCATTTGCCCGTGGGCGACGGTGCCAGCGGCCAGGTGGCTCTGGGGCCGCTGATCGATGCCAAGCAGCGCGACCGCGTCCATGCCATGGTGCAAGACAGCGTCAAGGCCGGCGCCAAGTTAGAGGCAGGCGGCACGTTTGACGGCCTGTTCTACAAGCCCACCGTGCTCTCCGGCGTGAAGCCCGGTATCCGCGTGTTTGATGAAGAAACCTTTGGCCCGGTGGCCAACATCGTCACCTACAAGACGGACGAAGAAGCCATTGCCCTGGCCAACAACCACACCGGCAGCCTGGCGTCTGCGGTGATTTCCAAGTCGGTGGGGCGCGCCATGGCCATAGGGCAGCAGCTCAAGTCGGGCATGGTGCACATCAACGACCAGACGGTGAACGACGACTGCGTGAACCCCTTTGGCGGTCCCGGCATTGCCGGCAACGGCACCAGCGTGGGCGGCCCTGCCGATTGGGAGGAGTACACCCAGTGGCAGTGGATCACGATCAAAGACACCGCGCCCATGTTCCCGTTCTAAACGGCATCCCACATCTTTTCATCAGGAGACATTCTCATGAGTTTGCAAGGAAAAACCATTGTCGTTACGGGCACCTCTTCCGGTATTGGTGCCGAAGTAGCGCGTCTGGCCCGCTTTCAGGGGGCCACGGTGATTGGCGTAGACCGCAATGACCCCAGCCTGACCCTGGACGGCTTTGTCAAGGCCGACCTGTCCACGGTGGAAGCCATCAACGCAGCGGTGGCCCAGCTACCCAAGCGCATCGATGCGTTCTGCAACATTGCGGGCGTGCCCGGCACCGCAAGCGGCGACTTGGTGGCCAAAGTGAATTACCTGGGCCTGCGCCATTTGACCGAGCAGGTGCTACCGCTTATTCCACGCGGGGGCAGCATTGTCAACGTGGCCTCCATCCTCGGTGCGGAATGGCCGCAGCGTTTGGCATTGCACAAAGAGTTGGCCGCAGCTCAGGGCTTTGAGGCTGGTGCGCAATGGTTGCGCACGCATGAGGTGCCCCATGAGACCTGCTACCAGTACTTCAAGGAAGCGCTGATTGTGTGGAGTGCGGTGCAGTCGCAGAAGTGGTTCATGGACAAAGGCGTGCGCATGAACTGCGTGGCGCCCGGTCCGGTGTTCACGCCCATCTTGGGCGACTTCGTGTCCATGCTGGGGGAAGAGCGCGTGCAGAAAGATGCGCACCGCATGCTGCGCCCCGGTTTTGCCGACGAAATTGCCCCGGTGATTGCTTGGCTATGCAGCGATGCATCCCGCTGGGTCAGCGGCGCCAACATTCCGGTGGATGGCGGCCTGGCTTCTACCTACATCTAGCGCAGGCATTCGTCTGACGTTCACGCTACCAAAACACATAACGACGAGACATTGCATGAACCCGAAACATACACCCTTCAAACTGGGCGCCCTGGCACTGGGCGCCAGCCTGTTGTGCGCCTTGCCCGTACACGCACTGGAGCTGGACTCTGGAGACCCGGACACCAAGATCCGGTTGGATTTCACGCCCAAGTACAGCATGGCTTATCGCATGCAGGATGCATCAACGGACCTCACTCCCGCGGGGAATGAAAACGACGGCAACCTGAACTTCGCAAAAGGATTGATTTCCAATCGCGTGGACTTGTTGACCGAGTTTGATTTCAACCACGGTAACTGGGGCCTGCGTGTGAGCCATACCGCTTGGTACGACGCAATGTACATGCGTGGCAATGCCAATGACGGCACCAAAAGCGTGAACAACGCCAGTGGTCAGGCGGCCAATGAGTTCATCCAGGCCACGGTGGATCAGCACGGGCGCGGAGACCAGTTCCTGGACGCCTTTGTGTATGGCAAGGGCTCGCTGGGAGATATACCTGCCTCGGTACGCCTTGGACGGCACGCCGTGCAATACGGGGAGAGCGTGTTCTTTGGCCAAAACGGCATTGCAGCCGCGCAGGGACCTGTCGATGTCGCCAAGATCCTGTCAGTTCCCAACTGGCAGTTCAAAGAGGTACTGCTGCCAGTGGAGCAGCTCTCCGGTACGCTGCAGATTGCAGAAGGCGTGACCTTGGGAGGCTATTACCAGTTCAAGTGGCGGCCCAGCAAAATCCCCGGTGTTGGCAGTTACTTTTCCAATCAGGATTACATAGGTGGCGGCCGCGTCTACTTCAGTGCACCTCCTTCACTGACCACAGACGCCAGCAAAGACCAGACCCCTGGAGACAGTGGTCAATTTGGCGCACAGGTGCGTTGGGCGCCGACCGGAGGCGCCTTTGAGTATGGGCTGTATGCAGCCCAGTACCACGACAAAACGCCTTCCGCACTGGTGTTCGATTTCATCAACGGCAATGTTCGCACTGTCTATGCGAAAAACATAAAAACCGTCGGAGCCAGCGTGAGTTCCTCGGTGGGACAGCTGAACTGGGCGCTTGAAGGTTCGGTACGGAAGGATGCTCCCCTGGCCAGTGACCCTGCGGTGCTTGCAGGCGCTCCCACCATGCCTGCCAACGATTGCAGTGGGGATGCAAGCAACCCCTGCTACGCGGTGGGCGATACGGGCCATTTGAATCTTTCGGGGATTTACGTTCTCAACAAGTCCAGCCTGTGGGACGGCGGCGCCATCGTGGCTGAGTTGGCCTGGAACCGCACGCTGAGCGTGACCAAAAACCCCGGGAGCGTTGGCTTTGGTGGTTTGGACCCCAATGCCACGCGTGACGCCTCCGCAGTGCGCGTGATTTTTGAGCCGCAGTACTTTCAGGTGGTGCCGGGGCTTGACCTGTCCATTCCGATGGGGATTGGCTACAACTTTGGTGGGCGGTCTTCTGCCATCTCCAATTTTGCAGGCGGAGCCAGTGAGGCAGGGGATGTGACAGTAGGTGTCAAAGGCAAATACCAGGACTGGAATTTTGGTCTGAATTACACGGCCTTCTTTGGCACCGCGAAGACCTTCACGGTGACCGACCCCAGTACGCCCACCCGCATGTTGTCCTATAGCCAGACGCTGGCAGACCGCAACTACCTGTCCTTCAATCTTTCCCGCACGTTCTAAAAATCTACTGAGACACATCTTATGACGCAGATTACAAAACACATCCTGTTGGCTGCAGCTTCGCTGGCCGTTTCCGTGCCCGCCCTGGCCGCAGTGAGTGCTGAAGAAGCGGCGAAGCTCAAAACCACCCTCACTCCGCTGGGGGCCGAGAAGGCGGGCAACAAGGCCGGCACCATTCCCGCTTGGGACGGTGGTTTGACCAAAGCACCGTCCGGTTACAAGAACGGCGATCCCCGGCCCGACCTGTTTCCTGGCGAAAAGCCCACCCTGTCGATCAACGCCGCAAACATGGCTCAGCACGCCGACAAGCTGACCGATGGCGTGCAGGCGCTGATGAAGAAATACCCGGATTTCCGCATCGATATCTACCCCACGCACCGCACCGCCGCCGCACCGCAATTCGTGTACGACAACAGCTTCAAGAACGCCACGCATGCCAAGACCATCGACGGTGGCTACGGCATGGAAGGTGCCTTTGGCGGCGTGCCGTTCCCCATCCCCAAGGACGGCTATGAGGTCATCTGGAACCAGCGTACGGCCTGGCACGGGGGTAACGTCACGCTGCCGATGCGGGTGTGGGTGGTCACGGCCGATGGTCGGCGCGCGATGGCCTCTGGCGGTACGCAGACCATCAGCCAGGCGTTTTATGCCAAAGAGGGCAGCCTGGAAAAGTTTGACGGCTACTACCAGTACGGCAAATTTGTCGCCAATGCGCCGGGCTCCAAAGCAGGAGAGGCGATTCTGGCGCTAGACAGCGTGTCCGACGCCGTACCGCGTGGCCTGTGGCAGTACCTGGTGGGCCAACGCCGTGTGCGCAAGGCCCCTTCCGTGGCCTACGACACGCCGGATTCGGTGACCTCCGGCATCGGCCTGTTTGACGAAGCCTTCACGCTGTTCGGCCCTATCGACAAGCATGAACTGAAGCTGGTGGGCAAGCGGGAGGTCTACATCCCGTACAACAACAACCGTGCAGCGGCGGCGAAGGTCGAAGACCTGGTGACGCCCAATACTTTGAACCCGGCCCAGGTGCGCTGGGAGCTGCACCGCGTGTGGGAAGTGGAAGCCACCCTGGCCGCAGGCAAGCGCCATGTGGTGCCCAAGCGCAAGTACTACATCGACGAAGACTCCTGGCAAACCGTGTTGTTCGACGGCTGGGATGCCAAGGGCCAACTCTGGCGCACCAACTTTGCACTGATGCTGACCGCGCCTGACGTGCCCGTGGTGACCAACTTTGTGCTCTGGGGTGGCTACGACATGCAAAACGGCTCCTACTACCTGAACATGGCCTCCAACGAGTTGCCCAAGCAGTACGAAATCGTGCCGCCAATTCCACGCAGCTTCTTCAGCCCCGAATCTCTGGCCAACGAAGGCTCACGCTGATGCACAGATTTGCACACCCTGGCATGGCGCGGCGCGCGGTCCTGGGGGCGCTTGCGGGCTGGGCCGCTGCGGCACCGCTCGCCGGGGCGGCCAGCGCTCCGGCGGTGTTGTCAGCGCCGGCCCTCATGAGCCCCAAGGCCCTGGGCGCGGCCACACTGGCCGTGACTCGTGCTGGGCAGCGCCTGGTGGCGGTGGGCGAGCGCGGCACAGTGCTGCTGTCGGACGACCATGGCACCACGTGGAAACAGGCCTCGGTGCCGGTGCAAACCACCCTCACCACGGTACGTTTTGCCAATGAAAAAACCGGCTGGGCGGCCGGCCATCTGGGCGTGATCCTGCGCAGCGATGATGCTGGCGCCAGCTGGCACAAGCAGCTCGACGGCATCCAGGCCGCAGCGCTGATGTTGCAAGCGGCGCAGGCCAAGGGGGATGACAAGGCCATTGCCAATGCCCAGCGCTGGGTGGAAGAAGGCGCGGACAAACCGTTTTTTGACCTCGAATTCATCGATGCCCAACGCGGCTTTGCCGTTGGCGCCTACGGGCAGATGTTCGCCACGGTAGATGGCGGCAAAACCTGGGCGAGCGTTGCTCCGCGTTTGCCGAATCCCAAATCCCTGCACCTGTATGGCCTGCGCGCCCACGGCCAGACGCTGCTGATCGCGGGCGAACAAGGTCTGCTGCTGCGTTCCACCGATGGTGGGCTCAGCTTCAACGCGCTGGCCTCGCCCTACAAAGGAAGCTTCTTCGGCTTGCTGCACACCGCCGGGGATGTCTGGGTCGCTTATGGCCTGCGTGGGTCTGCCTACCGCTCTCTGGATGCAGGCACGCAGTGGAAACAGCTCGACACCGGCCTGCCCATGGCGGTGGGCGCGGGCACGGCTTTGCCGAAAGGCGGCTTTGTGCTGATGGGCCAGGCCGGCGACATCTTGCTGGGACGTGACGAGGCGGCTGCGCTGCAACGCACGCCAGCGCGTGAACCGGTTCCGGTGTCGGGTGTTGCCATCGCGGCCGATGGCAGCCTGGTGCTGGCCAGCTTGCGCGGAATGCGGCGCGTGTCCGCACCGCTTGTTAACTGAAGAAAATTTCATGCACGCCGATTCCTCTTCCAACACCCAGCCCGTCGTCGCGCGGCTGGAAGACTTTGACACGCGCTCGGGCAACTGGGTGGAGCGCGCCTTTTTCAACCACCGTCCCTGGGTTGTGGCGATCTGCCTGCTGCTAACCCTGGTGTTGGGTTGGTTCGGGACCCGGCTGCAATTGAATGCCAGCTTCGAGAAGACTATCCCAACCTCGCACCCCTACATCGTCAACTACCTCGCGCACAAGGGCGATCTGGCGGGCCAGGGCAATGCGCTGCGTCTGGTGGTGCAGGCCAAGCAGGGCACGATTTACGACAAGGCCTACCTGGAAGCGCTGCAGAAAATCAACGACGAAATCTTCCTGCTTCCCGGCGTGGACCGCCCGTTCATGAAGTCGCTGTGGACCTCCAGCACGCGCTGGGTGGCGGTAACCGAGGAAGGGCTGGATGGCGGCCCGGTGATTCCCGACAGCTATGACGGCTCCTCCGCCAGCCTGGCCGAACTGCGCGCCAACGTAGAGCGCTCGGGCGAGATCGGCCAGTTGGTGGCGGGCGACTTCAGGTCCAGCATCGTCTTCGTGCCCTTGTTGGACCGCAACCCGGAGACTGGCAAGGCGCTGGACTATGGCGACCTGTCGCGCCAGATCGAGGTGCTGCGCGCCAAGTACGACGGCGACGTCTTGCAGATTCGCGTGACCGGGTTTGCCAAGGTGGTAGGCGATCTGATCGAAGGCCTGCACCAGGTCGTATTGTTTTTCCTGTTGGCCCTGGCCATCACGACCGTCGTGCTCTATGGCTACACGCGCTGCAAGCGCAGCACGGCGCTGGTGGTGGCGTGTTCGCTGGTGGCAGTGGTCTGGCAGTTCGGCTTGTTGGCCTTACTGGGCTATGAGCTGGACCCGTATTCGGTGCTCGTGCCCTTCCTCGTGTTTGCCATCGGCATGAGCCACGGTGCGCAGAAGATGAACGGCATCATGCAAGACATCGGGCGCGGCACGCACCGCGTGGTGGCAGCCCGCTACACGTTTCGCCGCCTGTTCATGGCTGGCCTGACTGCGCTGCTGTGTGACGCCGTGGGCTTTGCGGTACTGATCATCATCCAGATCAAGGTGATCCAGGACCTGGCCCTGATCGCCAGCATCGGCGTGGCGGTGCTGATTTTCACCAACCTGGTGTTGTTGCCCATCCTGCTGTCCTACACCGGCGTGACGCCCTCTGCGGCGGCGCGCAGCTTGCGCGACGAGGTGGTGTTTGAAGGCGCCAAGCGCCCCTGGCTGTGGGCCTTGCTGGACCACTTCACGCAAAAACGCTGGGCCACGGCGGCCGTGATGGTGGCCGCGTGCATGGCGGCCGGCGGCTATGCCGTCAGCCTGAACCTGAAGATCGGTGACCTAGACCCCGGCGCGTCCGAACTGCGCCCCGACTCGCGCTACAACCGCGACAACGCTTACCAAATCTCTCACTACGCCGCCAGCGCGGACATCCTGACCGTGATGGTGACGACGCCCATCGACCAGTGCACCCGCTACGAGACGCTGGCAAAACTCGACACCCTGGCCTGGCGCCTGGAGCAACTGCCCGGCGTGGAGTCCACCAACTCCATGGCGGCGCTCTCCAAGCTGGCCATGGTGGGCTACAACGAAGGCAACTTCAAATGGTTTGAGCTGTTGCCCAACGACGGTGCTTTGGGCGGGGTGCAGACCCGCGCGCCGCGCGAGCTGTTCAACCAGAACTGCTCCTTCCTGGCGCTGTACGTGTACCTGAAGGACCACAAGGCCGAAACGCTGTCACGCGTGGTGGCCGAGGTGGAGCAGTTTGCCGGCGCCAACAACACGCCCGAGATCAACTTCAAGCTGGCCGCCGGCAGTGCCGGCATCGATGCGGCCACCAACATCGTGGTGGGCAAGGCCATGCACGAGATGCTGCTGTGGGTGTACGCAGCCGTGGTGATTTTGTGCTGGATCACCTTCCGTTCCTGGCGCGCGGTGGTGGTGGCGGTGCTGCCGCTGGTGCTGACCTCCATCCTGTGCGAGGCGCTGATGGTGGGCCTGGGCATGGGCGTGAAGGTAGCCACCCTGCCGGTGATTGCGCTCGGTGTGGGCATTGGCGTGGACTATGCGCTGTACGTGCTGAGCATCACGCTGGCCCGTCTGCGCGAGGGCGCGAGTTTGTCGGACGCCTACCACCACGCCTTGCAGTTCACGGGCCGCGTCGTGATGCTCACCGGCATCACGCTGGCGCTGGCCGTGGGCACCTGGGCGTTCTCGCCCATCAAATTCCAGGCCGATATGGGCATCCTGCTGGCCTTCATGTTCGTCTGGAACATGGTGGGTGCCCTGGTGCTGCTGCCGGCACTGGCGCATTTCCTGTTGCGCGTTCCGGTTCCCGAGACGCGCGTGCTGCCTGCCGAGCAGGAAGTGATCGGTGCGACGGCATGATGCAGCAGAGTCGGCGTTTGCTCCTTGTGCTGGCGGTGCTGCTGTGCGCGGGGATCGCGGTCGGCGCAACGCTTGAGTCCGTCGTCATCGGTCAGTCGCTGCCGCTGACAGGGGCGGGTTTTCCGGTCGCGAACCGGGTGCTGGCTGGTGCCAAGGCTCATGTGTCACGCGTCAACGCATCGGGAGGTCTTTTCGGGCGTCCGGTCGAGTTGGTGACGCTGGACGATGGCGGGGACCCCAAGCGCGTGGCCGCCAATCTGCGCACCCTGGTGCGTCAGCACGGCGCAGCTGTCATCGTCAACTGCCTGGGCGAGCGATCTTGCCTGGAGGCTGCCCAGGTCACGCGCGAACTGCATGTTCCCTTGGTGGGCCCCATGTCGGGCGTGCTGCAACTGCGCTCGACCGCGATCCGCCATGTCTTCAGCACACGACCGGACGACGCGCGAGAAGCCGATACCCTGGCGCGTCAGTTGCGCTCCGTCGGCATCACCACGGTGGTGGTGCTGAGCGATAACTCTGAGCCCATGCGCACCGAGGCACTGACAGCCGCGCTGCAGCGCGCCGGACAGGTGGTCGCCCGTATCACGACCGATGCGCGCACGGAGTCCCTGGAAGCCGCGTTTCAGGGCTTGGCCAAAGCCGCACCGCAGGCCCTGGTCGTCAGCCTGGGCTATGAGGCGCTGGACGCACTCGACCGACTGCCCCTGTCGACCCGGGCGGGCGTCCCCTTGACCATCGCAACCTTGTCATCGGCCGGGCTGACACAGATGACCCAACTGTTCCGCGATCGCGTGATTGGCTACACCAGTGTGGTCCCAAACCTGGATGTCACCCGCTTGCCCATTGTTCGCGATTTGCAGCGTGATGCCGATGCTTTTATTGGCCCCGAGGCGGCGACTTTTGAGGGCCTGGAGGCTTATCTGAACCTGCGCGTGTGCACCGAGGCACTGGAGCGTGCCGGGCCGCGTGCCGATGGGCAGCGGCTGGGCGAAGCGCTGGAAAACCTGGGCACGCTGGACCTGGGTGGTTTTCGGCTGGTGTTGGGGCGTGACCGACACCACGGCTCGGACTTTGTTGAGATCGGCATGCGCGCACGCGATGGCAGACAGCTGCGCTGAATGCCGACCCCTATTTTTTTAAACCCCAATCAGGAGAAGACACTGTGAACGCAGCCATCAAACCCATGCTCGAAGTCGCCGATATAGACCCTGCCTTGGCCGGATTCCTGGCCCAGGCCGCGGCCCAGGGCAATCCGCCCATCGAGTCCCTGCCACCGGCCATCGCGCGGCAAATCTACCGTGGGATGGCCGACTCCCTGGGGCTGCCGGCCCCTGCCGTTGGCAAGGTGGAAGACACTACTTGCCCAGGGCCTGCGGGGGCATTGCCCTTGCGCATCTACAGCCCGCAGGCTAGCGGTGCGAACACACCACTGCCCGTGTTGCTCTTCTTGCACGGCGGTGGCTTCGTGATTGGCGACCTGGAGACCCATGACAAGGTTTGCCGCACCCTGTGCCATCACGCAGGCATGGTGGTGGTCGCAGTGGACTACCGGCTTGCGCCAGAGCACCCGTTTCCCGCAGCAGTTGACGATGCCGAAGCTGCGTTGCACTGGGTGTTGGACCACGCGACGGTTTTGGGTGGCGATGCCAGCCGCATTGCAGTGGCTGGCGACAGCGCGGGCGCGCAACTGGCTTTGGTGGCCACGCGGCGTGTGCGGGCCGCCAACGTGCGGGCGTTGGGAATGATCTATCCGGTGGCACAACATCCCGACGAGCCCAGCCCGTCGTACGCTGAGAACGATGGAAAGTTTCTGACCATCGGCGTGATGCAATGGTTTATGGGCAGCTACCTCGGCGGGCAAGCAGAGGTGCTAAAGCACCCGGACTATGCGCTGTTGAAGTCCGGCGGCTTTGAGACCTTGCCTGCCACCTGGGTCGGCACCATGGGCCACGACCCGTTGCGTGACGAGGGGCACACCCTGGCTCTGCGCATCGCCAGTGCCGGAGTGGCGGTGGCACACCACCACTATCCCAGTGCCATCCACGCTTGCATCCACTTCACTGCAGTGTCGCCAGTCGGCCTTGCTGTCATGACGGACTTGGCGCAGTGGCTGCGTGAGAACGTTTGAAACGATGCACGAATAAATGCACAACGATACAGGAGACAACATGAAACCATTTTTTCGCACTCTGATGGCGACCGCAGCCCTTGCACTGGGCGGTGCTGCGCATGCCGATATCAACATCGGCGTGAGCCTCTCGCTGACTGGTCCGCTGTCCTCTCTGGGTATCCCTCAGAAAAACTCGCTGGCGCTTTGGCCGGACAGCTTGGGGGGAGAAAAAATCAAGCTGGTGGTGCTGGATGACGCGTCGGATCCCACCACAGCGGTGAAGAATGCACGCAAGTTCGCCACCGACGACAAGGTGGACTTGCTGTTGGGCTCGTCCAGCGTGCCCAACGTCATTGCCATGGCCAGTGTGGCGCTGGAGCAAAAAGTGCCCCAGCTCGGCATGGCACCGTTTGACTTGCCCAAGGACAAGGGCCAGTGGACCTTCATTCTTCCCCAGCCCATGGGCCTGATGGCCAATGTGGTGGCCGACAAAATGGTGGCGGATGGTGTGAAGACGGTCGCCTTCCTGGGCTTCAACGAGTCTTACGGCGATGCGTGGAAAGGGCTGTTCGGTGCGGCCGCAGCCCAGCGCGGCATCAAGGTGATTGCGGAGGAACGTTACTCGCCCATGGACTCGTCGGTCATGGCGCAAACGGTCAAGGTCATGGCGGCCAAGCCTGATGCCGTGTTGATCGTCGGTGCGGGTACGCCAGCCGCGTTGCCGCAAATCACCTTGCGGGACAAAGGGTTCAAGGGCCGCATTTACCAGACCCATGGCGCGGCGTCACCAGAACTGTTGCGGGTGGGTGGCAAGGCGATGGAGGGAACCGTCATGCCCGCAGGTCCGGTGCTGGTGGCCGAGCAATTGCCCGACAGCAGCCCGTTCAAGGCGCCCGGCGTGGACTACGTGGCACGCTACGAGAAAAAGTACGGTGCCAACTCTCGCAGCCAGTTTGGCGCCCACATGCAGGACGCTTTGCTGGTGTTGCAGCGGGTGGTTCCGCTCGCCTTGAAGAAGGGCAAGCCAGGAACACAGGAGTTCCGCACCGCGCTGCGCGATGCCATCGAGTCGGAAAAGGAAATGGTCATTTCCCATGGCGTGCTCAATTACTCCCCCGACAACCATGGCGGCTTTGACAAGCGTGGCGCGGTGCTGCTGACGGTGGAAAACGGCCAGTTCAAGCTGTTGAAGTAAAGCTGCGCAAAGCTTCTATCGCATAGGCAAAGGCATCCATGGATCTGCAGATATTTCTGGTCCTGCTGCAGGACGGCGTGACCAACGGCACCATCTACGCACTGTTGGCGATGGCGATCGTGTTGTTGTTTTCGGTGACGCGGATTATTTTCATTCCACAGGGCGCCTTTGCCGCCTACGCTGCTCTGACCGTAGGGTTGCAGCAGCGTGGCCAGGTGCCGGGAACGGCCTGGTTGCTGCTGGTCTTGGCCGTTGCCGTGGCCTTGTTGGATGGGCTGGCACGGTTGCGTGCCCAGCGCCAGGCGCCTGCGGGAGTGCTGCACTGGTCCGCGCTGGCGCGGCAGGCAGCCGGCACGCTGGTTTGGCCGCTGTGTCTTGTTGCGCTCAGTGTGGGCCTCTCGTTCACTGCGGCGCCCTTGTTGGTGCAGGCGTTGTTGGCGCTGGCCCTGGTGACCTCCTTGGGGCCGTTGATTTACCGTTTGGCATTCGAGTCGCTGGCCGACGCCAGTATTCTGGTGCTGTTGATCGTGTCGGTGGCGGTGCATTACGTGCTGACGGGGCTGGCCTTGCTGTTCTTCGGTGCAGAGGGCTACCGCAACCCCGTTTTTTGGGAGGCCGATTTTGCGCTGGGGCCATTGAATGTGACCGGGCAGACCCTCCTCATCTACGGCTGCACGTTCGCCCTGATTGTGTTGCTCTGGCTGTTCTTTGAGCGGACCCTGCAAGGCAAAGCGCTACGGGCGGCGGCAGTGAACCGGTTGGGCGCGCGGTTGATGGGCATTTCTACCCGTGCCGCGGGCAAGCTGGCCTTCACCCTGGCGGCATTCATCGGTGCGCTGGCGGGCCTGCTGCTGGGGCCGACGACCACCGTGTTTTACGACAGCGGATTTCTGATCGGTCTCAAGGGCTTTATTGCGGCGGTGTTTGCGGCTTTGTCGAGCTATCCGCTGGCCCTGGTCGGTGCGCTGGGTGTGGGTGTGCTGGAGTCGTTCAGTTCCTTCTGGGCCAGTGCGTTCAAGGAGGTGCTGGTGTTCGCGGCCATTTTGCCGGTGCTGTTGTGGCGCTCCCTGCGCCATCCCCCTGCGTTGGAGAGTTGAGTCCATGGAACCTGCATTGCATCCAGGTACGGTTGCGCTTGCCCCGCATCCCCTATCCCTTCATGCGTGGACAACCCCCAGGAGGCTGGGCGGTTGCGCCGTTGCGCTGCTGGCACTCCTGCCTTTGCTGCCCGTACCCGAGTCGTGGTTTACCCAGCTGAACTACATCGGCTTGTATGCCCTGGTGGTGATGGGCCTGGCCCTGCTCACGGGGGTCGGGGGGCTCACCTCTTTCGGGCAGGCGGGGTTTGTGGGCATTGGCGCCTACAGCACAGCCCTGTTGACCACCCAGTGGGGCGTGTCGCCCTGGCTGGCCCTGGCAGTTGGCATTGTGCTGACCTGCATGGGAGCCTTGGTGGTGGGTTGGATCACCTTGCGCATGTCTGGCCACTATCTGCCCCTGGCCACCATGGCGTGGTGCTTGGCGCTTAATTTCGGCATGATGAATCTGCCCGTGTTGGGCAAGTCGGACGGTCTGCTGGGTATTCCTGCCCTGCAGGTGTTGGGCGTGAGTTTGATGGACAGCCGCGCTATTTTTTACCTCATCTGGGCAGTGGCATTGGTGTGCGCCTGCTTGCTGCTGAATTTGCTGGACTCCCGACCAGGACGCGCCATCCGCACGTTGAATGGGGGCGTCACCATGGCCGAAGCCATGGGCATCTCCACCTTCCGCTACAAGATGGTGATTTTTATGTTGGCTGCGGTGCTGGCTGCCATTTCGGGTTGGCTTTTTGCGCATCTGCAGCGCACCGTCAATCCATCCCCATTCGGTATCAAGCTGGGCATGGAATACCTGTTCATGGCGGTGATCGGCGGTGTCGGTTCCATCTGGGGGGCGTTTGCCGGTGCGGCGGTGTTCAAGCTCACCGAGGGTGGCCTGCAAACCGTCTTATCGCAGTGGCTGGGGTCGTCGGGCAATTTTGAAATGATTGTCTTTGGTGTGTTGCTGGTGGTGGTGCTCAAGTTTGTGCCGGAAGGGCTTTGGCCTGCGCTGGTGGCGCGGGTCTCGTGGCGCTTGCCCAAGGCAAGGGTGCGCCGGGATTGGGCGCGGGCCGAAGCCTTGCCGGTGCGGACCCAACCGGTGCGCGGCACGCCGCTGCTGGAGGTGCTGGCGGTACGCAAGCAGTTTGGCGGGCTGGTGGCCGTGAATGACGTGAGCTTCTCCGTCCGCGCGGGAGAGATCGTGGGCTTGATTGGCCCCAACGGGGCTGGCAAGTCCACCACCTTCAATCTGGTGTCGGGCATGTTGCCGCTGAGTGGAGGAGCCATTCGCTTTGGAGACGAGTGGGTGACCGGATTGGGTGCACGCCACATGGCGCAGCGCGGCATGGCGCGCACCTTCCAGCACGTGAAGATGATGCCCGACATGACCGTGCTGGAGAACGTGGCATTGGGAACGTATATGCGCACGCGCGCTGGCAGTTTGCGCGCCATGCTCCGGTTGGATCGCGCGGATGAGCGCCAAGCCTTCAAGGAGGCGGAGCGACAGCTGGCCCGTATCGGCATGCTGGACCAGATGGACGAGCTGGCGGGCAATCTGGCTATGGGACCGCAGCGCTTGATGGAAATCGCCCGCGCTCTGTGCGCCGATCCGGTGTTGCTGCTCCTGGACGAGCCTGCGGCGGGGTTGCGCCACAAGGAAAAGCAGGCGTTGGCCGCCGTACTGCAGCAACTCAAGCGCGAGGGCGTATCCCTGCTGCTGGTCGAGCATGACATGGAGTTTCTGATGAACCTGACGGATCGCATTGTGGTGATGGAGTTCGGCACCAAGCTGATCGAAGGCAGCCCCGCCGACGTGCGAGCCAGCCCGGTGGTACGAGCGGCCTACCTTGGCGCGGAGCACTGAAATGACAGCCGCTTACTTTGAGGTGAAGGCGCTGCACGCTGGCTACGGCCGGGCCGAAGTGCTCAACGCCGTGAGCTTGCGCATACCGCAAGCCAGCATGGTCACGGTGGTGGGGCCGAATGGAGCGGGCAAATCCACCTTGCTCAATGCGCTGATGGGCATCTTGCCGCACACCGGCCGCATGGTTTTCCAGGGGCGGGACCTGAGTGCCTGCACGCTGGAGGAGCGCGTGCAGCACGGCGTGGCCTTGGTGCCGGAAACCCGGGCCTTGTTCAACACCATGTCGGTGTTGGACAACCTGTTGTTAGGGAGCTACCGTCTGGCGGGGGTTTCCAAGGGAGCAAAGCAGGATCGGGCGGATGATTTGAAGCGCGTCTACGCCCTGTTTCCGCGTCTGCAAGAGCGCCAGCAGCAGCTGGCGGGTACGTTGTCGGGTGGCGAGCGCCAGATGGTGGCCATCGGTCGTGCATTGATGGGGCGGCCGCAATTGCTGATGCTGGATGAGCCTAGTCTGGGACTGGCGCCGCTGGTCATGCAGGATATTTTCCAACAGCTTACGGCGCTGCGGGCTAGTGGGGTGAGCATCTTGCTAGTGGAGCAAAACGCGCGCGCCGCATTGGCGGTTGCAGATTACGCCTATGTGCTGGAGGGCGGAGAGATCACGCTGGAGGGCCCAGCCGCAGACCTGGCCCGGGACCCGCGGGTGATAGACGCGTACTTGGGCGCTAGCGCTGCGGTATGACGGGAGTCAGATAGCTTCAAGGTATGGGGCTATCTGCAAGAGTGTGTAGCCAATTGTCGACGGCAGATGCAATTTCTGCCGCTGGCAAGAACTCTTGCTCAAGTCTTCCGCAAACCAGCGAGCGCAGCTGTCGATCCAAGGCAATTTCACTGGGCAGAAGTACGCCGGACGATGGGACATCGGCGTGCACAGGCTCCGCTACGGCCAGATGTTGGTATGACGCAAAACTTGCCTCATCCATGAGTAGCGCATGTAGCAGGGGGATGTGACCGCGCGCGGTGGCGAGCATGCTCAAACCCCAAGTGTCGATATCGCCCCAATACGCCACGTTCCGATTCTGCAGCCATGGTGCGCAGAGCCAGCTGAGATTCATACCGGCGCCCAAGATAGCAATGGTGTCTGGTACGGGCGTAGGCAGCTGATGCAGGCTGCGCTCGTTCTCGACCAGCAAAATTCGGCTGGCAGGCAACGCCGTTGTCTTCAACTCGTTGGCAGTGACGCGTAGGCGCCGAAATGGCAGCAGACCGTCTGCGAGTGGAGTCACCAGCAGCCAGTGCTCACCTTCCGGAGCAGCTCCCAGGAAAGCGGTCAGACCTTGGCGGCTAGCTTCCCCATCAAAGCGTTCATCCAACATCGCCCTTAGCAGGCTGTCATGGCGCTCGAAAAACTTGCTGTCGTTCCCTGCCAAAGCGAGCGAACGCAGTGGCCTACCCTCTGCGCAACCCGGTTCCAGTTGCATCGCGATGCGGGTGGCCGTGATGACTTGTTCTGACGTAACGCCCCGCCACAGGCTTAGTCGGCGCAGCAGCAGGCGGTGAAAGCGTGCATCTACCTGGCCTAGTACCGCCACAAGCGCGCGGTAATCTGCGCTGGCCTGCGCACCGTCTCTACCGGCGCAGCGATCAAAGGCTTCTGCGCAGTCCGAGGGGCGCAAGAGCCAGTGTGTGGGAATGTCAACGGGGGCCGCACCGCTGCGGTACTGGCGCGGCTTCCATTCCACCTGGCCAGGGCCGTGCTCGGCAATGGCCCGCCATTGCTGCAAATGTTGGCGCAGGGCGGCACTGTCGTCACGAAAACTTTGCGCGCCGGGTTCGCCGATGGGCAGTCGCAGCGGCCAGGCTTGCGTGTTGGGCAGCAGGTGCTGCTCGCGCCAATCGCCGCGCTGCCATTGGCGAGCCAGCTGGTCGGCGAGTTGGCGGGGGGACTTCATATGCTCTGAAAACTATAGCTGCTCACGCTTATTGCATACGGGCTAGAGGTCATTTTTATTCATATCCTGGCGTTGCTGCGCCCGTGCATCCAGCTCTTGCCAGCTCAGGGATGCCAGTGTGGCTTGGCGTCCGCGTCTGTGCACGAGCACAGCGCTGCGCGTATGGTTGCGCAGTAGGCGCAGTTCCTTATTGGGCGTGACGAAAAGGGCATGCAGCCCAAATTCGCGCAGCGCCTGGATGATGCGCGCGGCCACGGCCTGTGAGCTTTTGGAGAAAGCTTCGTCCAGCACGATGGTGGCAAACAGGGGCAGGCTACGCCCTTGAGGGCATAGCGCGTAGCTCAGCGAGGCGGTGAGCACGTAGCTGGCGATGATTTCCTTCTCGCCCCCGCTGCCACCTTGGGAGCCGGTGCGCCGCTCCAGCACCTGCTGGGTTTCGCGGTCTAGCACCAGGACGGTGAATTGCAGGCGGTAGCGGGCATCGAGCAGCGCCTGCGCGGCCTTGGTGCGGCGGTTGGTGGCATGTTCGCGCAGCAGCTCCACCATGGTTTGCAGCGCCTGGTAGTGGCTGCGGCCACCATCGTCCCGCAGGCGTTCGCTGCGCAGTTGCGCCATGGTTTTTTGCAGATCCTGCAGTACGGGGTGGATGACGGTCTGCGGGTCGAGTTGCAAGTAGCGCCCGCTCTGGAAATCCACGCGTGCCAGGGTGTCGTTAAGTCGGTCTATGCGCTCGATGATCTCTGCGACCTGTGCCTCGATTCCCGACAACAGCGTGCTCACGCCCTGGTCGGAGGCGCTGTTGAGATAGTCTTGGAAACGCTGGCGCTTGGCTGGCAGGTCTTCTTCTTCCAGAACCCGCAGGCGGTCCAGGTAAGGCTGCAGGGCTTCGATTTCTTGTAGCTGTTCAGACAGTGTGCCTCGGTCTTCCTTCTGCGCCCGGCCCATCTGGCGGATGACGTCTTTGTGCAGTTCGGCGAGTTGGCTTTCTTGGGTTTTTAGTTGCTGGAGTGTTTGGGTTTGTGCCCGGCGCTCTTGGCCATCGAGCGAGTCGCAGGCCAAAGGCTCAGAGAGCTGTGCAGTGATGGCGTCGTGCCACGCTGCCGCGTCTTCCCCAAGGGCAGATTGTCGATTCGCATATTCGCGCTGCCTGGCCTCTGCTGCTGTGTGGCGCTCTTTAATGCTCGCTTGCGCCCTCTGGAGGTCGAGCAAGGCCCCGGCTAGCGCAGCGCTGTGCTCCCGAGCGGTTTCCCAGCGCACTTTCGCCTGGGCGGTGCCCGACTGCGGGGCCAGCAAAGCGCCCAGACGGTCTTGTAGGGACTGCAACTCTGTCGCAACGCTGCCAACATCCAGATCGTCCCATTGCAGCGTTTGCAAATGCTTCCACCATTGGGCGATTTCCGCCGCTTGCGCTTGTGCGGATTGCGCACGCCGTTTCTCGTCTTGTAGCGTTTCCCAGTGCCCGGCTTGATCGGCAATCTGCCCCTCGAGGTGCGCCAGGCGGTCGCGGTTGTCAAAGCCGGTCAACCAGTCCTGGTCAATGCGCTTCTGGTCCTGCTTGTCGAAGTGCTGCGCCTTGCCCGACATCAGGCCTTCTCGGGTCATGGCGTGCGGTGTGGTGCGCAGGGCTTCCGCGCTGTCTACGCAATGCAGGTCCAGCTCCGCCAGCAACTGATGCAGCGTGCCTTTGTGGGCATGATCTTTAAGGTTGAGTTTGACCGCAAAGCCGTCGCCCAGAAACTGCTGGGGCTTGGTCGTCGCGCGAACTTCGAGCAGGCGCACATGCAGGCGGTTGTCGCGCTGGTTGATCCAGGTGAGCGCAGCGCCCATGGCCTCGGGTGGCACCAGGATACGCAGGCGGTGGCTGCCCAGCGCGCGTTCGATGGCGCCGCGCCAGGGGTGCTGTTTTTTCTGCACCTCTACCAGTTCGGCGACGAAGGGTAGGTCGTCAGGTGGCAGCTGCAATTGTGCTGCCAGTGCGGCACGGAACTGGGTGAATGCCGTCGGCAGGTTGGAGCCGGGGCGCTGGCGCACGGCTTGCAACTCGGCTCGCAAATCTTTCAACGCTGCGTGTGCGTTGTGCTCGTTGGCCACTGCCTGTTCGGCGGCTTCCTGCAGACCATGCTGTTGCGCTTCGAGTGCTTGGAGCGCGGGTCCAGCCTGTGTTTGGTGGTCTGCCAGTGCCTCGGCGCTGAGCGGCTTGGCCGCTTGCAGACCCAAGTGTTGCGCCAGCGCTTGGTAGTCTGCCGCATTCTTTTTCTTGTGCGCCAGCGCGTCGCCTTGCGCCTTGATGTTCTGCTCCAGCAGTTCAATGTTGCCACCGCCAGCATTCAGATAGGTTTCCAGTAGGGCCTGTTCGTGGTTGCGAGCTTGCGCCAGCGTGAGACCGTCCGCCTCGATCTGACGCTGTTGCGTATCCAGTGCGGTTTGCAACTCCTCACAACGCGCTCCCCACAACCGCACGCCCTGCGCCGCAAACCACTGCGGCAGCGCGGCCTGCAGCTGGCGCAGTTCCTGTAGGCGTTGCTGCAGCTGCGCCTCACGTTGGGCCATGTCGCGCAGCGGCAACAAGGCCATGTATTGCAGGTTGGCCAGCTCCAGCTCGGCATGGATGGCGGCGAGCTCGTCAAAGCTTTTGGCAACGTCCAGTGCTTTGTCAAACGCGCTGTGGTCGTCCAGCACCAGCTCGCGGAAGATGTCGTCGATGCTGTTGAGTTGTTTCAAGCCCGCTGCGCGGTTGAGCAGCGTGAAGGCGTTGGGCCCCACCTCGAAGCAACTTTGCAGCTGCGCCAGATAGGTGGACTTGCTGGGAAAGATACGCAAGCCCTCGGTGGATTTCTCCAGCTTGCTCAGGGCGCGCGCACCGCCGCTGTGGTGCTCTTCCAGCCATCCGTCCAGGCTATGTCCGGCACCTTGCGCAAAGCACCAACGCCGATTCAGGTCGGTGGCACCGGAGCTACTGCCGTCGAACCAGAAGATCGCGCCGATCAGCACGCTGTCTGCTGCATCCTCGCCCCGCACCAAGCGGGCGGCTATGCCGGTGACGCAGCGGCCGGTGCGGGCCAGGTGGTCACTATCGTCCCCGGCGTGGCCGGGACCGCTGGCGCCGCGCACATAGGACACCAGATCGCGATCGCTTTCATGCCCGCCGGTCGAGGCCAAGTTGTAGCGCGGGTTGGCGCACAGGAGCGTCATGAGCGCGTCGATCAGCGTGGTCTTGCCGCTGCCGGTGGGGCCGATGATCGCGGTGTTGGCCGCGTCGATATAGGCCTGGTGGCGACCTGCGAAGGCGCCCCAGTTGTACAGGTGCAGTTCCTGCAGGCGGTAGCCGGGTGTCATTCTTCGGTCCCTGTTGCGGCGCTGCTGCCGCTGATCTCCCGCAGCCGTTGCAGCAGGGTTTGCAGGTTTTCGGGGTTGGCCAAGTGCACGATCATGGGTCGGATGGTGAAGCGGTCTTGTGTATCCACCTCGGACACCACGCCGTGTCCACGCAGGTTCTCCAGCAAATTCATCAGGCGCTTTTTCTCCTGCATGTCGCTGCCGGTGCTGCCCAGATAGATTTCAATCTGGGGCAGAAGGCTGTCCACCACCACTTGCACGGGCGCGCCCAGGCCGCTTTCTTGCTCACGTTGCAGAAATTCGCGCCGCAAAATTGCCAGTAGCAGCGATTGCTCCAGCGTCAGCCGTTGGCGGCGCACCAGCGGGTGCGTCCATTCGTCCTCGTCTTCGCCGTCCGGTTGGTAGGTGGCCGCAATGGCGACGAAAGCCAGGCCACGGTGGTCGTCTACTTTCACGCACAGGTCCAGCGGCTCCAGTAGCGTATCCACACGGCTGGTCTGGGTGGTGATCTGGCGAAACAGATGGGGCTTGGTCGCTTGCTCCAGCAATCCGTACTTGAGCAGCTCCTGTACCGCACGGCGCAGGGCGGCGGGCGTGGCGGAGACGGATTCTGCCGCGGGTGCGACTGCTATTTCTGGTGTCTCGGTCGCGTCAGCCGTTTCCGGGATAGGCGCGGCATCGGCCCACTGGTCAAAGATGTCTGGATTGTCAGATGACATCGACGGCTTTCAAGAAAGAATGTTTTCTGGCTATAGCCCCGGTGGAATATGCGCAAGCTGCTATCATTTTTATATCACCCATCGATGCTCCTTCCCCGCATTGCGCCCGCTTCCAGCGCCACGCGCGGCACGGTGAATTGCCATTCGCCTTCTTGGGTGCGGGTCGTGATCTGCTCTTGCTGCCCGTCATTGAACACCACCCCCGATTCGCGTGCCAGGGCCAGCCACAGGGTCAGCGTTTCCAGGTCATGCGCACCGGGCGGTAGCGCTTGGGCCAGTGCGGCCAGGGTCATGGGTTGGTCGCTGTGTTTCAGTGCTTGCAGCGTCTGCGCCAGCAGGGCTTCCCGGTCCAGGCCTTCGAAAGCTTGCCAGAACTCATCTTCCACTTCGTCGAGGTCGGCGTATTGCGTGGTCAGCAGCAGCTCGGTTTCACCGCCACCGTCCAGCGACTTGATGCGCAGCCGCTCGATCAGCGGCAGACCGGCCAGCGCCACACCCAGCGGTGGCAGTGGTGCATCCTGACGCCGGACGGCCTGGCGCTGCCAATCGACTTCCAAGGCTTGTTGCAGGATGTCGTTGAGCAACTGGCCCACGCGCTGGTTCTCGGCGGCCTGCCCGGTTTTCATGAACTGGCTGACTTCACGCTCGCTGCGGGCGCGCACGGTCTGTACCACTTGGGCTTCTTTGATGAGCTGCTGCACCAACAGGCTCAGTGTGCTGTGTTGCACATCGTCCAGTGCCCGTGTCGCACTGGGGTGTTTCAGGATGGCCCGGATGCGCAATCGCATTTCGGCCAGCTCACTTTGCTGGTTCAACTGCTGCTGGAAGCCTTCGAACACACGGCCTTCTTGTGTGTTGAGCAGGCTGGCATGGCCGTCGAGCAGCTGGTCCATCACAGCACCCCGGTGGTATTGGGCGCTGATGATGGCTTGGCGCAGTGCGCGGTCTGCCTCGCGCCATGAATCTTCCACGCGCCGAAAATCCGCCCGCAGACTGGTGGCCAGGGCATAGACCTCGCGAATGCCCTCCGTGGCCTGTTCCTCGGTCAGCGTGGCGATACGGCCCTCCCGGACATCGTCCAACTGCTGCTGCAACTCGGCCATGCGGCGCTCCAAATGCGCGGTACGGCTTTGCGGGTCGGGGTTGAGGGCAGCCGCCAGGTTGTCGATTTCACGCTGCACCACGGCCAGGCGCGAAGCGGTGGAGGTCATCATGCGATGGTCCAGCTGCGCCACGAAGCGCATGGCCGTCTTGAGCGCATCGGTTTCGAACACGCGACCTTCGCGTTCTGTGACCAGCGCGCGCCGTATCCACTCGCGCAGTTCGTGCCGCGCCTGGGCGGCTACGTCCTCGGTGCTGATCTCGAAGTCAGGATCGTTGGCGTGAGCGGCCAGTTGGTTTGCAAGCGCCTGCATGGCCGTATCAAAGGGCACACCGTCGCGCTGGTGTTCGAACAGTGCCTCCAGGCAACTGAGCATCAGAGGCGCACGCCGCGATGCCAGCAACAGCCACGCGGGGTGCTGCTGGCGTGCGAGCAGGTATTTCTGCGTGCGCTGTTGGTTGAGGGTAGCCATGGACGGGATTGCTGCGATGGGGTCCACTTCACACTTACGCGTCAGTGGGTACGTACCCGGCGTCTTTTGCCCAGCCATTGAATAGATCGCGGAGTTCTTCTGGCAGGTCCAGCACAAAATCAATGTCCAGCGGGTAGGAGTCTGCCAGGAAGTAACGGCAGGCGTCCAGCAACACCTGGCCTTGCCGGGCGTCCTTGGGCCGCTTCTGGGCATTGCGTTCAGGCTTCTTGGACAGCCACAGTTTGTGAACGGCCATCCACCGGGGGTCCGGGACATAGAGCGGGCAAGCGCGATGCCGCATGGTTGCTACCACCACGAAAGCAGCCCGCCCGCGCAGCAGCCACTCTTGCTCCACCAGAGACACCATTGGCTCGAAAGCCTCGGTTTGCGGCAGCGGGGCGCGGCTTGGCGCAGCCAACAGCTCGACTTCATAGCCAGCGCTGTTAATGGCTTGATAGGGTTTTTTGGGATTGAGGCGGTAGGTGGAGTCGATGGACTGCAGCACTGCCATCAGCGACTTGCGGCGTTCTGCCGTGACGTCCGGTGCCAGTCTAGCCAGTGAAACGGTTGAGCCGCGGCACCACGCTAGGTCAAAGTCCTGAGTCGGCTCATTCCCTGCGGGAAACTTTGCGCCACAGAGGACCTCATAGGCAGCGAAGGCGTTGGTGCCCACCACGAGCAAGTCGTTTCGCAGCAAGGCGGCCACATCCAACGCTCGTAGCATTTCACCCTGCTTGTCCAGCATCGCCGGTAGGCGCAGGGCGCGGTACTGAAGGGCTCGTTGCTCGATGAGCGTATCTGCCTCAGCAGCGAGCTTCTTGGCCAGCTCCTTATCAGCGACAAACGCTGCCATGATCGCCTCGGTCTGTGGCGATCGCACCCCCTTGGTGGTGCCGCTGTCGTAACCGCTGGTTTTTACGGCCAGATACTCCGCATCTGGCTTGGACTGCCAGAACATCGAAGTGGGCAGGTTCGCCAATGTCTGTCGCGCTTGGTGCCACTGGTCATAAGCGGCCTCCAGATTGGCGATGATTTGCCCTGAATCCCCTGGAAATGGGATGAAATCTGACTTCTGGTATGCCATAAGTCGTTGATTTTAGGCAATTTCCACCTACTTCACACAAATTTGTTTGTACTCGGTGGAAAAATGATCAAACGTCGATATTCCCCGCGCGCAGCGCATTGGTTTCAATGAATTCGCGACGGGGCTCCACCTCGTCGCCCATCAGCATGGTGAACACGCGGTCGGCTTCGATGGCGTCGTCGATTTGCACCTTGAGCAGGCGTCGCACCGTGGGGTCCATGGTGGTTTCCCACAGCTGGGCGGGGTTCATCTCGCCCAAGCCTTTGTAGCGCTGGCGGCTGGTGCCGTTCTCGGCCTGCGTGATCAGCCAAGCCATGGCTTCGCGGAAGTCGGAGACCTTCTCTTCCTTCTGGCGTTCGCCTTCGCCGCGCATGACGCGGGCACCTTCGGACAGCAGGTCCTTGAAGGTATTGGCGGCCTCGGCCAGCGCGGCGTAGTCAGCGCCGTGCACAAAGTCTTGTGTCAATACGCTGCTCTTCACGTTGCCGTGGTGGCGGCGGCTGATGCGCAGGATGGGTTTGTCGGTGCGGGCATCGAACTCGCCGGCCACTTCGGCATCGGGCAGCTTGGCTTGCAGCGCGGCGGCCGACACCTCGGCGTCTGCCACGGTGTCCAGGTTCAACGAGACACCGTCAGCCACCGAGCGCAGGGCCTCGGCGTCCATGAAGTTCTTCAGGCGTGCGATCACGGCCTGGGCGACCTGATGCTTGCGTGCCAGTTCGGACAGCGTGTCGCCGTTGATGGTGGTGCCGTTGGGGCCACCGGTGAACACTGAGGCGTTCACCAGTGCAATGCGCAGCAGGAAGCTGTCCAGGTCGGTGGGGCCTTGCAGGTACAGCTCTTCCTTGCCGGCCTTGACCTTGTACAGTGGTGGTTGCGCAATGTAGATGTGGCCGCGCTCGACCAGCTCGGGCATCTGGCGGTAGAAGAAGGTCAAGAGCAGCGTGCGGATGTGTGCGCCGTCCACGTCGGCATCGGTCATGATGATGATGCGGTGGTAGCGCAGCTTGGCGACGTTGAAGTCGTCATTGCCTGTGGAGCCACCGGCTTTGCCGATGCCGGTCCCCAACGCAGTGATCAGCGTCAAAATTTCGTTGCTGGTCAGCAGCTTTTCGTAGCGTGCTTTTTCCACGTTCAAAATCTTGCCGCGCAGCGGCAGGATCGCCTGGAACTTGCGGTCACGGCCTTGCTTGGCGGAACCACCGGCGGAGTCACCCTCCACGATGTAGATCTCGCACATCGCCGGGTCTTTTTCCTGGCAGTCGGCCAGCTTGCCGGGCAGGCCCATGCCGTCCAGCACGCCCTTGCGGCGTGTCATGTCGCGGGCCTTGCGCGCGGCTTCGCGGGCGCGGGCGGCTTCGATGATTTTGCCGACGATGATCTTGGCGTCGTTCGGGCGTTCCTGCAGGTAGTCGGCCAGCAGTTTGCTGACGATGTCTTCCACCGGGCCGCGCACTTCGCTGGAGACCAGTTTGTCTTTGGTTTGGCTGGAGAACTTGGGCTCGGGTACCTTGACCGACAGCACGCAGCACAGGCCTTCGCGCATGTCATCGCCGGTCACTTCCACCTTGGCTTTCTTGGCCAACTCCGTGTCGTCGATGTACTTGTTGATCACGCGGGTCATCGCGGCGCGCAGGCCGGTCAGGTGGGTGCCGCCGTCGCGCTGGGGAATGTTGTTGGTGAAGCACAGCACCTGCTCGTTAAAGCCGCTGTTCCACTGCATGGCCACTTCGACACCGATGTTGGTGCCCTGGTCGCTCTGACGGTCGCCCATGGCGTGGAAGATGTTGGGGTTCAACACCGTCTTGCCTTTGTTGATGAAGTTCACAAAGCCCTGCACGCCACCCGCACCCGAGAAGTCGTCTTCCTTGCCGGTGCGCTCGTCCTTCAGGCGGATTTTCACGCCGTTGTTCAGGAACGAGAGTTCACGCAGGCGCTTGCTCAGAATCTCGTAGTGGAAGTCGTTGTTTTCTTTGAAGATGTCGGTGTCGGGCAAAAAGTGCACCTCGGTGCCACGCTTTTCAGTGTCACCAATCACCTTCATGGGCGAGACTTCAATGCCGTTCTGCGTTTCGACGATCCGGTTCTGTACAAAGCCTTTGCTGAACTCCATTACATGCACTTTGCCGTCACGGCGAATCGTCAGGCGCAGCATCTTGGACAGTGCATTCACGCAGGACACACCCACACCGTGCAGGCCGCCAGACACCTTGTAGCTGTTCTGGTTGAACTTGCCGCCGGCGTGCAGCTCGGTCAGCGCGATTTCGGCAGCCGAGCGCTTGGGTTCGTGCTTGTCGTCGAGCTTGATGCCGGTGGGAATGCCGCGGCCGTTGTCGACCACGCTGATGGAGTTGTCGGAGTGGATGGTGACCAGGATGTCGTCGCAATGGCCGGCCAGCGATTCGTCGATGGAGTTGTCCACCACTTCGAACACGAGATGGTGCAAGCCCGTGCCGTCCGACGTGTCACCGATGTACATGCCGGGGCGTTTGCGCACCGCTTCCAGGCCTTCCAGGATCTGGATCGAGCCTTCGCCATAGGCCTCGGTCGCGCCGGCCTGGTTGGTATCAATGGTGGGCTGGAAGTTGGAACTGTCTGTGCCTGCATCGCCCGTATGGACAAGGCCATCGTTGTTTTCGGGGCTGGGAACAGACTTGTTTTCTTCGGTCATGGCTAACTTTCTCACGATTCTTTAATGACCAAACCCCCGAAGGCCGGGGGTTTGATTGTGCGGGTAGCTACTATTTTTATAGCGTCAGATTCTCATGGGCATCACGACGTACTTGAAGGTCGCGTTGTCGGGAATGGTGATCAGCGCCGAGCTGTTGCCGTCCGACAGCTCCACTTTCACCATGTCCTGGCTCATATTGCTCAGGGCGTCGATCAAGTAAGTGACGTTGAAACCGATCTCGATGCTGTCACCACCGTAGTCGATGTCCAGCTCGTCCACGGCTTCTTCCTGCTCCGCGTTGTT
The DNA here is from genome assembly GCF_056405715.1 of Rhodoferax sp. P1_F3. Classification (NCBI taxonomy): domain Bacteria; kingdom Pseudomonadati; phylum Pseudomonadota; class Betaproteobacteria; order Burkholderiales; family Comamonadaceae; genus Rhodoferax; species Rhodoferax sp. P1_F3. The sequence continues at coordinate 295,147 of NZ_JBFUBO010000002.1, read as the reverse complement.
GGACGCCACACGCAGGCTGCCAGGGTCGATGTTCAGGCGCACACCCTTGAACTTGTCGCTGGTCAAAATCGCGGTGCGCTGCAGTGTGGCCAGCAGGGCAGTGCGACCCAGCGTGATGCCGTTCTTGTGGTTCTTAGGGATGACGCGGTTGTAGTCAGGGAACTTGCCCTCGACCAGCTTAGTCACGAATTCCATGCCATCAAAGGTGAATTTGGCCTGGTTGTTGGCAAATTGCATCTCGATCGCGCCTTCGGCGTCGGAGAGCAGGCGTTGCAACTCGATCACGGTCTTGCGCGGCAAGATCACTTCCTGTTTGGGCACTTCCACGTCCAGCGTGGCTGAGGCAAATGCCAGGCGGTGGCCGTCAGTGGCCACCAAGCTCAGCTGCTTGCCTTCGGCCACAAACAGGATGCCGTTCAAGTAGTAACGAATGTCGTGCACCGCCATCGCGAAGGACACCTGGCTCAGCAAGTCCTTCAGTGTTTTCTGGGGCACGCTGAAGACGGGGCCAAAGCTGGCGCTTTCTTGCACCAGTGGGAAGTCTTCGGCCTGCATGGTCTGCAGCGTGAACTTGCTCTTGCCACCTTTGAGGATGATCTTGCTCTGGCTGGACTCTAGCGACACGGTCTGGTCACCGGGCATGGTGCGCAGGATGTCGATGAGCTTGCGCGCACCGATGGTGGTGGTGAAATTGCCGGTGTCGCCACCCAGGTCGGCCGTGGTGCGGATCTGGATTTCCAGATCGCTGGTGGTCAGCTGGATGGACGTGCCCGTTTTGCGGAGCAACACATTGGCCAGGATAGGCAGCGTATGGCGGCGCTCGACAATACCGGCCACGGACTGGAGAACCGATAGAACCTTGTCTTGCGTTGCCTTCAATACGATCATGTCAACCTCTTTTTAAACTCAGCCATGGATGTCATGCCAAAAAAGCACGGCATTTACGAACAATCCCACCATTTTCACCTTTTTTCACCGTGACTCGCCGTGGGGAGGCACATGTTTTTGTATCAACCCTTCAGGGTTTGCTCCAGTACGTGGAGCTGCTGGTTCAGCTCCGTCAGCTGCTGGCGCTCTCCCCCGATTTTCCGCACCGCGTGCAGCACCGTGGTGTGGTCGCGCCCGCCAAACAGCTCGCCGATCTCGGGCAGGCTCTTTTGGGTCAGTTCCTTGGCCAGGTACATGGCAATCTGGCGCGGTCGGGCGATGCTGGCGGGCCGCTTCTTGGAATACATGTCCGCGACCTTGATCTTGTAATAGTCGGCCACGGTCTTTTGGATGTTTTCCACAGAAATCTGCCGGTTCTGGATGGACAGCAGATCGCGCAGCGCCTCACGGGCCAGCTGGATGGAGATCTCTTTCTGGTTAAAGCGCGAGTACGCCAAGATTTTGCGCAGTGCGCCTTCGAGTTCGCGCACGTTGGAGCGCACGTTCTTGGCGACAAAAAACGCCACCTCTTCCGGCATTTCCGAACCTTCGGCGCGTGCCTTGTTGATCAGAATCGCCACCCGCATTTCCAGCTCGGGCGGCTCAATGGCCACTGTCAGGCCAGAGTCAAAGCGGGAAACCAGACGCTCATGGATGTCGGTCAGGCCTTTGGGATAGGTGTCGCTGGTCATCACTATGTGTGATTTTTTGGCCAGCAGCGCCTCAAACGCGTTGAAAAACTCTTCCTGGGTGCGGTCTTTGTTGGCAAAGAACTGCACATCGTCAATCAACAATAAATCCAGGGAGTGGTAACGCTCCTTGAATTCATCGAAAGTCTTACGTTGGTAGGCCTTAACCACATCCGAAACGAACTGCTCCGCATGGATGTAGAGAACTTTGGCGCCTTGCTTGTCCGCCAGCAGCCGGTTGCCCACCGCGTGCATCAAGTGAGTCTTGCCCAAACCGACACCGCCGTAGATGAAAAGTGGGTTGTACAAATGCCCTGGCATGGTGGCCACATGCATGGCCGCTGCGCGCGCCATGCGGTTGGCCGTGCCCTCCACCAGGCTCTCAAAGGTGAGCAGGCTGTTGAGCCGATTTTTCGGGCCACCCGCCATGCGGTCTTCACCCACATAGGCTTCCTCGACCACCACTACTGGCTCCACTGTGCGAGGCGTGAAGGTTGATTTAACAGGGGCTTCTCGCGGAGTAATCGCTAACTCAACCTGAACCGATTGGCCGTATAGCTTCTCCAGCAAGCCCGCGATGCGGTTGCTGTATTGCGCGCGCACCCAGTCCAGTTTGAAGCGGTTGGCGACAAAGATGGTGACCTTGGAAATGTCGTCCTGCACCTGTGCGGTGAGAGGCTTGATCCAGGTATTGAACTGCTGCTCGGGCAACTCCTGCGCGAGCTGATCGACGCAGCTTTGCCACAGGCTTTGGCCGAGTTCTAGGCCGCTGGAATCGGAAGAAGAGTGGGAGTGTCCCTGGGTCATTGGGTAGTCAGCTTCTGTGGATAGTTATTGTTTGCTGCGAGCTGGATTGTAATTTATCAAACCTTTATCCACATTTTTTGTGGACAAACGGAAAGTTCCAGCGTTGCACACTGTATGCGGCCTAAGGTGTTGCCGGGATTCAGAAAATTTGCGATAATCGCGGGTTCCCCTGATTGTGTTCGGGGCGATTAGACCGACATTCGTGCCTTGCTCTCCTTGTGGAGTGGGTACGGATACCCACTGAGCCTGTTAGGAATTTCACATGAAACGCACGTACCAACCCTCCAAAATCCGCCGCGCACGTACCCACGGTTTTCTGGTTCGCATGAAGACCCGCGGTGGCCGCGCCGTGATCAACGCACGTCGCGCCAAGGGCCGCAAGCGTCTGGCTGTCTAATCTGCGCGAATTCTGCAATCCAGGGCTGAACAGCTTTTGGACATTGCACATTCGCAAGGTGCTGGCAAGGCCGTGGTGCGACGTCTTCAGACGCGCGCGCAGTTCCAGGCAGCGTTGGGTGGGACTACTGTTTCCAAAACAGCCCACTTTGCGCTCCATTGCTGCCCAGTGACGCCCCCTTCTTCCGCCGCATCCCCGGATTCGGTATTCCCGGTTGCCTCCGTGTGGCTGGGAGGAATGGTGCCCAAACGCTGGGCCAAACGTGCTGTGACCCGCAACGCCATCAAACGTCAGATCTACAGTGTTGGCGCCGAGTTCGCTCCGGTGCTGCAGGCGCGTGCGCATCTAGTGCGCCTTCGCGCTGGGTTTGACCGTGCGGAGTACGTTAGTGCCACGTCGACGGCGCTTAAAAAAGCCGTTCGCCAAGAACTGCTGCAGCTGTTCGCACGTATTGCTCCCCCCGTCCCGGTTCAGGCGCCATCCGCAGTGATGAATGCCGAGGTGCTCCCGTGATGCAAGCGTTCTTGGTGGGCGCCGTCAAGGCCTACCGCCTGCTGCTGAGCCCCTGGCTGGGTTCGGCCTGCCGGTTCGAGCCCACTTGCTCGGCCTATGCCCTGGAGTCGTTGCAGACCCATGGTGTGGCCGCGGGCTCCTATCTCACGGTGGCGCGTCTGGCGCGCTGCCACCCTTGGTGCGAGGGTGGTCATGACCCCGTGCCAGTGCAACGTCCCCGGCTTTTTGGCCGTCTGATTCCTCCTTCTTCTGAAAAGAAACCTTCATGAACGATATTCGCCGCACCATTTTGTGGGTGATCTTTGGTTTTTCCATGGTGTTGCTCTGGGACCAATGGCAAGTGCATAACGGCAAGAAGGCAACCTTCTTCCCCAGCCCGGTGCAGCAAAAGGCGGCTGTAGCGGATGGCGCCAAGCCAGTCGTACCGGTGGCTGCTGCCTCTGCAGGTACCGCCGCACCCGTGGCACCTGCAGCAGAGCCCGGGACACCCAAGGAGCGGTTTGAGGTGAGCACCGATGTGCTCAAGCTGACCCTGGATACCGAAGGTGGCACGTTGGTGCGTTCCGAGTTGCTGAAGTACGCGGAAACGGGCGACAAGTCCAAAAACATCGTGTTGCTGGATGACAGCAAGGACCGCGTTTACCGCGCCCAGACCGGCGTGGTGGCAAGTGAAGCTGGCGGTGCATTCCCAACGCACAAAACGGTGATGTCGGTGTCCGGTCCGCGCGTGCTGGCCGAAGGCGAAAACGAAATCTCGATCAAGTTCACTTCGCCCGATGTGGGTGGCATCAAGCTGGTTAAGACCTACACCCTGCGCCGCGGTGCCTATGACATTGCTGTGAAGCATGAGTTGGTGAATACTTCCAGCGTGGCCATTTCGCCCCAGCTCTACCTGCAGCTGGAGCGCGACGGCACCAGCCCTCCCGGTGGTTCCTCGTTCTATTCCACCTTCACCGGCCCCGCGGTCTATACCGAAGCCAAGAAATTCCAGAAGGTGGATTTCTCGGACATCAAAAAGGACAAGGCCGACTTTGAAAAGACTAGCAGCAATGGCTATATCGCCATGGTGCAGCACTACTTTGCCAGCGCTTGGCTGATGCCCGATGGCATCCCACGCAATTTGTCAGTGGCTGCATTGACTTTGGATTCTCCAGTAGCCGATTGTTGCTACCGTGTGAGGATGGTCTCGCCGGTCGAGTCGATTGCGCCGGGCGCCAGCAAAACGGTGGATGCCAAGTTGTTCGTGGGCCCGCTGGAAGAAAAAATGCTGGAGTCGCTGGCTCCCGGCATGGAGTTGCTCAAGGACTATGGCCGTCTGACCATTTTGGCCAAGCCGCTGTACTGGTTGCTGGACAAGCTGCACAGCTTCATCCAGAACTGGGGCTGGTCCATCGTGGCGCTGGTGCTGTTGCTCAAGATCGCGTTTTACTGGCTCAACGCCAAGGCCTACTCCAGCATGGCCAAGATGAAGGCGATCAACCCCAAGATTATGGAAATGCGCGAGCGCCTGAAGGACAGCCCGCAGCAAATGCAGCAGGAAATGATGAAGATTTACCGGGAAGAAAAGGTCAACCCGTTGGGTGGTTGCTTCCCCATCGTGGTCCAGATCCCGGTGTTCATTGCGCTCTACACCGTGTTGCTGTCCACCATCGAAATGCGCGACGCGCCCTGGATTTTCTGGATCCATGACCTGTCGTCCAAAGACCCGATGTACATCCTGCCGGTCTTGATGACCATGACCACCTTGCTGCAGACTGCGCTGAACCCCGCGCCACCAGACCCCATGCAAGCCAAGATGATGTGGATCATGCCGCTGGCCTTTAGCGTGATGTTCTTCGCGTTCCCCGCCGGTTTGGTGTTGTACTGGATTACCAACAACATTCTGTCCATCGCGCAGCAGTGGATCATCAATACCCGCATGGGTGTGCCGCCCCAGTTCAACCTGCCGAAGTTCAAGTAACCCCGCAAGGGCCGCACTCAGCGGCCCTTCTTCATGGAGCCTGCGATGCTTCCCCGTCACAACGATCCGATACTGGCCATTGCCACCGCCCCAGGGCGTGGCTCGGTCGGGATCGTGCGTGTCAGCGGCAAGAATCTCGTAGCATTCATCGCGGCCTTGTTGGGGCGTGATCTCAAGCCGCGTGAGGCGACCTACCTGCCATTTAACGACGCCCAAGGTCAGCCAATTGACCAAGGTCTGGCGTTGTTCTTCCCCAACCCGCACTCGTTCACCGGCGAAGACGTGCTGGAACTGCAAGCCCACGGGGGTCCAGTGGTGTTGCAGCTGCTGTTGGCACGTTGCCTCGAAGTCGCCGCACAGGTTTTGCCTGGCTTGCGTCTGGCAGAGCCCGGTGAGTTTTCCGAGCGCGCATTCCTGAACAACAAGCTTGATCTGGCGCAGGCCGAGGCGATTGCTGACCTGATCGACGCCAGCACCGAGGCCGCGGCGCGCAGTGCCACCCAGTCGTTGTCGGGAGTTTTTTCCAAAAAAGTCGCCACGCTGCGCGATGCGCTGATCCACCTGCGCATGCTGGTCGAAGCGACGCTGGATTTTCCCGAAGAAGAGATCGACTTTCTGCAAAAGGCCGACGCCTTGGGTCAGCTGCAGCGCCTGCAGGCGGCCTTGCAGCAGGTGCTGCAGCGGGCCTCACAAGGTGCGCTGCTGCGCGAAGGCATCCAGGTGGTAATTGCCGGGCAGCCCAATGCGGGCAAGTCGTCGCTGCTAAATGCGCTGGCGGGGGCGGAGCTGGCCATCGTTACCCCGATTGCCGGGACCACCCGAGACAAGGTACAAGAAACTATCCAGATCGAAGGCGTGCCCATCCACATCGTGGACACCGCGGGCCTGCGTGCCAGCGACGACACGGTGGAGAAAATGGGCATTGAACGCGCCTGGCAGGCCATAGAGGGTGCCGATGCGGTGTTGTTCTTGCACGACCTCACGCGCAGTAGTGCTATCGAATATATAGCTGCTGACGCAGAGATTGCGGGGGCTTTGGCCCAAAAACTTGCCAAAAATATTCCTGTCATCGATATCTGGAACAAGGCGGATGCGGTGACCACAGGCGAATCGCAGGACGGAGTAGTCCTGTCAGCCAAAACCGGACAGGGTTTGGAGGCCTTGCGCCGCCGCCTGCTGGAGGCCGCCGGCTGGCAGCCGCCTGCCGGCGGCATGTTCATCGCGCGGCAACGCCACCTGCATGCCTTGCAGCAGGTAGACCAGCATTTGGTGGAGGCATTGACCCACCTGAGCGCAGGCGCCGGCACGCTGGACTTGCTGGCCGAAGAGCTGCGCTTGGGCCAAAACGCCTTGAATGCCATCACTGGCGAATTCAGTTCTGACGACTTGCTGGGCGTGATATTTTCCAAGTTTTGTATTGGCAAATAGCTGCACTACACTCGGCAAGTTGTCGAATCCGAAAGCAATAAGAATGTCCCTGTTTGGTTGGTTCTCCCGAAAGCCGCATGAGCAAGCGCCCGCGGCCGAAAGCTCCGGCCTTGGCCATGTGGATGCGACCGTTCCCTACCTGCCAGGTGGCAAAGGCCGTATAAAAGCGCCGGTGTCCGTGCCAGGGAGTGCGGCCAATCGAAAGAGCGAGCGCCTAGAGCGCCGCGAGTTGCTGTACACCGTGGTGCGTGAGTCCATGACCCGCGCAGGCCTGCTTTCCACCAGCTACAAGTTCAAGGTGCTCTCACTGGATTCACGCGGGCGCCAGTACCTGATCATGATGGACATGGCGCGCCAGAATGTGGGCGATACCGCCCGCCTGGCCGACATGGAAAGCCACATCGCGAAAATTGCCAAGACCCGGCACGACATCCTGGTGACGGCGGTCTACTGGCGTGTCAACGAACATGTGACGGCCGGTTTGGCGCGCACGGCATCTGCGCCCGTTCCGCGCGCTGCGCCCGTGGGTGCTGCGCCTGGCGCGCCGGTGGCGCCGCGTTTTGAACCCTTGCAGGCAGATGAGGTCGCTGCGTTCAAGCAGGCTTTGGCATCGATTCCGACACCGGCGGCCTTGTCAGCTCCGGGAGAAATTGTGCGTTCGGGCCGCCGCAATCCGGCGCCACCTAGCTTTCAGGACACTGAATTGGACGACCGCCAGTCGCCTCTCAGTGGCACCCAGTACGGTGACTTGAACTAGGCCCTGCGCGGGGCCGCAGGTCAGTGACCGGCGAAGTCCAACAAAGTGAACAAAGGCAGGCCGGATTCCTTGAGGCGAGCGGAGCCGCCCAGCTCGGGCAGGTCCACAATCGCCGCGCCTTCCATGACGTGGGCGCCTAGGCGCTCCAGCAGCTTCTTGCCGGCCATCATGGTTCCACCGGTGGCAATCAAGTCGTCAATGAGCAACACGCGGTCACCCGCCTTCACGGCATCGGTGTGCAACTCCACGGTGGCGCTGCCGTATTCCAGTTCGTAGGTTTCTTCCACCGTCGTGAAGGGCAACTTGCCTTTTTTGCGGATAGGGACGAAACCAATATTGAGCTCGTACGCCACCACGGCACCCAGAATAAAGCCGCGTGCATCCAGGCCTGCCACCACATCCGGGCGCATAGCAGGGTCCATGTAGCGGTGCACAAACGCGTCGATCAAGACGCGGAACACCTTGGCGTCCTGCAGCAGGGGCGTAATGTCGCGAAACTGCACACCAGGCGCGGGCCAATCGGGCACGGTACGGATGTGGTCGCGGAGATATTGGTTGACGCTGAGGTGTTGCATGGATGCAGGGCAGTAGGGCACACGGAGGTGCGGGGCAGGCGCTATTGTGCCCGTAGAGTGCGCCGCCGGGGCCTATCCTTTGAGTAGCTTTTGCTCAGCCACGGCCAGTGCCCCGGCTTTGCCCGACAGCACCAGGGTGTCGCCACCTTCCAGTAGCATGCCCTCATCGGTCGCCGCCGGTTTGCCATCAGCACGGCGCAGGCTTACCAGACGAATCCCCAGTGCCAGCAAATCAAAGTCTGCCAGCGGCTTGCCAGTGGCTTTGGAGCCTACGGGCAGGCTCAGAGTCACCAGGCGTTCGTGTTGCAACTCGTCCACCGAATCGTCATCGGCCCCGTGGAAGAAGCCGCGCAGCAGGTTGTAACGTGCGTCTCGCTGGTCCTGCACGATGCGGATCACGCGCCGCATGGGGACGCCCACCAGCGCCAGCGCGTGGCTGGCCAGCATCAGCGAGCCCTCAATGGCTTCGGGTACCACTTCCGTTGCGCCCGCGGCCTGCAGCTTTTCCAGGCTATGGTCATCCTGGGTGCGCACAATTACGGGTACCTGTGGCGCATGCGCGCGGGTGTTGCCCAGCACCTTGAGGGCGCCGCCCTCGTCCAGGTAGGTGATGACCACCGCACTGGCGCGCGCCAAGCCGGCAGCCATGAGGGCTTGCAACCGAGCAGCATCGCCAAACACCACGGAGTGGCCGGCTGCGGCGGCTTGCCGCACCCGATCTGGGTCCAGGTCCAGCGCCATATAGGGGATGCCCTCGGCTTCCAGCATGCGCCCCAGGTTTTGGCCGCAACGGCCATAGCCGCAGATGATGACGTGGCGGTTGGCATTGATGGACTTGCGCGCAATGGTGGTCATCTGCAAAGACTGTTGCAGCCACTCGCTGCTCACCAGCTTCAGCACGATGCGGTTGGTGTACATCAAGATGAAGGGGGTGGCCAACATCGACAGCACCATGCTCGCCAAAATGGGATTCAGCAGGCTGGGGGGTATCAGAGAGTTTTCCTGCGCCAGTGTCAGCAGCACAAAGCCGAATTCACCGGCTTGCGCCAAGTAGAGCCCGGTGCGGAGGGCCACACCCGACGTGGCGCCCAATGCCTTGGCCAGACCTGCCACCAGCGCTGCCTTGAACACTGTCGGTACTACGACCAGCAGCAACACCAGCGGCCAGCGTTCCAGCACTAGCCGCCAGTCCAGCAGCATGCCAATGCTGATAAAGAACAGGCCCAGTAGTACGTCGTGAAAGGGCCGTATGTCGGTTTCCACCTGGTGCTTGTATTCGGTCTCGGAAATCAGCATGCCGGCGATGAAGGCGCCCAGCGCCAAGCTCAGCCCTGCCAGTTCCGTGAGCCAGGCCAGCCCCAGTGCAATGAACAGCAGGTTCAGCATGAACAGCTCATCGCTCTTGCGGCGGGCCACCAAAGTGAGCCAACGCCGCATCACATGCTGTCCGCCCACAAGCAATACAGTAACTAGCACCACGGCCTTGAAACCTGCCACGATCAGTGATTCAAACAGGCGTTCTCCCGATGCCCCCAGCGCAGGAATTAACACCAGCAAGGGCACCACGGCCAAATCCTGAAACAAAAGCACACCCATTACGCGCTTGCCGTGTTCGGACTCCAGCTCCAGCCGTTCCACCATGAGCTTCACCACAATCGCGGTGCTGCTCATGGCCAGTGCGCTGGCGAGTGCCAGTGCGGTTTGCCATTCCATGGCCCAGAACTGTGGCAATACTAAGGCTAGGCCCAGCGTGGCCCCGGTGGCCAGCACGATGGTCACCACCACTTGTAGCAGGCCCAGTCCGAACACATGCTGGCGCATGGCCCGCAAGCGGGGCAGGTTGAATTCCAGCCCGATTACGAACATCAAAAACACTACGCCAAACTCTCCCAGGTGTCGCACGGCTTCGGAGTTCTTGGACAAGGCCAGCGCGTTGGGGCCAATCACCACGCCGACGGCCAAATACCCGAGCATGGGTGGCAGCTTGAGCGAGCGACAGGCCACCACCCCCAGCACTGCGGCCAGCAAGTAGATGAGCGTGATTTCCAATGCGGTCATGGCGCCATACTAGCAAGAGAAGTGCGGGTCTATAAAATGCGCGCATGACAGCACACGCACACCCTGGCGGCTCCTCGCGCGCCGACCGCGCATTGGCATTGGCCAAAGAAACCTTTGACATTGAATCGGCCGCGGTGCTGGGTCTCAAAGACCGTGTTGGGGAGGCTTTTGCCCGCACCGTCGAATTGGTCCTGGGCCTGCAGGGGCGTGTGGTGGTGATGGGCATGGGCAAGAGTGGCCATGTGGGGCGCAAGATTGCCGCCACACTTGCCTCTACCGGCACCCCCGCCATGTTTGTGCACCCCGGCGAGGCCAGCCATGGCGACTTGGGCATGGTGACCCAGACCGATCTTGTTCTCATGATCTCTAACAGCGGCGAATCACAAGAAGTCGCCGCCATCCTGCCCGTGCTCAAACGACTGGGTGTTCCTCTCGTGGCCATGACGGGCAATGGCAACAGCACCATGGCGCAGCACGCAGACCTGTGGATTGATTCGGCAGTAACCAAGGAAGCCTGCCCCCTGAACCTGGCCCCTACGGCTAGCACTACGGCACAACTGGCCATGGGCGACGCCCTGGCCGTGGCCTTGTTGGATGCCCGGGGGTTTCGCGCCGAGGACTTTGCCCGTTCCCACCCCGGTGGCGCGCTGGGCCGCAAACTGCTGACGCTGGTGAGCGATGTGATGCGCAGCGGTGATGCGGTGCCCAAGGTGGTGCCGACTGCCTCGTTCAGCGAGCTGATGCGGGAGATGAGCACCAAGGGCTTGGGTGCCACCTCGGTGGTGGATGTGCAAGGCCAGGTGCTGGGCATCTTCACCGATGGCGACTTGCGTCGCTGGGTGGAGCAGGGTGTAGACCTGCGGGCCAAGACCGCGCAAGAGGTTATGCATGCGTCGCCATGCACCATCAGCATCCATGCTCTGGCGGTGGATGCGGCTGACCTCATGGAGGCGCGGCGCATCACCAGTGTGTTGGTGCTGGACGATGCGGGCGTGCTGTGCGGCGCCCTCAATAGCAACGACCTGATGCGGGCGAAGGTGATCTGATGCAACCGCATATTCAATTTCCACCTCCGTTGCTGCTGCAAGCCCAGGGCATCAAAGTAGTGTTTCTGGACGTGGACGGTGTGTTGACCGACGGTGGCTTGTACTTCTCGGATGCCGGGGAGACGATCAAGCGCTTCAACACCCTGGATGGTCACGGCCTGAAGCTCTTGCAAAAGGCGGGCATCATGCCTGCGGTGATCACCGGCCGTGACTCCCAGCCGCTGCGCGTGCGTTTGAAGGCATTGGGCATTGAGCACGCGCACTTCGGTACAGAAGACAAACGCCCTGCTGCCGAGCAAACGCTACAAGCGCTGGGGCTGGATTGGACGCAGGCAGCGGCCATGGGCGACGACTGGCCCGACCTGCCCATGATGCGTCGCGCTGCATTTGCCTGCGCGCCAGCCAACGCCCATGTCGAGATAACGGCGATGGCCCACTACGTCACCCGGGCCGAGGGTGGCCACGGCGCAGTGCGTGAGCTTTGCGACCTACTGATGGTGGCAAGTGGCCGCTACGCCAGCCTGCTGGAAGCCTACACCCAGTGAACCGTTTTCTCTACGATGCCTGGGAGCGGGCGCTCCTGTACCTGCCCATTGCCATCATGGGCGTGTTGGCGTTGGGAACCTACTGGCTGGTGCGTAGCACGCCGGTGCAAGACGTGGCCCAAGCGGAGCGCGTGCGTGGCCATGAGCCCGACTACTTCATGCACGGCTTCTCCATCAAGACCTTTGACACCGCCGGCCACATGCGTTCCGAAGTGCAGGGCGATGTGGCACGCCACTACCCGGACACCCAGTGGTTGGAGATCGATGGCATTCGTATACGCTCTTTTGATGCCCAGGGTCGCCTGACCACGGCCACGGCATTGCGCGGGCTGACCAATGAGGGCGGTTCCGAGGTGCAACTGATTGGCAATGCGGTCGTGGTGCGCGAGGCGGATGCGACGGCCGCCAAAACTACGCCCCGCATGGAATACCGCGGCGAATTTCTGCACGCCTTTATGGACACCGAGCAAGTCAAATCCCACAAGCCGGTGGAGTTGCTGCGTGGCAAAGACCGCTTCACGGCCGACGCCATGGAGTTTGACAATGTGGACCAGGTCATGCAGCTGCGTGGTCGCGTGCGCGGCACGTTGGTGCCAGAAAACAAATAGTCCCTGCACCGAAAGGCGTCCATGTCCAAACTGATTTTCATCACTGGCGCTTCCAGCGGCATCGGACAGGCCCTGGCCTGGCGGTTCTACCAGTCAGGTTATGCGCTGGCCCTGGTAGCCCGGCGTACACAGGACATGCAGGCCTGGGCCGAGGCCCAGCGGTTAGAGCCTGCGCGGTTCCGCATCTACGGTGCGGATGTGGCGGATGTGGACAGCATCGTGGCGGCAGGCCAGAGCTGCTTGCGTGAGCAGGGCGTGCCCGATGTGGTGATTGCCAATGCGGGCATCAGTATTGGCATGGACACCGCGGTGCGTGGGGACCTGGAGGTGATGGCGCGCACGTTTGCCACCAACAACCTGGGGCTGGCTGCCACGTTCCACCCGTTTGTGCGGGCGATGGAGCAGCGCGGCAGCGGCGCGCTGGTGGGCATTGGCAGTGTGGCGGGTATCCGCGGGCTGCCAGGCCACGGTGCGTACTGCGCAAGCAAGGCTGCGGTCATCAGCTACTGCGAGTCCCTGCGCGGGGAGTTGCGCGCCAGCGGGGTGAAGGTGGTGACGATCTGTCCGGGTTATATCGATACGCCGTTGACCCAGGCCAATCGGTATTCGATGCCGTTCTTGATGAAACCGGAAGTATTTGCCGACAAGGCTTTTGCCACCATTGCGGCGGGAGCATCCTACCGGGTGATTCCCTGGCAAATGGGTTGGGTGGCCAAGCTCATGCGCTGCCTGCCGAATGCGCTGTACGACAAGGCGCTTGCGGGGCGTCCGCGTAAGCGTCGCGTAGACGAAGCCTGACCCGCAGTAATCACCGGGAATAAAAAAGGGACCCTAAGGTCCCTTTTGTTTGAGCTGCAAGCAGTTCAGTGCTTAGTAGCTGCTACGACCACCGCCGTAACCACCACCGCCGCCACCGCCGGAACGGCCACCGCCACCACCGTAGCCGCCGCCACCGGAGCGGTCACCGCCGCCGCCGTAGCCGCCACCACCGGAACGGCCGCCACCAGCGCCGCCGCCGTAGCCGCCACCGCCAGCACCACCGCCGAAGCCGCCGGAGCGGGGAGGACGGGGTTCCATAGGACGGGCTTCGTTCACCACGAGGCCACGGCCACCGAATTGTTGACCGTTCATGGCGTTGATAGCGGCTTGCGCTTCAGCGTCGCTGCCCATTTCCACAAAGCCGAAACCCTTGGAGCGACCGGTGTCGCGTTCCATCATGACTTTGGCGCTGGAAACGGAACCGTGTGCTGCAAAAGCTTGTTGCAGGTCTTCGTCACGGAAAGAATAAGGCAGGTTGCCTACGTAAAGTTTGTTGCCCATGAAAGGACTCCTCTAAATAACTCAAAACGCGATGGAGTCCTTAACCGCAATCAACAAACCAATGAAGACTTAAAGCAGACGCGAAACTGACTAATCACCGCAAACTTGCACCGTCGTATTTACGGCAATGCAAGACCATTATGCGCCTGTTTTTAAAAAAGCAAGCTAATTTTTGAACTTTTCCGGCAAAACCCCGTTGGAATCGTCGTTTTCGGCGTAATTGCGCCATTGGCGCAAGCCATTGCGCATGGCCAGTATCTGCCGCTCGAACTTTGGGCAGGCGTCACAGGCCATCAAATGCAGGCGCAGGGCTACGCGGTCGGCCAGGCCCAGGGCGCGGTCTTCACGGCCCACCATCAGGGCAGCGGCTTCGCGGCATGTTCTTCTGAGTGGCATCATGGGGTGAGGGCCTTCGCAAACCAGTTCATTTCAAGGCATTCGCGCAAGCGCAGACGGGCGCGGTGCAGTTGGACGTAGAGATTGGTCGGCGTGAGCTGCAGTTCCTTACAAATTTCCTCGCTGGACAGCTCCAGCCATTCACGCATCAGAAACAACCGGCCCTGGCCCGCAGGCAGCTTGGTGGTGCAGGCCTCCAGCACTTCAAAGAACTGCCGACTCGTGAGTTGTTGTTCGGGGTTGCCCCATTCGGCTGGCGCCTGGGCGAAATGGCCGTCGGCCTGAAAGGCGATGTAGTCCATGGGGTCGCTGTCGCCGTCTTCGCTGCTGTCCAGCCCGCCGACTTCGCGGCTGTGGTGGCGCAGCGCGTCAATCACTTTGTGTTTCAGGATGCCGACCAGCCAGGTCTTGAGCTGCGAGCGGTTGCCAAAGGCCTGGGGCTTGGCCAGCGCGGCCAGCACGGTTTCTGAGACCGCGTCTTCGGCCCAGGCGTCGTTGCGCAGCTGTAGCCGGGCGAACTTGAGCAGGTAGTCGCGCAGTTCGACAATTTGTTGTTCAAAGCTTGGCATGGTGGTGGGCGGTGGTGGGCTGCGCGCAGTGTACGTTTTCGCCATCAGCCGCTAGGTGCAAAAACGCGGGAAAACCCTTGCCACGCAAATATTTTGCGGCCGTAATGTAAGAAACACACGCGGCTCCAGACTAAACGTCAACCAGTGCAATGGTGCCGATGTGCACAGGCAAGTCCTGGTTGATGTGTCACCTGTTTTTACTTTACTCACTTAGGAGTTTTCAAATGAACCAACGCGCAATGCTCGCTGCCACTGCAGCCACCCTGATGACCCTGGCTCTGGCATCCGCCCCCGTGGCCGCCCAGGAAAAAGAAAAGTGCTTTGGCATCGCCAAGGCTGGCCAAAACGACTGCGCCAACTTGTCGGGTAGCCACTCCTGCGCAGGCCAAGCCAAGGTCGACATGAGCAAGGACGACTGGAAGTACGTGGCCAAGGGCACGTGCAAGGACATGAAGGGCATGTCCATGGAAGACGCCAAGAAGATGAAGAGCTAATTGCGATAGTGCTTTCTTGCTCGCCACCATGCTGTCCTCTGCAGTGCCCATGCCCTTAGCCACCGATGCGGTGGTGGGCGTGGGGTGGCGACATCCCCATTACGCGGAGCTGCTGCAGCGGCAGCCCGCACTGGATTTCCTCGAAGTCCATTCCGAGAATTTCTTTGGCCAGGGCGGTGCCGCGCTTGCCGTGCTGGAGCAGGGTCGCGCGCACTATCCCATCAGCTTGCATGGCGTGGGCCTGTCATTGGGTTCGGCCGTGGGGCTGGACCCCTGGCACCTGGAGCAGCTGGCTGCCTTGGTACAGCGCATTGACCCGGTGCGGGTCAGCGACCACGCGAGCTTTGCGCGCGGCGTGTTCAACGGCCACACGGTGCACGCGTCGGACCTGCTGCCCATTCCCTTCACCACCGAGGCACTGGACCTGCTGTGCAGTCACGTGCACCAGGTGCAAGACCGCTTGCAACGCCGCTTTATGGTGGAAAACCTGTCTGCCTATCTGCACTGGAATACGGCAGACGGCGCAGCCTGGAGCGAGACTGACTTTCTGACCACGCTGGCCCGACGCAGCGGCTGTCTGCTGTTGGTGGACGTGAACAATATCTATGTGAATGCCCTGAACGCGCAGCGTGAAGGGCGCGTAGTTGACCCTATGCAGACGTGCCGCGACTGGTTGGACGCGATTCCCCCCGAGGTGGTGGGCGAGCTGCATGTGGCCGGGCACTGCCATGTGTCGGATGCGCATGGCGACATCGTCATCGATGACCACGGCAGTCGCGTGTGCCCCGAAGTCTGGGCGCTGTACGCCCATGCCGTCACGCGCTTTGGCTGCGTGCCCACGCTCATCGAGTGGGACACCGATGTGCCCGCGCTGGACGTGCTGCTGGACGAAGTGCAACACGCCCGTGCCGTCTGCGCCAGCGTCTTTGAGCCGGTGGCCGCATGAGCACACTGGCCGCACAACAGCAGGCGCTGGTGGAAGCCTTGTTTGCCTGGCCTGCCGAGAATGCTATGAAAAAAGTAGCTTCTCGCGCAGTGGATACGGGGGCTAGAGGGCTAAAAGCGTATCAATCGAACGGCCACCAGCTGGCGGACCGGGCTTTGCAGGGCGCCTACCCCGTGTTGGCGCAGTTGCTGGGCGACGATAGTTTTGGTGACCTGGCCCGAGCGCTGTGGCACGCCCAGCCACCGCAGTCTGGCGACCTGGCCCAGTGGGGCCAGACCCTGCCCGACTTCGTGCAGGCCAGTGCGCAACTGGCCGACGAACCCTATCTGGCCGACGTGGCCCGCGTGGAGTGGGCGCTGCACGCCGCTGCCACCGTGGCCGATCAGGCGCCGGACCTGTCCACGCTGGCACTGCTGACCTCCGAAGACCCCGCCACATTGCAGCTGGGTTTGGCCCCCGGCACCGCAGTGCTGTGCAGCCTTTGGCCCGTGGCCAGTATTGTGGGCGCACACCTGGAGCACAGCCCCAGCATGGCCGAGGCTGGCGTGCAGATTCGCGACCGCGTGGCGCAAGACACCGTGGTCTGGCGCCAGGGCCTGCGCCCGTGTGTTCGCGCTGCGCTGGCGGGTGAAGCCGATGCGCTGGCGGTGTTGCTGGCCGCTGGCACGCTGGGCCAGGCGCTGGACGCAGCACCCACGTTGGATGTGGGCGCATGGCTGCCACTGGCTGTGCAAACCGGTTTGTTGCTCTCGGTGGTGCAGATACCGCCTTCTTTTCTGTCGCTCGACCCATGAAACCTACTCCCATGCCGCAGCCCCCATTGCACTCGCCCTCCCTCATCACCCGCGCCCTGCTGAGCTGGGGTTGGCTAGAGCGCGGCCTGGAGGCGCTGCAACCGTTGGCTGCGCTGTTAGCCCGCCTGTATGTGGCCCAGGTGTTTTTTGCCTCGGGCCTGACCAAGCTGCGCGATTGGGACATCACGCTAGCGTTGTTCATGGACGAGTACAAGGTGCCGCTGCTGCCGCCCGCGCTGGCCGCCGCCATGGGTACTACCGGTGAGCTGGCCCTGCCAGTGCTGCTGGTGCTGGGCTTGGGTGGGCGCTTCGCTGCGCTGGGCCTGAGTGTGGTGAATGCTGTGGCCGTCGTGTCGCTGACCGAGGTGGCGCCGGCGGCGCTGCAGCAGCACATCACCTGGGGCGTGCTGCTGGCCGCGCTGGCGCTGTACGGCCCGGGTAACTGGGCGCTGGGTCCTTGGCTGCGCGACTGGTGGCTGCGCAGGGGTTAACCTTCTGCCATGGCGCCTGACACTCCCTCCTCCGCAATCCCCACGGGCCTGGCCCGGCTCTGGCCCAAGCGCATCGCCTGGCGTCTGACCCTGGGGTTGGGCGCGCTGGTGCTCATGGTGTTGCTGGCGCTGGTGCAAACCGCGTGGCAGTTGCGCCTGGTGTCCGACGTGACGCAACGCTTTGCCACCGGCGATATGCAGCGCTTGCTGCGCGTGCAGGCACTCTCGCTGCAGACTGAGGGCGTGGGCAGCGCGCTGGTGCGGCTGGTGCACGCGCCACGTGCCGACCGCGTGAAGGAATATGCCGATGTGGATGCACGCAACCGCAGCATCGACGGCATCATCGAATCGCTATCCGACGAACTCAAGGACCCAGAACAAGAAGCCACCTTGCGCCGCTTGGTAGCCTGCCGTGCGATGTATGCGCAGGCCTTTATCGCCACGGTGGACGAGATCGAGGGCGACAACATGCAGGCCGCGGCCCGCGCGCTGAACGACCAGGTGAACCCCGCACTGACCGCCATGTTGCGCGAGTCCGGCACGCTGCTGCAGCGCGAGCGCCAGCGTGTGGAGGCGCAGCTCAGTGATGCACGCGCACTCTTTGGGCGCGTGGCCATGTGGGTGGGCCTGCTGTCCCTGCTGGCCATCGCCCTGGCCACCTACCTGGCCTGGCGCACCACGCGCAGCGTGGTGGCACCGCTGGCCCAGCTGGAGCGGGCCGCGCGCCACATTGCCCAGGGCGACTATGCGCACCAGGTGCAAGCAACGGGCACGCAAGAGGTGGACCGCGTGGGCCAGGCGCTGAATACCATGTCAGATGCGGTGTCGCAGCGCGAACAGCAAATCGTGCGCCTGGCCTACCAGGACAGCCTGACGGGCCTGCCCAACCGCACGGCCCTGCTTAACCCCCAGCATCCCGGGCCCGAGGGCGCCAACACGCTGGTGTTGATGGACTTGGCGCGCCTCAAAATCATCAACGAAACCCTGGGCTACACCACGGGCGATACGCTGATCAAGGAGCTGGGCGTGCGCGCCAGCCTGGTGCTGGGCGCTGCGGCCCAACGCGGGCTGATCGGGCCGCAGTGGGTGGTGGCGCGGCTGTCCGGCGGCACCTTTGCCGCGGCCTTTCAGGCGGACCAGCGCAGTGCGGTGGAGCAGTTGCGTGCGGACCTAATGGAGGCCACCACGGCCTCGGTGGCCTGCAGCGGCCACAGCGTGGACCTGAGCCTGAGTTGCGGCTTCGCCGATACGGCCGACACTGGCAATGGGACCGTGGGTGCGCTGCTGCGCAATGCCGAGGTGGCCCTGCACAGCGCCAAGCGCGCCGCGCTCAGCCACGCCTGGTACAGCGCGGCGCAAGAAGCTGCACGGCTGGACCACCTGGGGCTGGTTTCCGACCTGCGGGCGGCCGTGGCGCAGTCGCAACTGCAAATGTGGCTGCAGCCCAAGTTCTCTCTTTCGGCCACTGGCCAGCCGGTGGGGGCCGAGGCGCTGGTGCGCTGGATACACCCGCAGCGCGGCTTTGTGTCGCCGGCCGAGTTCGTGCCGTTCGCGGAACAGACCGGCTACATCACCATGGTCACCGACTGGATGCTGGACCAGGCCTTGCGCACCCTGCAGGCTTGGCAAAGCACACACCCCACGCTCAGCATTGCCGTGAACGTGAGCACGCGCGATTTGCAGGATGCGGGCTTTGCCCAGCGCGTGGGGCACAAGGTGGCCACCAGCGGCATCAACCCGCAGCGCCTGCGCCTGGAGATCACCGAGAGCGGGCTGATGGAAGACGCGCAGAAGAGTGTGGAGCTGTTGCACGCGCTGCGCGCCGTGGGCATTCCGCTGTCGATCGACGACTTTGGTACGGGCTACTCGTCACTGGCCTACCTGCAGAAGTTGCCGGTCAGTGAATTGAAGATCGACCGCAGCTTTATCGACGGCATCGACAAGGCGCCCGGCACCCAGAAGCTGGTCAAGGCCATGATCGAAATGGGCCATGGCATGGACCTGTTTGTCACCGCCGAAGGCGTGGAGACCGAGGCCGAACGCGCCACCATCGCCCAGCTGGGCTGCGATGTGATGCAGGGCTACCTGGGCAGCCGCCCCCTGCACGGCGCGGCTTTGCAGGCTTGGCTGGAGAGTGTGGCAACAGCCGGGGTATCGCTTGCTGGTTGACCCCCTTGCTATACTCCACATCTACAGCGCCAATTTGCTCCAGCTTGCGGGCGCTTAATAAATTCAGCTAAACACGGACCCGCCATCAGGCATTGCAACCCGGCCCGCGTTTAGCGTTGCCGGGTTTTGTTTTTATGCTGATTGCCACGCCACAGTCCCTGTCGTTCGATGCGCCTTTGCCTCTGCAAAGCGGTGCCTCGCTGCACGGCTATTCCCTCACCTATGAGACCTACGGCACGCTCAATGCCGACAAGTCCAACGCCGTGCTGGTATGCCATGCGCTCAACGCCTCGCACCATGTGGCGGGCGTGTATGCGGGCCAGGACAAAAGCGAGGGCTGGTGGGACAACATGATTGGCCCCGGCAAGTCGGTGGACACCGACCGCTTCTTTGTGATTGGCGTCAACAACCTGGGCTCCTGCTTTGGCTCCACCGGCCCCATGCACACCGATCCCCGCACCGGCAAGGTGTACGGCGCCGACTTTCCCGTGGTAACGGTGGAAGATTGGGTGAATGCACAGGCCCGGCTGATGGACGCGCTGGGCATTCAGACCCTGGCTGCCGTACTGGGCGGCAGCCTGGGTGGCATGCAGGCATTGAGCTGGACGCTGCAGTACCCGGAGCGTGTGGCACACGCCGTGGTGGTGGCCAGCGCGCCCAACCTGACGGCCGAAAACATCGCTTTCAACGAGGTGGCGCGCCGCGCCATCGTGACTGACCCCGACTTCCATGGTGGGCACTTTTACGAGCACGGCGTGATTCCCAAGCGCGGTCTGCGCATTGCCCGCATGATTGGCCACATCACCTACCTGAGCGACGACGTGATGAACGAAAAGTTCGGCCGCCAGCTCAAGGAAACCCTGCTGGACCATGCCTCGGGCTACAAGTATTCGACGCAGGACGTGGAGTTCCAGATCGAGAGCTACCTGCGCTACCAGGGCGACAAGTTTGCCGAGTACTTTGATGCCAACACCTACCTGCTGATCACGCGGGCGCTGGATTACTTTGACCCGGCCCGCGCCTTTGGCGGCGACCTGAGCCAAGCGCTGGCGCGCGCCACCTGCAAATTCCTGCTGGTGAGCTTCACCACTGACTGGCGTTTCAGCCCCAAGCGTAGCCGCGAACTCGTCAAGGCTCTGCTCGACAACAAGCGGGACGTCAGCTACGCCGAGATCGATGCACCCCACGGGCATGATGCATTTTTGCTCGATGACCCCCGTTATACGGGCGTGGTTAGCTCCTATTTCAATAGCATCGCACGTGCGTTGGAGGTGGCAGCATGACCGACCTGAACACCCTGCACGCGATTGCCAGCCTGGTTCCCCAGGGCGCCCGCGTGCTGGACCTGGGCTGTGGCGACGGCGCCTTGCTCGACCACCTGCAGCGCCACCGCGCTTGCACGGGCTACGGCGTGGAGCTGGACGATGCGAATGTGCTGGCCTGCGTGCAGCGCGGCGTGAACGTGCTGCAGCTCAACCTGGACCAGGGCCTGACCATGTTCGAAGACGCGAGCTTTGACGTGGTGCTGCAGATCGACACGCTGCAGCACCTGCGCAATGCCGAGACCATGCTCAAGGAAACGGCCCGCGTGGGCCGCGTGGGCATCGTGGCCTTCCCCAACTTTGCGCACTGGCCCAACCGCCTGAGCATCCTGCAAGGTCGCATGCCCGTGACCCGGCGCCTGCCCTACCAGTGGTATGACACGCCCAACATCCGCGTCGGCACCCATGCCGACCTGGCCGAACTGGCCCAGCGCAATGGCCTGCGCGTGCTGGACAGCTTTGGCCTGCAGGACGGCCGCACCGTGCGCTTTGCGCCCAACCTGCGTGCGGGTACCTCGGTCTACAAGCTGGCCCGCTGACGGCCCCCGGCTCCGCCGCCCATGCCCCGCTTTGCCGCCAACCTGAGTTTTCTGTACAACGAGCTTCCGTTTCTGGAGCGCTTTGCGGCGGCTGCGGCGGACGGCTTTGCGGGCGTGGAATTTTTGTTTCCCTATGCCTGGGCGCCCGAGGCGCTGGCGGCCCCGCTGCAGGCGGCAGGCTTGCAGCAGGTGCTGTTCAACGCGCCGCCCGCGGGCGGTGATGCCACGTCCATGGCCAGCGCCTGGGACCGGGGCGAGCGTGGCACCGCTTGCCTGCCGGGGCGCGAGGCTGAGTTCCAAGCGGGCATCACCGCCGCGCTGCGCTATGCCGCGGTGCTGCAGTGCCCGCGCATCCATGTCATGGCGGGGCTGGTACCGCAGGGTGCTGACCTGGCCGCCCTGCACGCCACCTATGTGCGCAACCTGCGCTGGGCGGCGCAGCAGGCGGCGTTGCTGGGCTGCACGTTGCTCATTGAGCCCATCAACCCGCGCGACATGCCGGGCTACTTTCTACGCCACCAGGCCCAGGCCCATGCCGTGGTGGCCGAGGTGGGCTCGCCCCACCTGCAGGTGCAGATGGACCTGTACCACTGCCAGGTGACCGAGGGCGATGTGGCCAGCAAGCTGCGCCAGTACTTGCCCACGGGCGCGGTGGGCCATATCCAGATTGCCGGTGTGCCCGCGCGCCAGGAGCCGTCGGATGGCGAGCTGCATTTCCCCTACCTGCTGGCCCTGCTGGACGAATTGGGTTACGCCGGTTGGGTGGGTTGCGAATACCGACCCCGGCTGGGCGCGCAGCCGGGTGGCACCCGAGCGGGGTTGGGCTGGCGCGACACGCCCCTGCGCTGAGGGTTTGCCACAGCCAGATTGGGGTTGGCGCATGGCATGATGGCGAACCACCCACTCTGTTGTTTCAGGAGTTCGCCATGAACGCCCGCGTACCGTCCGCTGCCTTGAATGCGCCACAAGCGTTGGAGCAGGTCAGCCAAGCCTGGGACCGTGACATTGTTCACCGTCTGGAAGACTACATCCGCATCCCGGCCAAATCGCCCATGTTTGATGCCGACTGGGTGGCCGGCGGCTACATCGACACCGTGGTGCGCAACACTGCCCAGTGGATTGAAGAACAGAAGGTGCCCGGCCTGACGCTGGAGGTGGTGCGCCTGGAAGGCCGCACGCCGGTGCTGTTTTTTGAAGTGGCCGCCAGCGCCAGCACCTCCACCCAGACCGTACTCATGTATGGCCACCTGGACAAGCAACCCGAGTTTTCCGGCTGGCGCAACGACCTGGGCCCTTGGACCCCCAAATACGAAGACGGCAAGCTCTATGGCCGGGGCGGCGCCGACGATGGCTACGCCGCCTACGCCGCCATTGCCGCGCTGCAGGCCCTCAAAAGCCAGAACATGCCGCACCCGCGCGTGGTCGGCCTGATCGAAACCTGCGAGGAAAGCGGTTCTTACGATCTGCTGCCCTACATCGACATCCTCAAGTCTCGTCTGGGCGACGTGGGGCTGGTGGTGTGCCTGGACTCCGGGGCTGGCAACTACGACCAGCTATGGCTGACCAACAGCCTGCGCGGCATGGCCAGCGGTGTGCTCAAGGTGGAAATCCTCACGGAAGGCATCCACTCGGGTGATGCCAGCGGCCTGGTGCCATCGAGTTTTCGCATCATGCGCCAGGTGCTGGACCGGCTGGAAGACAGCAAGACCGGTCGCTTGCTGCCCGCCAGCTTCCACTGCGAAGTGCCTGCCGCCCGCTTGCAGCAGGCCCAGGCCACCGCGGCCATCTTGGGTGACGAGCTGTTCAAGCGCTTTCCCTGGGCCCACTACGACTGCGGCGGTGCCACCACCTTTGCGCTGCCCACCACCACCGACCCGCTGGAGGCGTTGCTCAAGCGCACCTGGCAGCCCACGCTCAGCGTGACCGGGGCCGATGGCCTGCCCGAACTGAAGAACGCTGGCAATGTGCTGCGGCCCTACACCGCCTTCAAACTCAGCCTGCGCCTGCCGCCCTTGGTGGAGGCCGATACGGCGGTGCAGGAGCTCAAGGCCCTGCTAGAAGACAACGCGCCCTACCAGGCCCGTGTGACCTTTGAAGGCGCCGCTAGCGCCACCGGCTGGAATGCGCCCGACACCGCACCCTGGCTGGATGCAGCCCTGGACGAAGCTTCCCAAGCCCATTTTGGTGCGCCTTGTGGTCACATCGGCCAGGGCGGAACCATTCCACTCATGAACATGCTGTCCAAAGGCTTCCCCAAGGCGCAGATGATGGTCTGTGGCGTGCTGGGCCCCAAGAGCAATGCCCACGGGCCCAACGAATTCCTGCACGTGCCCTATGCCAAGAAGCTCACCGCCGCCGTGGCCCAGGTGATTTCCCGCTTTCCCTGACTTTCCCCGATGCCAACCATGAGTTCTGAAACCACCCTCACCACCTTTGTGGCCAGCGATGGCGATAACGTGGTCATTCAAGACTGGCCGCTGGAGCCCGGCGTGACCGCGCGTGGCACCGTCGTCATCGTGCACGGCCTGGGCGAACACGCCGGCCGCTACGACCATGTGGCGCGCCAGCTCAACAGCTGGGGCTTTGCCGCCCGCGGCTATGACCAGGTGGGCCATGGCGAATCGGGCGGCCTCCCCGGCAGCCTGCCCACGGACACGCGCCTGCTGGACGACCTGGCCGACATCGTGGACAGCACCCGCGCCCGCATGGCGCCGGGTACGCCGCTGATCCTGCTGGGCCACAGCATGGGAGGGCTGGTGGCGGGGCGCTTTGTGTCGCTGGGCATACGCCCGGTGGATGCGCTGGTGATGTCGTCGCCAGCGCTGAACCCGGGGTTGAACGCCTTCCAGAAACTGCTGGTGGCCGTGCTGCCCAAGCTGGTGCCCAACCTGCGCGTAGGCAATGGCCTGAATGCCAGCTACATCTCGCACGACCCGGCCGTGGTGGCGGCCTACCAGGCCGACAAGCTGGTGCACGACCGCATTTCGGCCCGCTTGGCCCAGTTCATTGCCAAGGCCGGTCCCGCCACGGTGGCGTTGGCCCCGCAGTGGAAGGTGCCCACGCTGCTGATGTACGCGGGAGCCGACCACCTGATCAATCCCCAGGGCAGCCGCGACTTTGCCGCTGCGGCGCCTGCAACGGTGGTCACCACCAAGTGCTTCGACATGCTGTACCACGAGATCTTCAACGAGCTGGACGCCACCGAGGTGTTTGCAACCCTGCGCCAGTGGCTGGCGCAGCGGTTTTGAACCCGGCACCGGCCTTGCTTAACCTGCTTCTGTGAAAGCTTCCCAACCGCCTATGCAGCGTTTCCCCCTGAGCTTTGCCAACCTGCGTGCCCGCTGGCGCGCTGGCTTGCCACTGCGCTACACCATGATGCTTGTGGTGGTGCTGGGCGTGAGCCTGCCGGCCCTGCTGCTGCTGACCTTGGAGCAGGAGCTGGCCGAAAAATCCCAAAAAGCCCTGTTGGCGCAGAGTGAGTCCGCGCTCATGAAGATCGGCAGTGTGTCGATTGCCGAGCCCATGTGGGTGGTGGACCGGGTGGCGCTGGATGCTGCCGCCGTGCGTCTGCTGGAGAGCCCGCAGGTGGTGGCGGTGCGCATTGAAGACGGTTTGGCCAACACGCCTGAGCTGGAGCGGGTGCGGCCCGAGTTTGCGCGTTCCCTGCACGACGACGCCCAGGCTGGCCGCCTGACACGGCGTGTGCAGAAGGTGATGCGATCCGGCGAAGAGCTGGGCACGCTGGTGGTGTGGTTTGACGCGTCCTATGGCCAAGGCCTGTTGCAGGCCCGGCGCAGCCAGATGCTGTCGCTGGTGGCGCTGCAGGTGTTGGCGATTTTGGCGGTGCTGATGCCGGTGCTGGTGTCGCGCGTGCTCAAACCGATTGAACGCCTGAAAGAGCAGGCTACGGCCTTGCTGGACCACGACCATACCGATGCCCATGGCAACCGCTTTGTCTGGCGCCGCCAGGACGAGCTGGGCCTGCTCGGCCGCCATTTGAGCCTGGTGCAGAGTGAGCTACGCGAGCTGTTCGGCCAGCTAGGCGCTAAAAATGCCCAGCTGCAGCAGATGGCGTTTTACGACCAGTTGACCGGCCTGCCCAACCGGGCGCTGTTCATTGACCTGGTGCAGCGCGAGATGCTGCAGGCTCACCGCAGCCAACAGCAGTTCGGCATTTTCTTCATCGATCTGGACCGCTTCAAGGCGGTCAACGATTCCATGGGCCACGCGGCCGGCGACGAGCTGCTGATCGAGGTGGCACGCCGTCTGCGCGACACGCTGCGCGAGGTGGACGTGGTGTGCCGCCAAAGCGGCGACGAGTTTTTGGTGATGGTGCGCGACATCGACCACTGGGAGTCGCTGGGCGAGATGGCCGAGCGCATCCTGCGCGTGGTGGAAGAACCGGTGCAACTGGCCAACACCACGGTGCGGGTGTCGGCCAGCATTGGGATCTCGCTGTTCCCCGAAGACGCGCAGGACTTTGAAACCCTGGTCAAGCATGCCGACATTGCGGTCTACCAGGCCAAGACCCTGGGTCGCGCGCGGTACAGCTTCTTCCACTCCGAGCTCAACTTCCGCCTGCAGGCCAGCCTGGAGCTGGAGCAGCAACTGGCCCACGCCATTGCCCATGGCGAGCTGGTGCTGCACTACCAGCCCCAGGTGGACGCCATGAGCGGCGCCGTGGTGGCGGTGGAGGCGCTGGTGCGCTGGCAGCATCCCACGCGCGGCCTGCTGTTTCCCGGCCAGTTCATCGGCCTGGCCGAAGAGTCCGGCAAGATCGCCGAGATGGGGGTGTGGACGCTGCGCGAAGCCTGCCGCCAGCTGGCCGACTGGAAGGCGCGCGGCATCCGGGTCGGCAATATGGCGGTCAACGTGTCGGCACTGGAGTTCCGCGACCACCGCCTGCTCGACAGCCTGCAGGCAGCACTGGCCGCCAGCGGCATTGCGCCCAGCGAGCTGGAGATCGAGATCACCGAGAGCGTGCTGATGGCTGAGACCGAGACCAGCCAGCGCATCATCGAGCGCCTGCGTCAGCTTGGTGTCGGGATTGCCATCGATGATTTCGGTACCGGGTATTCTTCCTTGGCCTATCTCAAGCGGCTGCGGCCCAACCAGCTCAAGATCGACCAGTCCTTTGTCAATGACGCGGACACCGACAGCGACTCGCGCGCCATCGTGCGCGGCGTGGTCGGCTTGGCCAATGCGCTGGGCCTGAGCGTGGTGGCCGAGGGCGTGGAGACCGTGGAACAACAGGCATTTTTGCAAGAAAGTGGCTGCCATACCTTGCAGGGCTACTACATCGCGCGACCCCTGGCGGTGGAGGCCCTGGAGGCCTGGATGGCCGAGCGGCATAAGACATAACAATGGGAGACTTCCGCATGCATCCACTTCAACTCCGGGTACGGCGTGCCTTGCTGGCGCTGTCCGTCATGGGCGCCTTCAGTGGCCTGCACGGCGCGCTGGCCAGCACGGTGTCCAGCGTGTTTGCACCTACCCAGGTGGTGCAGGGCAGCACCCTGTCGGTCAATGGCATGGGTACGCGCTACAAGGCCATCTTCAAGGTCTATGACATGGCGCTGTACACGCCCAGCAAGGTCACCACGCCCGAGGCGTTGCTGGCCCTGCCCGGCCCCAAGCGCCTGAGCTTTGTGGCGCTGCGTGAGGTGCCGGGCACTGATCTGGGCCTGGCTTTCATCAAGGGGCTGACCAGCAATTCATCGCCAGAGTTAGTGCAGAAGCACACGGCGTCCAGCACCCGCTTGATCGAAATTTTCTCGGGCAAGCCCAAGCTGGTGCCGGGGGATACCTTCGCCATGGAATATGTGCCCGGCAAGGGCACGACCTTCTACATCCAGGGCCAGGCCCAGGGTGCGCCGGTGGGGGATACCGAGTTTTTCAACATGGTGCTGCGGATCTGGGTAGGCCCGGTGCCCGCCGACTTCAAACTCAAGGACGCCCTGCTGGCCCAGTAAACCTAGCCGGCGCGGGCGCTGCGCTGGCGTGCCGCCAGCCATAGCAGTGCCACGGCGGTGAGCAGCACGGGCGGTAGCGAGCCCAGGTTCAGCCAGGCCCAGCCTCCGGTAACGACCAGGGCGCCGGACGCCAGCGAGGTCAGTGCCATGACCGCAAACACACCAAAGTTGATGGCCGCCTGGGCCCGGTCTTTTTCCTCGGGCCGGTAGGCCGCCAGCGACAGTGTGGTGCTGCCGGTGAACAGAAAATTCCAACCGACGCCTAGCAAAAACAACGCGGCGACAAACTGGTGCAGCTCCACACCGCTGAGCGCAATGGCAATGCACAGTAAGTTCAGCAACACGCCTACGCCCATGATGGTGAGTGTGCCAAAGCGCTTGATCAGGTGGCCCGTGAAGAATCCCGGCGCAAACATGCCGATCACATGCCACTCCAGTACCAAGGCTGCGTCGTCAAAGCCCAGGCCGCATTGCTGCATGGCCAGGGGCGTGGCGGCCATCAGCAGGTTCATCACGCCGAAGCCCAGTGCGGCGCTGATGCAGGCCACCAGAAACACCGGTTGGCGTGCGATCTCGGACAGCGGACGGCCGCGCACCGTCTGAGTTGTGGGCAGCTGGTGCGCGGGAAACTGCACAAACGCCATCAGCAGCATGGCCAGCAGGGCCACACCCGCCAACACCACGTAAGCGCCGGCAAACGGCACGTCCAGCAGCGTGCGGGTGCGCGCCGCCAGGTTAGGTCCGACCACCGCGCCAATCAGGCCCCCGGCCAGCACCAGCGACACGGCTTTTTCACGGAACGCGGGCAGCGCCAGCTCCGCCGCGGCAAAGCGGTAGAGCTGGCCATTGGCGCTGTAGTAGCCCGCCACCACGGTGGCACCCACCAGCCACCAGAATTGTTTCTCAGCCACGGCCCAGGCGCCCAGCAGTGCGGAGACCACCGCCACTGCAAGTCCGATCTGGAATGAGATGCGCCGACCAAAACGCGTCTGCGTCCGCGCCACCAGCGGTGTGGCCAGTGCGCCGCCCACCACATAGCCCATCACCGGCAGCGTGGCCATCCAGCCATAGGGCGCCAGCGCCAGACCGACCAGCCCGTTGATGGCGATGAAGGTGACGTTGTTGGTAAGGAACAGTCCCTGGCACAGGGCCAGCAGCCAGAGGTTGCGGTTCATGGAAAGCGCCCGGAGGCGTGTTGGGTTACGGCAGCAGTGCCAAGGTGGTGAGCGCGGCCAGCGCGGCCGTCTCCGCACGCAGTATGCGCGGCCCCAGCGACACGGGCGCAAAACCGTGGGTCAAGGCCAGGTCTTCTTCGGCGCCACCTAGGCCGCCTTCGGGTCCGGAGAGAAACACAGCCTCTTGTGCGGGCGGCTTCGCATGCAGCGCCACGCTGCCGTCGCGCAGTGACAGCAGCAGGCGCTGGGAATCACCAGCCACTGCGGGCAGCGCCTTGAGCCACTGCGCCAGCGTGAGCACCGGGTGCACCGTGGGCACGCGGTTGCCGCCGCACTGTTCGCAGGCGGAGATGGCCACGCTCTGCCAGTGCGCCACTTTTTTCTCGGCACGTTCGCCCGCGAGGCGCAGCACGCTGCGCTCGGTCATGAGCGGCTGGATGCTGGCCACGCCGAGTTCGGTGGCTTTTTCCACCAGCCAGTCCATGCGGTCGTTGGCGGGCATGCCCACGGCCAGGTGCACACGGCGGGCGGGCTCGCGTGCGGTGCCGTGCGGGGCACCCACCTGCACTTGCACATCGCTGCGGCCCATGCGCGTGACCGTGGCATCAAACTCTTCGGTGCTCTCGCCGTTGAACAGCGTGATGGCATCGCCGGGTTGCAGGCGCAATACCTGCACGTGCCGTGCCGCGCCGGCAGGCAGCTCCAGCAGGGCGTCGGTTACCAGCGGGGTGGGGCAGTAGAAGCGGGGCATGGCGGCAAGGGGTTGCTATGAAATTAGGAGCTGCTTGCGCAATACCTATAAGGACTGGAGGCCAATTTGGCTTAAAAACTGCTTTATGTACGGCCAAAGGCGAAAGCGGTCGGCACCTCAATGCCTTCCACCTTCTCCACCAATCGCAGCAGCGGCTTGAGCTGCATGTAGCGGTTGCAGGTGCTGCGGATGTAATGGATGAAACGGGGTGTGTCGGCCAGGTACTTGGGTTTGCCGTCGCGCAGGGTCAGGCGGGCAAAAATGCCGGCAATCTTCAAATGGCGTTGCAGGCCCATCCATTCCACGCCCCGGTAAAACTCGCCAAAGTCGTCGCCCACGGGCAGGCCGGCCTTGCGGGCTTTCTCCCAGTAGCGGATGGTCACGTCCAAGCAGAAGTTTTCTTCCCAGGTGAGAAACGCGTCGCGCATGAGGCTGGCGATGTCGTAGGTGATGGGGCCGTAGACCGCGTCCTGGAAGTCCAGCACGCCCAGGGTGGTGGCGCTCAGCTTGGGCGGCAGGCCGTCCAGGGGCACCATCAGGTTGCGCGGCATGAAGTCGCGGTGTACGTAGACGCTGGGCCAGGACAGGTTGTTCTGGATCAGCAGCGCAAAGCTGTCGTCCAGCACTTTGCGCTGGGCCGCGTCCAGCGTCACCTGGCGGTGTGCGGCTATGTACCACTGGGGGAACAGCTCCAACTCACGCAGCAGCAGCGCGTCGTCGTAGGGTGGCAGTACGTCGGGCTGGGAGGCCAGTTGCCACTGCACGAGCGTGTCCACCGCGCCCAGGTACAGGTCCAGCGGAGGTTCGCTCAGGGCCTGGCCGGTGGTGCTGTAGGTGGGGTTCAGGTCATCGCGTGCGTCCATGAACTGCATCATGGTCAGCGCACCCAGGTCGGTCAGTAGCATGAAGCCGTGCGGCGCATCCCAGGCCAGCACTTCGGGCGCACGCAGGCCGGCGTCCCGCAGCAGCCTGGCAATGTCCACAAAGGGCTGGCTGTTTTCCTTGTCGGGGGGCGCGTCCATGATGACCAGGGTGCCGCTGGGGCCCTGCACGCGGAAGTAGCGGCGAAAGCTAGCATCGGCCGAGGCCAGACCCAGGGTGCTGGCGTCCAACCCGTGCGAAGCCTGCACGCTGGCAAACCAGGCATTGAACTGCGCTAGGCGGGCCGGGTCGGTCCAGTGGATGTCGGTAGGGGCGGGCACGGTGGGGGAATTCGGGGAAAGGGAGGGGCTTGGGCTCATGGATAATCCATTCTACAAAGCCCCATGGCCGCGCCTCTGTGCGCACGGTCCTGGTTGGCTGCCTTGTTCGACCTGATTTGCTGACCCTGCACCCCGCCCCATGCGTTTTCCCCCGCGCGACCTGACTCGCAGGCCGCCCCACTGCCCGCCACCCCTGACCCGCCTTGTGGCTTTGGTGGCGCTGGCGTGCGTGCAGATTGCGGCGCAGGCGCAAGAGGCTGCTCCTGCGGGCGAGTCGGTCGAGAATGCACCTGCGACCCTGTTGCCCACCCAGCGCTTGCAGGAGTCGTTGTCACCCGCCCAGCGCGAATCCGCCCCCATGTTTTTGCTGGGTGAACGCATTTCGGGCCGCCCGGACCTGGAAACCGTGGTCGAAGGCCAGGCCGAGCTGCGCAAGCCTGGCACGGTGATCAAGGCCGACCGGCTGGAGTACAACGCCCCCGACGACCAGGCCAAAGCCACAGGCAATGTGCGCATCAACCGCGGTGGCAATGTGTTTGAAGGCCCGCAGCTGGAGCTCAAGCTCGAAGCCTTTGAAGGCTTTTTCCTGCAGCCGCGCTACCAGTTTTTGCAAGGCGACGCCCACGGCGACGCCAGCCGCGCCGATTTTGTGGACGCCAGTACCACCGTGGTGCACGACGCCACCTACACCACCTGCCGGCGCAAGCCCGGCCCAGGTTGGATGCCTGACTGGGTGCTGAAGGCGGCCAACATCACGTTTGACAGCGACGAAGACGTGGGCATCGCGCACGGTGCCTACCTGAACTTCAAGGGCGTGCCCATCCTGCCCGTGCCGGCCATTAGCTTTCCGTTGAGTGACAAGCGCAAGTCCGGCCTGTTGCCTCCCACGGTCGGATTTGACAACGTCAATGGCGCCGAGCTCAGCGTGCCCTATTACTGGAACATTGCGCCCAACCGCGATGCCACCCTGACCCCCACGGTGATGGCCGCGCGTGGCGCGGACCTGGGTGCAGAGTTTCGCTACCTGGAGCCCACCTACGCGGGCGTGCTGCGCGCTAACTACATGCCCAGCGACAAACTGCGCAGCGCGGACCGCTGGGGTGCCACCGTGAACCAGACCGGTACGTACGACACCGGCCTGCAAGGTATTGGCAATGTGTCTTACCTGCTGAACCTGAACCGCGTCAGCGATGACAACTACTGGCGCGACTTCACGCGCTCCAGCGGTTCGCTGACCCAGCGCCTGCTGCCCAATAACGCGTCGGTCAGCTGGGCCGAGGGTCCGGTAGCGCTGACCGCCAGCGTGCTGCAGTGGCAAACCCTGCAGGACCCCACGGCGCCGATTGTTCCGCCCTATGACCGAGTGCCCCAGCTCACCGCGCGTTACACGCAGACCAACCAGGCTGGGTTCGACTGGTCGCTGGAAGGCGACTACACCCAGTTTGTGGCCGACCGCAGCCTGACGCTGCAACCCAACGCGCAGCGCGTCTACGGTCTCGCTCAGGTGAGCCGACCCTGGGTGGGCGCGGCAGGCTTTGTGGTGCCCAAGCTGCAGCTGCACACCGCGGCCTACCAGTTTGACAACCCGATTGCCAATGGCAACCGGTCCGCCGACAGCACGGTGCCCACCTTCAGCCTGGACACGGGCCTGGTGTTCGAGCGCGACGCCAGCTATTTCGGCCGCGCGCTGGTGCAGACCTTGGAGCCGCGTGCGTTCTATGTGCGCACCCCGTACCACAACCAGAGCCTGCTGCCCAACTACGACACCGGCGCGAACGACTTCAACTTCGCCAGCATCTACACCGAG
Source organism: Rhodoferax sp. P1_F3 (assembly GCF_056405715.1). Taxonomy (NCBI): domain Bacteria; kingdom Pseudomonadati; phylum Pseudomonadota; class Betaproteobacteria; order Burkholderiales; family Comamonadaceae; genus Rhodoferax; species Rhodoferax sp. P1_F3. Next base: position 262,890 of record NZ_JBFUBO010000002.1, on the reverse strand, counting down.
AACGCCTTTGGTGGCCACGACAAGATCTCGGACAACAACCTGCTGACCTTGGGCGTGACCACCCGCCTGCTGGATGCAGATACTGGCGTGCAGCTGGCACGCTTTGGTGTGGCCCAGCGTTTCCGGTTTGAAGAGCAGAAGGTCACGCTGACGCCCTCCACGGCCACAGCCTTGCCCGGGTTCAGCGACGTATTGTTCGGCGCCGCGGTGAATGTGAACGAACGCTGGGCGCTGGACTCCACGGTGCAGTACAACCCGCGCACCGACAAGTCAGAGCGTTCCACCATCGGCACCCGGTACAGCCCGAGCAACTACCGCGTGGTCAACCTGGCGTATCGCTTTCAGCGTGATGTGAGCGAACAGGTGGATGTGAGCTGGCAGTGGCCGCTCAACGACCTGTGGGGCGACCGTGGCCAGGACCTGGGCGCCGGGCGTGGCATGGGCGAGGGCCGCTACTACGCCGTGGGCCGCATGAACTACAGCATGGACGAGCGCCGCCTGGTCGACACCCTGTTGGGCGTCGAGTACGATGCGGGCTGCTGGCTGGCGCGGGTGGTGGTGGGCCGGGTGCAGACCAGCACCTCCTCGGCCACCGAGAGCATCAAATTCGAGCTGGAGTTTGTCGGCTTTACCCGACTGGGCGTGAGCCCGCTGCAAACCCTGAAATCCAATATTTCACGCTACCAGAACTTGCGAGAAGTGGGCGGCACCAATAGTCGCTTCAGTAACTACGATTGAATACCATGAAATTTCGCGTGTGGGCATGGGCCCTGGTCTGTTTGTGCGGCATGGCAGTGGTGCCACTGCAAGCGCAAACCCCGCAATCGCTGGACTACATCGTGGCGGTGGTCAACTCTGACCCCATCACCAACCAAGAGGTCCAGCTGGAGGTCAAGCGCGTGGCGCTGCAGCTGGCCCAACAGGGCAAGCCCGCACCGGCGCCCGCCGAATTGCGCCGACTGGTGCTGGAGCGCATGATCAACGACCGCGCCCAGCTGCAGCTCGCACGCGAAACCGGCATCCGCATCGACACCCCTGCGATTGACCGGGCCGAGCAAACCGTGGCCAGCCAGAACCAGGTGGATGTGGCGGGCTTGTACGAGCGCTTGGCCAAGGACGGCGTGTCGGTGGCCACCTTCCGCGATGGCCTGCGTGACCAGCTCATGCTCAACCGCCTGCATGAACGCGATGTGGAGGCCACCATCAAGGTGTCGGACGTGGACGTGGACCGTGCCATGCTGGAGCAACAGGCCGCCAACACCGACCCGTTTACCTTTGACATCAACCTGGCGCAGATTTTGGTGGCTGTGCCCGAAAAGGCCTCGCCCGAGCAAGCGGCAGCCCTTTTTGTGCAGGCGCAGAAGCTGCTGGAGCGCATTCGCGGTGGTGAAGATTTCGACCGCCTGGTGAAAGAGGTGTCTGCAGCCGATCGCAGCAATGGCGGCCAGTTGGGCCTGCGCCGTGCCGATCGCTATCCGCCCTCTTTCGTGCTGGCCACGCAAAAGCTCAAGGTAGGTGAGGTGTCTGACATCGTGCGCTCCGGTGCGGGCTTCCACATCCTCAAGGTGGTGGAGAAGCGCCCCCCCAGCCGCCTGGTGCAAACCATCACCCAGAGCCGGGCCCGCCACATTTTGCTGCGGGTCACCCCCCAGCTGCCACCGGCCCAGGCCGTGGCCCAGTTGGCCGAGGTGCGCCAGCGCATCGTTGCCGGCAAGACCGACTTTGCCGCCGAGGCGCGCAAGCTGTCTCAGGATTCGACCGCGGAACAGGGCGGTGACTTGGGCTGGGCCTCCCCTGGCATGTTTGTGCCCGAGTTTGAAGAGGCTATGGACCGTTTGAGTGAGAGCCAGATCAGCGCACCGCTGATCTCGCGGTTCGGCGTGCACCTAATCCAACTCATGGAGCGTCGCAAAGTTGAGTTGAGCCAGCAGCAGGTGCGCGAATCGGTGCGCAACCAACTGCGTCGCAGCCGCTACGACGAGGCCTACACCACCTGGGCGCAGGATATACGCGCTCGCGCCTTCGTCGAGATGCGCGAAGCTCCACAGTGATGACCCCCACGCTCCGCACTTCGTGTCGTACGCTGCCCCCCAAGGGGGTCCTCGCGCCTTGGGGCGGCCCTGCGGCGCTCACGCGAGGACGCGTATGACCCAACACATCGCCCGCAAGCGTTTCGGCCAGCACTTCCTGTCCGACGGGGGCATCATCGATGCCATCGTGCGGGCGATCGACCCCAAGCCGGGTGACCCCATGGTGGAAATCGGCCCTGGTCTGGCGGCGTTGACGCAACCCCTGGTGGAGCGCCTGGGGCACCTCACGGTCATCGAGTTGGACCGCGACCTGGCCAAGCGCCTGCGCAGCCACGGGCAGTTGACCGTGATCGAGTCGGATGTGCTGAATGTGGACTTTGCCCGCATAGACATTGCGTCAGCAGCTACCAAAACCATAGTGGCTTCAGATGCTGCACCGGCGATTCGCCCGAAGCTGCGCGTGGTAGGCAACCTGCCGTACAACATTTCCACGCCCATCCTGTTCCACCTGCTGGGCCATGTGGACTGCATTGAAGACCAGCACTTTATGCTGCAAAAAGAGGTCATTGACCGCATGGTGGCGCAGCCCGACACCTCGGACTTCAGCCGCCTGAGCGTGATGCTGCAATGGCGCTACGCCATGGAAGACGTGCTGTTTGTGCCCCCCGAAAGCTTTGACCCGCCGCCGCGTGTGGACAGTGCCGTGGTGCGCATGGTTCCGCTGGCACAACCGCCGGCGATCGACCAGGCCCTGTTTTCCGAGATGGTGCAGGTGGCCTTCAGCCAGCGCCGCAAGCTGCTGCGGCACACGCTGGGCCGTTGGTTGGAGGACAAGGGTTTTGCCGGCAACTTTGACGTGCAGCGCCGCGCGCAGGAAGTGCCGGTGGACGAATACGTAGGCCTGGTCCAGCAGCTGCGCTAGCCGTCGCTGATGGGCGCCGCCGTCGCGTCCAGCCGCTCTGGTGCAGTCATCGGCAGGGTCATGGTGAAGGTGGCACCGGCTTCCGGTCGGCTGTGTACCTCAATGCGCCCGCCGAGCACGCTGCCCACCAGGTTGTGCACGATGTGCAGCCCCAGCCCCGAGCCGCCCTGGCCCAGTCGCGTGGTGAAGAAGGGATCAAATACCCGGTGCAAGTCCTCGCTCTGGATACCGTGTCCGCTGTCACGCACCTCAATCACCACATGCTGGCCGTCTTTGGCCCAGGCCTGTACTTCAATCTTGCCTTCCTCCCCGGGCTCAAAGCCATGCAACACCGCGTTGTTGATCAGGTTGGTGAGCACCTGGCCCAGTGGGCCGGGGTAGCTGTCCATGGTCAGCGCCTCATCAATCCGGGTGCTGACGGTGCAGGCCGTTTTGCGAATTGCCGGGTTGAGCGTGACCAGAATTTCACCCACCACCGCGGCCAAGTCAAACTTGCGCCGCTGTGAGCTCGTCTGGTCCACTGCGACTTGTTTGAAGCTGGCTACGAGTGCAGCGGAGCGGCCCAAGTTGCGCACCATGATGTCCGAGGCCAGCTGCATGTCGTCCAGAAAGCCCTGCAGGTCTGACTTGCGCAGTCCGGTGGCAGTCAGATGGCGGAAGTCACGGATGCGGTGTTCCAGCGAGCTGGCTACGGTCAGCCCGTTGCCAATGGGTGTGTTGAGTTCATGCGCCACGCCGGCCACCAACGCGCCCAAGGCGGCCAGTTTTTCCGATTGGACCAGGTGATCCTTCGCCACTTTCAGGGTGTCCAGCGTCTCGGACAGCTCCTGGTTGGCGCCTTGCAGTTCGGCGGTGCGCCGCGCCACGCGGGCTTCCAGCTGGGTGTTGAGCTCCAGAATGCCTTGCTGAGCGCGTCGCCGTTCGGTGATGTCAAAGTAGGTGAACAGTACCATGGTGCGGTCCATTTCCTCAAACAGCCGTGTAGACAACGAGATCCAGCGCAGCTCGCCGTCACGGCGTCGCATCTGTACCTCCACGTCAGTGAAGGCCGTGCCCTGCACCGTCATGCCCAGCATGCGTGCGCGGTCCTCCGGATTCACCCAGATTCCCAGGGTCAGGCCGGATTTGCCCTGGTCTTGCACCGGATCGAAGCCGAAGGCATCAAACCAGGCCAGGTTCCATTGCGTTGTCTGAAAGTCGTTCTGGGTGCTGGAATAGCACATGGGCAGCGGCGATTGCTCAAACAGCCGCGCAAAGCGCGACTCGCTTTCCTGCAATGCGCGTGCTGCGCGGCGTTCGTCGGTTACATCGCGCAGCAGGGCGATGATGTAGCGCTCGCCACGCGACTCGAACGAGGCCGCATTGAGCAAAGCCTCGCGCACCTGGCCATCGCGCACATTCAGCGCCATGGCGTAGTCGTTCACGGCCCCCTCGGCCCGCAGCAGGCGTGTCAGGTCGCGCCGCTTTTCGGGTTCGGCCCAGATGCGCAGTTCGGTGGAAGTCTTGCCAATGGCATCGCTACGGCTGATACCCGTGATGCGCTCGAACGCGGCATTTACCTCCACATACTTGCCGTCATCCATGCGTGAGATAGACATGAAGTCGGGGGTCAGCCGAAAGGCCGCCTTGAACTGCTCGTACACCACGTTGTGCTCGGTGATATCCCGTGCAATCCATACGGCGTGGGAAGGCTCGGTGCCGTCCAGCGCAATCAGCGCACAGTTGACCATGCAGTCGCGAAGCGCACCGTCGCGCCGTCGCAGGGTCACCAGGTGATTGCGGGCCGAACCGTTTTGCAACATTTCAGCCACCAGCGCAGTGCGTTGGGCGGGCTGGGCCCAGACATTGAAGTCCGCCATCCGGTGCCCCAGCACTTCGCTGCGCAGGTAGCCGCTGATGGTTTCGAACCCGGTATTGGCCTCGGCAATCGTGCTGTCGTCCAGCCGGGTGATGACAATCCACTCCGCGCTGGTGTTGAACACCCGTGAAAACTTGTCATCTCCATCTGACAGGGCGGCCAGAAGCCTGCGCTTCAGCGCCTTGGGTAAAAGCCTTGCCAGGATGCCCATGCCAACGAGTGTCTCTTTGTTTGTCGCAATAGTACAGCGTCCAAAAAAAAGCCTGTCGCGAGGACAGGCTTGGTTTTGGGCAGCGGACCGCCCGGCAGGAAGGTGGGAGCTTGCCGCTTACGCGGCCGCCAGCCAGTACCCTGCGTTGAAGGGGCTGCTCATGCGCAGCGCCAGGGGAGAGACGTCCAACAACTTGTCGGTGGGCATCTTCTCGCCGGTTTCGGTAGTCAATTCGACGCCGACCACTTCGGTGGACACGGCTTCGCTGCTTGCCTCGTTCGCCCGTTCTGCTTGGCTGGTGTGTGCAGAACGGGCTACAGAAAAGAATAGAAGCATCTGAACGGTATCTTCCGGTCTCCCCAGTAGTCGGCGGTGTCGCGGAAGATGTCCAGCAGCTGCTCACGCGCTTCCTTGTCGAACTTCACGTTCGCAGGGATGTGCTCCAGCACGGCGATGAAGCCAGGCTGTGGGCCCGACTTGTGCACCGGGTCGGTCATGCTGTCGTACAGCGCGTCAAAATTCTTGCTGACGGTGGTCGGTAGCATGAACTGCTGGCCGATCATGTCCAGCACATCCTGCTTGGTCTGCGCATTGGCGAGGTTGGCGTACAGAAAGTGGTGTCCCAAGCCCTGTGCGGCCTCTTGCAGATCCGACACCCGGAAGGCGCGGATCGATTGAACGATATTCGTTCTGACAGTTCGAAGTGGCGTATCCATCCCCGATTCTCTTTCTCAAAGTACAAAATTCAATTCAAGGCACGATCTTGCGAAAACTCGCATAGTGATCGGTCGTGTAGTAACAGGCATCTGGCACAGTGGCCGGGCCACCGCACACAATTCGTCGTGCTCCCCGGTCCGAAGAGCCCGGTGTGTTCACGGTGTATTCCCGGTAGTAGCCGCGCTTTTGCAAGGGCAGCAAACGCTCCCGATTGCCGAAGACCACGCCATCTTTGGCGTAGGGAAAAGGACCGCCTTGCCGGACCAGCGCATAGGTTGCACGGGCGGGGGCTGGAAGGCTGCCCACTTCCACGGAGGGAGTGGCCAACGGCCAAGGCACGTCTTTGGCGAAGGTGAGGTCTACAGACACTGCTGCAGCCAAAACCAAGCCAGTAAGTACTAACTTGAATACACCCTTGCGCACCCTGAATCCTTGTGTGACTACCGCGGGTAAACCCGGAAAAGCAAGTGCGTAGTGTCGTGGATTCGGCACAAAAAAGCAAGGCCTTGCTCAAGAAATGAGCAAGGCCTGCGGGGTCTTTACAAAGTAAAGTGTGCGCTAACTGTTACAAAATCCCTTAACGTGTTGCATTTGCATCCGCCACGGTAAGCGCCGTCATGTTCACGATGCGGCGCACCGTGGTGCTGGCAGTCAGCACATGGACGGGCTTGGCCGCACCCAGCAGCACGGGCCCAATGGCAATGTTGCCGCCGGCGGCAGTTTTGAGCAGGTTGTAGGCAATGTTGGCGGCGTCGATGTTGGGCAAGACCAGCAGGTTGGCGTCTCCGTGCAATGTGCTGTTGGGCATTAGTGCCTTGCGGGCGGCACCGTCCAGCGCCACGTCACCGTGCATCTCACCATCTACTTCCAGCCAAGGAGCCTGCTCGCGCAGCAGCTCCAGGGTGCGGCGCATTTTGACGGCGCTGGGCTCGTTGCTGCTGCCAAAGTTGGAGTGGCTCAGCAAGGCGGCCTTGGGTTTGAAGCCAAAACGCATCATCTCTTCGGCCGCCATGACGGTGATTTCACAGAGCTCTTCGGCGGACGGGTCGTAGTTGACGTGGGTGTCCACCAAAAACACCTGGCGATTGGGCAGCATCAAACCATTCATGCAGGCGTAAATCTGTACGTCCTGCGGGGTACTCGGACTGCCGCCATGGCGCTTGCCGATGACTTGGTCGATGTAATGCAGGTGTGTCGCGGTGGTGCCCCAAGTGCCGCAGATCAAACCATCTACGTCGCCCTTGTGCAATAGCATGGAGCCGATCAGGGTCAGGCGGCGGCGCATTTCGATCTTGGCAACCTGCGCGGTCACCCCTTTACGCTCCGTCATCTGGTGGTAGGTTTGCCAGAAGTCGCGGTAGCGGTGGTCCTGCTCGACGTTGACCACGTTGTAGTCCACACCTTCCTTGAGGCGCAGGCCGAATTTCTCCACGCGCTCGGCAATCACCTTGGGGCGGCCGATCAGCGTGGGCAGGGCCAAGCCCTCGTCCACCACGATTTGGGCGGCGCGCAGCACGCGTTCCTCTTCACCCTCGGCGTAGGCCACGCGTTTTTTGAGCGCCTTCTTGGCAGCCGTGAAAATGGGCTTCATCGTGGTGCCAGAGGCGTAGACAAAGCTTTGCAGCTTCTCGCGGTAGGCATCCATGTCCTGGATGGGGCGCAGCGCCACGCCGCTGTCGGCCGCGGCCTGGGCGACGGCCGGCGCGATCTTCATCATCAGGCGCGGGTCGAACGGCTTGGGGATGAGGTACTCGGGGCCAAAGGCCAGCTGCTCGCCCACATAGGCCGCAGCGACCACTTCGCTCTGCTCGGCCTGGGCCAGCTCAGCAATGGCGTGCACCGCGGCAATCTCCATCTCCAACGTGATGGTGGAGGCGCCTGCATCCAGCGCGCCGCGGAAGATGTAGGGGAAGCACAGGACGTTGTTGACCTGGTTGGGGTAGTCGGTACGACCGGTGGCCATGATGGCGTCGTCGCGCACGGCTTTCACTTCTTCCGGCAGGATTTCGGGCGTGGGGTTGGCCAGCGCGAAGATCAGCGGCTTGGCGGCCATGGAGGCCACCATGTCGGGCTTGAGCACGCCACCGGCGGACAGGCCCAGGAAAATGTCGGCACCGGCAATCACTTCGCGCAGCGTGCGCGCATCGGTTTTTTGTGCGAAGACGGCCTTGTCTTCGTCCATCAGTTCAGTGCGACCCGCGTAAACCACGCCGGCCAAGTCGGTCACATAGATGTTTTCACGCGGAATGCCCAGCTTGACCAGCAGGCCCAAACAGGCCAGCGCAGCCGCACCGGCGCCCGAGGTCACCAGCTTGACGTTCTTGGGGTCTTTGCCAACGACCTTGAGGCCGTTGAGCATGGCGGCACCCACGCAAATGGCGGTGCCGTGCTGGTCGTCGTGGAAGACCGGGATCTTCATGCGTTCGCGCAGTTTGCGTTCTACATAAAAGCAGTCGGGCGCCTTGATGTCTTCGAGGTTGATGCCGCCGAACGTGGGTTCCAGTGAGGCGATGATGTCGACCAGCTTGTCCAGATCGTGCTTCTCGTCGATCTCCAGATCGAACACATCAATGCCGGCGAACTTCTTGAACAGTACGCCCTTGCCTTCCATCACCGGCTTGGAGGCCAGCGGGCCAATGTCGCCCAAACCCAATACTGCCGTGCCGTTGGTAATGACTGCCACCAGGTTGCCGCGGCTGGTGTACTTGAAGGCGTTGTTGGGGTCCTTGACGATTTCTTCGCAGGGTGCAGCCACGCCGGGCGAGTAGGCCAACGCCAAGTCATGCTGGTTGATCAGCTGCTTGGTCGCACAGATGGCGATCTTGCCGGGGGTCGGGAACTCGTGGTACTCCAGCGCGGCTTGGCGCAGTTGCGCTTTCTTTTCGGCCGAATTGGAAACGGGGGGATGGGGGACGAGGGGAGCGGGTTGCTGGGGCATTAAGAGTCCTCTGCGGCGAGGGGCTCTAGCAAACGCGCATGTCCCCCGGCTCGGTCATGGGCTTTGGATTGTAGACCTCGTCTGCGGTACCGCGGTTGCAGAGGAGGCCAACTTTATGCGAATAAAGAATGGGGTTATTCGGGGCTTCAGGGCAGCGTCGCCTTGCTTTGCTCCATGCGGCGGGCCGTGTTTTTGCCTGTGAGCACAAAGCCGCGCTGGGTGCCGTCGCCTTCGGTGAACTGCCAGATGCCTTCGCCGTCACCCGCTTTCCACGCACCCACCAAGGCCGGGTGCGCAGCCGCCACGACGATGGGCAGTGCGGGGGTTTTGATGCTGACGGGCATGAGCGGAAACACCAGCGCGGTGGGCGTGCCGGCCAGTGTGGCGGCCAAGGCCTTGGCCGCGTTCATGATGGGCATCACGTAGGGCAGGGTGCGTTGTCCGGCCGAGGCATACTGCGCACAGTCGCCCAGCGCGTAAACACCTGCGACCGAGGTTTGCAGCGTGTCGTCCACGACGATGCCGCGCTCGCAGAGCAGACCCGCCGAAGCGGCCAAGGTGGTGTCGGCGCGCAGGCCAATGGCGCTGAGCACCATGTGCGCAGTCACGCGGCTGCTGTCGGCCAACTGCACGTTCAGGCCACCGTCCGCACTATCCACTGCGGTCACCGTGGTGCCAAAGTGCCAAACCACACCCAGCGCTTCCAGGGCCGCCTTGAGTTGGTCACCGGCTTCGGCGGGCAGCAGCAGCGAGAGCGGACGTGGGGCGGGATCCACTACATGCACCGTGGCACCGGCGTGCACGAGGTCGTTGGCAAACTCGCAGCCGATCAGGCCTGCACCCATGATGAGCACGGTCTTAGGGGCCGCGGGTTCCGCGGCGCTGGGGTCCACCCCCAGGGCCTGGTGGAAAGCGCCGAAGTCGTCCAGGTTGTTGATGGATTTCACCTGGTCCGCGGCTGTGCCGCCCACCGGTATGCGGATGGGCAGGGCCCCGGTGGCCAGCACCAGTCGGCTGTAGCGCAAGGTTTGCGTCCGGCCGTTGTGGGTTAGCACCACGCTGCGGGCCACCGTGTTCAGCGACTCCACGCGGTGCTGGGCTAGCAGCGTCACATTCAGCGTCTCCACCATCTTGGCCGCAGGTGTGCTCACCAGTTGGGCCGGCGTGCGCTTCTGGGCGTAGGCGTTGGAGAGCGTGGGTTTTGCGTAGAAGTCGCCGCTGTCCGAGGTGACCAGCACCACGGGGGTGGTGGTGTCCAGCTTGCGGAATTCGCGCACTGTGGTCCAGCCGGCCAGGCCCGCGCCGATGATGAGGATGGGGTCAGAGGTGGCGGGCTGGGAAGGGGTCAGGTCACTCATGCGGTGGGCTCTGCGGTGGGGTGAAGGAAAGCAGGGGAGTCTAGATCAGAGCGCCACCATCTCGAAGTCGGCCTTGGCCACGCCGCAGTCGGGGCATTCCCAACTGTCGGGCACGCTGGCCCAAGCGGTACCCGGCGCAATGCCGTCTTCGGGGCGGCCAGCGGTCTCGTCGTACACAAAGCCGCAAACGATGCAAATATAGGTGTTCATGGAGGTTCTCGGTTCAAGTTATGGGTGAAATCAGGCGCTAGCCCTCGCAGAATATGCGCAAGTAGCTATCAAATTAATAGTGTTTGCGAAAAGCCTCAGGCGCTCAAACTGGCCAACTGGGCCTTGTAGTGGTTGGCGTGGCGCTCTTCCACGCGGGCCAGGGCGGCAAAGCGCTTCTGGGCTTTTTCCAGCGTGGCCTTGAATTGTGCCGCGTGCACCTTGCTCTCCTCGATCTGCTCGTTCATCTCGGCCACGGCAGCGACGTTGCCCTCGGCCTCGGCGGTGGCGCGGAAACCGGGGTACATCTCGGTGTACTCGTAGGTCTCGCCGTCGATGGCGATTTGCAGCGCCTTGGCAGGCGTCATGCTGGCCTTGGGGTAGAGCAAGTCCAGGTGGCCAAACGCGTGCATGACTTCCTGGTCCGCGGTTTCCTCAAAGGTGCGGGCTGTGGCCTCGTCACCCATCTCACGCGACAGCTTGGCAAAGTAGCGGTACTTGATGTGCGCCATGGACTCGCCGGCAAACGCGGCTTCCAGGTTGGCAAGGGTTTTGATCTCGGGGCGGGCGGTGGTGGACATAGTGCTCTCCTGGGGTGGCGGGTGCTGCAGAAACCATTTCCACAGCCATGACCGCAATGGTATGGAAAGCAGGGCATTGAAGCCAATCGACATTTACTAATTCATTGATAGGGGCTATCGATGCCGCACCACTTTCACCACGCTGTCACATGGCCCGGGAACACTGCCCCCTTTCCAATGGAGGACTTTTCCCATGCGCTATCCCCTTGCCCTGGCCGCTGCGGTGCTCACCACGCTGGTGGTTCCCGCCCAGGCCCAGCAGGCCTACCCCGCCACGCTTGCCGGCCACGCCGTGTTGCCAGCACAAAGCTTCATTCCCGCCCCCAAGGACGCGCCGGCCGATCTGCAGGTCAGTGGCAAGTTCACCACCGGCCAGCGGGTGGAGACGCTGGGCAGCGTGGAAGGCTTGTCCGGCGGTCGCCCCACAGGGGTGTCGCTGCCCTTCAAGGGCCAGCCGCTGCAAGGCCACTCGGGCATCAAGCGCATGCAAGACGGCAGCTACTGGCTGCTGACCGACAACGGCTTTGGCGCCAAGGCCAATTCGCCCGACGCCATGCTCTACCTGAACCACTACACGGTGGACTTCAAGACCGGCCACTTCAAGCGCCTTGGCACTGTGTTCTTGCACGACCCCGATAAGAAAGTACCGTTTCGCATCGTCCACGAAGGGAGCAAGCAGCGCTACCTGACGGGCTCGGACTTTGACACCGAGAGCTTCCAGATCGCCGGCGGCGCGCTGTGGATTGGCGACGAGTTTGGCCCCTACCTGATCAAGGCCGACCTCAAGGGCAAGGTGCAGGCGGTTTTTGAGACCCTGGTGGACGGCAAGGTGGTGCGCTCCCCCGACCACCCAGCAGTGACCACGCCCAGCGCGCCCGGTGGCGAGGTGAAGTTCCAGGTGCGTCGCTCCAAGGGCTTTGAGGGCATGGCGTCTTCGCCCGACGGCAGCAAGCTCTACGCGCTGCTGGAAGGCGCAGTGTGGGACGACGCCGGCAAGGCCTACGAAATGCTGGATGGCAAGCAGTACCTGCGCGTGCTGGAATTTGATGTGAAGGCCGAACGCTGGACCGGCCGCCACTGGAAGTACGTGCTGGAAGCCAACAGCAACGCCATTGGTGACTTCAACATGGTCAACGACACCATGGGCCTGATCATCGAACGCGATAACGGCGAAGGCACGGCCGATAAAGCCTGCCCCGAAGGCCAGAAGCGCACGGACTGCTTCCATGACATCGCCAAGTTCAAACGCGTCTACAAGATCGAGCTGAACGAGGCCAATGTGGGCGGCCCGCTGCGCAAGGTGGGCTACGTCGACCTGATGGCGATTGCTGACCCTAACCAGTTGGCGCGCAAGCCTCTGACCAGTGGCGTGCTGGCCTTCCCCTTCTTCACGATTGAGAACGTGGACGTGGTGGATGCCACCCACATCATCGTGGGCAACGACAACAACCTGCCCTTCTCCAGCAGCCGCGAGCCCAACAAGGCGGACGACAACGAGCTGATCCTGCTGGAAGTGGGTGACTTCCTGAAGGCCAACTAAGGCCTGCGCCGCAGTACCCCTAGGCCCGTGCAGGTTGGGGTCTCGGGGGTATGCTTTCGCCCCTATGAAAACTTCCTTCTTCGGCACCGCCCTGGTGCTCGGCCTGCTGTCGGCCATCGGCCCCTTCGCCATCGACATGTACCTCCCCGCCCTGCCCTCCATCGGGCAGAGTCTGGGTGCTTCCATGGGTGCAGTGCAGGCCAGCCTCATGGCCTTTTTCATCTCTCTGGGCATTGGCCAGATCATTTACGGCCCCGTGTCCGACATGGTGGGCCGCAAGGCGCCGCTGTACTTTGGCTTGGTGCTGTTTGCCGTGGCCAGTGTGGGCTGTGCGCTGGCACCCGATATCCACACCCTGGTGGGCTTGCGGTTCATCCAGGGTCTGGGCGCCTGCGCCGGCATGGTGATTCCGCGCGCCGTGGTGCGCGACCTGCATACCGGCCATGACGCCGCCCGCCTGATGTCGCTGCTGATGCTGGTGTTCAGCGTGTCGCCCATCCTGGCGCCGCTGGCTGGCAGCGTGCTGATCGAGACCATTGGCTGGCGCAGTGTGTTCTGGGCCGTGACCGTGGCCGCCGTGCTGGGCCTGATCCTGTTGGCCACCAGCCTGCCCGAAACCCGCCCCGCGAAAGAGCGTGTGAACAGCAGTGTGGGCAGTGCCCTGGCGGCCTATGGCGTGCTACTGCGCGACAAGCATTTTCTGGGGCTGGTGTTCATCGGTGCCTTTGGCATCTCCAGCTTCTTCGCCTACCTGGCCAATTCATCCTTCGTGCTGATTGACCACTATGGCCTGACCCCACGCCAGTACAGCATTGCGTTTGCGGCCAACGCGGCCTCCTTTATTGGCATCTCTCAATTCACCGGCAAGCTCAGCGCCAAGTTTGGACTGGTGCGCCTGGTGAAGTTTGCCGTGGTGGGCTACGCCGCCATGATGACGCTGCTGCTGGCGGTGAATCTGGCCGGTGTGGAGCGGTTGGACGTGATGATTGCCATGATGTTCATCGGCTATGGCTTTCTGGGCCTGGTCGTGCCCACCACCGCCGTGCTGGCGCTGGAAGAGCATGGCGAGATTGCAGGTACGGCCTCCGCACTGATGGGCACCTTGCAGTTCGTCACGGGCGCTGTCGTGATGGCGGTGACCGGCGTGCTGGCCGATGGCACAGCCCGCCCCATGATTGCCGGCATTGCCGGATCGGCTATCGTGGCGTTTGTGTTCGCGCGCATCACGCTGCGCGGCCATGGTCACACACAGGAGGCACAGCATGGCTGATATCGTCGTCCAACAACCTGCAGGCCCTGCCAAACAACTGTTTCTGCTGAACCACGGCGTGGGCGCCACGCCCCAGGGCCTGGTGCCGCTGGGGCAGCAGCTGGCGGCGGCGTTTCCTGAGGCGCTCGTTGTCAGCGTCCAGGCGCCCCATGCGTCGGACTTTGGCCAGGGCTACCAATGGTTTTCGGTGCGTGAGATCACCGAAGAGAACCGCCCCGCCCGCGTGGCCGAGGCCATGCCTGAATTCGTGAACATGGTGCAGCGCTGGCAGGCCCAGAGCGGTGTGGCGGCCGAGGCCACCGCGTTGGTGGGTTTTTCGCAAGGCGCCATCATGGCGCTGGAGTCCACGCAGCTGGAGCAGCACATTGCCGGCCGCGTGGTGGCCCTGTCGGGTCGTTTTGCCCAGCTGCCGCAGTTGCCGCATGCCCACACCACCCTGCACATGGTTCACGGCAAGAGCGACGCGGTCATGCACTACGGCTACACCGTGTCCGCCGCCGAGCACTTGGTGAGCCTGGGTGCGGACGTGACGGCTGATGTGATCCCCTTTCTGGGCCACGAAATCAACGCCGAGGTGGTGGAGACGGTGGTGGAGCGCCTGCTGGGCCATGTGCCCAAGCGCCACTGGGAAGAAGTGCACCGTGCCGCCGAGGCCGGCGACACATCAACGCAGTGAGTCAGTGCCTCCCAAGAGAAATTCCATGCCCCATACCGGAGGTCCGTCGCCCCTGGAACGGCCTGGCGGCAGTTCGCCGCTCATGAAGATCTTGATGATGGCTGTGCGCACCTCTTGCGGCTCCAGCAGTTCTACGTACGAGCCATTCACACGCAGGTAGTCGCCCGTCTCCGAGATGGCTAACAGGCCATATTCCAGCCCCCAGCGCACGATGCCAATCACCACGTGGTGATTTTTGGCAATGACAAAGGCCTTCACCGCATTGCGGCGCAAGGACACGGTCAGCTGTGGCCGCTCCAGCCGTAGCGACAAGGGGGCTCGCTGCGCCGCAGGCGCAGGGGGGCTCACCGTGAACTTGCGGGTGGCCATGTCAGCCGCGCATCAGCGCTTCAATGGCGTCGGGCTCTACTGGCACACCACGGCTGATGAGCTCGCAGCCCGTGTCGGTGACGATGGCGTCGTCCTCAATGCGGATGCCGATGTTGTGGAACTGCTCCGGCACGCCCTCGGCAGGGCGCACATAGATGCCGGGTTCAATCGTCAGCACCATGCCGCTGCGCAGAATGCGGGCGGGGCGGTTGACGATGGTGTCGCCGCTCAGCGCGTCCTTGCGCACACTGCCCTGGCCCAGCTCGCTGGGCTCGGTGTAGCTGCCGCAGTCGTGCACATCCATGCCCAGCCAGTGGCCCGTGCGGTGCATATAGAACTGGAAGTAGGCGCGGCTCTCGATCACATCGTCCAGGCTGCCCACCTTGTTCTTGTTGAGCAGGCCCAGGTCCAGCATGCCTTGCGCCAGCACTTTCACGGTAGCCTCGTGCGGGTCGGTAAAACGGGCGCCTGCCTTGGTCGCGTTGACGGCAGCGATCTGTGAGGCCAGCACCAGGTCATAGAGCGCGCGCTGCGGCCCGCTGTACTTGCCATTGGCCGGGAAAGTGCGCGTGATGTCGCTGGCATAGCCGTTCAGCTCGCATCCCGCGTCGATCAGCACCAGCTCGCCACTGCGCACGGCGCCCGCGTCGGCCCGGTAATGCAATACACACGCGTTGGCACCCGCGGCGACGATGGAGCCATAGGCCGGGTACTGCGAGCCGTGGTGGCGGAATTCGTGCAGCAGCTCGGCGTCCAGGTGGTACTCGCGCACGTCTTGGCCGGCACGCAGCATGCGGGCCGACAGCTGCATGGCGCGGATGTGGGCGCCTGCGCTGATCTGCGCGGCGCGGCGCATGGTGTCTTGCTCGTAGGCGTCCTTCACCAAGCGCATTTCATCCAGCGGGCCGCAGAGGTCGCGCACTTGCTCGGGCGTCAACGCGCCGTAGCGCACGCGTGCGCGCAAGCCGCTGAGCCAGCCGTCCACCCGGGTTTCCAGGCCCTTGTGTGTCGCAAAGGGGTACCAGACGGCATCGGCCCCGTCCAGCAGCGCGGGCATGCGTTGGTCCAGCTCATCCACCGAGTAAGCGGCGTCGACACCCAGCGCGGCAGGCGCAGCGTCGGGCCCTGTGCGAAAGCCGTCCCAGATCTCGCGTTCCAGGTCTTTAGGCTGGCAGAACAGCGTGGTCTTGCCGTCGCCGGTGATGACCAGCCAAGCCTTGGGCTCGGTGAAACCGCTCAGGTAGTAGAAATAGCTGTCGTGGCGGAACAGAAAGTCCGCATCGCGGTTGCGTTGCTGCTCGGGGGCGGTGGGCAGCACGGCCACGCCGTGCTTGCCAATGCGGGCTGCCAGCGTGGCGCGGCGGACGGCGTAGTCGGCTTGGAGGGGTGTGGTCATGGTGTGGGTCGGTTGAGTTCTGCCAGTCGCTCGGGCGTGCCGACATCGGTCCAGCGGCCAGTGTAAATCTCGGCGCTGATCTGCGCTTGCGCCATGGCTTTGCGCAGCAGCGGTGCCAGCGGGGCCTTGACGCCCTGCGGGTTGCCGGGCGGGATCTCGCACCAGGGTGCGGCAAACAGGGCGTGGCGGAACAGCGCGAAAGTGCTGTAGGTGTAGCGCGGCGCGGTGCTGTCCACCGGTGGGTCGGTGCACTGGCCCATGCCGTGGGCGTCTACCTGCTCCAGCCCAAAGTCGCCCTTGCGGTGGTGCGGCGGGTTGGGCACCAGCCACAGGTGGGCTAGCTTGCCGCTGGCGGCAAAGCGGTCTACCGCGGCCTGGGTGAAGACAAAGTCGGGTGCATAGACATCGCCCGCCATGGACCAGAACACGGGTGCGAGCTGCGGCAGGGCCCGGGCAATGCCGCCGGCGGTCTCCAGCGCACCGCCAAAGTCGCGCCCTTCGTGCGAGTAGTGCAGCGCCATGGGCGCGGGAGGGCGCTCTGTTTTTGATAGCTGTTCGTGCAATATTGACGGGGGCTGCGTGCCAATTTTGCTTCCAAAGTGCGCCTCAATCTGTTCGCCCAGCCAAGCCGTGTTGATGACGGCTTGGTCAAAGCCGCCCTGGGCCAGCGCCTCCAGGTGGTACTGCATCAGCGGTTTGCCCTGCACTTCCAGCAGGGGTTTGGGGCAGGTGTCGGTCAGCGGGCGCATGCGTTCGCCGCGACCGGCGGCCAGCACGATGGCGGGGGCGGGAGACAGCTGCGGGGAGAGGGGCGGTGCAGAAGACAAGGCGGTCAGAAGTATCGGTGGGGATTTCAAAGCATAGCCCAGTGCGGTGCCCGTGCGCCAAAATGCAGGGGCGGCGCTTTGCCAAACCCTACAACGTTGGAATGTTGCGATGACAGTTCTAGTCGAATTTGAAGCCCCCAACCTGGTCAACATCCGGGTCACCGGCACCATGCGCCGTGCCGAGGTGGATGCCTGCAAGCACCAGATGCACGACCTGATGCAGCTGCATGGCCAATGCCTGGTGACGATCACGCTGGAGCCTGGCTTCTCCAACCTGGAGGCCTTTGTTCGCTGGGACGACATTGACGTGGACCACTACATCAAGCGCCACATCATCCGCCTGGCCGTGGTGGGGGACTTGCGCTGGCGCGACAACGCGCTGCTGTTCCTGTTCAACACCATGGTGCCGTTCCAGATCGAGTACTTTCCCGCGGCGCAAGAAGAGTTTGCCCGGGCTTGGTTGACGCATTGACACCCTGAATGCAGGGGCCATGTGGCTGGTTTGGTGTTGCCACGCGCGGGAAGTATCATTTCCCACCTAAATCACCAACGGGAGCTGGCTATGGGACTGATGGACTTCATCAAGAAACAGTTTATTGACGTCATTCAGTGGACTGAGGAAGACGATGGCACGCTGGCCTGGCGCTTCCCCATGGCGGGCATGGAAATCCAGAATGGCGGCACGCTCATCGTGCGCGAGTCGCAGCTGGCGGTGTTCGTGAACGAAGGCAAGGCGGCCGATGTGTTTGGCCCCGGCACCCACACGCTCACCACGCAAACGCTGCCGGTGCTCACCTACCTGAAGAACTGGGACAAGCTCTTCGAGTCCCCGTTCAAGAGCGATGTGTACTTTTTCAGCACGCGCCAGCAGATCGACCAGAAGTGGGGCACGCCCCAGCCCATCACCATCCGCGACGCAGACTTTGGCGCCGTGCGCCTGCGTGCCTTTGGCAACTACAACTTCCGCATTGCCGACCCCAAGTTGTTCCACACCGAAATCTCGGGCACGCGCGAGCGCTACACCACGGCTGATATCGATGGTCAGCTGCGCGGCCTGGTGTTGCAGAACATCAGCAACGCCGTGGCCAGCAGCGGCATTGCGTTTCTGGACCTGGCGGCGAATCAGCTGAGCTTTGCGCAGGCGTTGGTGCGCCAGCTGGCGCCCGAGTTTGAAAAGATTGGCCTGAAGCTCGAAGGCATGACGGTGCAGAACGTCTCGTTGCCCGAAGAGCTGCAGAAGATCCTGGACCAGAAAATCGGCATGGGCATGGTCGGCAACGACATGGGCAAGTTCATGCAGTACCAGACGGCACAGGCCATCCCCAAGTTTGCCGAGGGCGCTGGTTCGGGTGGCGGCATTGCGGGTGATGCCATGGGCCTGGGGGCTGGTGTGGCGTTGGGCCAGGTGTTGGCGCAGAACTTGGCCAGCGGTTTGCAAGGCAATGCGACGCCCGCCGCAGCCGCAGCGGCGCAGGTGGCAGGTGTGAAGCCTGAGGACGTGATGGCCACGCTGGAGAAGCTGGGCGATCTGAAATCCAAGGGCATCCTGACGCAGGAAGAGTTTGACGCCAAGAAGGCGGAACTGCTGAAGAAGCTGGTGTAGTTATCGGCGAAGAGTCTGGGTGACCGAGCGTTCTGCTGCGTGTCCCCCGCCCTTCGGGCTCCTCCTTTACCTCCGCATAACCCTCGGTCACCCAGACTCCTCTTCACGCCTTGGCACTCGAAACTAGCAACACCCAACGTGCCTACCGGGCTCCGTGCCCGGGGTGTGGTGCGCCCGTTAGCTTTCTCAGCGCGCAGAGCACGCATGCGGTCTGCGCGTTTTGCCAGAGCACGGTGGTGCGCAACGGCGACGTGCTGCAGCGCATCGGCAAGATGGCTGAGCTGTTTGATGACCACAGCCCGCTGCAGCTGCAGGCCAGTGGCACCTGGAATGGCCAGAGCTTCACGCTGCTGGGGCGGCTGCAATACAAATACGGCGAAGGCACCTGGACCGAATGGCATGCGGTGCTGGGTGATGGCAGCAGCGCGTACCTGAGCGAAGACAACGGCGCTTACGTCTTCACCACGGCGCAGGCGGTGCAGCGCGAGATGCCGCAAGCCGAGCGCTTCCGTGTGGGGGCCACCACGGCCATCAATGGCAAGTCGTTCACCGTGGCGTCCAACCAGCCGGTTGCGTTGATTGCGGCCCAGGGCGAGCTGCCGCGCCTGCCCGAGTTGGGCGCCAGCTTTGCGATGGTGGAGCTGCGCAGCCAGGCGGTGGATGCCAAGGGCGTGGGAGAGGTGCTCAGCGTGGACTACAGCAGCCAGCCGCCCAGCGTGAGTTTGGGCAAATCGGTGCTGCTGGAGGACCTGAAGCTCGCGGGCCTGAAAGACGAATCGGCCAAGGACGAAAAGGGTCGGCAGTTTGCCTGCCCCAACTGCGGTGCCACGCTGACCGTGAAGCTGGCTGGCAGCCAAAGCATGAGCTGCGGCTCGTGCAACAGCATCATCGACCTGTCGCAAGGCATCGGTGGTGAGCTCAAGCACGCGATCCAGGACGAACCCGTGCAGCCGCTGATCCCGCTGGGCACCACAGGCACGCTGCAGGGCGCGCAGTGGCAAGTGGTGGGGTTTCAACATCGCATGGGTACCGACCCGTCGGACCCCGACGAACATTTTGGCTGGGAAGAGTACCTGCTGTACAACGCCAAGCGCGGCTTCATCTTCTTGGTGGACTCCACCGAAGGCTGGAGCGTGGTGCGCCCCGCGACCGGAGCACCGGTGGTGAGTGACAGCCGGCAAAGCGCCACCTACCTGGGCACGCGTTACCAACTGAAGGAAAGCTACACCGCACGCACCAACTATGTGGTGGGCGAGTTCTACTGGCAGGTGCGGCGTGACCAGGTGACCGAGAACCGCGACTACAGCAGCGGCAGAAATCTGCTCTCGCTGGAGCAATCGGCCAACGAATTGACCTGGTCTGTGGGCAACACCATCGACAGTGCGACGGTGGCCATGGCCTTCAAGCTGAAGGACAAGCAGGACCTGCTCAAGCGCACCGACGTGGGGCCGTTGGTGTCCGGCACCAACCCTCTCATGCGCCAGGAGTTCTGGGTCTTTATCGTGGTGGTGCTGATCTTCCTGGCGATGACGCGCTGCTCACCCGACTGCGACCCGAAGGTGGAAAACTGCTCCAGCAGCGGCTATCGCACTTCGGGTGGTTCGTTTGGCGGGTTCTCGTCGGGTGGCGGGCACAAATAGATGTTGGAATTTTCAAGGAGATGACCATGGAATGGTTGAAACCGGATGTGGTGTTGGGCTCGGTGCTGTATGCGGTGATGGGGGTGCTGATTTTCTGGATCAGCTTCATCATCATTGACAAGATCACGCCCTACAACCTGTGGCTGGAGATTGTGGAAAAGCAGAACAAGGCGCTGGCGCTGGTAGTGGCCGCCATGTCGCTGGGCATCTGCATCATCGTGGCGGCTGCCATCCATTGAAGGCGGGGGCGTTGAAGTCGCAGGCGCAGCCCACCGGGCCGCGTCCGGTGGAGGTCGCGCTGCTGGCCTCGGTGTTTGTGGTGGCGGCCTGCGGGCTGGTGTACGAGCTGGCCGCCGGCGCGCTGGCGTCTTACCTGCTGGGCGATTCGGTGCTGCAGTTCAGCACCGTCATCGGGGCCTACCTGTTTGCCATGGGCATCGGCTCCTACCTGTCGCGCTTTTTCGAGCGCCAGCTCAGCGCCCACTTTTTGCGCATAGAACTGATGGTAGCCCTTGCTGGTGGTGCGCTGCCAGCTATTCTTTTTGTAGCGCACGCCCTGCTGCCAGGGTCGTTTCGCTTCGTGCTCTACGCCATGGTGCTGCTGGTCGGCATTCTGGTGGGGCTGGAGATTCCGCTGGTCATGCGCATCCTCAAGCGCAATGTGGCGCTCAAGGATTTGGTCTCGCAGGTGCTGACTTTTGACTACCTGGGTGCGCTGGTGGTGTCGGTGGCGTTTCCGCTGCTGCTGGTGCCCAAGCTGGGGCTGGTGCGCACGGGGCTGCTGTTCGGGCTGTTGAATGCGGTCGTGGCGCTGTGGGCGCTATGGCTGTTCCGCCATGAGCTGCGCCGCTTTGCCGCCCACGCCTGGGCCTGCATTGCGGTGCTGGCCGTGCTGGGCGCAGGCATGGTGGCGGCCGACCACATCACCACCTGGGCCGAAGACAAGCTGTACCAGGACAAAGCCGTCATCGCGCAGACGACGCCCTACCAGCGCATCGTGGTGACCTACGCGCCTGGCGAGGGGCGCATGGGCTACCGCCTCTTCCTGAACGGCAACCTGCAGTTTGCCCAGCGCGACGAATACCGCTACCACGAGGCCTTGGTGCACCCCGCCATGGCCGCGTTCTCGGCCACGGGTGCGGCGCCCAAGAAAGTGGCCGTGCTGGGCGGTGGCGATGGTATGGCCGTGCGCGAGATCCTGAAATATCCCGGTGTGGAGCAGGTCACGCTGGTGGAACTGGACCCGGCCATGACCACGCTGTTCACCCAGACGCCCGAGCTGGCCGCGCTCAATGGCGAGTCGTTGCGTTCGCCCAAGGTCAAGGTCATCAACACCGACGCCTTCACCTGGCTGCAGGGCACCGATGAAGTGTTCGATGTCATCGTGGTGGACTTCCCCGACCCCACCAACTTCTCGGTCGGCAAGCTGTTCACCAATGCCTTCTACGCCCTGCTGGACAAGCACTTGGCCGCCAGCGGATACGCGGTGGTGCAGACCACCTCGCCGCTGATTGCACGCAAGAGTTTCTGGACCGTGGTCACCACCATCGAGTCCGTCGGCCTGACCACCACGCCCTACCACGCCCATGTGCCCAGCTTTGGCGAATGGGGCTTTGTGCTCGCCAGCCGACGTCCGTTCCGCATGCCCACCGTCCTGCCCGCAGGTCTGCGCTTTCTGAATGTGCCCAGCTTGCCTCTGTTGTTTGACTTTCCGCAGGATATGGGCCGTGTGCCCACCGAGGTGAACCGCCTGTCGAACCAGGTGCTGGTCACCACATACGAAGAGGAATGGGGCAGGGTGGCGAAATGAAACCTGTGCCTGAAAAAAACGCCAACTTCCCTAGCGGGGTAGAGGCCATCTTCCTGTTTGTGGCGCTGTTCGTCGTGGAGTATGTGCTGGGCCTGGCCATGTACGATGCGCGGCGTGTCCTGGGCCTGAGTCCTTCTCAGCTGATGGCGATGGTCATGCTGCTGGGCAATGGGTTGTTGCTCAGCGGCATCCTGCACTTCAAGCACATGGGCTACCGCGACTTGCTGCACGCCAGCACGACGTCCCCCTGGGCCACGGCCGTCTTCCTCATTCCCCTGGTGCTCTTGCTGGTGCCCGGCTTGCTACTGGTGTTCTGGAGCGTGACGGAGCTGGTGGTGGCCTGGTTTCCCATGTCACGCGCCGAAGAGGCGATGTTTGCCAACATGGACGGGCTGGACCTGGCCAACGTGCTGGCGATTTGTCTGCTGGCGCCAGTCGTGGAGGAGATGCTGTTCCGGGGTGTCATCCTGCGCAGCTTTTTGCAGCAGTACGACCGGCGTCAGGCCATTTGGGGTTCGGCGCTGCTGTTCGGTGTGGCGCATCTCAATATTTACCAGTTTGTGGTGGCCCTGGGCATGGGGCTGCTGCTGGGATGGCTGTACGAGCGCAGCCGTTCCCTGATCCCTTGCATGGCCTTGCATGCCGCCTACAACACGGGCACCGTGGCGTTGTCCGCCACCCTGGGTGAAGGCGCTACATCACCGCTCGTGTCCGCGTCCGCACCTGCTGCGGCCTGGGGCGCAGCCTTGGCGGCTGCCCTGCTCGCTAGCTGGGGCCTTCGGCGCTTGTTGGGCAAGGCGGCGGTATGACGCAGCCTACCTACAGCTACCGCAGTGATGTCCGTGTGCCCCGTTTTTCGGATGACAAGCCTCTCATCGTGTTCGATGGCCATTGCGTGCTGTGCTCCGGTTGGGCCAACTTTGTCATCAAGCACGACCGGCACCGGGTGTATCGCCTGTTGGCTGCCCAAACCCCTTTGGGGCAGGCTCTGTATGCGCACTATGGTCTGGGTGGGGACGATTACCAGAGCAACCTGCTGGTCGCCTCGGGCCAGGTTTTCATCAAATCGGAAGGCAGCATCCGCATGGCGGAAGGCCTGGGCTGGCCTTGGCGTGCCGTCGGGGTGTTGCGTGTGCTGCCCCTGCCGTGGCGCGATGCGCTGTACAGCTGGGTGGCGCGCAACCGTATCCGCTGGTTTGGCCGCCAGGAAGTCTGCTACTTGCCGGATCCCAAGGACGCGGACCGCTTTGTGGCGGGAGACGGTTCGTGAACCTGCGGGACGACGTCTCCATCAGCCTGTTCCAGCGCCTGTTGGGTAGTACGTTCGCGCAGCTTGCACCGGCGGTGCAGCGGGGCCACCAGCCCGGTGCGGCATTGCTGCTGTCGGGCCAGGCCTCGGTGCGGCGCGGGTCTGGGTTGCTGGCGCGCGCGCTGTGCCGCGTCATCGGCTTCCCCGCGGCGGGCGAAGCAGTGCCGGTCAGTGTGCGCATGCAAACACAGGGCGCCGGGGAGCTTTGGGGGCGGTGCTTTGGCAAGCAGCGTTTTGAGAGCCGCTTCAGGCTGGGCGAAGGCGCGCACCAGGGCCTGTTGGTCGAACAGTTCGGCCCTCTGCGATTTCACATTTCTCTAGCAGTGGTGGACGGGGCCTTGCTGTGGGCGGTGCGCTGCGGCGCTTTGTGGGCCATCCCGCTGCCTGCCCTGCTGCTCCCCAGCGGAGACAGCCGCGAATATGAGTCCGAGGGGCGCTTCCACTTCGATGTGGAGATCGCGCACCCGCTCGCAGGGCTTCTCGTGCAGTACCGCGGCTGGCTGGAGCCTGCTGCTCTGTGAAGCGCCGCCATTTCCTCGCCGCCGCGGCACCCTTGCTCGGCTGTGCACCATCGGCTTCCGACACCAGCCATATCACTGGCGGGTTCACCGGCATCCAGGTGGAGCGCGGCCACCAGCTGCGTGACCGCAGCAACTGGCCCGCTCCCGCCGTCACCCACTGCACACAGACCGTGATCGCCGGTGGCGGTGTGGCGGGCTTGGCCGCGGCGCGCGCGCTGCGCCTGCGCGGGCAAGACGACTTTGCGCTGCTGGAGCTGGAAGACAGTGCGGGCGGCAACGCGCGTGGTGGCACGGTGGGCGGCATCGCCTGCCCGCTGGGCGCGCACTACCTGCCTCTGCCCAGCGACGATGCGCCGGAGGTGCAGGATCTGCTGGAAGAACTGGGCCTGCGCCAGCGCGTGGCCGGACGTTGGCAATACGACGAGCGCCACCTCTGCCACAGCCCGCAGGAGCGGCTGTTCTTTAACGGCACCTGGCAGGACGGACTCCTGCCGGTGCAGGGCGTGGACGAGTCCACGCTGGCGCAGTACCACAGGTTCTCGGTGCTGGTGGAACAGCTGCGCCACGCCGCACAGTGGACGATTCCCCTACAAAACAAGTCTCCAGCCCCCGTCCAACGTGCGCTGGCAGCTATGACTTTTATAGCGTACCTGGAACAAAATGGGCTGACCGACCCGCACCTGCGCTGGTACCTGGACTACTGCTGCCGTGACGACTATGGCGCGGGCATCGCCACTGTGTCAGCCTGGGCCGGCATCCACTATTTCGCCAGCCGCCACGGCTTCCACGCGCCGGGGGCGGAGTCGGCTGAGCGCGAGGGCCTGCTCACCTGGCCCGAGGGCAATGCCTGGCTCACCCGCCGCCTGGCCGCGCCGCTGGGCGAGCGACTGCGCACGGGTTGCGTGGTGTTGCGCGTGGCGCAGGGCCGCCATGGTGTGGAGGTGGATGCCTTCAACGCCGCCACCCAACAGGTAGAGCGCTGGCAGGCACAGCAGGCCATCGTGGCGCTGCCGATCTTTATTGCGGCGCGCGTGGTTGAGGGTGCGCCCGACTTTCTGCGCCAGGCCGCGCAGCGCGTGGTCTACGCGCCCTGGCTGGTGGCCAACATCCACATCCGTGAACCACTGTTCGATCGGCCCGGCCCGGCGCCCAGCTGGGACAACGTCTTGTATGGCACCCAGGGCCTGGGCTATGTGGATGCCATGCACCAGAGCCTGCACCCGGTGCCGGGTGCCACGGTGCTGACCCACTACCGCGCGCTGGGCGATGTGGCAGGTGGTCCGGCTGCCGGGCGCAAGCAACTGCTGGAGCAGCCGTGGACCTATTGGCGCGACACCATCCTGGCCGAGCTGGCCACTGCCCACCCGGACCTGCCCGCCAAGGCCACGCGCATGGAGTTGACCCGCTACGGCCACGCCATGGCCATCCCCGTGCCGTCGGTTGCAGGCCGAATTGGCTTCCAGCCCTCGTCAACTATGCGCAAACAGCTATCAAAAAAAGAGCAATTTACGCTCGCCCAAGGCCGCCTGCGGTTTGCCCACAGCGACTGGGCGGGCTATTCCATCTTTGAAGAGGCGTTCACCCTGGGGCATCTGGCGGGGCAGGTCTAGGCCTCTATAGTGCTTGCGGCGGCTCTTGCCCATAATGCGCCCTCACCCTTTTCATCTCTATGCCAACCATTCCCTGGGGCCCTTGGCCCATGCGTGTTCTCAAAATCAGCCTGGTACTGGGCGTGCTGGCGGTGGCGTTCTTGCTGTCTGCTATCGCGTTTTTGTACCCGCAGTTGCCCGATACCTCGTCGCTGTCCAACTACCAGCCCAAGCAACCGCTGCGCGTGCTCACGGCCGATGGCGTGGAGATTGGCGGCTTTGGCGCCGAAAAGCGGGTCTACCAGCGCATTGACCAAATTCCCGCGCTGATGAAAGACAGCCTGTTGGCGGTGGAAGACTCGCGCTTTTACTCGCACCACGGCTTGGACCCGGTGGGCATGGCACGCGCGGCGCTGGCCATCGTGACGGGCGGGCGCATGCAGGGCGCCTCCACCATCACGCAGCAGGTGGCGCGTACGTTCTTTCTGAGCCGCTCGCGCACGGTGGAGCGCAAACTCAAGGAGGCCATGCTGGCCTTCAAGATTGAATCGCAGCTCAGCAAGGACCAGATCCTGGAGCTCTACATGAACCAGATTTACCTGGGCTCGCGCTCCTACGGTTTTGAGGCCGCGGCGCAAACCTACTTTGGCAAAACCCTGTCGGCCCTCACGCCAGCCGAGTGCGCCATGCTGGCGGGCTTGCCGCAAAACCCCTATTTCGCCAACCCCATTCACAACCTGGAGCGTGCGCGGGCGCGGCAGTTGGTGGCCTTGGGCCGCATGCGCTCGCAAGGCGTGATTGACGGTGGGCAGTATGCGGAGGCGCTGCTGGAGAAACTGGTGGTGCGCAAGCTCAATGATGTGGAGGTACATGCCGAGTACGTGGCTGAGATGGTGCGCCAGCAGGTGTATGCCCAGTTTGGCGAACTGAGCTACACCACGGGCCTGAACGTCACCACCACGCTGCGCGCCACGGAACAACAGGCCGCGTACAAGGCGCTGCGCCGCACGCTGGTGGAGCACTCACTGCGCCAAGCATGGCGCGGCCCCGAAGGCTTTGAGGCGCTGGCCCCAGCACTCAAAGACGATGACCCCGCCGTGGCCCAAGCGTTGGCGGATTTTGACGACGACGACGATCTGCGCCTGGCCATCGTGACCCGCGCGGCGCCCAAGGCAGTGACCGTGGTGCTGGCCTCGGGCGAGGTATTGCAGATCGACGGTGCGGGCCTGCGCGCCGCGCAGAGCGGCCTGGCCGACTCTGCCTCCAACAAGGTGAAGGTGCGCCGTGGTGCGGTGGTACGCGTGGTGCAGCAGGGCAAGATTTGGGCGCTGGTGCAATGGCCCGAGACCGAAGGTGCCTTTGTCGCGCTGGACCCGGCCAACGGCGAGGTGCGTGCGCTGGTGGGCGGGTTTGATTTCCACCGCAACCAGTTCAACCACGTGACCCAGGGCTGGCGCCAGCCGGGCTCCAGCTACAAACCCTTCATCTACTCCGGTGCCATCGAGAGTGGTGTGCAGCCCGACACCCTGGTCAATGACGCGTCGCTGGAAAATGTGGGCGACTGGTCGCCGGAAAACGACGATGGCAGCACCGACGGCCCCATCACCCTGCGAACCGCACTGGCCCGCTCCAAGAACCTGGTGTCCATCCGGCTCATGCAGTTTCTCTCGCCCCAGGGCGCACGGGATTGGACCAGCCGTTTCGGTTTCGATGTGGAACGCCAGCCCGCTGACCTCACGCAGGCCTTGGGTACCGGCTCCACCAATCCGCTGCAACTGGCCGGTGCCTATGCCGTGCTGGCCAATGGTGGCTTCCGTGTGGCGCCGCAGTTTGTCAAGACCATCACCCGTGCCAATGGTGAAGTGGTGTTCGAGGCCCCGACGCAGGCGTTGAATGAGTCCTTGCGCACCGTGCCGCAGCGCAACACCTTTTTGGTGTCCAGCCTGCTGCAGGACGTGACCCGCGTGGGCACTGCTGCCCGCGCCCAGGCCACGCTGAAACGGCCCGACCTGTATGGCAAGACTGGCACCACCAACGACGTGGTGGACGCCTGGTTTGCCGGCTACCAACCCAGCCTGGTGGCTGTTGCCTGGGTGGGCTACGACACCCCGCGCAGTCTGGGCTCGCGCGCTTCGGGCTCCGCATTGGCGCTGCCCGCGTGGATCGAGTTCATGGCTACGGCCCTCAAGGGTGTGCCCGTGCAAGAGGTGCAGCCGCCCGCCGGCGTGGAGCGCGTGGATGGTGACTGGCGCTACAGCGAATGGGCTTTCGGTGGCTTCGTGCGCACCCTGGGCATGGACGCTCAGACCATCAGCCCTGCCCTGGCGGTGCACCCTACGTTGGAGTCCAGCCTGGCACCGCCTTGGGCACCGGTGGTGCACTGAGAATTTCGGACCAGCGGCTGTGGCCGGCCGTTAAGCGTGTGCGGGGCGAACCTGCCAGCCCCCTAGAATTTACGCGGGAGGCTGCACGACAGGGTGTGGCTGGATACAACACAGATAAACAGGCCTGCATCCATGAATTCAGACAACGCACTGCGCAGCCAGCTGCTCAAGGTCCTTTGCTTTGCGGCACTGGCGCTTTTTCTTATCCCCGCGCTGACCTACGGCTTTGTCCGTTACGCCACCCACCAGGACGATGTGGAATTCCAGCATTCAGTGGAAGAACGTGTCTACGCGGACACCACGGCCTCCAGTGAGGAGAAGGAAGCGCAAATCGCCTTCTACCGCCAGCGGCCGCCCTCCACCATCTGCGACAACCGCGAGCCCGATGCGCAGCGCTACCGAGAGGCCGTCTGCGAGCCGTTTGGCGAGGTCTGGCAGTTCTATCTGGTGCGCCAGGTCGCGGGCTGGACCCTGGTGGCTGGGGTGGTTGTCTTGCTCGCGATTGCGGCACTGGGTGCGCTGGCGTTTGGAAACCGCAAGCTGCAGTACGGCAGCTTTGTGGTGGGCTGGCGCTTGATGATGCTGGCCAGTGCGGCCGCGGTGGTGGTGCAGGGCGCTGCGCTGGTGTGGCTGTCGTTCTGGGTGACGGCTTTTTTCTTCCACAAGTACTACCTCAAGCTGATCCTCATTGCCGGCCTGCTGGCGCTGGGGGCGATGTGGGTGGTGGTCATGAAGATTTTCCAGCGCGTGGCGCTGAACAACGCGGTGGAGGGTGAGGTGGTGACCGAGGCCGACGCCCCCTTGCTGTGGCGCCGCATCCGCCACATGGCAGCGCGCCTGAAGACAGCGCCACCCGACCACATCGTGGCCGGCATAGACACCAATTTCTTTGTCACCGAGACCCCGCTCACTGTGGGCCAGAAGACCTTGCAGGGGCGCAGCCTGTTCGTCAGCATTCCGCTGCTGCGCGTGCTGAGCCTGCAAGAGGCCGACGCGGTGCTGGGCCACGAATTGGCGCACTTCCGCGGCGGCGACACGCGCAACAGTGCGCGGCTAGGCCCTAAGCTGCAGCAGTACGACCACTACATGCACGGCCTGGGCGAAGGCGGTCTGGCGTTCGTGGTGGTGCCATTTATGCAGCTCTACCGCATGGTGTTTCAGCTCGCGCTGTCGCGCGACAGCCGGGCGCGCGAGTTCAAGGCCGACCGCACGGCCGCCAAGCTGGTATCGCCGCAGGGCATTGTGCAGTCGCTCATCAAAATCGCGGCCTACGACCATTACCGCTCCAACACCGAACGCACGCTGTTTGAAAGCGACCGCAAACTCGACGGCGCGCTGGGCATTGGGCAGACTGTGGCGCAAGGCCTGCACCCCTATGCGGCGTCGGACGATTTCTTTGATGACATGCGCACGGCCCACGTGCCCCACCCGTTTGACAGCCACCCGCCCATCGCCCAGCGCATGCGCCATGTGGGCCACGTTGTGCCGCCAGACAACTACGGCGCCATCGTCCGCGAAACGCCCACCACCACCTGGGCCGATGAGATCCTCACAGCGGTGGACATTGAACAGCGCCTATGGGCGCAGTACGAGGCCCAGTTCGCCCAGAACCATGAGCAAACCCTAGCCTACCGCTACGAGCCGGCCAACGACGAAGAGCGTCAACTGGTGCTCAAGTACTTTCCGCCGGTGGTGTTTGTGCTCAAAAACAAGGCCTCCATCGAGGTCAACTACAGCGGCATCGCCGCCGATGGCGAAGACTTGCTGCCCTGGGACAGCGTCAAGTCCCTGCAGTACAAGGAAAGCAGTTTTGGCGACAGCCTCATCGTCACCCTGCATGAAAAAGGCCTGTTAGGTGCCAAGACCACCAAGCTTCCCCTGGCGGGCCTGGGCAAACAAAAAGACGCGTTCAATGCCGCCGTCAGCCATTATTGGCGCCGCCACCAGATCATGCGGGCGCAGTAGCTTGCGAGGGCTGCGGCAGCGTGCCGCGTTGCAACTGGTGCTGCTCGACATGCTCCGCATCAAACAGCTGCAGCAGCGTGGCCAGCAGGGCATGGGCCTTGGCCGAGTGGTCGCTGCCCATGTTGCACACATACACATCCAGCGTGACCGCGCGTTGCTCAGGCCAGGTGTGCACGCACAGGTGCGACTCGGCCAGCAGCACCGTGGCGGTCACGCCGCCTGGGCCTTGGTCTGTGGCGGGGAAGGCGTGCGTCACCTGGGACACGGCTTGTAGCCCGGCCGCTTGCACGGCGCGCACGCAGAAGCCGACCAGCGGGTCGGCGTCGGTCAGCCAGTCCATCGCACAGCGGCAGCCATGCAGATCGGCGGTGAGGTGCAGTCCTTGCATGTGGGAGCCCGTTCAGCGCCCGCCCACCGCTACCTTGCCAAACGCGTGTTGCGCTTCGCGCGGCAGGCTGCGCCAGTACACCGGGTTGGCCTGCACCTCGCCGCCCAGCGCGGCGGCGGCCTGCCAGCCCCAGCGTGGCTGGTACAGAAAGGCGCGTGCCAGGCCCACCAGGTCGGCCTCGCCGCTTTGCAGAATGGCTTCGGCCTGGTGCGGTTCCGTAATCAGGCCCACGGCGATGGTCAGCAGGCCGCTGGCCTCGCGAATCTGTCGGGCAAAGTCCACCTGGTAGTTGGGCCCCAGCGCGATCTTTTGCTGGGGTGACACGCCACCGCTGGAGACATGGATGAAGTCGCAGCCCAGGGCTTTGAGTCGCTTGGCAAACTCGGCGCTCTGGTGCACATCCCAGGCGCCTTCCACCCAGTCGCTGGCCGAGAGGCGCAGGCCCAGCACCCCGTCAAAGACCGCGCGCACGGCGGCAAACACTTCCAGCGGAAAGCGGGTGCGGTTTTCGAAGTTGCCGCCGTAGGCGTCATGGCGCTGGTTTGCAATGGGGGACAAGAATTCATGCAGCAGGTAGCCGTGCGCGCTGTGGATCTCGATGGCTTCAATTCCCATGCGGTTGGCGCGGCGGGCGGCCTCGACAAAGGCTTTTTTGATACGTTCCATGCCGGCAACGTCGAGTTCGGTGGGTGGCGCTTCGCCGGACAATTGCGGCAGCGCTGAAGGGCCAAAGGTCTCCCAGCCGCCTTCTTCTTTCGTCATCAGCTGGCCGCCTTCCCACGGGAGATGGCTGGAAGCCTTGCGCCCCGCGTGGGCGAGCTGGATGCACACCGGCACCTTGGGGGCCAGCTTGCGTGCGCGGCTCAGCTTGTCAGCCAGCGCCGCTTCGGTGCGGTCGTCCCAAAGGCCCAGGCAGGCCGGGGTAATGCGGCCCTCGGGCAGCACGCCCGTGGCTTCGACGGTGAACAGGCCGGCGCCGCTGTTGAGCAGATTCGCCCAGTGCATCAGGTGCCAGTCGGTGGCTTCGCCGTTGACGGCCTGGTATTGGCACATGGGCGCGATGACGATGCGGTTGGGCAGTGTGAGGCCACCGCGGGGCGACGGCAGGGTAAGGGGGGTGAAAAGCAGGCTCATACATAAAAGCATAGCCCAAGGGTCAAATTCCGTGCGGTACCGCCGTGTAACGTCCCTTTGGCGCAGCCCGGTAAAATCGGGGGAGTTTCACCCTTCTCGCCGTTTTCCAACCTTACCCCGGAGTTGCCCCCGCATGGCCCCCACCCCCAATACCAAAGACATGGCGAATGCCATCCGCGCACTTGCCATGGACGCCGTCCAACAAGCCAACTCGGGTCACCCCGGCGCCCCCATGGGCATGGCAGACATGGCCGTAGCGTTGTGGGGTGATCACCTGAGCCACAACCCGACCAACCCCGCGTGGCTGAACCGCGATCGCTTCATCCTGTCCAACGGCCACGGCTCCATGCTGATCTACGCGCTGTTGCACCTGACCGGCTACAAGCTGCCCATGGCCGAGCTGAAGAACTTCCGCCAGCTGCACAGCAAGACCGCGGGCCACCCCGAGTTCGGCATCACCCCCGGCGTGGAAACCACCACCGGCCCCCTGGGCCAGGGCATCACCAATGCCGTGGGCTTTGCCTTGGCTGAAAAGCTGTTGGCCAAAGAGTTCAATCGTGAAGGCCACACCGTGGTGGACCACCACACCTACGTGTTCATGGGCGACGGCTGCCTCATGGAAGGCATCAGCCACGAAGCCGCCGCACTGGCCGGCGCCTGGAAACTGGGCAAGCTGATTGCGCTGTACGACGACAACGGCATCTCCATCGACGGCCAGGTTGCCCCCTGGTTCATCGACAACACCGCCCAGCGTTTTGTGGCCTACGGCTGGAACGTCATCGGCCCGGTGGACGGCCACGACGCAGCCGCCGTGTCGGCTGCCATCGCGCAAGCCAAGGCGGGCACCGACAACCGCCCCACGCTGATCATCAGCAAGACCCACATCGGCAAGGGCAGCCCCAACCGTGCCAACACCTCCAAGGCCCACGGCGAGCCTCTGGGTGCCGAAGAAATCAAGCTCACACGCGAAGCCATTGGCTGGAGCCACGCGCCCTTCGTCATCCCCAAAGAGGTGTATGGTGACTGGGATGCCAAGGAAAAAGGCAAGGCCGCCGAGGCCGCCTGGAACGAGAAGTTCGCCGCCTACAAGGCCGCCTTCCCTGAGCTGGCCAAGGAACTGCTGCGCCGCATGAAGGGTGACCTGCCCAAGTCCTTTGTGCAAACCGCGGTGGACACCGTGATTGCCGCCCACCAAAAGGGCGAAACCGTGGCCAGCCGCAAGGCCAGCCAGCTGGCACTCGAATCCTTCACCGCCGCATTGCCCGAGCTGCTGGGCGGTTCTGCCGATTTGACTGGTTCCAACCTGACCAACACCAAGAGCACGCCCAACCTGCGCTTTGACGCGCTGACCGGCGCCGTGGTGACCAACGAAGCCGGCCAAGGTGGCCGCCACATCAACTACGGTGTGCGCGAATTCGGCATGGCCGCCATCATGAACGGCGTGGCGCTGCACGGTGGTTTCATCCCTTACGGTGGTACCTTCCTGACCTTCAGCGACTACAGCCGCAACGCCATCCGCATGGCTGCGCTGATGAAGCTGCGCGTGGTGCACGTGTTCACCCACGACTCCATCGGTCTGGGCGAAGACGGCCCCACCCACCAGTCCATCGAACACGCCGCCAGCCTGCGCCTGATCCCGAACCTGGATGTGTGGCGCCCAGCGGACACAGCAGAAACCGCCGTGGCCTGGACCGTGGCTCTGCAAAACAAGGCCAAGCCCACGGCCCTGCTGCTGAGCCGCCAGAACATTGCCTACATCGCCAAGACAGACTCTGCCGATGCGCCCAATGCATCCGGCCTGGACGCGATCAGCAAGGGCGCCTATGTGCTGTCCGAGCCGTCCGACGTGGGCCTCAAGAAGAAGACCCAGGCCGTGATCATTGCCACCGGTTCCGAAGTGCAATTGGCCATCGCTGCGCAAAAGCTGCTGGCAGAGCGCAAGATTGCGGTGCGCGTGGTGTCCATGCCTTCCACCACCACGTTTGACCTGCAAAGCAGCGAATACAAGTCTGCGGTTCTGCCCGCCGGCCTGCCGCGCGTGGCGGTGGAAATGGGTTCCACCGGTGGCTGGTGGAAATACGGCACGGCTGCCGTGGTGGGCCTGGACACCTATGGTGAGTCCGCCCCTGCGCCCGTGCTGTTCAAGCACTTCGGCTTTACCGCCGAGAACGTGGCGGACACCGTACAGACGGCTCTGACCCGCAAGGCGTAAACAGACCTCTGGTTTTTGGTTCGACATTTTTTTGAAGAGAGAAGCACATGACTATCAAGATTGGTATCAACGGTTTTGGCCGCATCGGCCGCATGGTGTTCCGCGCCGCCATCCAGAACTTCAACGACGTAGAAATCGTCGGCATCAACGACCTGCTGGAGCCTGACTACCTGGCCTACATGCTGCAGTACGACAGCGTGCACGGCCGCTTCAAAGGCGATGTGTCCATCGACAACGGCGCCCTCATCGTCAACGGCAAGAAGATCCGCCTGACCCAAGAGCGCGATCCTGCCAACCTGAAGTGGTCTGAAGTCGGTGCCGACATCGTGGTTGAATCCACCGGCCTGTTCCTGACCAAGGAAACCGCGCAGAAGCACATCGACGCGGGTGCCAAAAAGGTCATCCTGTCGGCTCCCTCCAAGGACGACACCC
Source organism: Rhodoferax sp. P1_F3 (assembly GCF_056405715.1). NCBI lineage: Bacteria > Pseudomonadati > Pseudomonadota > Betaproteobacteria > Burkholderiales > Comamonadaceae > Rhodoferax > Rhodoferax sp. P1_F3. The sequence goes on along the minus strand of NZ_JBFUBO010000002.1, from coordinate 229,003 downwards.
CCATGTTCGTTTACGGCGTGAACCACACCACCTACAAGGGTGAGGCCATCATCTCCAACGCGTCCTGCACCACCAACTGCCTGGCTCCCCTGGCCAAGGTGATCCACGACAAGTTCGGCATCAAGCGCGGCCTGATGACCACCGTGCACGCCACCACCGCCACGCAAAAGACCGTGGACGGTCCTTCCAACAAAGACTGGCGCGGCGGCCGCGGCATTCTGGAAAACATCATTCCTTCCAGCACTGGCGCTGCCAAGGCCGTGGGTGTGGTGATTCCTGAACTGAACAAGAAGCTCACCGGCATGTCCTTCCGCGTGCCCACCAGCGATGTGTCCGTGGTCGACTTGACCGTGGAACTGAACACCTCCGCCACGCTGGCTGAAATCAATGCCGAGTTGAAAGCGCAATCCGAAGGCGCGCTGAAGGGCGTGCTGGGCTACACCGAAGACAAGGTGGTGGCCACCGACTTCCGTGGCGACAGCCGCACCTCCATCTACGACGCCGAAGCCTCCATCGCCCTGGACGGCACCTTCGTCAAGCTGGTGAGCTGGTACGACAACGAATGGGGTTACTCCAACAAAGTGTTGGAAATGGCTCGCGTCGTCGCCAAGTAAGCACCGCAACAGACCTCGGTCTGTGCCAAGCCCGCACCCGCAGGGGCGCGGGCTTTTTTATTGGCACAGCGCGCGCAGTGCTGGCAGGTCCAGAATTTCCAGTTCACCACGCTGGATGCGCAGAATGTGTCGGCCCTTGAGGTCGTTGAGGATCTGGTTGGTGGTCTGGCGCGACACCCCAATCATCAGCGCCAGCTCTTCCTGCGTTACGGCCAGCACACGCTGGGTGCTGCCGTCCTCGGTGCGTTGGCCGTAGCCCTGGGCCATGCCTACCAGGCGGCGTGCCAGGCGCAGTGGGGCGCTCAGCACGGTTTGTTCTTCCATGCTCACAAAGGCCATGCGCAGCTTGTCGGCCATCAGCACGGCCAGATCGCGCCAGTGCGCGGGGTGGGCTTGCAGCCAAGCCAGAAGTTCTTCATGCGGTACTTGCAGCAGCGTGCAGGACTCGGCCGCATGGGCATGGTGAGTACGTGCCGATCCATCAAACACCGAGATTTCGCCAAACCACTGCGGCGGCGTCAGCATCACCAGCAGGGCCTCGCGCGCGTCATTGCGCACGCCGCTTTGACCCGAGATGCGTATGGCGCCCGACACCAGCGCATACAGGCCGCAGGGCGGGCTGTCGCGCAGGAACAGGGCGTCACCGGTTTGCAGCGTGCGCAGCTTGGCCATCTGCAGCAGGGCTTGGGCAAATTCGGCGGGCAGCTGGGCGAACCAGCGGCCGGACTGCAGCACGGCCAGGTAACGCGAGAGGTGGGGCAGGGCGGACAGGTCGGGCATAGTGGTTTGTACGGATGACGCGCGTTGTGTCGGGTACCTGACAGACGCAGGCGCAAGGCTAGGCGGATCATGGCGCTTCGTCAATACAAGAAGGAGACCCACATGAAAACCCTGACCGACCACCTCACGCAGTACGCGGCCTACCACCAGGACCCGCGCAACGTCGCCACCCACTTTGTGGGCATTCCCCTGATCGTGCTCGCCGTCACCATTTTGCTGGCCCGCCCTGGCTGGATGCTGGGCAGCTTCGCCATTACGCCGGCCGTGGTGCTGGCGGTGCTTTCCGCGGTCTTCTACCTGCGGCTGGACCTGCGCTTTGGCCTGGTCATGGCCGCGCAGATGGCCGTCAGTGTCTGGCTCAGCCAGTGGTTTGCCGCGCAGTCCACCACGGTGTGGCTGGCCTGGGGCATAGGTCTGTTTGTGGTGGGTTGGGCCATCCAGTTTCTGGGCCACTACTACGAGGGCAAGAAGCCAGCCTTTGTGGATGACCTGGTGGGTCTGCTGGTGGGCCCGCTATTCCTGACCGCTGAAACGGCGTTCTACCTGCACCTGCGCCTGGACGTGAAGGCCGAGATGGATCGCCGCCTGGGCGTGGCGCCCGCCCACGCCGCTGGTGCGGCTGCATGAGCTTCACCGCCCTGCTGCCCGCGCTGCTGCTGGTGGCGCTGGCCCTGGTCATGTTCGGCCTGGGCCTGTCTTTGTCGGTGGAGGACTTCCGCCGCCTGCGCGAGCATCCGCGTTCCGTGTTGCTGGCGTTGGCACTGCAAATGTTCCTCTTGCCCGGTGCGGCCTACCTGCTTATTCGGGTGATGGGCATTGAGCCGGTGTTTGCCGTAGGCCTGATGCTGCTGGCGGCTTCGCCCGGCGGCGTGTCGGCCAATCTGTTCAGCCATTTGTTTGGCGGCAATGTGGCCATGAACATTTCGCTCACCGCCATCAACACAGTGCTCTCCATCGTCAGCCTGCCGCTGATTGCCAACTGGGCTATCGCGGCCTTTGTGCAGTCGGGTCAGGTGGTGCCGCTGCAGTTTGGCAAGGTGTTTGAGGTGGTGGGCGTGATCCTGGTGCCCGTGGCCATCGGCATGCTGGTGAGCAGCCGGCAGCCCACCTTTGCGCTGCGCATGGGCCAGCCCATGAAGGTGTTCAGCGCGCTGGTGCTGGCGGCGTTCTCCGCCATTGCCATCGTCAAGGAGTGGTCGGCGCTCAGTGCCTCGTTTGCCAGTCTGGGCCCGCTGGTGCTGGCCTTCAATCTCGTGAGCCTGCTGTGTGGTTATTACCTGTCGCGCTGGGCGGGGCTGAACAAGGGCATGGCCACGGCCGTGAGCTTCGAGATTGGCATCCATAACTCCACGTTGGCCATCTTCATCGCGCTGTCGGTGTTGGGCAACCTGCAGCTGGCGCTACCCGCCGCTATTTATTCGGTGAGCATGTACCTCACGGCCACGCTGTTTGGACTGCTGGTGCTGCGGAGCAAGCCTGCAGGCTGAAATCGACAATGGACCGGTGGGCAGGCCGGGTAAGCTAGCGACCCGGCCTTTCAATCCTCTCCTGTCCTTCCCATGCAACTCGGCGTTTTGTACGCGGCCCTGGCCTACACGGCCTGGGGCCTGTTCCCCATCTTTTTCAAACAGCTGGCCTCGGTCAACGCCTTGGAGGTGGTGATGCACCGCACCGTCTGGTCGCTGGTGTTTCTACTCGGCGTACTGGCCGTGCGCCGGCACTGGGCCTGGCTGCGTCCCGTGCTGCGCAGCCCGCGTGTGCTGGGCGCGTTTGCGCTGTCGGCCGTCCTGCTGGCGGCCAACTGGTCCACCTATGTGTGGGCGGTGCAAAACGCCCATGTGCTGGACGCCAGCCTGGGCTACTTCATTCTGCCGCTGGTGAATGTGGCGTTGGGCTTTGTGTTCCTGCACGAGCGCCCGCGCCCCGGCCAGTGGCTGGCTGTGGCAGTCGCGGCGGCTGGGGTGCTGTGGCTCACTGTGCAGGCCGGGCGCGTGCCTTGGGTGGCGCTGGTGCTGGCCCTCACCTTTGGCTTCTACGGCCTGCTGCGCAAGGTGGGCGCCCTGGGTGCTCTGGAGGGGCTGACGCTGGAAACCCTGGTGCTGAGCCCCGTGGCCGCCGGGTTGCTGGCCTGGTGGTCCTGGCAGGGCCAGGGCGCGCTGGTGCAGGGCGATGCCACCACGCTGGGCTGGCTGTTGCTGGCCGGGCCGCTCACCGCCGTGCCGCTGTTGCTGTTTGCCGCAGGCGCGCGGCGCGTCAGCATGTCCACCATGGGCATCCTGCAGTACATCTCGCCCAGCCTGCAGCTGCTGCTGGGCGTGTGGCTGTATGGCGAGGTCTTTGCATCGGCCCGTGCCCTGGGCTTTTGCCTAATTTGGGCGGCGCTGGGGGTGTATGGCCTGGAAGGTTGGTGGAACAGCCGCCAGCAAAAATAATTGCAGTGCCGCGAATCCAAACCCTTGCAGCCCGCCTCTTAGGAGGTGGGAATGTTCCCAAACCCTGAATCAAAGGAAACTGCAATGTCTGCCTGGTATGTCAAAAATGTCCCCATGGGGGAGCGCGTGGTGCGGGTCGTGGTGGGATTGGGTGGTGCCGTGGCTGCTGTGCTGCTGGTGCCCGGTGTCATGGGCTGGGTGGCGGGTGCCAGCGTGGCTGGCCTGGCGCTGACCGGGCTGGTGGGCTTCTGCCCCATGTGCGCCATGGTGGGCCGCAAGCCCGTGGGCTGACGCACAGCCGTGAGCAACGCCATGACCTCCGCCGCCAGCCAGCAGGTGCTGGTGTCGGCGCACGCGGGCGACCCTGGGGCGCTGGATGTGCTGCTGCGCGTGTGCCGGCCCGACGTGCGGCGCTACGCACAGCGGCATTGCCTGGTCAGCGATGTGGACGACGCGGTTCAGGAAGCGCTGATGGTGCTCTCGCGCAAGCTGCACTCGGTGCGCACGCTGGCGGCGTTCTCGGGCTGGCTGTTCCAGGTGGTCAAGCGCGAATGCCGCCGCCTGGGCCGCCTGGCCATTGCCTACGACCCCTGGGACGAGGCCGCGGTGGACGCCTGGGCCGCGCGCCACAGCGACGACGCGCTGCGCATGGACCTGGTGAGTGCGCTGCAGTCGCTGCCGCCGCAGTACCTGGAAGTGATTTTGCTACGCGACTTCGAAGAGTTGTCGATTGCCGAAATCGCGGCCCAGTTGGGCCTGACGGCTGCCGCGGCCAAGAGCCGGCTGCACCGCGCCCGCACGCTGACACGAGAGTATTTGCTAGCAGATTAGGAGTCAAACAGGTCTCTAGCCCGCGTGGAATATGCGCGAACAGCTACTAAATCAGTAGCAATTTTCTAAACCCATCAGAGCTCATTGGGGTACACGGCCAGCGCCTGGGCGCGGATGCGCTGGGTGATAGCGTTCTCGCGGCCCAGCATGCGGGCGCTCTCCAGCAGGGCGGCAATGACCTTGGGTTCGGGCGAGAAGCGCAGCGTCTCCAGCGCGCCCGCATACAGCGCGGCTGCGTTCTCCGGAGTGGGCGGCGTGGTGGTTACTTCGGCAAACAGCACCTCGTTGCGGAACAGCCAGGAGCCGCGTACCTTCTCTAGCGTGTCTTCGCGGTAGGCCTCGGCGCGCAGCGTGGGGGGCAAGAAAAGTTGGCTGACCCGCGCATAGTCCCAGCCGGCGTAGGCCAGCAGGGGCAACGCGCAAGCGGCCAGCGCGGTCACCGTGGCGGCGCGCATGGGGTGCGCAGGTGCCGGCGCACGGCGCGTGTCCCACAGCAGCCACAGGCACAGGCCGACGGCCAATTGGAAGGGGCCGTACCACAGCGGATACTCCAGCAGACTGTGCAGTCCGATGATGGCCAGACCGGCCCAGGCCAACTGCCGTGCGGTTTGTGTCTCGCGCCAGGGCTTGGCCCAAGCCACGGCGCCCAGCACGGCCGCACACAGCAGCAGCGCAGCAGGCAGACCCAGCTCTACGGCCAGGTGCAGGGGCAGGTTGTGCGCGTTGTCCAGAATTTCGCAGAAGCGTTCTCCTTGGTAGGGGTGGATGAAGTGGGCAAACTTCAGCCCGCCCCAGCCCCAACCCAGCCAGGGCTTCTGGGCGATCAGCTCAACGACATTGCGCCACAGCACCGTGCGGTCCGCACAGCCCGAGTTTTCCTGAAACCGCTCCAGCACGCCCAGGCTGGGGCCGTCACCCAGATGGCCGGATGACGCGGAGATGTTGGGCAGCAGCAGCGCCGCCGTGAGGTACAAGCCCAGTGCCAGCGCGCTCCAGCGCAGCGTGGCGCGCTGGCCATTGCGCTCCCACAGCAGGCTTAAGGCCACGATGAGCACCCACTGCAGCGCCCCGGTGCGTGAGCCACTGGCCGCGTTGCCCAGCGCTAGCAATACCAGCGCCAGCGCAATGGCACCCAGGCGCAGCCGCCGGTGGCCTGCCCCTGCATGCTCCCCCGCCAGGTACAGCAGGGCCAGCAGCCCCAGCGAGGTGAGCGAGGCAAACTGGTTGCGCTGGCGCAGGTTGGCATAGGCCTGGCCCAGGTCGGCCGCGTTGATCCAGGGCGCCGTGCGCACATCGGCCAGGCCAAAGTACTGCAGCAGCCCGGCCACGGCACTGAGCAGCGCCGCCAGCAGCCAGGCGCCTGCCACGGCGTGGGCCAGGGCTCTGGCCGAAGGCTGCCCCCAGGCGCCGCAGCACAGCAACACCACAGCACACAGCCCAGACAACAGCGTTTGCACCATGGCCGGGTTGGGCCCCCAGGTGAAGGGATTGATCCAGGGCAGCACGATGGCCAGTGCCGACACCCACGCCCAGATGCTTGGGCGGATCAATGGGATGTGCAGCGGGAGCGGGGCAGTGTTCGGCGTCATGGTGTTTGCAGGGCGTGTGTTTGTGCCGACTGGGCCTGCAGCCAGCTGCAAAACAGGTCCAGCTTTTGGTTGCGCTCGGCTCGCCGTTTGGCCACGTATTGGTAGCCACTGGGGCAAAAACCCAGCGGTGCCAGCAAGCGTCCGGCCTCTACATCGTCGGCCACCAGGTGCCAGGGCGCTATGCACACGCCCAGGCCCGCGACTGCCGCTTGCAGCGTGAAGTAGTAGTGCTCATACGCCGGGCCACTGGGCGCGGGTAGCGCGCAGCCCTGCGCCTGTGCCCACATGGACCAGGCGTTCAAGCGGGTGCTGGACTGCAGCAGGGTGTGTTCAGCCAGGTTGGCCGCAGTGCGCAAGGGGATGCGCGCTACCAGTGCCGGTGCCAGCACGGGCCCCAGCAGTTCAGGGAACAGTGGCAGCCCGGTTCGGACATCTTCTTCCACCGTGATGGAGAGGTCACAGCGCGTGCGCTCTAGGTCTGCGGCGGTGTCCGAGGTGCGCAACCGCACCTCGATGTAGGGGTGGCGGGCATTGAAATCAAACAAACGCGGAATCAGCCACTTCACCATGAACGTGCTGAAGCAAGCCACGTCCAGCGTGCCTGTGGCACTGTCGCTCACCGCTTTTACGGCGGCCTCCATGCGGTCGAGTGCGGCTGACAGTGCTGGCAGCAGGCTGTGTCCGGCAGGGGTGAGCTGCGGTTTGTTTTTGGAACCTTCAAACAGGCGCTGCCCCAGGTGCTGTTCCAACAACTGCACTTGGCGGCTGATGGCGCCGGGCGTGACTGACAGCTCGTCGGCCGCGGCCGTCATGCGGCCCAGCCGCGCCGCCGCCTCAAAGGCGCGCAGCGCATTCAGCGGTGGCAAGTGGCGTGTCATTACTTGAGTTTATGTCACATAGATGAAAAACAAATATCGCTTTTCTTTTGACTAATTGGTTTTCAAAATCCAGTTTTCATCCATCTATTTTTGAGAAAAAATCATATGCCGTTCATCCGCACCAACCTTCCACAAGACACCAGTCCTGCACAGCAACAGGGCATTGTGGAAGGCATTCACCAAGCACTGGTGGACAGCATTGGCATGCCGCAAGACGAGCTCTTCAACCTGGTGACGCCCTACGCACCTGGCCAGTTTTGGTTCAGCCGTACCTTCAACGGGGGAGCGCGCTCGGACAGCATGGTGGTTATAGAGATCACGATGCGACGTGGCCGTAGCGACGCCATGAAACGCGCCCTGTACGCCGCCATCGCCCACAACCTGCAGCAGCGTGCCGACGTGGCGCCGCAAGACGTGTTCATCTTCACCCACGAAAACGACTATTCCGATTGGTCGGTGGGGGAAGGGTTGTTTGCCATGGCCCTGGTGCAACAACCGGGCTCGGCCCGCGGATGACCGTTATCAGCGACGCCCATGCGGTGACGAAGGGCTGTGGTGCGCGGGACGTGGAGCATATGCCTGTATTGTCCAAACTTTCTCAACGCACTTTCCTCCCATGCACCCCGACCTGCTTCTTGCCGATACCCAGCTCTACCAACCCCTTGGGTGGGAGTGCAGCACCCCGCAGGCCGAGGCCGAGAGTGCCGACTACGGTGCCTATGCGCTCGCCGTGGCGGGCTTGCGCGTGCGCTTTCGCGCGGCCAAGATCACGCCCACCAAGGTGGGCCAGTTCGTCACGCTGTGGCAGCGCGTGGGCAAAGGGCCGATTCAGCCCTTTGACATGGCCGACCCGGTGGACTGCTGCGTGGTCAGCGTGCGCCGTTGGGCGCAGGTGGGGCAGTTTGTGTTCCCCATGGCGGTGCTGCGCCAGCACGATGTGGTGTCGGTGAACGGCCAGGGTGGCAAGCGCGCCCTGCGGGTCTATCCGCCCTGGGACACCACCACTAGCCGCCAGGCAGAAAAAACCCAGCAGTGGCAGCAGGACTGCTTTGTGGACCTGTCGGGTGCTGCGGTCGATCTGGCGCGTGCCCGGCGCCTGTATGGCTTGTAGCCGCAGGGTCTAGCGCCGCCCGCGCACCACGGCCGCCAGCGTGGCCACCAGCGTCTCCATGGTTTCGGCAGGCACCTGCGCATAGCCCAACAGAAAGCCGCGCCAGGGCTGGTGCCGTGTGCCCACCGCATGCAGGCTCAGCGCAGGCGCCACGATGCCGCGCTGCATCAGCCGCTCGCTCATGGCCACATCGTCTGCTTGGAGGTCGTGCAGGCGCAGCGCCAGGTGCATGCCGGCCGAGCCGCCGTGCACCGTGGCCACATCGCCCAGTTGCTGCTCCAGCGCAGCTACCAGCGCGTCGCGCCGCTGCCGGTACAAGCGCCGCATGCGCCGCAAATGCAGGCTGAAGTGGCCGCTGCGCATGAACTCGGCCAGTGCCAGTTGGTCGGCCGTGCGCCCGCGTGGCGCTGCGCGCGCCAGCAGGGCGGTCAGCGGTTCGGCCAATGCGGCCGGCACCACCACAAAGCCCACACGCAGCGCAGGAAACATGGTCTTGCTGAAGGTGCCCAGGTACAGCACGGGCGCATCGGCCGCCAGGCCCTGCATGCAGGACAGCGGCGGCCCTTCGTGGCGAAACTCGCTGTCGTAGTCGTCCTCGATGATCAGGGCAGCCGCATTGCGCGCTTGGGCAATCAGCGCCATGCGCCGCTCCAGACTCAACACGCTGCCCACCGGGTACTGGTGCGAGGGGGTGACGTAAATCAGCTTGGGCCGGTGGCGCAGCCAGTCGCTGGCCAGCGGCGCCAGGCCTTCCTCGTCCACCGCAATGCCAATGGGCTTGAGCTGCGCCCCGCGGAACGCGGCCAGTGCGCCCTGGTAGCCGGGGTTCTCTATCCACACCTTGTCGCCGGGGTCGGCAAACGCGCGGGCCACCAGGTCCAGGCTGCTTTGCGTGCCATCGGTGATGAACACCTGTGCACTGTCCACCAATGCGCCGCGTGCCACGCGCAGGTGGTCGGCAATGGCGGTGCGCAGCGCCAGCTCGCCGGCCGGGTCGGCATAGTTCAACTGTGCGGGCCGTAGCGCGCGCCAGGCCCGGTCCAGCAGGCGGCGCCACAGCGTGATGGGAAAGCTGCCCAACGCAGGCACGCCGGGTGCAAACGCCACCGACATCTCGGACCCCGGCAACGCCGGCAGCCCCTGCGTGCGCCGTGACAACCCGGTGCGCAGCGCCGGGGCTGCGGCCCGTGGTGGCTGCACCACTGCCAGCGAGGCCACCACGGTGCCGCGTCGTGCGGGCTGCACAAAGCCCTCGGTGGCCAGCTGGTCATAGGCGTAAAGCACGGTGTTGCGCGACACACCCAGCTCCAGCGCCAGCGCGCGGCTGGCCAGCAAGCGCGTGCCACTACCCAGCGTGCCGTTGCGGATGGCACCGCGCAGGCACTCGTGCAGCTGGCGTTGCTGCGGCCAGCGCGCGTGCGTGGTATCGGTCTGAAAACGGCTGAAGAGCAGCTGGTAGTCCATGGGGGTCTAAATCGTGGTTCTAAAAAATAGCGTATTCGTGGATCTAAATTTGGAACCACATTTGCCCTACATTCTGCGCTCGCTTCACCCTCCATACCTTGAAAGGAACCCCGTGCCAGACACCGCCGCCCAGGCCCCTACCGACCGCACCCGCGTGCGCCGCATTGCCGAGAACGCGCACTACGACCGCGCCACCCTGCATGCCATCATCGACGCCGCCTACCTGTGCCACCTGGCCTTTGCGGACGAGAAGGGCACCCATTGCATCCCCATGGCCTGCTGGCGTGAAGGCGAGTACCTCTACATCCACGGTTCCAACGGCGGGCGCCTGCTCAAGCTGCTGCAAAAGGGCACGCAGGCCTGCGTCACCATCACACACCTGGACGGCCTGGTGCTGGCGCGCTCCGCGTTTAACCATTCGATGAACTACCGCTCGGCCATGGTCTACGGCGTGTTTGAGCGCGTGGAAGACAAGCGCGCCGCGTTGGATGCCTTCATGCAGCACCTGGCCCCCGGCCGCCAGCACGAGGCCCGCCCCGGCAGTGACAAAGAATTTGCGGCCACCACCGTCATGCGCATCTCGCTGCACGAGGCCGCCTGCAAAGTGCGCAGCGGCGGCCCGGTGGACGACGAGGAAGATATGGCGCACCCGGCCTGGGCCGGCGTGCTGCCCTTTGCGGTGATGCCTATGCCACCCGTGGTGGACCCGGTGTGCGACATTGCCCCTCCGGTCTATGTGCAGGAGTGGACCCACAGCAAATGACACAGGGCCCGGGGAATCCTCCATAATTTCCCATGCCCTTTTCTTCCACGTCCCAGCACCCGGTGTCCTTCACCCGAGTGCTGGGACGGCATCCCACACTGGTGGGTGCCCTGTGCGGTTCTGCCCTGGCCTTGGCGCTGGCCGCCGCCGTGCTGCTGCTGGTACTGCAGCTGCGGGTGCAGGAGATCGAGACGGGCCACGCGCAGATCGTGCGCACCATGCAGGTGGTGCAGACCGATGTGCGTGAGGTACTGGATGAACTCAACCAGTCCTACAAACCCGAGTGCTCGCTCGAGAACCTGAACCAGCTGCGCAGCCTGCTGTTCCACCACCGGTATGCGCGTGACATCGGGTTGCTGGACACGCAGCGCCAGCTGTTCTGCAACACCAGCATCGGCCTGTTGGCCGCCCCACAGCCCGCAGGCACCGGTGGTATTGATGGCTCCATTGGCCGCTACTACCTGGGCAGCCTGCTGCAGCTCTCGCAGGGTACTTTCTCCACCACCGTGGTGGAGCGTGGCCACTTCCAGGTGGCCATGGAGCCCAACGCCACGCGCGACGTCTGGACCCAACATGCAGACGGCGTGTGGGCGGGCGCAGGCAATCAGCGCACCCAGGTGTTCAAGGGCCGCAAAGCCCTGCTGACCGAGCCCATGGTGGCGGCTGACACACCGCACCTGCAGTTCGACGGTGTGCGCGGGCTGGTGCTGGTCACCACCACCGAGCCTGGGGTCAGTCCCATCTCTGCCCAGTCCGTCATTGCCCTGTGGTCGCTGTACCAGGCGCATTTGGCGTTGCTGGTGGCAGCCGCCTGTGTGTGCCTGCTGCTGGGGTTTTTGACCAGCGATGTGGTTCGCCGGCGCTGCCGGCATTACCAGTCCATGGAGTACCGCATCCATGATCTGTGCAGCGCCGCCAACCTGGAGTGCCACTACCAACCCATTCTGGAGCTGGCCACGGGCCGCACCGTGGGCTGCGAAGTGCTGGCGAGGCTGCGCGATGGCGGCACCCTGGTCTACCCCGACCAGTTCATCCCCGCGCTGATGCGTCAAAAGCTGGGCTGGACATTTGATGCCGCCGTCAGCAGCACCGCACTGCGCGAACTCGGGGCGGCGCTTCCCGCACAGCAGAGCGGCTTCAAGGTGGCGCTCAACTTCTTTCCGCACAACCTGCAGCGCGACGCCATCCACAACCACCTGCAAGCCCAGCTGCACACCCTGCGCCGCAGCGACTTGCAGGTGGAGCTGGAGGTGACCGAGTACAACTTCTCGCCCGACATCGTGCCGCACCTGCAGCGCCTCAAGGCAGATGGCTACCTCATCGCACTGGACGACTTTGGCACCGGTTATTCCAACCTGGGCATGGTGAAAAAAGTGGCGCCCGACTTCATCAAGATCGACAAGTCGTTTGTATTCGAGATGGAAGACGTCACGCTGCGCTCCAGCCTGATTCCCGAGATCATTGGCATTGCCAAAGCGGTGCACAGCCAGGTGATTGCCGAAGGCATTGAAACTGCCGCCCAGGCCGCGCAGCTGCGCACACTGGGGGTGGAGTACGGTCAAGGTTATTACTTTGCTCGGCCTATGCCGCTGCAGCAGTTTTTGGCCTACCTGCAGACGCAGCTTATGGCGCCCTGAGCAGCACTAACGCGTGTCGCTGGCCCAGCAGTTGTTTTCGGTGCGCAGGTCGTTGTTCACCCAGTATTCGTTGCCTCCGGTCAGCTTGAACACACCGCCCAGGCTGGCGGCATTCACCACCTTGTAACCGGCCCCCAGCGCCTGGGCGCAGGCGGCATCGACCGCGCTGCGGGTGGCAAACTGGTTGCCCCGGAAGTCGTCGCTGGTGGCGCTCACGTCCAGATGCCGGCTGTTGCCCTCATCCACCGTGCGGCCACAGGCCAAGGGTCGAGGTGTCACACAGCTTTGCGGTTTGACGCACTGAAAGCCGCAGTGGTTCAGGTCCGCGGCGTTGGCCGGTACCACCACCACACTGCCCGCTGCTGCGCCAGTCGGCAAATCGACACCGGATGCACTCTGCACTGCGGGCAGGTTCTGCAGCGCCTGGGCGTTGGCCTGGAGCTGCGCAGGAATGTCAGCGTCTGCCTTTAGTGTTTCGCCTTGGCAAAAGCGGCCCACCTGCACGGGTGATGTGGCACTCACGCAGTCGTAAAAAATACCGGTTGCTGAGCGTACCAACGGCACATAGCGCAGCTGCACCTTGCGGCCGTCCACGGTAGCGTCCAATTCCACCAGCAAGGTGGTGTCGGGTTGCAAAACCCAGCTCTTCACGCCACTGTTTTGTGGAATGGCCGGTAGTGTTACATCGCCAGGCAGGGCCAGCTTCTTGTGCCGCAAAAAATACTCGGCCAAAGGCTGCATCAGCGCACCGCCATGGGTGGCTGACCAGTCCGCGTAGCGGTCCAGATTGATACGTGCTTTTTCTCCACCCAGGCGCGACCAGCTGAAGAAAATCAGCAAGGGCACGGCCACTGCCAACAGCAAACCCCATCCGCGCATCCGGTTCATGGTGTGGGGCCCAATCAAACTTTATTGAACAGCGGATGCAATGTGCTGTGCTTGCCGTCGTACACCTCGGTGCCCTCGTCAATTTGCAGCGTGATGCCCAGGGGCTTGTGTGCCAGCAGTGCGGCAAAGTGCGCGCCCACAGCTGCTGTCAATGCATCACCAATCTGTTTGTGCACCGCAGCGCTACGCCCGCGCGCAATGCGCAAGTTCAGGTAGACAAAGCCATAGTCCCCATTGCCATCGGCCACCGCGCTGTGCGCTGCAGGGTAGGCCAGCACGCGCACGCCCCCAGTGGGGAAGACCTGCTTTCCGGACTCGTCCCGCTGCGCCAACATGGTGTCGGCCATCGTGCGGCACAGGGCAGACATGTCGGTTTCGCGGTCCAGGTTGGCGGTGTACAGAATGACCAGATGGGGCATGGATGGCTCTCAATGGTTTGTGGCCACCGATAGTAAAGGCTGCCTGCTACCCTGTGCGAAACCTAGTGTGCGCTTGTTGCGGTGGCCGCCTCAATCGTCTTGGGCCGCAGCCCAACCCCTAGCACTGCCGCCGCCAACCCGCACCCCGCCCCCAGCAAAAACGCCAGTTGGTAGCCGCCGTTCAACGCCTCGGCCGCACTGGCACCGCTACTGCGCAAAGTGTCGGTGCGGGCGTCGGCCAGGCTGGCCAGCACGGCCAAACCCAGGGCGCCGCCCATCATGAACGCGGTGTTCACCACGCCGGATGCCAGGCCCGATTGTTCGGGGCCCACATCGTCCATGGCCACTAGCAGCAAGGGGTTGAGTGCCATGCCCGCGCCCAGGCCCAACAGCAACATGCCTGGAATGACATCGCGCCACATGTCGCCGTTCACTGGTGCCCGCGCAAACAGCGCCAACCCCACCGCCGCCAGCAGCAGGCCCAGGCACAGCGGCACACGGATGCCCCAGCGCATCACCATCTTGGCCGACAGCCCCAACGAGAACATCGCCATGAGCAGGTTGGACGGTAGAAAGGCCAGCCCCACCTGCATGGCGCTGTAGTTCAGCACCAGCTGCATATACAGCGCCGACACAAAGAACGAGGCAAACATGGCCGCCGCCCACAGCACACCAATGCCATTGGCTATTGACAGGTTGCGCAGTCGGAACAGGCCCAGCGGTACCAGCGGCGCCTGCACGCGTGACTCGATGGTGACGAAGGCGATGAACAGCAGCACCGCAGCACCCAGCATGCCCAGGGTTTGCAGCGTGGTCCAGCCCACGGCATTGCCATTGACGATGGCGTACACCGCCAGCATCAGCGACAGCGTGACCGTGAGAGCCCCCGCCACGTCTAGCCGCGGACGTTGTATGGGCGGGGTGTCCTGGGGCAGCAGCGCCAGGCTGGCCGCGCAGATAGCTACCCCCACCGGCAGGTTCACCAGAAACACCCAGTGCCAGCTCAGGCTGCTGGTGAGTACGCCGCCCAGCAGCACCCCCAGGCTGCCACCACCCGCGCACACAAAGCCGTACACGCCCATGGCCTTGGCGCGGTCTTGCGGCTCGGTGAACAGATTCATGATGAGCGACAGCGCCACCGCCGAGACCACCGCGCCGCCCACGCCCTGCACTGCGCGCGCCGTCACCAGCAAGCCCTGTGAATTCGCCAGCCCACAGCCCAGCGAGGCGAGTGTGAACAGCACAATGCCCGCGACAAACAGCTTGCGCTGCCCGTATAAATCGCCCAGCCGCCCGCCCAGCAGCATGAGGCCGCCAAAGGTCAGCATGTAGGCGTTCACCACCCACACCAGCGCGGTCTCGCTGAAGCGCAGGTCGGCCTGGATGGAGGGCAGGGCCACATTCACGATGGTCGTGTCCAGCACGATCATCAGTTCGCCCAGGCACAGCAGCACCAAAGCCGACCAGCGCTTGTGCGCCAGCGGGTGCGCCGCGCTCACAGCGCGCGTCCGTTGTGGTGGTGCACGGGAATGTCGTACACGTCTACCCCTTCCAGGCAGCGGATATTCACCGCCGCCATCGCCGTGCCGTCCGGCCCTACGGCTTCGCCAAACGGATGCATGCCGCAAGTGGGGCAGAAGTAGTGCTGGATCACGTGCTTGTGGAAGGTGTAGCTGCGCATGGCCTCTGCAGGTGTCAGCAGGCGCAACTGGGCGCGTGGCACAAACCACATCAGCGTGCCCTTGCGCTGGCAGATGGAGCAGTTGCAATCGGTGGCGCCGGTCAGTTCGCCCTCCACCTCAAATGCGATCTGCCCGCAGTGGCAGCTCCCTTGGTACGTCTGGTTCATGCGTCTATCCTTGTTGCTCCACCACGGTTTTCAGTTGGGCCAAGCCCACCGCGAAGTCTTTGCCAATCATGGTGTCCAGGTTCAAAAAGATGCCCATGACCTTGTGCACTAAGCGGTGTTTGTCGTCCAGGCTCCAGGTCACCCGTGTGCCATCGCCATCGGGGGTTAGGCTGAAGGTGGCCACATTGCGTCCCTCGAACGGTTTGATCATGTGCAGGTCAAACACCAGCAGCTGTGGTGGTTGCGCTTCACGGATGCTGATTTCGCCTTGCCCCACCTGTTTGTTGCCCTCCCATGCGTAGCGGGCCCCTACACCGGCGGTGCTGCCGCTGTAGGTCTTCTTCATCGCGGGGTCCTTGTTGTAGGGCGTCCAGGCATCCCAGCGGTGCAAGTCGTTGATCAGCGGAAAGATCGCATCAGGCGGCGCGCTGATGCGGACCGAGCGCTCCACATGGAAGCTGTCTGGCTTGGTCGACGCATACAGCAGCACGCCCAGGACGAGGACGGCAATGGCGAAAACAATGAGCATGGGTTCCCTCCTGTATCTCTGTCAGGGCGCAATCACCATCCAGCCCACGCCAAACTTGTCTTCCAGCATGCCAAAGGCGGGTGACCAGAAGGTCTTGCCCAATGGCATCTTGACAGTGCCACCCTGGGCCAGCGCCTGGAATGTGCGTTCGGCCTCGGCTGCGTCGGCCACACCCAGTGACAGCGTAAACCCCTTGAAGCTGGGTTGCATATCGCTGTTACCGTCTGACACCATCAGGCTGGTATCGCCGATGCGCAGGTTGGCATGCATGATCTTGTGCTCAAACCCCGCGGGTATGGCCCCGGGCGGGGGTGGATCGGGAGCTTCGTTCATGCGGATCTGGTAGGTCACTTCGGCGCCCAGTGCCTGCTGGTAGAAGGCAATGGCTTCCTCACAACGGCCATTGAAAAACACATAAGGTTCAACTTTCATGGGGATCTCCTGGGTAGTCAAACAGGGAGGCGGCATCAATTGTGTACACCGTCCACAAAGAATAGCAAAGATAATGGACACTGTCCACATGTGATCGCCATGCCTCCATCTGCCTCCCCGCCTGCCCGTGAAACCTACCGCCATGGCGACCTGCGCCGCGCCCTGCTCGACGCCGGCATTGCGCTGGCGCGCGAGGGCGGCCCCGCCGCCGTGACGCTACGCGAAGCCACGCGCCGTGCGGGCGTGGCGCCCAATGCCGCATACCGCCACTTCGCCAGCCAGCAGGTGCTGCTGCAGGCAGTGCGCGCCGCAGCCCTGCAGGCCGTCGCCAAGTCCATGGAAGACGAACTGGCCACACTGCCCGCCGACCTGTCTGCCGCCGACCACGCGCGTGCCAGCGTGCGCGCCGTGGGCACCGGCTACCTGCGTTTTGCGCAGACCGAGCCGGGCCTGTTCCGCACCGCGTTTGCGCCGTCCGACAAGCTCATCCAGGCTACGCCCGAGCTGCCCACGGCCGGCCCCAGTGGGCGCAACCCGTATGAGCTGCTGTGCGACGCGGTGGACCAACTGGTGCAGGCCGGTCTGATGCCTGCGGCGCGGCGCCCAGGGGCCGAAATTTTGGCCTGGTCTGCGGTGCACGGCCTGGCCCTGCTGGTGGTGGATGGCCCGCTGGCCGCGCCCGTAGGCCCACACTTCCACCAATTCGGTCAGCGGTTGCTGGATATGGTAGAAAAAGGCCTCTAGCCCCCGTCAACATTGCGCAAGGGGCTCCAATTTTTGTAGCAATTCAGGCGTTGACGGGCCACGCCATCATGGCCAGTTTCACCACCCGGTGCAGCGCCTTGCGCGGTGCGCCGCCCGCCGCCTGTACCGCCAGGCCCTGGAACAGCGTGCCCACATAGCGGGCAAAGTCCGCCACATCCACCGCGCTAGCGAACTCACCGTCTGCCTGCGCTTGTTTCAGCCGTTCGCGTACCCGGGTTTCTGTGGCTTTGCGGCGCAGCTGAAGCTCTTCGCGAATGGCCGCGCTGTCGGCGCTGCCCACCAGGCAGCCGTGCACCATCAGACAGCCGTGCGGCATGCCCGGCTGGGTCAGGCTGTCCACCAGCGCCAGCAATACCTTTTCAATCCCCACGCGCGCGCTCGGATCGGCCAACAGGTTGCCGGTGAACTCCGCTTGGCGCTCCCGGTAGCGGGCAAAAGCCGTGCGAAACATCTCCTCCTTGCTGCCAAAGGCGGCGTACAGGCTGGGCTTGTTCAGGCCGGTGGCCGCGGTCAGCGTGGCCATGGTCGTGCCTTCAAAACCATGCTGCCAGAACGTCGCCATCACTGTGTCCAGCGTTGCGTCTGCATCAAACCCGCGCGGGCGTCCCATAGCCATAGTTCTGCTTTCAATATGCGATGGCCATATTTTCATACCTTTCGGTAGCTAATCCAGCCGGATTTCGCCCTATGTCACAATCTCGAAGATAAATACCGATTGGTACACATATGGGAATCAACATGCATCCATCTTCGCGCGTCGTCATTACCGGCATGGGCTTGGTCACTCCCTTGGGCTGTGGTGTCGAGGTGGTCTGGCAACGCCTCTTGGGCGGCTCCAGTGGCTTGCAGCGCCTGCCCGACGAGTTCTGTGCTGGGCTGGAGGCCCAGGTGGGGGCCCGCGTGCCCTCACTAGAGGACGATGCCGACGCGGGGCTGGACATCGACCGCGTGGTGCCCGCCAAAGACCGCAAGAAGATGGACCGCTTTATCGTGCTGGCGCTGGCCGCGGCAGAGCAGGCGCTGGCGCAGGCCGGTTGGCACCCCAACGACGCGCACGCGCAGGAGCGCACGGCCACGGTGATCGCGTCCGGCATTGGTGGCTTTCCCGCCATTGCGGACGCCGTGCGCACCACCGACCAGCGTGGCCCCCGGCGCCTGTCGCCCTTCACCGTGCCGTCTTTCCTGGCCAATATGGCGGCGGGCCATGTCTCTATCCGGCACGGATTCAAGGGCCCGATTGGTGCCCCCGTCACCGCGTGCGCCGCCAGTGTGCAAGCGCTGGGCGACGGTGCGCGCCTGATCCGCAGTGGCGAGGCCGATGTGGCTGTGTGCGGTGGCACCGAGGCCACCATCCACCTGGTCACCCAGGCCGGCTTTGCTGCGGCGCGCGCGTTGTCGACCGGCTATAGCGACCACCCAAGCCAGGCCTCCCGTCCGTTCGACAGCGCGCGCGATGGCTTCATCGTGGGCGAGGGTGCGGGCGTGCTGGTGTTGGAATCTTTAGAGCACGCCCTGCAACGCGGTGCCATCCCCCTGGCAGAGCTGGTGGGCTATGGCACCAGTGCCGATGCGCACCATGTGACCTCCGGCCCCGACGACGGCAGCGGCGCAGCGCGCGCCATGCAGCTGGCCCTGGGTCAGGCGGGCTTGCAGCCGGGCCAGGTGCAGCACGTCAATGCCCATGCCACGTCCACGCAGGTGGGCGATGCGGCCGAGCTGGCCGCGTTTCGCACCGTGTTTGCCGGCAGCAGTCCGGCTATTAGCGCCACCAAGTCCGCCACCGGGCATCTGCTGGGGGCCGCAGGTGCGGTGGAAGCCATCTTCACCATCCTGGCCCTGCGCGACCAGATCGCGCCACCCACCCTCAACCTGCACACCCCAGACCCGTTGGCCGAAGGGCTGGACCTGGTGCGGCTGACGGCGCGGCCCATGGCGATGGACTACGCCTTGTCCAACGGCTTCGGTTTTGGGGGTGTGAACGCCAGCCTGGTGCTCAAGCGCTGGGTGGGCGGCGCATAGGCCGCTATGGTGCAGCAGTAGCCATGCGCAGCCGGCGTGCGGCGTCTTCGGCCCGTGCGTCGTCAATCTCGCGCAGCACGGCCTCCATGTCCACATCGGCATTCGCACGCTCGTAGTGGCCCGTCAGCGGCGTCTCGTTGCTTAGCAGGCCGCCCTGGTACAGGCTCCAGATCTCTGGGCCGTAATCGGTCTTCAACAGCGCGGGCGCAAACTGGCCAAAGAAGTCGCGCAGGTTGGCCACATCACGCAGCAGCATGCGCTGGGCATGGTTGTTGCCAGCAGCGTCCACCGCCTGCGGCAGGTCGATGATCACCGGGAAGTCCACGTCATCGGAGCTTGCGAGAAGGATGTTGAACTCCGACAAGTCCCCGTGCACCACGCCCGCACACAGCATGCGCACCACCTCGGCCACCAACGTGGCGTGGTGCTGCAGCGCCTGCTCTGGCGTGAAGGCCACATCGTTCAGGCGCGGGGCGGCGTCACCGTTGGCATCTGTCACCAGCTCCATCAGCAGCACGCCATCGTGAAAGTTATAGGGCTGCGGCACGCGCACCCCTGCGGCGGCCAGGCGGTACAGCGCATCCACCTCGGCGCTTTGCCACGCCGCCTCTTGTTCCTGGCGGCCAAACTTGCTGCCCTTGGCCATGGCGCGGGCCGAGCGCGAGTTCTTTACCTTGCGGTTCTCGGTGTAGTCCACCGCCTGGCGGAAGCTGCGGTTATTGGCCTCTTTGTAGATCTTGGCGCACAGCGTCTGTTCGCCCGAGCGCACCACAAACACCATGGCCTCCTTGCCGCTCATGAGCTGGCGCACCACGGTGTCGATCAGGCCCTCTTCCAGGAGGGACTGCAGTCTGGGGGGAGCTTTCATGGCCTGCCGCGTTTAACGGCGGGGCAGCGACCAGCCCGCTCGCTGGTTGGCTTTG
The DNA here is from genome assembly GCF_056405715.1 of Rhodoferax sp. P1_F3. Lineage (NCBI taxonomy): Bacteria > Pseudomonadati > Pseudomonadota > Betaproteobacteria > Burkholderiales > Comamonadaceae > Rhodoferax > Rhodoferax sp. P1_F3. The sequence goes on along the minus strand of NZ_JBFUBO010000002.1, from coordinate 209,080 downwards.
TTGTTCTCGTAGTCCCAGATGGAGCCGCAGCGGTCGCAGCGGTAGCGTGTCACGGTGACGTCGCGGCCATCGCGCTCTTCTTTGCGGTTCTCGCCCTGCACCAGTTCGGCGTGGCCGGGGGCGCGGCGCCAGTTGCGCTGGATGCCGCGGCAGGGTTCGCACAGGGCGGCTTCGCGGGCCAGTTCTGCGGCTTTGTAGTTATCGGTCATGGGGGGATTGTCGCCGCTTCGGTCCCGCAAGGTGCCCGTGCTATGCTTATTCCATGTTGTGCAGCCTCCGCTTGACCCTTCTAAACGCCATGCCTGTGGCGCGGGCCAGGGCTGCCAGCATGATTACCACCATTACAACCACGGCCGCCTGAGCGTCGTGCAGGTGGCCGTTCCGGCTGCCTACTGGTGTATCTCCCCGAACAACCCAGCATAGGCAGCTGGGTTAGCAACTGTTCGGAGAGTTTTATGTACCAAGATCATCTCGCTAGTTTTGCTGTCAGCAGCCACGCCCCTGCCACGCCCGTGCACGCCATTGCCCCTCTGCGCATTGGCATGCTGGGCCTGGGCACCGTGGGTGCCGGCACCTACACCGTCTTGCAGCGCAACGCCGAGGTGATTGCCGCGCGCAGCGGCCGGCGCATGGAACTGGTGATGATTGCCGTGCGCAAGCTGGCGCGTGCTGCCGCCATCGTGGGTAAGGATGTGGCGCTGACCGATGATCCCTTTCAGGTCGTCAACCACCCCGACATTGATGTGGTGGTGGAAGTGATGGGTGGCACCACGCTGGCGCGCAACCTGGTGCTGCAGGCCATTGCCAACGGCAAGCACGTGGTCACTGCCAACAAGGCGCTGCTAGCCGTGCATGGCACCGAGATCTTTGCCGCCGCCCAGACACGCGGCGTGGTGGTGGCGTACGAGGGCGCGGTGGCCGTCAGCATCCCCATCATCAAGGCGTTGCGCGAAGGCCTGAGCGCCAACCGCATCGAATGGATAGCCGGCATCATCAACGGCACCACCAACTACATCCTGTCCGAGATGAAGAGCAAGGGCGTGAGCTTTGCAGATGCCCTGGCCGACGCGCAAAACAAGGGCTACGCCGAGGCCGATCCCGCCTTTGACGTGCAAGGCGTGGACGCCGCGCACAAGCTCACCTTGCTAGCCGCCAACGCGTTTGGCGTGCCCCCGCAGTTTGACCAGGTGCATGTGGAAGGCATCACCGCGCTGGACGCGGTGGACATTGCGTTGGCCGAGCGCCTGGGCTACCGCGTCAAGCTGCTGGGCATTGCCAAGCAGCATTTGCACGGGCTGGAACTGCGCGTGCACCCCACGCTGGTGGCGGCCGACCATTTGCTGGCACACGTGAATGGCTCGATGAACGCGGTGATGGTGAAAAGCGATGCCGCGGGTGTGACGATGTACTACGGCGCCGGTGCCGGGTCGGAGCAAACCGCCTCGGCGGTGATTGCCGACCTGGTGGACCTGGCCCGCAGCGCAGAGGTGGCGCACCGCCACCGCGTGCCGTCGCTGGCGTTCCAGCACAGCGCCATTGCCGCGCTACCCGTGGCGCCCATTGCGGATGTGGAGACCGCCTGGTACCTGCGCCTAGACGTGGCCCGCGCAGGACGCACCGTGCCCCAGGTCATGGGTCTGCTGGTCGATGCCGGCGTGCGCGTGCAACAGATGCAGGTGTTTGACCACGCTACCGACTCCGAGCTGAACGCGTTGGTGCTGCTGACAGATCCAGTGCAGGAGCGTGTGCTGCGGGCAGTGGTGACACAGCTGGAGGCTCTGCCCCATGCCATGGGCTTTGTGAGCACGCTGCGCATGGAGCGGTTGCGCTGAGGCGGGGGGGTACAGGTGCGAACCCATACGTGGCTGACACGATGGTTCCGCGCCAATATGTTTTGCGGCCTTCAGGCGGAAGCCAGGCAGCTTCCGCATCGAGTGGCACGCGCATGCCGTCGCGTTCCTGGTAATTCCATAGGCGGCCCTGCCACGGCAGAACGATCAGCTTGCCATCCACCATGGCGCCGCGACCTGCGGCATCAATCTGTTCAATCAGCCCTGCGGCATTGAACGTGAAGCGCATCGTCATGTGGATATCGCCATCGACCATGGTGGCGTCCGCAGTCACATCATCCACGGCCGACCAGCTCGTGCCCTGGCTGGGCAGCAGAGCGGTGGGGTACCAGGCCGCTTCCATCATGTAGCGCATTAGCTCACCGCGCGCGATGTCGCCGGTGCCTTGTTGGCCGGGGATGGCAAAAAGCCCCATGACAGAAGGCTGCAGGGTGCCAACGCCTGCCACATAGGCATCGTGCACAAAAAACGCCAGGCCAGGCAAGAGCGTCATACGCGCGTTCCAGACAAAGCCGGGCCGCTGGGTCACCACATGCTGCTCCGATGTGAAGTCAATCCACATATCGTGGCTTGCCAGCGCGGTCATGTTGAACGTGCCCGCATGCTGGACGGTTACTTTGCTGACCACGCGCTGCCCATCCCGAAGCACAGCCCGAAAATAACGCTGTACAGGCGCGGGAAGGTTCGCGAGTTCTCGGGCGTCGTAGCGTGGGCTAGCCTTTGGTACGCGGGTCGACTCCAGCTGATCCAGCAGCGTCTGCGTCCTGCTTGCCCATAGCGAGCGTCCATAGGCAGCCAGTGCCAGCAGCAAGGTCACGGCAACCACCAGCCCCCATGCCCACCCACTGAGGCGGCTCATAGCAGCACGGCCTGAACCGGCCTGCGCAGTGACGGCGGCATGGTGGGCCCGTGCCCGAATCGCACCACCAGATCAGGGCGCAGGCCACCGAGTCCCAGCGCCGCGGAAAAGGATGGCCGCACGGACTGCACCTCCACAGGCTGGTTCAGGAACGCATTGCGGATACCCAGTGCCGTGGCCTGCAGTGCAAACCGTTCGTAGCAGCGGCCCACCTCCACCCAATGCGCCTTGTCGGCGACGTCACTCACAAACACGGCAATGCCTGCGGAACTGCGGATCTGTCGCGTGTACTTGTCGTTCTCCGCCTTGGGCTTGAAAACCAAGCCCAAGGCCAGCTCACCCAGCCAGGTGGGAATGGTCGGGTTGCCGGAGGTGAGGCTGAACAAACCATCCCGCGTGCGAACGGCCTGTGGGCCGTTGAAACGTATCCAGGTCTTGAGCTCTTGGATGAAGGCTGCAGACGCCATCTGCGCAGTGTTTGCCTGGACGACAAAGTCGAGCACGTTTTCCATGGCGGCCGGCTCGGTCAGCAGCAGCATGCGCACGCCGGTCGATGTGCCGGCACGCTGTAGCAAATCCAAGTCTGCGGTCGACAGCGGCTTGCCGTCATAGTCGCCGCGGGTGCATTGGCGCGAGGCAATGGCCTGGAACAGGGCAGAGTCTTGGGCGCGCGTGGGTACCAGTGTTATCCGCACGGCATCTTGGGTCGCGTCATAGCTGGCATCGGCCAGCCGCCCGTGGGCCAACGCCGCTTGTACAAGATTCTCGGTGGCGCATCCCAGCGAGACAAACAGATGGTGGTCATCGGGGTCCACCACCGGGCATCGCCGCAATAGGTCAGGCAGCACCGTAATGGTCTGGGGTTCAACCCTGAATTTCCAGCACTGGGTGTTGTGGCTGGAGGGGGCCAGCGTGGCGTAGCGAACCAGTTCCCTGCCGAGTGCGTCGCCGTGGGCATCTGTCGAGGCCGCGGGGCGCCACGTTGCGGCCGCCAGTTCTTCGTAGCTTGTGGCGTTTGCATCGGGACTGCACGCAGACATGAGTGGCGCGCCAGCCAGCAAGGCCGGTGCGCAGTGGGCGAACTGTCTTCGTGAGATGTCGAGCAAGGGGTCTCCTGATGGTACCGACCCACTGTAGGGAGTAGCCGGTACAAAACTTCGTGCGCCAGCGAACGCAAGCGGGAACTAACTGCGCCCTGTCCCAGAAGCGCTAAAGCACCGCCACCAGCCGCTGCACCGCCATCTCCACAAACGCGGTGACCGCGCGTGGCACATGGCGGCGGCTGGGGTAGACCACAAACAGGCCCCCCGGCGCGCTGGCCACGCCGGGCAGCACCTCCACCAGCGCGCCGCTGCGCACGCTGTCCTGCAGGGCGTTGATGGGCAGCAGGCAAATGCCCAGCCCGGCCTCGGCCGCCTTGCGCTGGGCCTGGCCGGTGTTGGCGCCCAGGCGGCCCTTCACCGCCACTTGCACAGGCCCCTGCGGTCCGTTCAGGCGCCAGGTGCCATGGCCGCCGCTGTGGGCGGGGCAAATGCAGTCGTGTGTCGCCAGGTCGTCCACGGTGTGCGGTGTGCCGCGTGCAGCCAGGTAGGTGGGGCTGGCGGCCAGCGCCAGATGGCCACTGGCCACCTTGCGCGCCACCAGGCTGGAGTCCGGCAACTTCCCGCTGCCGCGAAACGCCACGTCGATGCCCTCACCAATGAAATCCGCCATGCCGTCGCTCAGTACAAACTCCAGCTGCACACCGGGGTGTGCGGCCAAAAACTCTGCCACCCAGCCCATCTGAAAGTAATCAAAAAACCCCGAAGGCGCGGCCACGCGCACATGGCCCTTGGCGGCCTGGTCGTTGCCTGCCAGCGCGCTGGCCGCGTCCTGCAGCGTGGCAATCTGCGCCGCGCTTTGGTCAAACAGCGTGCGGCCCGCGTCGGTCAGCGTCAGCTTGCGGGTGGTGCGCTGCAGCAGTCGGGCCTGCAGGCTGTCCTCCAACTGCGCCACCTGGCGGCTCAGCGTGGTGGGCGGCATGCCCAAGCGGCGCGACGCTGCAGCAAAGCTGCCGGCTTGCACCACCTGCACAAACAGCGCCATTTGGTTCAGGTCCAGCATGTCATTCCTATCAAAAACGGCATAGTTCATGCCAATTGTGGCATCTACACAAGTAATGATGCGAGCCCTAATCTAACGACATCGCTTGATTCACCGCTTTGAAGGAGCCCGTCATGTCCGCAATCGCCACCGCTGAAGTTACCGTCCAACGTCCTGTCGTCCACCGCACGCGCGGCAGCGGCCATGGCGCCATCACGCGCCTGGTCAGCCCCGGTGACCTGGGGGAGGTGCTCAAGCCTTTTATCTTTCTGGACCGTTTTGAAGTACCCGCCGGTGGTGAGCCGCCCCGCTTTGGCATGCACCCGCACTCGGGCATTGCCACACTCACTTATTTGATGAGCGGCCAGACCGCCTATGAAGACACCACCGGCGAACACGGCGCGAAGGGCGTGCTGCCCAATGGCGGCGTGGAATGGATGATGGCCGGTGGCGGCGTGTGGCACACCGGCGCGCCTGAGAACACCGAGCGCGTGCTGGGCTTCCAGCTCTGGGTTGCCATGCCGCCCGAGCTGGAGCTGGCCGAGGCGCACAGCATCTACCTGGGCCCCGAGGGTGTGCCCCATGCAGGCCCGGCCCGTGTGCTGCTGGGCAGCTACGGCGGCCAGACCAGCCCCATCCCCGCGCCGTCCAACATGACCTACCTGGGCGTGCACCTCCAGGCCGGTGAGACCTGGCGCTTTGTGCCGCCCGCCAATCACACAGTGGCTTGGGCCGCCGTGGGCGAAGGCGTGCTCACTGCGCCCGCCGCGCTGCGTACGGGCGATCTGGTCGTGTTTGACGAGGCCGGTGGCGCCATTGAGTTTGAAGCGCTTTGAATACTGTGTAAAAATACAGTATTCAAAGCCCGCCTTTCGCCCGCCCCGTGGACCTGTTTGACGACCTGCCCTTAGCCACCGAAGACCTGCGCACCCCGCTAGCGCCGGGTGCGGTGCTGCTGCGCGGCCTGGGCCGCGAGGGCGACGTGCAGATGCTGGCCGCGGTGGAGTCCGTCATCGCCCAGCTGCCGCTGCGTCATCTGCAAACACCGGGTGGCCACACCATGTCCATCCAGACCACGCGCTGCGGCAGCATGGGCTGGGTGTCCGAGCCCGGCGGCTACCGCTACGCCACCAGCAACCCCCGCACCCGCGCGCCCTGGCCCGCCATGCCCCAGTGCCTGATGGACTTTGCGGTGCACGCAGCCCTTGATGCGGGCTACCCCGACTTCGTGCCCGACTCCTGCATGATCAACCAGTACCTGCCCGGCAACAAACTCGGCCTGCACCAAGACCGCGACGAGCGCGACCTGCGCGCCCCGGTCGTGTCCCTGTCACTAGGTCTGCCTGCCACCTTCCTGTTTGGCGGCCTGCAGCGCACCGGCAAAACCCAGCGCTACCGCTTGGCCCACGGCGACGTAGTGGTGTGGGGTGGCCCGTCGCGCCTGGCATTTCATGGCGTGCTGCCGGTGGCAGATGGCGACCACCCGCTGGTGGGGCGGCGGCGCGTCAATGTGACGTTTCGCAAGGTCGGCTAGGCCTGTTGCCCCAGCGCCTGCAGCCGCGCATGCACCTCGCTGTCCCAGCGCGGCGGCATCTGGTTCTTGGCGCGGAGGTAGTGTTCGCTGAACACATCCAGCCAAGCCTCCAGCATCTGCGCGGCCCGCGTTTCGCCAGCCAGCTCCAGGCATAGGGCCCCCACCTCGCTGGTGCAAAAGTGGTCGTCGCGGCGGCTGCGGCGCAGGCGGTAGCGCGAGATCTGCTCGGGTTGCAGGCTCAGCACTGGCAATTGGTCCAGATAGGGGCTCTTGCGAAACATCTTGCGTGCCTCGGGCCAGGTGGCGTCCAGCAGGATGAACAAGGGTCGCTTGCCCGGCGCGCTCTCCGCCACCGGGCGCAGCGTGTTCACCACCCGCCCCTCGGCCACAAATTCACCGGGGAACACCACATACGGCTGCCACTGCGGGTCGGCCAGCAGGGCCAGCAGCGCGGGGTCTACCTCGGTGCGCGCCCAGCCAAAAGCCCAGGTGTCGGCCACCACGTCGGCAATCAGCCAGCCCGTGTTGCTGGGCTTGATGGGTTCAATGTCCGCCATCAGCAGGCACACACCCGCGTGCGTGGGCACTTGGGGGCGCAGCGCGCAGATGCAGTGTGCGGGCGCCACGCGGCAGTCCGGGCAGCGCTCGGCCTTCATGCCGCCGCGCGCCAGAAACGGCTTGGCGCTGCGCGCCAGGCGCGCGGTGCGCAAGCGGGACACCGCGTGGGGCCGGTTGCGGTGTGGAATGTCTGGGGTGTTCATGAAGTTTTATCTTGCCACGTGGCACCCACTAATGCGGCGAGGACGACGGCATGTGGGTAGTTGATTAAATATCTACGAATGTATGGTCAGCGCACCACCATTCCCAGGCGGTCCCACCGTACGCCATCGTCATGGCTGCGGGACCACCAGATTTGCAGCGCTTTGCCAACGATGTCTGGCAGCGGCACGGTGCCGAACTGGCGTGTGTCCTGGCTGGTGCTGCGGTTGTCACCGAGCACAAACGCATGGCCTGGGGGTACCTGAATGTCCACTTCCGGCACGGGGCTGGCGGCTTTGTCCCACTGCACCTGCCAGTTGCGGCCCTGCCACTGCTCGGTGACCAGCCAGCCATGGTCGGTTGGCGTCTCTTGCTGTGTGAGCAGCGTGCCGTTCACACGCACCTGCCGACCCTGAATCTGCACCCTGTCACCCGGCAGGGCCACGATGCGCTTGATGTAGTTCTGCGTGCGGTTGTTGGGGTAGGTGAAGATGGCAACATCGCCCCGCTGAACCGCCACCTGGCAGCCCGGGCAGTTGTAGCGCTTGTCGGCAAACAGCACGTCACCCATGCGCACACTCGGCTCCATGCTGGTGGATGGAATATGGTACGAAGCCACTACATGGCTCTGCACATAACTGATGGCCAAGGGCAACGCCAAGCCATTGCATGCCAAGAAGACCAGCGCATAGGTGCCCCCCAGTTGCCAGGGGCGCGGAGTGTACTCGGCCAGGCGCCGCGCGTTCCGCCATGCGTCCGCCATGCCGTAAACCCACAGCGCCACGGTGGCCAGCGTCGCCAGCGCACCCACGGGCACCACCCAGCCCGCTGGCAAATACACCGCCACCAGTGCCAAGCCGGGGATCAGCAACAGGACGAATGCCAAAAACACATAAATCGCCTTGTTCGGCTGCCCGTTGTAGAGCTGCCCGAAGCCCGGCAGCACCATGGACATGAGCACGGCAAAGCCGGCTTTGCGAGGTTGATCAAGCGTGTGCATCACTGCTCTCCTTCATTACGCCGCACCAGCGGCAGTCCAGATACCTAAAACAAACCCTGCCAGCTGCAGGGACCCGGCGGCCACACTGCCCAGCAGCACCAGCCATTGCGCCCACATGCGCCAGCGCTGGCGCGGTGCGGATGCAGCAACCCAGACAGGCATGGGGTGCTGGTGCACCACGGCCATCACCTGGGCTGTGAAATCGGGGGGAACGTCCAGCGGCGCTTCGCGCAGCAACTCATCAAGTGCGTCGTCGTCATGCATGGGAAATCTCCAGTTGTTCGCGCAGCCGTTGTTTGGCCCGGTGCAAGCGCACCTTGACGGCGGCTACCGAGCAGTTCTCTATGCGCGCAATGGCCGCCATATCCAGTTCCTGAAAGTAGGCCAGCGCCAGTGCGCTGCGGTCTTGCACCGAGAGTGCCCGCATGGCCTGTTGCAAGCGCCTGCGCCGTTGCGCGGCATCCAGCGTATCGGCCGGCCCCAGGGCAGGGGTGGCTTGTTCGGGCAACGCATCGCCCGCGCCGTGTTCGTTTTGGTGGGCGGCCTTGTCCAGCGCATGCAGTGCAAGATTGCGCGCCAAGGTGAATAGCCAGGTGGAAAACTGCGCACGTTGCGGGTCGTACTCACCCAGATGGGTCCAGGCGCGCAGAAAGGTTTCCTGTGCGATCTCCTGGGTCACGCCTTGGCTCAGGCCCATGCGTGCCAGGTAATAAAACAACGGGCCCTGAAAATGCACCACCACGGGCGCAAATGCGTTGCGGTCTCCCTGTCGTATGCGTTTCAGTTGTTCGTTGATGTCCACGGTCTGCGCGATGGTAGTTGCCATGCTTATACCGGCGGCGAAGCAAAAGGTTACAGCATGGCTACTCCCCGTTGATCTACGCACGCACCGTTGGCTGGGGCATCAAGACAACGGCTTGGGCACAAACCCAATCGTCAGCCCTTCATCCGTCACAGTGATGCTGCCGGGCTGCATGCCCAGGCCGTCGGGCAGGGCCAGGTCTTGCGCTCGCATGCGGTGCACCACCACCTCCAGCAGCACGCGCTCGGCCAGGGCCGGGCCATACACGTTGATCAGCGCCATGGCCGCGGGCGGCAGGGTGGGGAACTGCAGGCGCTTCAGGCGCAGCTGGTGCGCGCGCACCGTGCGGTCGCTGGCTTCGTAGCGGAGTGCAAACTCCACCTCCAGCGTGCCCTGGTGGCTGCGGTTCAGCGCGGGGCCTGCGGCCTCTACCACCGCCTCGGCACCCAGCCGGTTTTGCGCGGGCAGCAGGCGCAGGGTGGGCACCTGCACATCCAGATTCAGCAGCCCCGGCACAGGGTAGCGCAGCGGAAACCGCTGGCCCACCGCCGACTGCAACGCCGCGCTGGACACCTTGTAGCTAGGCAGCTTGGCGGGCTGGTCTTCGGCCTCGGGCTCTTCCGCCCATGCTGGCCGGGTGAGCGGCAGGCAAAGCGGGGTTACAAGAAAAAAACGACGGCGCATGGTGAAGACATTGTGCGCTGCAAGTGGTGACAACCTGTCACCACTTGCCGGTTCAGGGTTGTTCCTCCAGCACCTTCAAAAACTCCCCATCCTTCCAGTACTTCTCAAAGTCCGTATCGGCCATGAACTGCGAGGTGGGTTTGCCCAGGCGGCGCGCTGCGGTGATGCTTTCCAGCATGTGGGGCTTGTCGCTGGCCACGGCGTAGTAGCAAGCCAAGTTGTACATCAGCGTGCCGTTGGTCTGCTTGGTCGGGTCAAACTTGGGGCCTATCAGCGTGGCCATCACCGCGGGCACCAGGTCCTTGTCTTGCGGCAGCAGCTGGCTGTAGATGGCGAGCGTCTGGCTGGCGATGACGGTGATGTTGTAGGGCTGGCCGGGGTCTTTGCTGTAGTGGCCAATGTGCGGGTGCACCTCTTTCAGGTAGTGGCGCACCAGCATGCCCGCGGCTTTGAAGTCTTTCTGCCCGTTGTAGTCGTTGATCAGCTCCGCATAAGAGGCCGTCACGTTGGGGGCCAGCGCCTCGGCGTTCTCCTTGTCTTGCGCAAAGGTCTGAGCAAGCTTCAGGAAGACGGGCAGGCCTGCCGCACCCGGCACCTTGGCTGCCATTCTGGCGGCCTGCAACTGGTCGCGCAGCGTTTGGGCCGAGATCTTTTCCACCGGCGGTTTCATCACATAGGTAAAGCGCGCCTTGGTCAGCGGTAGCGCGTTACTGCCGCTCTTCAACAGCACCTGCATGCCGCCCATGGGGCCGCTGATATCGGGCACCTGCACCACCAGCTCCAGCGGCGTGGTTTGTACCTTGCTGGTGCGCAGCGTGTTGAAGGCAGTGGTGGTTTCCTCCACGTCCAACGCCACGCGCAGCACCGTGGTCTCTTCGTCGTACGACTTGTTCCAGTGCACCACCAGCGCCGTGGGAACCTGGCGCAGGCTGGGCCACAGCGCCATCACGTCCACCGTGGGGCCCTGGTCCGCATAGTGCTTCACCTTGGCCGCGCGCAGCCAGTAGTGCGCAGGCGCGGCTGCGGGTGTCTGCGCGGCAAACTCCACCATGCCTGTTACCGCCGCACCATTGGCCTTGGGCCCTTCAAACACCGGGCGCCATTCGGGCATCAGCCCCTGCGCAGCGGCCGGCTGGCCCGTGCCCTTGGGGCGCACCACATACAGGCCAATGTCTTTTTCGTAATAGGGCAGCAGCGCCGACTCGCCCGAACGCTCCATGTAGGTCCGCATGTGCTGCGTAAACCAGGGGCTGGCGCCCGACACCGTGGGCGCGGGGTTCCACCAGCTCATGTCGGAAAAGCGGTAGCCGCCCCGCGCATTGGCCACAAAGGCCTTGAACTTGATCACCTCCTTGCCCACGCGCAGCTGTGTGTAGGCATCGCCAAACCAATACCGCTCAGGCAGCCCGCCTGGCACGCCCCACGCCTTCAGCGCGCGGCCTATGGTGGCGCCAAACAGCTGTCCGCCAATGCCCTCTTCTAGGTAGTACTTGCGGCGGTCAAAGTCCACTACGTTTGCACGCGGGGGCGGGCTGTCATCGTAGCCCTGAAACTGCTCGGGCTCCACCTCTTGCCAGGCCTGGGGCCGAGTCTTGTACTCATTCAGGCAGGTGGCCTTCCAGCGCAGGGCCTCGGCCGAGTGGGTGCGCTGGTTGCAGTAGTCGTCCACCTGTTCGTGGTGGGCGGTGATGTCCATGATCTGCGCCTTGCCCGCCTTCCAGACATAGGCCCAGGCCGTGGTGTCGGTGTTGCCAAACTCCACCACATCCGCCTTGTCCAGTGTGGCCCGCAGCGCGGCCGGGCTCAGCGCGTTGCCGTTCAGCGCCGGGCCATAGGCCTTGCGCTGTCGGTCGCCGGTGAACACCCAGTCGATGTAATACAGCGGTGTGAACGCCACGCCCGAGGTGAACAGGTCCGACGGCTCGCGCAGCGAATCCTGCAGCTCCCCCTGCGCGCTGAACTTCCACAGGTAGCCCCCGGCCGCGGCCACCACCTGCCGCGTGCGCGGAATGGCGAACAGGCCATCCACATGGCCGCGCAGCACCATGCGCGCCTCCAGCGTGGCCGATGCGGCCGTGTTCTCGTACAGGTGGGGGTAGTCGCCCGGCGGCTTGGCGCTGAGCAATGAGCTAAAGAAGGTGAGCATTACAAACGCGCCAAGTGCGCGGGCAGAGGGAGCGTGCATGGGACGAACAATACCAACCGCCGCTCAGGCCGGCTTGGGCGGGCGGTGCAGCGCGCAAATCTTGTTGCCGTCGGGGTCGCGCAGGTAGGCCAGGTACAGCTTGCCCACACCGTTGTCGCGCCAGCCGGGTGGCTCTTCGCAGCTGGTGCCGCCGTTGGCCACGCCCGCCGCGTGAAAGGCATCGGCCTGCTCTGGCGATTCCATCTTGAAACCCACGGTGCTGCCATTGCCAAAGGTGGCTGGCTCGCCGTTCAGCGGCTCGGTGATGCCAAAGCTGCCCGCCGGGCTGCGGTAAAAGTAGCGGCCGCAAATACCGTTGTGGTTGGCAATGCCGGGGCCAATGCCCAGCGTGCCCAAGAGCGCGTCGTAAAACTTCTTGGAAACCTCAAGATCACTCACACCGAGCATCACGTGACTGAACATGCCTGTCTCCTCTTATTGAAACCGTGGGAATAGTACGCCAAGCCCCACTGCGCCAGCCGCCGCCCGCTCAACCCTTGAGCGCAGGCTGCTCCCAGCCCGGCACGTTCACCGCGTAGCGCGTGGCCTTGCCCACGCCTTCCACGCGCAGCAAGCCACTGGCCAACAGATCAGCCAGGTCGCGGGTGGCGGTGGCTTTGGAGGTGCCAGTGATCTTGGCGTAACCACCCGAGCCTGCATGCCCGGCCTCCAGCAGGCGCTCCAGCACCTTGCGCTGGCGTTCATTGGTTTGGCACTGCGCAGCCCGCAGCCGGAACTGCGCCTTGTCCGTAGCGTCCCGCACCACGGCTTGGCTGGTAATGCACGCGCGGGTAAACGCCTGCACAAACCACTGCACCCACGGTGTTGCATCAATCGCGCTTGCCTCGGGCGCTATGCCGCGTAGGCGCTGCGCATAGTTCAGCGCGTCGTAATACGCGGCGCGGGTTTTGAGCATCTGGTGCGCCATGCCATACACCCGCACCAGCGCCGGGCTGGCCTGTGGGTCTTGCGCGTGCATGTCTTGCGCCAGCGCCATGTCTGCCAGGGCGCGGCCCAGGCGACCATTGCCGTCCTCAAACGGGTGGATGGACTCAAACCACAGGTGCACCAGAGCCGCCCGTGCAATGCCGTTCACCGCAGTGGCACCCGTAGCAGGGCGTGTGCTTTCAAACCACACCAAAAAACGGTCCATCTCAGTAGCTACCTCTACAGAAGGCGGTGCCTCGTAGTGCACCACCTCACGCCCCAGCGCACCGCTGACGATCTGCATGGCGTCAGCGTGGTCGCGCACGCGCCCCACCGCAATGCGCGAGATGCCCGACGTGCCCCCCGGAAACAGCGCCGACTGCCAGCGGCACAGCCGGTCCAAGTCCAGTGCCGCGCTGTGGTTGGCCAGTGCGTCGCCCATCACCTGCACCAAGCCTTCCACTGAACGGTCAGAGCCCGGCGCATCCGCCAATTGAAGCCGGTGCGCCACCGACGAGCGCAGGGATTCAAGATTGAGCTGCTCGCCCTCAATGGCGGCAGTGGCCAGTGCCTCCTGCACCCACAGCTCGCGCTGCACCGCGTTGGCCTGCTCCAGCCCAATGGCGCTCAGCAGTCCCAACAAGCGGCCTTGCTCTAGCCGGGCCAGGTCTAGCGCCGGGGCCACGGCAACTGCATCAAACGTGAACTGCGGCCATGCGCATAGGCAATCGTCTGGCCCCAGGGCATTACCTCCAGCGGGTTCTTGCCCAGCTGTTGCATGAGCCGGTGATACGCTGTTGGCCCATGTGTGCATGGGCACACAATGAAGCACCCGCCCTATTTCAACCAAGAGAGTTTGCAATGAAAACACTATTTGCCTCGCTGCTGCTCAGCAGCCTTGCGCTGGCCGCCAGCGCCGAGACCGTGGGCGCTGTCAGCACCACTTTTAAACTGCTCAGCCCCAACGACAAGGTGGTGGTCGACGTGTTTGACGACCCGGCGGTGGAAGGCGTGGCCTGCTACCTGTCGCACGCCAAAACCGGCGGCTACGCTGGCGCGCTGGGCCTGGCAGAAGACACGTCAGACGCCGCCGTGGCCTGCCGCCAGGTGGGCCCCATCAGCTTCAAAGAGAAGATCGACAAGCAAGACGAAGTGTTCAAGGCCAGCGCCTCCTTTCTGTTCAAGCACGTGCGCGTGGTGCGCATGGTGGACGTGAAGCGCAACACCCTGGTCTATCTGGTGTACTCCGACAAAATCATCGACGGCAGCCCCAAAAACAACGTGACGGCGGTGCCGGTGCCGGCCGAGTTACCCATTCCGGTGAAATAAGGGCTGCAGCCAAATCGGCTCGTTCAGCCCATGGGCGTGCACAGCTCTACCAAAAAACCGTTGATGTCGGCCACATAGGCAATCGTCTGGCCCCAGGACATGGTTTCTACGGGGTGCTTGAGCGTGGCACCCGCCGCCAGCGCGCGCGCCAGTGCGGCGGCTACGTCTGGGGTGCACAGCGCGATTTCGGAGCTGGCTTTGTCGGGGTCGGCCACCTGGGGGGTCTTGCCCATCTGCTGCAACAGGCTGTGGGAGCAAAAAGCCAGGGCCGTGCTACCCGTTTCGAGTTCGCCAAAGTCGCCCCCCTCGGCCAGAAAACGTGTCTTCAAGCCAAAAGCAGCGTCATAAAACTTGAGTGTTGCGGGCACGTCTGGCACGTAGAGAATGGTGTAGCCGAATTGCATGGCAAAGCTTTCTTGGAGTTGCGTAAAGCCCGCACGATACGCCGGGTGCCAGCCTCCGTCTTGTAAAAAACCGCCACCTCGCAGCCGCCCGACACGCGGCATGGCGTAGGCACAATGGGCCCATGGCCCTGTACACCGCCACCGTCGACATCTGGCAACACCACGCCCGCACCGCCCACACCACCACCGTGGTGCCCGACGGCTGTTGCGACCTCATCTGGCACGCCCTACCGGGCCAAGCCCCGCAGTGGTTTGTGACGGACCTGGCCGACCAACGCTACGACGTGCCGGGCACTGTGGATGAGCGCTACTCGGGCTATCGCATGCAGCCGGGCACCTCGATAGACCGGGCGCGCCTGCTGGCCGCCGTGGCTGCGCGGCCCGGCTGCGATGCCGCCGATATCTTGCCGATCCTGCACGACTGCATACGGCTAGACGCCCCGATACACGACGCACTGCTGGCCCTGGCCGACAGCCCTAGCGTGGCCCACGCAGCCCGCGCACTGGGGGTGGCCGAGCGCACCTTACAGCGCGTGGTGAGCACGGGCACCGGCCAACCGCCGGCCTACTGGAAGCGCCTGGCCCGCGTGCGTCGTGCAGCCCGTGCCATTGCGCAAGTACCAGCACAAACACCCCTGCAGGCCGCCACACTCGCCGAAACTGCTGCCGACTGGGGCTACGTGGACCAAGCCCACATGACCCACGAATTTCGCCGTTGGCTGGGTACCACCCCCGCTGTCCTGCGGGAGCTGCCTGATATGCAAGTGGCGCTGGCGGCCACCGGGTATGGCTAGAGAGGAGTTGGCCTTGATTTTTCTGCATAAATATCTATTCAAAAAAAGGTTTAAATGATTGATTTAAAAAGAGATTTACGAAAATAAATCTATTCATATAATCATTCATGGCCGCCGCCCCAGACCTCTCCGCCAGCATCTTGCAAGCCCTACGCCGCCAGGGCGGGGCGCTCAGCAGTGCCGAGCTGCAAACGGCGCTGCAGGTGAGCCAGCCCACCGTGTCTCGCGCACTGGCCCCGCTCATTCAGGCGGGCGAGGTGCAAAAGGTGGGCGCCGCCCGCAAGCAGCGCTATGTGCTGCCGCGCACCGTGCGCGACGTGGGCCGCAGCGTGCCGGTCATGCGCATCAACGCGCAGGGCCAGCCCAGCCCGTTCGGCCGCATGGTGCCCCTGGTGGGCGTGGGTGCTAAGGGCGCCGTGTGGGTGGACGAAGAAGACGGCCTCTCCAAGCGCTTTGACGGCCTGCCCTGGTTTCTGGACGACATGCGCCCCCAGGGCTTTATGGGCCGCACCTTTGCCAGCACCCACCCCGAGCTGCAGCTGGGCAACGACCCCCGCTTCTGGAGCGACGACGACGTGCTGCGCGCCCTGGCCCTGTGCGGCGACGACCTGCCCGGCAACCTGGTGGTGGGCGAGGCGGCGTTTGCCCGCTTTCACAGCCTGCCCCAGCGGGCCAGCCGCGCGGCGTCCATCGCGGACTACCCGGCCCTGGCCGATGCGGCCATGCAGGGCAGCATGGGCGGCTCTTCCGCCGGGGGCGAGCAGCCCAAGTTTTGCACCATCGTCGGCCGCAGCGCAGATGCATCGGGGGATGTGCCCCGCCATGTGCTGGTCAAGTTCTCCCCCGCAGGCGACGCCCCCACCGACCAGCGCACCCGCGACCTGCTGGTCTGCGAACACCTGGCCTTGCAAACGCTGGCCAGTGCCGGCATTGCCGCCGCCACCAGCCGCATCAGCGCGGGCGCGGGCCGCGTGTTTTTGGAGGTGGAGCGCTTTGACCGCACGCCCATCAACGCCGCCAACCCGCTGGGGCTGGGGCGCATCGGCATGGTGTCGCTCATGGTGTACGACGCCGAGTACGTGGGCGCCATGGACAACTGGGCCGCCACCGCCAACCGCATGCAAGAGCGCGGGCTGCTGCGCCCTGCCGATGCGCGCACCCTGCGCCTGCTAGAGGCCTTTGGCGAGCTGATTGCCAACACCGACCGGCACTACGGCAACATCTCCTTGCTGCTGGACGATGACGACTGGGCCCTGGCCCCCGCCTACGACATGCTGCCCATGCTCTACGCCCCCGTGGGCGGCGAGCTGGTGCCCCGCAACTTTGCACAGCGCCCCCTGCAGCCCACCGCCGCCACCCTGCCCGAATGGCCACAGGCCCTGGCCCTGGCCCGCAGCTTCTGGGCGGCCGCCAGTGCCGATGCGCGCATATCCGCCGGCTTCCGGCAGATTGCTGCAGACAATCTAAGCCATATCGGTCGCTAGCCCCCGTAGAGTCTGCGCCAGAAGCTACTAAAACCGTAGCAAATTCAGAAGGTTTGCGGTGAATAAGCGCAACATTCACCGCATATAAAGCGGTGAATATGTCGCATAATCGCCGCATGTTTTCTGAAAAGCCCCCACGCCGCCGCACCTACCTCTGGCAGCGCCCAGACTGGCCGCAGTGGCGGTTTGACGCGGCTACGCTGGCCGCGCCGCTGGCGCAGGTGCACCGCGCGCAGGGCCATTTGGCGGGCCGCATGGCCGAGCTGGGGCTGGCGCAGCGCGACCAGGCCACGCTGCAAGCCCTTACCCAAGAAGTCATCACCACCAGCGCCATTGAAGGCGAGGCACTCAACCTGGACGCCGTGCGCTCTTCCATCGCCCGCAGGCTGGGTGTGGACATTGGCGCGTTGGCCCCAGCCGACCGCACCGTGGATGGCGTGGTCGACATGGTGCTGGACGCCACCCAGCAGCACGCCCAGCCGCTCACGGCCGAGCGCCTGTTTGGCTGGCACGCAGCGCTGTTCCCCACCGGCTACAGCGGCCGGGTGCGCATCCAGGTGGGGGCGTGGCGCAACGACGCCGCAGGCCCCATGCAAGTGGTGTCTGGCCCCGTGGGCAGAGAAAAAGTGCACTTTGAGGCCCCACCCGCCACCGCACTACCCGCAGAAACTACTGCCTTTCTGCAATGGTTTAACGCCGCCCCCGCAGGCGACGCGCTTATCCACGCGGGGCTGGCCCACCTGTGGCTCGTCACCCTGCACCCGTTTGACGACGGCAACGGCCGCATCAGCCGCGCCGTGGGCGACATGGCGCTGGCGCGTGCAGAGGGCACAGCCCAAAGGTTCTACAGCCTCAGCGCCCAAATACAGCGCGAGCGCAAACAGTATTACGACCAGCTGGAAGCCACCCAGCGCGGCACGCTGGATGTCACGCCCTGGTTGGACTGGTTTTTGGCCTGCCTGCTGCGCGCCGTGCAGGGGGCTGATGGCTTGCTGGCCGGCGTGCTGATTAAGGCGCAGTTCTGGCAGCGCTGGGCGGGCACGCCCATGAACGCACGGCAAACGCTGGTGCTGAATCGCGTGCTGGACGGTATGGAGGGCAAACTCACCAACGCCAAGTGGGCCGCCATTGGCAAATGCTCTGCAGACACGGCGCTGCGCGACATCAACGACCTGCTGGAGCGCGGCGTGCTGCGCAGGCTGGAGGGCGGCGGGCGGAGTACGGGGTATGCGTTGGTAGTGGATGGAAGGCTGGTTTTAAATACAGTATAAAGACAAGGCGACACAAGCCCTTGTTTCAGGAGCAGCCATGAAGAAAACGCCGAGCGTTCCCGCCGCAGACAACGCCGAATCCACACTGTTTGCCAACATCCGCACGCTGATTGAGTCCGCTCGCAACACGGTCGCCCGTGGCGTTGATCTGGTGCAGGTGCACACCAATTTTGAGATTGGTCGGCACATCGTTGAGTTTGAACAGCAAGGCGAGGGCCGGGCGGCATACGGCACGCAAATGCTCAAGAGCTTGGCTGAACGCCTGACTGCCGAATTTGGCAGCGGCTTCTCAGTCACCAACCTCAAACTCATGCGCCAGTTTTATGCACTGCACGCCCAAAGAATTGGTCAGACAGCGTCTGGCTTATTCGAGACTCGGACAAAGCAGCCAATAGGTCAGACACTGTCTGACCTATTGGCCACCACCAAAAACCGCCCGTTTTCCCTCAGCTGGTCCCACTACGTCTTCCTGCTGGGCATCAAAAAGGCGGATGAACGCAGCTTCTACGAAATCGAATCCACCAACCAAAACTGGACGCTGCGCGAACTGCGCCGCCAGTTCCAAAGCGGCCTGTATGAGCGCCTGGCCCTGAGCCGCGACCAAGACGGCATTCGGCAACTGGCCCAGCAAGGGCAAATCGTCAGCCAAGCAAGCGATTTGCTCAAAGAACCGCTGGTGCTGGAGTTTTTGGGCTTGGCAGAGCAGGCCCGGTTTTCAGAGTCTGACCTTGAGGCGGCCATCATCAACCAGATCGAACACTTCTTGTTGGAGCTGGGCAAGGGCTTTCTGTTTGAAGCGCGCCAAAAGCGCTTCACCTTTGACGACGACCACTTCTTTGTGGACCTGGTGTTTTACAACCGCCTGCTGCGCTGCTATGTGCTGATCGACCTGAAGATCGGCAAGCTCACGCACCAAGATTTGGGCCAGATGCAGATGTACGTCAACTACTTTGACCGCCACGTCAAAACCGATGCCGAAGCGGCCACAGTAGGCATCGTGCTGTGCAAGAAGAAGCACGAGGCGCTGGTAGAAATCACCCTGCCCAAAGACGCGAACATCCACGCCCGGGAATACCAACTCTATTTGCCGAGCAAAGAAGAGCTGCAGCAGAAACTTGCGGAGTGGTCTGGGATCGATAGTGAAATAAGCCGCTAGCCCCGGTAGCTATTGCGCAAGCAGCTATCAATTCATGAGCAATAAGGCGCACCACACGTTTGAGTCACCCGAGCAGCTCCACGCCTGGCTGCAGGCCAACCACGCCAGCGAGACCGAGCTGTGGGTGCGCATCTTCAAAAAAGGCACCGGCCTGCCCAGCGTGACGTGGGAAGACTGCGTGGTGGCCGCCATCGCATGGGGCTGGATCGACGGCGTGCGCAACGCGCTGGACGACACCTCGTTTCTGCAACGCCTGACGCCGCGCCGCGCGCGATCCAACTGGTCGCAGAAAAACGTGCAGCATGCCGAGCGGCTGATAGCGCTAGGCCACATGCAAGCCCCCGGCCTAGCGCATGTAAAGGCCGGGCGCTGGGACAGCGCCTACGCCGGCAGCGCCACCATGGAGATACCCGAAGACTTTTTGGCGGCGCTGCAACAGGACCCAGCTGCCCACGCTTTCTACACGACCCTGAAGCGGCAACACCTGTTCTCCATCTATTACCGGCTCACCAGCGCCAAGCGGGCGGAAACACGGCAGAAGCGCATGACAGAGCTATTGGCAAAGTTGGGGCAGGGGGGAAATCCTTGAAATTTGCGGCCAACGTGAGGGGCGTGCAAACGCTGGTTTTGTGAGTCGAATTGGCGCATAGCCCTCGTGGATTATGCGCAAGCGGCTACGAAATATGTAGCGCTAGACCTCGAGTGGGCGATGCAGGGCGCAATCTTGTTGCTATCCGGGTCGCGCAGGTGGGTCTGGAAGAGCTTGCCCACATCGTTGACGCGCCAGCCGGGCGACTCTTCGCAGCGGTGCCGACCAGCTGCTTTAGCTCCAACGCTCCATGTAGTGCCGCAAAAACATAAAACTATCCTCGATTTCTTCTTGTCTCCTCTTCGAAGAAAAGCCCATTTCCCTGAAGAGCGGGTGATGCATAACTATTTCGATGGTTCTCATCAAACGCTTTATTTCATCAGGAGCCTCTGGGTCTGAGGCCTTTATCTTCCTATACACCTCTGTCCCAACCTCATAAAGCCAAGGCAATTCGTCTCGAAACTGGCTAAGCACCATCAACAAGACGACTGGATCGCCCCGTTCACGAGAGCTGAAATCAGCGATTTCCTCAAAAATTCGAGGATTTGGAAACCCTCGTCGTCGTCTGATTTCTGACACTCGATCCGGATCGAGTCTACGAGCAACTCTGATTGGAAGATCTTGGTACATCACTTTGATCTCCTCGAACATCTTGGCAACGGCATCCGACGAGTTGCTTTCGTCAGATTCAATATCTGTAGATTCAGAGTCGGAGGTTTGCAAAGAAACTACTCGGCTATTAAATGCCTGAACTTGGCCTTTCACTATGTCACGATCAGGCTCAGCATTCGGAATGCGAGCGACAAGTTGCATAACAAGCCTCGTTAGGGAATCTTCCGCATCATCACAGTTTTGAAATTGTGCGAATGGTCCCGAACTAGCAGTTGTCAATGGGATCCCCAATGCTAGCCCGTGAACTGGGGTCTCCAACTTCCCTTTTGCTACGCCGGCCTCGTACAGTAGCCAAGGGCGATTTATGCTGTTTGGTGTGAGTAAGCAAACAACGTCAGACGCCGCCTCAAGTTTTTTCATGATCGCTGGATACCACTCGATCCCATACTCCATGCCTTGATTGCCTTTTCTGTCAGATGAGCGAAAAGATTTGAGTACACCTGCGCTTACGCTCGATAGTAGCTTGCTGAATGCCTCTGCAATCTCGGCATCGCGTGTATCGTGACTAATAAAAACCATTGGAGTACGAGGCTTTCTAGCTTCGTCTTTGTCGCTTGGCTTGGGATTGCTATCAATTTCACTCACAAATGTCTCCAAAAAAATCTATTGCTGGTCTTTTCGAGCAACCCATTGAGTATGTTCACGAGAAAAGGCATTTTCTGTATCACCAACAAAGTCTGAGAATTCTTTATCTTCCATTTCTTGCTTCGTCTGTTGCCGAATTAAGCTAATTTCGTGCGCCGTTAGCGAGTAGGAAACAGACAATTCTTGATACCGTTTCGCCTGAATCCAACTCAACAGTCCGGCTGCGACGGTGACGAAGAAGTCAGTCGGCCAATAGGCGACAGTGGGATAGGCTATCTTGGAAATAGAAAAGCCTATTGATAAAACAATTGTGATGATTAGTGCCAAAAAGTAATACGTAACCTTCTTCTTGTTGCTACCGGCTTTTTTTGCATACCAAGATTGTTGCTCCGCAATCCGATGAGTTTGGTAGTAGGTCAAGCGATCGTTCGTTGCTCGTCCTCGAAGACGGGTCATTTCAGTTGAGACTGGCAAGCCTTCGAGATGAGTATTCAGCGAGCCTGCAACATCTTTGTTTTGATCCAAAATTGCTTGCAGTTTTTGTTTGAAGTAATGGGTGGAAATTTCATCAGATTCATTGAATGGCTCTGCTTTAGAAATATATCGCCAAGTTATAGTTTTGATGGACTCTGCTACCGCACGTCCTGAATACCAATGGCGGTCCGGTCGCCCCCAAAAGAGATAGACAGCACAGCCAAGTGCTCCCAAAAGAACGAAAGCTTGGGAAATCGCCACCTCTGCACTCGACGAATTTGCAATAGATATTGCAGAGGCGATGGCTAGCAATGCCATGTGGGAGAAAAAAGCATAAAAAAAGGCGTTCTGACTTCGTTCGGAGAGGTCTGATGCAGCTTGGTACAGTGCGGGATATTCTGTGTGCTTCAAGTTGATGGCCTTTTAAATATTTGCACGAATGGCAGCGATTACGCTGGCACTATTCCAATTGACCAAAGCGTGTGCGGCTTCTTGGACTTTTATGGGCATGCGCTCCTGCCCCCAAGGGCGAATCCCAATAATTGTTTTTTGAAGGCGTTGAGCTTCACCTATTTCATAGTCGATCCAGCCGCTGTGCGCAGCGTACATACCCGCAATGATTAAAACCCCTTGAGCGGGGTTAATTTGTCGGGTTATTCCTTGAGACAACCCTGCGACCGTCTTGTCGGGCAGCGCATCTGTGCTCGGGATGCTGCAATTTTTCCAAGAAAAGTTAGGTTCTTCGTTAAACCACTTTACTAACGTTAAATATGCATCGTCGTATTGCCAAGCATGGCTAATGAAAAGCATTCTGGATTTAAGTTCTGGCATTTTTCTCTCCCTTTAAAAATCTGACAATCAAACGGTTGTATTTCCGGCAATTTGTGAAGTCGCTACTGGATTAGTTGTATCAGGCCGCTAACTAGGGTGCTTCCCCCCCCACCCCAATCACCAACCTCTGCGTCGCCCTAGTTGCCGCCACATAGAACACCCGCGCCGCTTCCTGCTCATCCTCCCCCGCCGCAGGCATATGCCCCACGCCGGGTAGCGCCACTACGGGGAATTCCAAGCCCTTGCTGACCTTCATGGTCATGATCTGGATGGCGTTGGCGCGGGGGGTGAAGTCGCCCGCCCGCTTGCGCACGTTGAAGGGCAGCCCGCGTTGCTCCAGGGCGCGGGCGCACAAGTCCATGGTGAAGTAGTCGTGGCACAGGATGGCCACGTCGCCCCAGGCGTGGCCATCCTTATGGGCGTTGCCCATCTCTTCGACAATGGAAAAGGCTTCGTCGCGCAGGCTTGGCTGGCGACTGATGAGCGGAGCTTTGCCGCCGGTCATGCGCGAAACGCACGAACCCAATGCAGGAATAAGCGTGGCCATTCCGGTTCACCCTCCCTGAGTGACTTGTATCTTTATGTAACCATAATGCCCCCAAAGCTGGCGCGCGGCTAGGGGATTTTTGCGGGGGTGTGGTTTTTTATCAAAGAAATCGGCCCCTAGCCCCCGTGGAATGTGCGCCAGCAGCTATCAAAACCATAGTGCAAGCCGGGCCCACTCGGCTGCCAGACGGAGTGAACAAGAACCATGCGTGAACGCAACGCCTTTTCCCACGCCCTGCCTGGCGCCCCGCCCCCTGTGGCCAGCGGCGCGCTGGTGCACGCCGACACGCTGGTGCTGTTGTTCGCGCAGTCGTTTCCCGCGGTGTTTCAGAGCCTGTTGATCGCCAGCATCTTGTGCTGGACGCTGTGGGGCCGGGTGGATTCGGCCCAGCTGCTCACCTGGCTGGCCGTGCTGGCGGCCAGCGCAATGGTGCGGCTGACCATGTACCTGCTGTACTTTCGGGCCAAGCCGGTGGGCCGGGCCGTGCTGGCCTGGGAGCGGCCCTATGCGGCCACGCTGTTGCTGTCGTCGCTGGTCTGGGGTTTGGGCGCGGTGTGGCTGATGCCGCCGGACGATATGGCGGGGCAGTTTGTCATTTTGTTCTTCGTGGTGGGGCTGGTGGGGGGCGGTACGGTCACCTACTCAGTGCACCGCGGCATGGCGCTGGGTGCCATGGTCACCCTGTTGGCGCCCAGCACGGTGTGGCTGTTTTTTCAGCCCAGCCGCATTGCCGTGGGCTTGGGCCTGGCCACCACGGCTTACATGCTGGGGGCGCTGCGCGCCACCAAGGTGCTGTCGGTAGCCATGCGAAGCCAGCTGCTGCTGAGCTACGAGCTCAAGCAGGCCAACGCGATAGCCGACCGCATGGCCCGCACTGACGAGCTGACGGGCATGGCCAACCGCCGCTCGTTCATGGAGCTGGGCGAGCAAACCACACGCCTGTGCCAGCGCCAGGCCAAGCCGCTAAGCGCGCTGCTGATCGATGCGGACCGCTTTAAGGAGATCAACGACACCCACGGCCACGGTGGGGGTGATGCGGTGCTGCAGCACCTGAGTGCGCTGCTGGTGCAGCAGTTTCGTGCGGCCGACGTGTGCGCCCGCATTGGCGGAGAAGAGTT
Organism: Rhodoferax sp. P1_F3; assembly: GCF_056405715.1. NCBI lineage: Bacteria > Pseudomonadati > Pseudomonadota > Betaproteobacteria > Burkholderiales > Comamonadaceae > Rhodoferax > Rhodoferax sp. P1_F3. The sequence continues at coordinate 185,144 of NZ_JBFUBO010000002.1, read as the reverse complement.
TGCCGTGCTGCTGGCCGACACGGATGCCGCAGCGGCCACCGCCGTGGCCGAAAAGCTGCGCGAGGCCGTGGCAAACAGCCCCATGCTTTGGCGGGGGCAGACGTTGCAGGTCACGGTGAGTGTGGGGGTGGCCACGCACAGCGACAACCTGGACACCCTGCTGCACATGGCCGACACCGCCATGTACCAGGCCAAGGCCGGTGGGCGCAACCGCGTGGTGTGTCACGACGATGGACCTTTGTCATAGGGCGTGGCTATACTTTGCCCGAACTATGTCGTTGGGCCCATGGACTATCTCTTGCGTGTTGTTGTTTGCGTGTTCGCGAGCTGCTTTGCGCAGGTGGCATTAGCCTGTCCTTTCAGCATCGTCTATAGCGACCAGGCCTCCCCGCCCTACTACCTGGGGGATGGCGAGGCTATTCCCCCAAACCCCGGCATTGCCGTCGAGCTGCTCACGCTGGCGGCCTCCAAGATGGGTTGCAAGATTGAATGGAAGCGCCTGCCCAACCGCCGCGCCCTGCGCGAGCTGGAAAGCGGCGCCGCCCAGGCCATGCTGCTGCTGTCGTACAACCCTGAGCGTGCCGCTTACGCCGCCTACCCCATGCTGGGCGACGCGCCCGACCCGGCCTACAGCCTGACCACGCTGAGTTACAGCGTGTATGTCAAAACCGGCTCCACCTTCAAATGGGAAAACCGGCAGTTCAGCCCGTCGCAGGCACTGGTGGGTGTCAATGCGGGCTATTCGGCGGCGGACGAGGTACGCAAACTGGGCGTCCCCGTGGAAGAAGCGACCAGCACCGCCAACAACCTGCAGAAGCTGCTGATGGGCCGCATTGCGGGGTATGTGGGGCAAGACTTGCAGGTGGACCTGGTCATCGAGGACAAGCACCTGACGGGCGTGCAAAAGCTGCCCGTGCCGTTTTCGTCCAAGGACTACTACCTGCCGTTCTCCAAACAGTTTTTCGACAAGTCACCCGCCATCGCCACCCAGCTGTGGAAGCACATTGCCGAGGTCCGCAAGACCCACGGCAAGGCGCTGGCCAAGAAATACCTGGACCTGAACTAGCCGCGCCCTAAGCGTAGGCCAGCGCAGGACGGTCGTCTGCGCCGCCCAGCTTGAAGGTGGACACCACGTGCACCAGGTCTTGCGCCTGGCTCTTGAGGCTGCTGGCCGCGGCGGCCATTTGCTCCACCAGCGCGGCGTTTTGCTGGGTCGCGTGGTCCATCTGGGTCACGGCCTCACCTACTTGGGTTACCCCGGCCGATTGCTCGGTGCTGGCGGCGCTGATCTCGCCCATGATGTCCGTCACGCGGCGGATGCTGGTCACCACCTCGGTCATGGTCTCGCCCGCCTTGTCCACCAGCGCGCTGCCTTGCTCCACGCGCTCCACGCTGGTGGTGATCAGCTGCTTGATCTCTTTGGCGGCCTCGGCACTGCGGCCGGCCAGGCTGCGCACCTCGCTGGCCACCACGGCAAAGCCACGGCCTTGTTCACCTGCCCGCGCGGCTTCTACCGCAGCGTTCAGCGCCAATATGTTGGTCTGGAAGGCAATGCCGTCAATCACGCTGATGATGTCGCTGATCTTGCGGCTGCTCTCGTTGATGCCCTTCATGGTTTGCACCACCCGGCCCACCACTTCACCGCCCTGCATGGCCACGGTGGACGCGCTGCTGGCCAACTGGTTGGCCTGGCGGGCGCTGTCGGCATTGGCTTTGACGGTGGAGGACAGCTCTTCCATGCTGGCGGCGGTTTCTTCCAGCGCGCTGGCTTGTTGTTCGGTGCGGGCGCTCAGGTCGTGGTTGCCCTGGGCAATCTCGGAGCTGGCGGTGGCCACGCCTTCCGAACCCTGGCGCACGCGCGTCACCACGCTGCGCAGGCCGTTTTTCATGTTGTCCATGGCGCGCAGCAGCTGGCCCAGCTCGTCGCCGCCACTGGTGTTCACCTGCACGGTCAGGTCGCCGGCGGCCACGGCTTCGGCCAGCGTTACGCCCTCGGCCAGGGGCCGGGTGATGCTGCGGGTGATGGTGAACGCCAGCACGATGCACACCACCACGGCCAGCGCAATGGTGCCGGTGACGGTGAGGCGCGCATTGCGGGCCACCACCTGGGCGCTGGCCCAGCCCTCGGCAGCCACCTTGGAGTTGTCGTCGTTGATGGCGGTGATGTCGGCCAGCGCGGCGTTGAAGGCGACGGCGCTTTCCTTCTTGTACAGCGCGATGGCGGGGGCCTTGCCATCGGGGCCGCTCTTCACGGACTCCAGAATCTTCTGGTCCAGCACCAGCCAGGCGGCACTGTGTTCCTGAAACTTGACGATGGAGGCCTTCTCGGCACCCGAATCCATCAGCACCTGCAGCTTGCCTTCAAGCTCGGTCAGCTTCTTCTTGCCGGTGGCAATGCGGGCCTCCTGGTCTTCAATCTCTTTGGGCGTGTCCGAGATCATCAGTCGCGCCTCGGCCCGGCGGATGTCGTTGATGGTGCCGCGCACTGCGGAGCTGACTTCTACCCCGGGCAGGAAGTTGGTGGCCAGGTCTTCAGTGTTCTGGGTCACCCGGCCCAGCTGCAGCAGGGCCACAATGCCCAGCGCGATGGTTAAGAGGGCTGCGACAACAAAGGCAATGCTCAGTTTGACGCCGATCTTGATATTGGCCAGGGGCATGTTCAACTCCAATCAACTGGTGACAGACAGTGAGGGAAAAGGGCACGGCAACGATATTGCCCGGTTCGCCTGCTTTGCGCAAACAGAAACTACGCCCTTGGTCCCGCCAGTTGGCCGCGGTTGTGAACGAATTGGGCCCCTAGCCCCCGTGGAATATGCGCGAGCAGCTATCAAAATAATAGTGATGGCACGGCATTTGCTACATGGCGCACCCCAGTGCGATACTTTGTCGGCGCGCAACTGTGTTTCGAAATTGGAGAATAGGTGTGACACACCCTGCGATGGTCCAGTCCATGCTGCGGGCTCTCTTGAGGCGTCTATTGGCGGTGTGCCTGTTGTTGCCCAGCTGCCTGTGCGGGGTGCACGCCCTTGCCGCTGAACCCGCCGGCCCCTTGATCCTGGGGGGCGCTGCGGATCCCGCCACCTATGCCAACCGCTGGTCCAAGCTGGTTTTCCAGGAAGCATTCCGGCGTCTGGGGGTTGCGGTCCAGATCGTCAACTACCCCCTGGCGCGCCGCACCATGATGATGGATGCGGGTGAAATCGACATCGATGGGGGGCGCGTGCATGCCTACGGTGAAGCGCACCCCAACCTGGTTCGCGTGGAGGAGCCCTTTGTTGAGTACAGCTTTGGCCTGTATACGGCCAATCCGGTGTTGCGCCTGCATTCGCTGGACGACATGCGCAAGTCCAACTGGCAGGTGGAATACCGGCGCGGGATCTTGTTTTGCGAGACGATATTGAAACCTTTGCTTCCTGTGGACCGGCTGTCCGATATCTCCAACGAAGAGCAGGGGATCAACAAGCTGTTGGCGGGGCGCACCGATCTGTATTGCGATCTGGATTACCCGGTGCGCGATGTATTGAGCGCCCCGGGCTTCACGGGCGCGGCGCGGATTCGCAGGGTCTTGGGCCTGGGCACTATCCCGATCTACCTGTATATGCAGCGCAAGCATGCAGAGCTGGCGCTGCGCCTGGCGGAAACGTTCAAGAAAATGAAAGCCGAAGGGCTCATAGAAGCCTACCAGGCACGGGTGGCAGACGAGATGGGGCGGCCGCGATAAATGTTTGACAGCCTGCGCCCCTGGCCCCGCTGCTACTCCATGCGCAGCACAACCTTGCCCTTGACCCGGCCGCTCTCCACATACGCCAGGGCCTCGGCGGCCGATGTGAAAGGGAAAACACGGTCCACCACCGGGCGCAGCACGCCGGCGTCGATCAGCGTGGCAATCTCGCGCAGCTGTTCGCCATGGGCCCGCATGAAGAGGAAGGAGTAGTCGACGCCGCGGCGGCGCGCCCGGCTGCGGATGCCGTAGCTCAGCAAGCGCATGACTTGCTGCAGGCCCCAGTTCAGACCGGCCTGCTGTGCAAAGCGCAGGTCGGGCGGGCCCGAGATAGAGATGAGTTGGCCGCCCGGCTTCAGCAAGGCCAGGGATTTGCGCAGGGTCTGCGCGTCCAGGCTGTTCAGCACCACGTCGTAGTCCCGCAGACGGGCTTCAAAGTCGTCCTGTTTGTAGTCAATGACGACGTCCGCCCCCAGTTGCTTCATCAGCGCGACATTGGCGGTGCTGGTGGTGGTGGCCACCTGCGCGCCCAGGTGCTTGGCGAGCTGGATGGCGAGGGTGCCCACCCCGCCCGAGCCTGCGTGGATAAAGACCTTCTGCCCCGGGCGCACCCGAGCCCGCTCCACCAGGGCCTGCCACGCGGTCAGTGCCACCAGGGGCAGGGAGGCGGCTTCCTCCATGCTGAGGGTCTTCGGCTTGAGCGCAATGTCGTCTTCGTGCACCGCAATGCGCTCTGCAAAGCTACCAATCCGGTGCGCCGCAGGGCGCCCGTACACCGCGTCACCCACATGGAAGCGCCGCACCTGGCTGCCCACCCGCAGCACCATGCCCGCAAATTCATTGCCCAGAACGAGGGGCAGCGCATAGGGCAGCAGGAGTTTGAACTCGCCGTCCCGGATTTTGGAATCCAGCGGGTTGACGCCTGCCGCGTGCACCTGGACCAGGACGTCATGGTCGTGCAGCGTGGGTTCGGGCATGTCGCCCAGCTGCCCACTGCCCTTGCCGTAACGATCAACAATGAATGCTTGCATGGTGTGCTCCTGTGGGCGCGCTAAGGGTGCCTTAACCCGCTTGTCCCAAGTAGACACCAGGCTGGGCCGAAAGTCCCTGCTTCACGCCGCGGCTCAGTTCGTCGGCCAGCACCTCGTCCTGGCCGGCCTCCAGCGCGGCCAGCGTTTGGCGTGCCACGTCCAGCGGGTCGGCCTTGGGGCCGGGCGCGCCGCGGGCCATGTCGGTGTCCATAAAGCCCACATGCACCCCCACCACCTGCGTGCCCTGCGCGCGCAGCTCGCCGCGCAAGCCGTTGGTGAGAGACCAAGCGGCCGATTTGGACGCGCTGTAGGTGGCAGCACCCGCAATGTTGAGCCAGCTCAGCACCGACAGCACGTTGACGATGGCACCGCCGCCATTGGCCTTCAGGATGGGTGCAAACGCTTGGCTGAGCGCCAGCGGGGCGAAGACGTTGGTGTCCAGCTCGGCACGCAGGGCGGTGGCACTGTCCGCCGCCAAGAAGGGCGAGCTGCGGCTGATGCCGGCGTTGTTGATGAGCAGCGTCACATCGGTAGCCAGTGCGGCGGCCGCGGCAATGTCGGCGGTGTTGGTGACGTCCAGCTTCAGCGGCACCACGCCTTGCAGGGTGATGCTGGCGGGGTCACGTGCGGCGGCGTAGATCTTGGCGGCGCCAGCGGCCAAGAGTGCGTTGACAAAGGCTTGGCCCAGGCCGCGGTTGGCGCCGGTCACCAGAACAACAGAGTTTTTGATTTGCATGGTGGGTTCCTCGGGTTGGTTTTTTAAATGACGGTCGTCATGATTGAATTATATGTCGATCATCATTTAAAATAGCAACACCTACCGGAGAAAGACCATGAAAGTCACAAGGGAACAAGCCAGCCAGAACCGCGACCGCGTGCTCGAAGTGGCCGGCCGCCTGTTCCGCGAACGCGGGTTTGACGGCATTGGCGTGGCTGATTTGATGAAGAGTGCGGGGCTGACGCACGGTGGCTTTTACGGCCAGTTCGCCTCCAAGGAAGAGCTGATGGCCGAGGCCTGCGGCCGTTCGTTCGCCAACGCGGCCGAGATCTGGAGCGGGCTGGCCGAGCACACCGAAGGCAACCCGCTGGCCGCGGTGATGCAGGCCTACCTGAGCCCGCAGCACCGTGACAACCCGGGCGAGGGCTGCGTGATGGCTGCACTGGGCGCCGATGCTGCGCGCCAGGGCCCCAGCCTGCGTCGCGCCGTGACCGAGGGCACGCGCAAGCTGCTGGACATGTTCACCACGCTGGCACCGGGTCGCATCAAGACGCTGAAGCGCGAGCGCGCCGTGGTGGCCTACGCCAGCATGGTGGGCGCGCTCATCATGGCGCGCGCGGTGGACGACGAGGCGCTGTCAGACGAGATTTTGAAAACCGTGGCAGCGTCGTTGCCGGGTTGAGCACTGCCAAAAACGCTTGACACCGCCTGCCCACGCGCAATACTGGGCACCAACTGCGCATTGAACGCAGTGGGAACACAAGCATGACACGTTGGATGCTTTGGGTGGTCGCTGCGCTGGCTTTGGCGGGTGGCCCGGTGATGGCGCAAAAACTGCGCGTGGCCTATTCCGACATCGAGGCCGCGCCCTACCAAATGGGCAACGGGCCCCGCATGGCCGACCCGCCCGGCGCCATCGTGGAGCTGGTCAACCTTGTGGCCAAAGAGCTGGGGATGGAGGTGGAGTACGAACGCTCCCCGCAGTTGCGCAGCTTTAGACGCCTGCAAAGCGGTGACATCGACGCCGCGTTTTCGTTTTCCTATGCTCCCGACCGCCTGCCCTATGGCCGCTACCCCATGAAGGACGGCAAGCCCGACGAAGGCGCGCGCGTGTTCAGCCAGTCGTATGTGTTCTACCGGCTCAAGGGCTCACCCTTCACCTGGGATGGGCGCACGGTGTCGGGCCTGGGCGAGGGCACCATTGGATTCAACTCCACGTTTTCCATTGGCGCTGAGCTGGCCCGTTGGGGCTTGAAGGCAGAAGAGGTGAAGACCACGGAGCAGAATTTTCAGAAGCTGGCGATGGGGCGCATCGCGGCGTATGTCATGCAAGAGCAGGCCGCCGACAGCTACCTGGGCAGCCACCCCATGAGCGAAGTAGAGAAGATATCCATTCCGCTGGAGACCAAGGCCTACTACCTGATGCTGAGCCATCAGTTTGTGGCCCAAGACCCGCTGCGGGCCGAACGGCTCTGGGCCAGGCTGGCCAAGCTGCGGCAAGAGAAGATGCCGGAGCTCCTGCGCAAGTACGCCCCGCCGCCTTGAGGGCCAGCAGGCTAGGCGACCGTGGCCAGTGGCACGGCGTAGTGCATTACCGAAGCGTTGGACGCGGGGTTGTAGTCAGCACCATAAATCTCCAGGTCCGCACCCCCGCTGTGGCGTTGCTCGGCGCCTGCCAGCCAGTTGGCGTAGATGTAGTTGACGGTGCTGTTCACCATGCCTACCGGTCCGCGATGCTCAAAGGTGGCGTAGTGACTTGGGGGAAGCTCCAGGTGCACCATGCCCGGCGGCAGCGGGCCGCGCTGTGACACCTCGATGGCGGCGTGGTAGTGCAGTAGGTCCGAGGTGCTGGCGGTCTGGCGTACCACGCCGTAGCACACGCCCGGCACGCGGTGCGCAATTTCGCCTAGCCGGGGGAGAAAGTTGGCCCACAGCGGCGGCAGCTTTTTGGCCAGGTTGTCCTTGTCCGAATCGGCGCCGTAAAACTGCGTCTCCAGGCCCACCAGCTGCATGGCGGGGCGCTGGTGGATGTCGGGCGTGAGTGATACGTTGCGGTGCAGCTGGCGCAGGTAGTCCTCGTCAAACTGGATCTTCTTGACGAAGAGGCTGCGCGTGCCGAACTTGCGGTACTGGTTGGGCGTCAGCCGGAAGCAGGTCTTGAAGGCGCGGGTGAAGCTCTCCTGCGTGTCGTACCCCGCTGCCAGGGCAATGTCCAGAATGCCCAGGCGCGTGGTCAGCAACTGGTCCAGTGCCTTGGCAAAACGCCGGGACCGGATGTAGGTCTTCAGCGTTTCATTGGTCAGCGCCTTGAAGATGCGCTGAAAGTGCCACTGGCTCAAGCCAGCGGCCTGGGCCACATCGGCCAGGGCGATGTCAGCGTCCAGGTGGGCTTCGATGAAGTCAATGCCGCGCTGAATCCGGTGCAGGTAGAACACGCAGGGGCTCCGTTGATGGGTGTCGTTTAAGGGGTGTCGAAAAAACCGGTCATGGCCACCAGCTTGCCCTGGTCGTTGAACTGGCCGAAGCTCGTGCCTTCGCCAAGAACCGCGTCGTCACCGCCGTACATCTTCCACTGCACCATGCAGTGCTGGTGGTGGCTGGTGAACTGTTGGGTGACAAAGTAGCCGCCTGGTATCTGCTGGTGAAAGCCCTGCATGGTGTGCGTCAGTGCGTCCCAACCCGTGGCGGTGCCCAGTGGGTCGGTGTAAGTGCAGTTCTGGTCCAGGCTGGCAGTGAACAGGGCCTGCTTTTCTGCGACGGTAGCGGCCTTCCAGGAGGCGGCGTAGGTTTCCCAGGTGGTTTGCTGTGCGTGGTTCATGGATGCTCCTTGGTGGTTGAAGAGGAGCCACGATGGTGCCCAGCGCCGGGGGCTGGTTTTGACATTTTGTGCGCAATGCACATGGCGGGGTTACAGCCCCAGCTGCCCCTTCACCACCGCCAGCACCGTGCCGCCCGCGGCCTTGGCAGCATCTTTGGCAAAGCCCAGGGCGGTCTCTTTGAAAAGTTTTTTGCGCGCGGCCGCATCTTTGGTGCCCTTGGCCTTGTCGTAGCCCGCGCGGAAAGCGGCCAACTCCTTCTTGCCAAACAGCGATTCCAGCACCTGGAACAGCCCATCGGCCGAGACACGGATGATCTCGGTGCTGAAGGGGTGGTCGAAGATGTGCTGGTAGATCTTCAGCTGGCCCTGCAGCCAGTTTTTGGCCAGCGTGTCTTCGATGATGAGACAGATCTTGTCGCCCTGCGGCTCCAGCGATGCATTGGCCAGCGCGGCCAGCAGGCGCCCGGCGGCCTGGTCTTCCACGCGGCCGCCAAACTTCAGCGCGGCCTCGTAGCGCAGCTTCTTCACTTTGGCCACGGGGGTCTTCAGGCGCTCGCTCACGGTCTGGTTGTTCAGCCGCGCCAGAGGGCCCGAGCCGTCCAGCCCGTGCTGGTCCAGCAGGTGCATCACCAGCGCGTCAATGTCGGCCTTGGGCATGGAGCCCAGGCCGAGTTGTAGGTAGTGGTTGAGAAACTCGGTTTCAAACGTGGCCATGGCGGTGCGGTCCAGGGGTGGGGGAGCGCAAACTCTATCAGATTGGCCTCTAGCCCCCGTAGCTATTGCGCCAGTAGCTATACAAAACATAGCGGTTGATTTAGCTGGTATTGAAGTGGTACTATCAATAAAAACCACCCGTGCCCATGCCCACCCTTCTTGCATCCTCCACCCTGCCCCCGGACGGCTCGCCGCTATACCTGCAGCTGGCGCGCCAGCTGGAGAGCGACATCCGCACCGGCACCTACCGGGTGGACCAGGCGCTGCCGTCAGAGCGGGTGCTGTCCGAATCACTGGGTGTGTCGCGCATCACGGCGCGCAAGGCCATTGAGGTGCTAGTAGGCCAGGGCCTGGTGCTGCGCCGCCAGGGTTCGGGCAACTTCATTGCGCCGCGGCTGGAGCAGCCGCTGTCCAAGCTGGCCAGTTTTTCGGAAGAGCTGCGCCAGCGCGGCTACATGCCCAGCAGCACCTGGATCACGCGTGAGGTGGCCGCCGCCAGCGTGGCCGAGCGTGAAGCCCTGGGACTGGCGCGCGGCGCCCGCGTGGCGCGGCTGGAGCGCCTGCGCCTGGCGGACGGGGTGCCCATGGCCTACGAGCGCAGCACGGTGCTGCTGACTGCCTGCCCGCGCCCGCAGGACCTGGAAGGTTCGCTCTATCTGCACTTGGCGCGCAGCGGCCTGGCGCCCGTGCGCGCGGTGCAGCACATTCGTGCCGTGAATGCCGAGGCCACCATGGCCGCGCCGCTGGGCATCGCCATTGGTGCGGCCCTGCTGTGGGTGAGCCGCACCGCCTACCTGCCCGACGGCGTGGCCGTGGAGCACACCCAGTCGTACTGCCGCAGCGACTACTACGACTTTGTGGCCGAACTGAAAACTTAAGGACACCGCCATGACGACTTTGCAAACCCGCATTGAAGGCCACATCCTCACCCCTACGGGTTTTGTGCACGGCACGCTGACGCTCGATGCGCAGGGTCGCATTGCCAGCGTCCAAGGCACGCCCGTGGCGACTGCTGCGGTGCGCGACAGCGGTGTGCCCATCGTGCTGCCCGGCTTTATCGACCTGCATGTGCACGGCGGTGCGGGCCACGACATCATGGAGGGCGGCGACGCGGCCCTGCACGTGGCCACGTTGCATGCCCGCCACGGCACCACCTCGCTCTTGGCCACCACCATGACCGCACCACAGAGCGACCTGGACACGGCCTTCGCCGCCATGGGGGCGCTGTGCAAACAACGTGTGGACAACGCCGCCCGCGTGCTGGGCGTGCACCTCGAAGGCCCCTACATCAGCGAGGCCCGGCTGGGTGCGCAGCCGCCGTTTGCCCGGCCCGCCAGCTTTGACGAAATCCACCGCCTGCACGCCATGGCGCCCATCCGCCTGATCACACTGGCGCCCGAGGTGGGTGGCAACCATGAGCTGATTGCGCAACTGGTGGCAGAAGGTTTCAAGGTGCAGTTGGGCCACACCACGGGCAGCTACGAGCAGGGTGTGGCCGCTCTACGCTGCGGTGCCACGGGCTTCACGCATTTGTTCAACGCTATGTCGGCCCTGCACCACCGCGAGCCGGGCATGGTGGGCGCCGCGCTGGCGCACGCCGAGTTTGCCGAGGTCATCCCTGACCTGCTGCACGTGCACCCCGGTGCCATCCACACCGCGCTGCGCGCTATTCCCAAGCTGTATTGCGTGACCGACTCCACATCGGCCGCGGGCATGCCCGACGGTGACTACAAGCTGGGCCGCCATACGGTGACCAAGTGCATGGGCGGTGTGCGCCTGGCCGACGGCACGCTGGCAGGCTCAGTCCTCAGCATGGACCAGGCGCTGCGTAATCTGGTGGACACACTGGGGCTGGACTTGGCGGATGCCTCCAAACGCGTGTCTACGTTTGCTGCCGACCACATGGGCCTGCAAGACCGCGGGCGTTTGCAAGCAGGCGCCTGGGGCGATGTGGTGGTACTGAACCGCGATCTGGCGCTGCAGGCGGTGCTGGTGGAGGGCTACGCCGTCGCCTTGTAAAAGTTGCGACGCAAGTCAGGCATACGTGTCAACACGGCTGCCTAGTTTGTCATTCTCTGATGCAGCTTTGGGGCTCTTTTTCTCCGCCAGCTTTGCCGCATTTTCGGATTTCTGGATGGTGACGTTTTGTTGCTCTTGCTGGCGAGTCCGTTGGATTGCGGTGATTTGGGCCTGAACCATCTGAATTTGCGCTTGCAGGAGTTTGACGCGCTCCTTCTTTGACTTCGGATCGATGTCAGATGCGGCTAAGCCTTGTAGTTCCTCCACTAAATCACGCAGCTGCTTCTGCAGTTTTGCGATATCGCTGCCGTCTCCGCCGGCGCTTGAAATACGGCCTGAGACAGAGGATGTTCCGGACACTTGCATGCGTGGTTATCGGCAAATTGCGGCAATGCTTTAGGAACTGCTCTTGGCGAAGTCGTCCGGCGCCCGGACTTGGTCGGTGCGTGGCGTTGGCGCTTTGTGCTGCGGATAGTGCGCACTGCGAAACACGTGGTCCCACAGGCTGGTGGTCACGCCGAAATGCCGCGTATGACCAAACTGGTGGTGCAACCCGTGCAGTTGCTTTCGGCGCTTCATCCAGTTGCTCGAAGAACGCCAGTGGTGGGCCGCGTGGTGTGTCACAGAGTAGGTGATGTACCCCAGCAGCACACCGAGTGTGAGCGCGCTGGCAATCCAGAGGTTGGTTAACCACCAGGCGGGCAAAAATGCCAACCCAACAAACAGGGTGAGCGTTACAAAAGTCGGCGTGCCGATGTAGGCGCGGGGATGGAGATGGTGCAACTCATGCATCGCCCGAAACGGTGGCACCTGGTGCAGCACAAAGCGGTGCACGCCATACTCAATCAGGGTCCAGTACGCCAGCCCGCCCATTGCCCAGGCCACGAGCTCCCACCGCAATGCATGGGGCGCCGCAATGCCCAGAAATGCCGCCAGCACTGCCACGCACACGCAATAGATCACAAAGTCTGCAAAGTACGTGAATCGGCTATGTTCAATCGAAAATACAGGCATGGGTCATTCTGAGAGGCCCCCGCCAACAGGGTCTGTGCGTTGCAACACATGGCGACCCGATGTGCGCTGCAACTCCGCAAGAAATGTCTGCTCGGTGTTTTTAGACTGGCCCGGTGTTCAACCCTACCGGAGTCTCCCCATGAAAACCGAGCAACTGTCCCAGGCCATCCACGTCGTCGGCATCGAGCTGCGCACCACCAACCTGGAAGCCATGCAGACCATCCCCCCGCACTGGCAGCGCTTTGGCCAGGAGGAGGTGCTGGCCCACATTCCCACCAAGCTGAATGGTGATGTGTACGCGGTCTACACCCACTTTGAAAACGCCGGCTTCAACAACACGGGTCTGTATTCGCTGGTGATTGGCGCCACGGTACCGGCCAGTGCCGAGGTGCCCGTGGGCATGGTGCGCGTGGTCATTCCTGCTTCCAAACGCGCGCTGTTTGACGTGGAGCCCGCCCGCTTTGACCTGGTGGGGGCCAAATGGATGGAAATCTGGAGCCACACCGAGCTGGCCAAGACGGTGATTGCCGAGTACGAGCAGTACAGCGCCGATGGCAAGATTGCCATCTCTATTGGATTGCAATAGGCCTGCAATAACGAAAGAACCCCACGCGCATGAACCGCAGCCACAGCTGGACCGACTACCAAGACCGGTTGAGCCGCGTCACCGCCTACATCCACGACCATCTGGCGGAGGATCTGGGCCTGGACCAGCTGGCGGAGGTGGCCCACCTCTCGCCCTACCACTGGCACCGCGTCTACCACGCACTGAATGGCGAAACCATTGCAGCCACCATACGCCGGCTGCGGCTGCACCGCGCCTCGGGCTACCTGGCCAACACACAGTTGCCGGTGGCGGAGGTGGCGCGCAAGTGCGGCTACCCCAATGTGCAGTCGTTCACGCGCGCCTTTGGCACGGCCTATGGCACGGGGCCCACGCAGTACCGCGCGCAGGGCGGTCATGTGGTGTTTCGCCAGGGGCTGGCGCAGGCTGCAGCGGCGGGTTACGCAGTGGACATTCGCTTTGTGCCGGCGGTGCCGCTGGCTGGCCTGCCGCACCGCGGTGGCTATATGCGCATTGGCAAAGCGTTTGAAACCACCTTCACGCACATGGCCGCGCAAGGTCTGTTGCGCGAAGACACGCGCTGGCTGGCGGCGTACGACGATGACCCTGCGGCAGTGCCCGAGGCGCAGCTGCGGTCCTGGGCGGGCTTGTCTTTGCCCGCGGGTGCCAGTGCCAGCGCGCCTCTGCAGACGCAGACACTGGGCGGTTGCACCTGCGCCGTGCTGCGCCACCGCGGGCCCTACGCCACCATGGGTGCGGCCTACCAGTGGCTATATGGGCAATGGCTGGTGCAGTCGGGCCATGCCGCGCTGGATCTGCCGGTGTTTGAGGAATACCTGAACAACCCGCGTGACACGGCGCCGGCCGATTTGCTGACCGACATCTATCTGCCGCTGCAGGATGCGCAGGACGCCCCGTAAGGCCTAAGCGTCTTCCTGCGCAATTGCCGCCAGCAACACGGTCACCACTAGGCCGCCCTCGGCGTGGTTGTGCAGGCGTATCTCGCCGCCATGCGCCTGGATGATGTTGCGCGCAATGCCCAGGCCCAGGCCGGTGCCGGTGCGGTTTTGCTGCTGGCCGTGGGAAAGGCGCACGTGGGGCTCAAATGCGGCCGACATGCTGGCCTGTGCAATGCCGGGCCCAAAATCACGCACCTCCACCAGCGCGCGCGTGCCCTGGCGGCTGAGGCGCACCTGCACGCGTTCGCCATACAGCACGGCGTTGTCCAGCAGGTTGCTGAAGGCGCGCTCCAAAGCGAGTGGCTTGCCCAGCACGCTGATGGCCTCGGCCGTGCATTCGATCGATGCGTCGGGGTGGATGGGTCGTTGCGCCAGGCGCGCCAGCAGCGTGTCCAGCCGCACGGGGGTCAGGTTCTCGTGGATGTCGGTGTCCTTCACGCTTTGCAGCGCGGCTTTCACCATCACGTCCAGGTCGTCCAAATCCTCATGGAATTCGGCGCGCAAGGTTTCGTCGTCCAGCAGCTCGGTGCGCAGCTTGAGCCGCATGATGGGCGTTTTCAGCCCGTGCGAGATGCCCAGGAACAGGCGCTCGCGGTCCACCAGGTAGCCTTGGATGCGGGCCTGCATTTCATTGAAGGCGCGCGCGGTGCGGCGTAGCTCGGCCGTGCCAGTCTCGGGCACGCTCTCGGGCGCGGTGTCGCTGCCAAAGGCGTTGGCGGCGGAGGCAATCTTGTTCAGCGGGCGAATGAGCCCGCGCACCAGCAGCACGCTGAGCACCAGCACGGTGGCCAGCGTGACCAGCTGCAGCGCAATGCGGTCGGTGGTCAGCGGATTGGCGTTGTCCAGAAAGTACGGGTCGGGCATGGGCGCGGCCAGGTACAGCCAGCGCCCGGGTTCAAACTCTGCCTGAATGACCAGCACCGGCGCGGGCCGGGGGCGCAGCAGCAGCGTGGCCTCTACCCACGATTCGGGCAGGTCGCTGACCATGCGACCGTCGTCCGACACCTGCAGGCTGTCGGGCCAGGCAAAGGCCACGTCGGGCGCTTGCGTGGCGTGCAGGTTACGCACCAGGTCGTCGCGCACCACATCGACCACCGCATCTACCAGCGCGTTGTTTTTAAGTGGGGTGATGGGCACACGCGTCTTGTTCACGTTCACAAAGAAGCGTGTGCCGCCCATGGTGCGCAGCTGCTCGATCAGGATGGGGCGAAACTGCGGCGGCAGGTCGCGGAAGAAGCGGATGGCTCCGGCCGCATTGAGGGCCAGGTGCCTGCCAGCGCCCAGCGCCTCGGTGCGTGCACTTTCGCGCAGCTGGCGCGCCCACAGCAGCGTGCCCACCAGCTGGGCACTCACCACGCCTAGCGCCATGACCACCACGATGCGGCCCAGCAGGCTGTCGGGCAGGTAGCGGCGCGTCCAGCGGCGTCGGTCAGCTGTCGCCATGCTGGGTCACGTCGGCCGAGAACACATAGCCGCTGCCGCGCACGGTCTTGATGAGAACGGGCTGTTTGCCGTCGTCATGCAGGCGCTGGCGCAGGCGGCTGATCTGTACGTCCAGCGAGCGGTCCAGCGGGCCGAGGTCGCGGCCGCGCGTCTGCTCCATCAGGCGGCTGCGGTCCAGTGTTTCGCCGGCGTGTTCGGCAAAGAAGCGCAGCAGGTTGAAGTCCATGCTGGTCAGCACCACGGGCGCGCCCTGCGGGTCGGTCAGCACGCGCTCCACCACGTCCATGCTGAAGCCGGCAAAGCGCAGCGTGCGCACCGGCGCGCCGGGCGCGCCCAGCTGCATGCGGCGGTGGATGGCCTTGATGCGGGCCAGCAGCTCGCGCGGGTTGTAGGGCTTGGCGATGTAGTCGTCGGCGCCCAGCTCCAGGCCGACGATGCGGTCAGTGTCATCCGCACTGGCGGTCAGCATGATGATGGGCACGGGCGACTGGCTGCGCACACTGCGGCACAGCGTGAAGCCATCGGTGTCGGGCAGCATCACGTCCAGAATGACCAGGCTCAGCTCGTCCTTGAAGCGCTCGAACTCGGCCATGAAGCTGGCACCGTCGTGTGCCACGCGCACCTCGTACTGGTGCTTCTCCAAGTAGGTCTTGAGCAGATTGCGGGTTTTTTGGTCGTCGTCAACGACCAGCAGGGTGCGGTTCATGGCATGGGTCTTCAGCGTTCGGCGCTGGGCGCGCGGATGACGGCGGCCAGGCGGCGCTGGGCCTCTTGCGGTTCCATGCGCGGGTCGGTCAGGTAGCGCCACAGGGTTTGCGCCACGGCATCCTTGATGGCTTCGTCGGCCGCCATGCGGTGCGCCAGGCTGGGCACACGCGCGCTGCGTGGGGCGGCAAAGGTTTCCCACGAATCACGCGCGCAGCCGTCCAGCTGGGTCACGTCAATGTCGCGGCGTACGGGCACGGCACCCTTGAAGCGGTTGTAGGCCATTTGCGCGGGAATGCCGGTGACCACCTCGGCCATTTTTTCTTGCGCGGCTTCGCGTGGGCGGGCGCTGATGAGCATGGCCAGCGTGTCGATGCTGTAGAGGTGCATGCCCTCGGTGCCGGGCACCACCACGCAGCCAAAGTCTTTGGCGGGGCTGGCGCCCCAGGCCATGAGTTCGCCCTTGGCCCAGTCGCCCATGATCATCATGCCGGCGTTGTCGGCCAGCAGTTCGCGCGCGCTTTCGGTCCAGGCGCGTTCCACGGGCGCGTCGCTGGCCAGCGTGCGCAGCCAGCGCAGGCGTTGCAGGGCGCGCTCCACGCGCGGGTCCATCCAGGCGCTGCTCTTGCGCTGCACGATGAGCTCGCGGTACAGCGCGGGGCCGGCGTCGCCCAGCAGCAGGGTTTCAAACACGGTGGCCATTTGCCAGGGCTCGTCGCTCCAGGCCAGCGGGCGTACGCCCTGGGCCTGCAGCTTGCGCGCAATGATTTCAAACTCTGCCCAGGTGCGCGGCGGCGTGAGGCCCAGCTTGTTGAACACCTTGCGGTTGTAGAGCAGGGTGTTGATGCGCTGGATGCCCAAGGGGGCGGCAATCACATCGCCCTTGTAGGTGATCAGGTCCAGCACGGTGGGGAACAGCACCTGCGACCAGCGCTGGCGCTGCGCCACGGCGTTGAGGGGCATGACCAGGCCAATGTCGGCCCAGTCGGTCAGCGTGGTGCCGATGAGCTGGGCCACATCGGGCGGGTCGCCCAGCAGCACGCGGCTCTTGAGCACCTTGACGGCCGCCATGCCGCCGCCGCCGGGGATGGCTGCGTCCTTCCACTGCACGCCAGCCGCAGCCAGGTGGGCGCTGAGCTGGTCGGCCGCGCGGCGTTCGCTGGCCGAGGTCCACCAGTGCAGCACGTCCAGCGGCACGCTGGGGCTTTGCGCGTGGGTGGGCAGCGCGGCCCCCAGCCACAGCGACAGACCCCATACGACCCAGGCGAAAGCTTTCATTTCCTGTCGATTTGTAATGTTATGTATGCGCGCCGCCGTACAGCCCGCCAGACCTGGCCCGTGAGGGCTGCTGGTGCGTAATAAAGCGTAAGGCAAAGCAGCAATACATGGCGAAAATTCTGAATGAAATCAACGACTTAACTCTGTAAGGCCGCCCTGGCTTGGCGGTTTGATATTACAGGGGTCACAGCATAACCTCCGGGCCACTGATCGCGCTTGCCACAGGGCAGTGACGGCAGTTTTCATTCACCAAAGTCCAGGAGAACCGACCCCATGTCCCATACCCTTCGCCTTGCCGCCGCTGCGGCAGCGCTGGTTTGCAGCAGTTTGGCCAGTGCAGGCACCCTCACCATCGAGAGCTGGCGCGTTGACGACAAAGGCCTGTGGGAAGACGTGCTGTTGCCCGCCTTCTACAAAGCCAACCCCGGCATCACCGTGAAGTTCAGCCCCACGTCGCCACCCGAGTACAACTCCGCACTGAACGCCCGCCTGACCGCTGGCACCGCAGGTGACCTGGTGACCTGCCGCCCGTTTGATGTGTCGCTAGACCTGTTCAAGAAGGGCCACCTCGACAAGCTCAATGGCAACCCTGCATTGAAGAGTTTCCCCGAGTCCGCCCAGGTGGCTTGGCAGACCGATGATGGCAAGGACACCTACTGCGTGCCCATGGCCTCGGTGATCCACGGCTTCTTCTACAACAAGAAGGTGTTCTCTGAGCTGGGCTTGGCTGTGCCTGTGACCGAAGCCGACTTCTTCTCTGCACTGGACAAGATCAAGGCGCAAGGCAAAGTGGCGCCCATTGCCATGGGGACTGCCGACCAGTGGGAAACCAACCAGATCGTGTTCACCGGCATTGGCCCGAACCACTGGAAGGGTGAAGAGGGTCGCAAGGCCATCATCGCCGGCAAGAAGAAGTTCACCGATCCCGAGTTCGTGAGCACCTGGGACGTGATGGCCAAGTGGGCCAACTACCTGCCCAAGGGCTACCAGGCACAAACCTATGGCGATTCGCAAAACCTGTTCGGCACCGGCCGCGCTGCGATCTACCCCGCCGGTTCGTGGGACATCTCCTACTTTGAAGGCAACAGCAAGGTGGAATTCGGCGCCTTCAAGCCACCCGTGCAAAAAGCCGGTGACCCTTGCTACAT
The DNA here is from genome assembly GCF_056405715.1 of Rhodoferax sp. P1_F3. NCBI lineage: Bacteria > Pseudomonadati > Pseudomonadota > Betaproteobacteria > Burkholderiales > Comamonadaceae > Rhodoferax > Rhodoferax sp. P1_F3. The sequence continues at coordinate 167,011 of NZ_JBFUBO010000002.1, read as the reverse complement.
CTCGGACCACACCGACATCGCCATGGGCATCAACAGCAAGAGCAAGAACAAGGCAGATGCCCAAGTATTCCTGAACTGGCTGGCCAGCAAGGAGTTTGCCGACCTGTACACCAACAAGGTGACTGGCTTCTTCTCGCTGTCCAACCACGCGATTGATGTGAAGAACCCCGTAGCCAAGGAAATGATCAGCTGGCGCAACCAGTGCAAGAGCACGATCCGCCTGAACGCCCAGATCATGAGCCGCGGCACACCGAGCATGGAAAACGAACTGTGGAACGTGAGCTCCCAGGTCATGAACGGGAAGATGGCGCCCAAAGACGCTGCTGCGCAAATCCAGACCGGCTTTGCCAAGTGGTACACGCCAGGCAAGTAATGCCTGGGTTTGAGTAATCAAGGTGCGGGCCAGTGGTCCGCACCTTGGTGCCGCAGTTTTCTTCCCCCCCCCTGCTTCTGTCTCTGACCAACAAGGTCTCCCATGAAATTAGGTTTCTCCTGGCGGGTGCTGGTGTTTCTGGCACCAGCGCTGCTGATCTACGCCACCTTCAGTGCGCTGCCGCTGATCGACACGCTGCGCCTGGGCCTGTACAGCGCCGACGACACGGGCGTGCGTACCTTCTCCGGTTTGGCCAACTACATCACCATCCTCTCGGACCCGCAGTGGTCGGCGAGTTTCTGGAATGCGATGTGGAACAACCTCAAGTTCTTTGGCATCCACATGGCGGTGCAAAACCCCGTGGGCCTGCTGCTGGCCGCGCTGCTGTCGCTGCGCAATGTGCGTTTTGCGGCCACCTACCGCACCATCTTTTTTCTGCCCACGTTGTTGTCGGTGGTGATCATTGGCTTCGTGTGGCAGCTGATCCTGTCGCCACTGTGGGGCGTGTCTGAGCGCCTGCTGACGCTGGTGGGCCTGGGCGATTGGTTTGCGCCCTGGCTAGGGCTGGAGGGCAGCGCGCTAATCACGGTGTCGTTGATGTCGGTGTGGCAGTTCATCGGCGTGCCCATGATGCTGATCTACGCCGCGCTGATTGCGATTCCCGAAGACATCATCGAAGCCGCCGTGGTGGAGGGTGCGTCGCCCTGGCGCATCTTTTGGCAGATTCGCCTGCCGCTCATCCTGCCCACGCTGGGGCTGGTGACCATCCTGACCTTTGTGGCCAACTTCAATGCGTTTGACCTGATCTACACGGTCAAAGGCGCGCTGGCCGGGCCCAACTACAGCACCGACCTGCTGGGCACGCTGTTCTACCGCACCTTCTTCGGCTACCAGTCGCAAGTGGCCAGCGCCACCATGGGCGCGGCCGTGGCCACCATCATGTTCCTGGTGATTCTGGTGGGCGTAGCCCTGTACTTTTTGGTGGTGCAGCGTCGGCTGCAGCGCTTTGCTTTGTGAGGCTGCGCATGGCCCGCTCTTCTTCCCCCTCCAAAGGCGTCAAAGCCCTGCCCGTGGCGCCCAGCCGCGTGTTTGTGCACCTCACGCTGATCGCCTACCTGCTGCTGGCGCTCTTGCCCATCTTGCTGGTGTTCATGAACTCGTTCAAGAGCCGCGACGCCATCTTCAACGATCCGCTGGCTTGGCCCACGCCTGAGACCTTCTCGCTGATCGGCTACACCAAGGTGCTGGGCCGCTCGGATGTGTTGATGTACTTCGGCAATAGCTTCATCGTCACGATTGCCTCGCTGTTCTTCATTTTGCTGTTCGGGGCCATGGCGGCCTGGGGCCTGTCGGAGTACCGATTCAAGGGTAACCGCTGGCTCAAGTTCTTCTTTGCCTTCGGCATCATGGTGCCGATCCGACTGGGCACGGTGTCCATCCTGCAGCTGATGGTGGAGCTGAACCTGGTGAACACGTTGACCGCGCTGGTGCTGGTCTATGTGGCGCAGGGCCTGCCGCTGGCGATCATGATCCTCTCCGAGTTCATGGGCCAGGTGCCCAGTGAGCTGAAGGACGCGGCGCGCTGCGACGGCATTGACGAGTTCCGCATCTTCTTCCAGGTGGTGGTGCCGCTGATCCGCCCGGCCATTGCCACGGTGGCGGTGTTCACCATGGTGCCGATCTGGAACGACCTGTGGTTCCCGCTGATCCTTGCACCGTCGGACAAGACCCAAACCATCACGCTTGGCATCCAGCAGTTTGTGGGGCAGTACGCCACCGACTGGAATGCCGTGCTGGCCTCGCTGTCCCTGGCCATCGTGCCGGTGGTCACGCTGTACGCCCTGTTCTCCCGTCAACTGATTCGCGGCATCACCGCGGGCGCCGTCAAATAAAGCACACACACCATGGCACGCGTTTCCCTTAAAAACATTTCCAAATCCTATGGCAGCAACGAACCGGTGCTGCACAACATCAGCCTCGATATCGAACACGGGGAGCTGGTGGTGCTGGTCGGCCCCAGCGGTTGTGGCAAGTCCACGCTGCTGCGTGTGCTGTGCGGCCTGGAGGACATCAGCAGCGGTGAGCTGCGCATTGGCGACGATGTGGTGAACCACCTACCGCCGGCCGAGCGCGGCATTGCCATGGTGTTCCAGAGCTATGCGCTGTACCCGCATATGGACGTGTACCACAACATGTCCTTCGGCCTGAAGATCCACGGTGCCACCAAGGCCGACATCGACAAAAAAGTGCGCGACGCCGCCAAGGTGCTGCACATCGACCACCTGCTGGACCGCCTGCCGCGCGAGTTGTCGGGCGGGCAGCGCCAGCGCGTGGCGATTGGCCGCGCCATCGTGCGTGAGCCGCGGCTGTTTTTGTTTGACGAGCCGCTCTCCAACCTGGACGCCGCACTGCGTGCCAAGACCCGCATCGAGTTGGCGCGCCTGCACCGTGACCTGGACGCCACCATGGTCTACGTGACGCACGACCAGGTGGAGGCCATGACGCTGGGCGACAAGATTGTGGTGCTGAACGAGGGCCATGTGCAGCAGGCGGGCACACCGCTCACGCTGTACCAGCAGCCCGCCAATCGCTTTGTGGCGACCTTTATCGGCTCGCCCACTATCAACCTGTTGCCCGCGCGCGTGATCGAGGTGTCTGATGTTGGCGCACGTCTGCAACTGGGCAATGGCAGCAAGGTGCTGGCCACGGTGGATGCCTCGCAGTTGCAGGTGGGTGAGACGGTGGAAGTGGGCCTGCGCCCCGAGCACTGCGAAGTGCTGCCCACCGGTGTGGCGCCAGGTGCGGATGACACGGCGCTGGATGCCGAGATCACGCTGGTGGAGCACCTGGGCGAATCCAACCTGCTGTACCTGAAGATGGACGATGGCCAGGAGCTGATCGTGCGTGGCGACGGCAATGCCGAGGTGCACCTGGGGGACTCGGTCATCGTGCGTGCGGCGCCCTCGGCGTTGTATGTCTTCCGTGCCGACGGTTCGGCCTGCACGCGCCTGAACCCGGGCAATATGCGCTCGGCCCACGCCCGATGAGTGCTGTCTGGAATTTCACCTCTCTGCCTGCGGACATCCACTACGCCATTGGCGTGGACGGTGGAGGCACTAGCACGCGGGCGCGTGTGGTGCACCGCAGTGGCGTGGTGGTGGGTGAAGGCAAGGCCGGTGCATCAGGATTGATGCAGGGCACGCCCCAGGCCTGGCGGCATATTGCGGAAGCCATTGCATTTGCGGTGCAGGGGTGCTTGCAGGCGGACTGGCCCCAACCTGAGCCCGCCAACTGCGCGCTGGGCCTGGGCCTGGCCGGTGCGAACAACGCAGACTGGAATGCCGAGTGCCTGGCCGCCAACCCCGGCTACACGCGCCTGGTGCTGGAGTCGGATGCGGTGACCGCCTTGCTGGGTGCCCACCGCGGCGCGCCCGGTGCGCTGGTCATCATGGGCACGGGCGCGATTGGACTGGCGCTGCAAGCCAATGGTGAACGCACGACTGCGGGTGGCTGGGGCTTTCCGTGTGGTGACGAAGGCAGCGGTGCCGACCTGGGGCTGCAGGCTGTGAACCTCACGCAGCGCGCCGTCGATGGGCGTCATGTCCACACGCCACTGACTCGCGATATCTATGAGGCCCTGGGCAGCACGCCCGCGACTTTGTTGGCCTGGTGTGGTGCGGCCCGGCAGTTTGAATACGCCAGCCTGGCGCCCAAGGTATTTGCCCATGCGGAACACGATGCCGAAGCGGCCCAGCTGCTCGCGCGTGCCGCGCAGAGCCTGGAGTCCCTGGCCACCGCGCTGGACCCCGCACACACGCTGCCACTGGCCGTGGCCGGCAGCATTGCCCAGCGTCTGCTGCCCCAGATCTCGCCTGCCATTGCGCAGCGTGTGGTGCCAGCCCAGGGCGACGCCATGGATGGCGCGCTGGCCCTGTGTTTTCAATAAAGGATGGATTGTGAGTACTTTGATGTTGGAAGAGGCCCTGGCTTCGGCGCGCCAGGTGGCGCTGCAACTGGCTGCGGACGAAGACCGCTACGCCGCACTGGGCGCCGCCCTGCGTGCCTTACCGCCGCTTGGCGCGGTAACGATTGCGCGTGGCAGCTCGGACCACGCAGCCGCCTACTTTGCTTACTTGGTGATGTCGCGCACCGGGCAATTGGTCACCTCATTGCCCATGTCCTTGCTGACGCTTTACAAGGCACCCCTGGCCAAGCAGCGCCTGCTGGCGGTGTCGATCTCGCAGTCGGGCCGCAGTCCGGACCTCATCGAGCCGATGCAGATGTTTAAAGCCGCGGGCGCCACCACGGTGGCGCTGGTGAACGACACCACCTCGCCACTGGCCGCGGCTGTGGACTGGGCACTGCCGCTGCACGCTGGTCCCGAGAAAAGCGTGGCCGCGACCAAGAGCTTTATCTGCGGCCTGGTGGCCGGCGCACGGCTGGCCGCACACTGGGGCGAACATGTCGACCTGCTGCTGGGCTTGCAGACCCTGCCCGCTGCTTTGGACGAAGCGTGCAAGCAGGATTGGTCCAGCGCCATAGAACCACTGCGCACGGCCAGCAGGCTGATGGTGATTGGCCGTGGCCCGGGCCTGGCGATTGCGCAGGAGGCGGCACTCAAGTTCAAGGAGACCTGTGCCATCCAGGCCGAGGCCTTCAGTGGTGCTGAGGTCAAGCATGGCCCCATGGCGCTGGTGGACGAGAACTACCCCATGCTGGTGTTTGCGCTGCGTGGCCCCGCGCAGCAAAGCCTCATTGACCTGGCCACCGAGATGCGCGGCCGGGGCGCCCAGGTGCTGCTGGCCGCACCCGCCGATGTGCCGGGCCGCGACCTGACGCTTAGCACCGCACCGCAAGAAGACCTGGACCCGATCACCGCCATCCAGAGTTTCTACCTGCTGGTGGAGGCCGTAGCGCGTGCGCGCGGCGCCGACCCAGACCAGCCCCGCCACCTCTCCAAGGTCACGACCACCCGATAAACTGCGGGGCATGAACTGCCAGACCCTGCTGATCGACGAAGCCCCCGCCGCGCGCCTGCAAGGCCCGGCGGGTGATGTGGTGACCGTGCTGCTGCGCGGTGCCCAGGTCATTTCCTGGGTGGACGCCGGCGGTGTGGAGCGGCTGTATTGCAGCCCGGCTTCGCCGCTCAAGGGGCCACAGGCGGTGCGTGGTGGCGTGCCGGTGATCTTTCCGCAGTTTGCGGCGCGTGGTCCGTTGATGCGCCATGGCTTTGCGCGCATGCGTGGCTGGACATTGCAGCCCTGGGACGCGTCCGCGCCAGAGCCGAGCGTGTCTCTGCAACTGCACAACGCAGTGGGCGATGACCCGCAGTGGCCGCATGCCTGTGTCTGCACGCTAACGGTGAGTCTGCTGCCGAATGGCCTGCGCATGGCGTTGGCTGTGGAGAACACCGGTACCTCGACTTTCCCGTTCCATGCGGCCCTGCACACCTACCTGGCGGTGGGCGATGTGTCGCGGGCCACGTTGACGGGTGTGTTGCCGCAGGGCGCCACGCTGTCGTTGCGCGAGCCCATTGACCAGATCTTCGAAGCCGTGCCCGGCCCGTTCGCGCTACACAGTCCGCTGGGCACGTTGCGGCTGGACCATGCGGGCTTTGGCGATGTGGTGGTGTGGAACCCGGGGCCTGATGCGGGCCTGGCCGATTTGCCCCCGCAGGGCCATACCCAGTTTGCCTGCGTGGAAGCCGCTGCGGTAATGCAACCCGTGGTGCTGGCGCCCGGTGCACGCTGGCAGGGGGCGCAGACGCTGCTGAGTGGTTTGTAGGGGCTTAGGCGCATTTTTTACAATGCGCGCGCCTTTCACTTCCACCCCCTGCACGCCATGACTGCCTCCACGCCTAAAAAAGCCACCGCACTGCGCCCCATCCCCAATTTCATTTTCGCCAGCCGCTGGCTGCAGCTGCCGCTGTACCTGGGGCTGATTGCGGCGCAGGGCGTGTATGTCTTCCACTTCTGGGTGGAGCTGGTGCATTTGCTGGAGGCCGCGTTTGGCAGCCAGACCGCGCTGCAGGCGCTGGTAACCAGCATTGGCTACAAGTCCGACATCGCGGTGCCGGCGCTCAACGAGACCATCATCATGTTGGTGGTGCTGGCGTTGATTGACGTGGTGATGATCTCCAACCTGCTGATCATGGTGATCGTAGGGGGCTACGAGACCTTTGTGAGCCGTATGGATCTGGATGGCCACCCCGACCAGCCCGAGTGGCTGAGCCATGTGAATGCCTCGGTGCTCAAGGTGAAGCTGGCCACGGCCATCATCGGAATCAGCTCCATCCACCTACTCAAAACCTTTATCAACGCCGCCAACTACGACGTGAAGGTGCTGATGTGGCAGACCATCATCCACGTGGTTTTTTTAATGAGTGCATTGGCCATCGCCTATACCGACAAACTGCTTACCAGCAGCCAAGATAGCCAGGTTGGTGCGCGTTAGCGTGCGCTAGGACTGCGGTGGTACGTCGTGGTCCCGGTCTGGCCGCTGCGCCGGGTCCACGTGGGTCATGAGGTTAAGCACACGGTGGCGTTTGAGCACCTGGGCGCGTGCGGCCACGGCGATGTTATGACCCGCTTCCACGGTGAGCCGTGCATCCACTTCGATATGGGCGTCGGCGACCACCATGTCTCCCATCTTGCGGGTGCGAATGTCGTGGACACCGAGCACGCCAGGGGTGCTGAGCAACGTCTGGTGGATGGCCTGTACCTCGGCGCGGTCTACGGCGTGGTCCACCAGGTCGTGCAGCGCGCTCCAGCCGAAGCCCCAACCCATCTTGCCCACCATGAAGCCCACAATCAACGCCGCAATCGGGTCTAGAAGTGGGTAGCCCAGCATATTGCCCACCAGCCCGATGGAGACCACCAGCGACGAAGCTGCGTCGGACCGTGCATGCCACGCATTGGCTACCAGCATGCTGGATTTCACTGCCTTGGCCACGCGCAGCATGTAGCGAAACAGCAGTTCCTTGACCACGATGGCGGCTAGTGCCACCCACAATGCAGTGCGGTGCACGGTGGCAATGGTATCGGGCGATTCGAGTTTTTGCAGTGCGCTCCACGCCATGCCGATCCCCACTGCCAGCAGTATTCCGCCCAGCGCCAGCGAGGCTGCGGTCTCAAAACGCTGGTGGCCGTAGGGGTGGTCTTCGTCCGCGTCCTTACGGCTCGCGCGCGTAGCCAGCAGCACCACGAAGTCCGACACCAAATCCGACAGCGAGTGGATGCCATCGGCAATCAGGGCAGAAGAGTGGGACCACAGGCCAACCGCCACCTGGGTGGTGGCCAGCGCCAGGTTGACCACCACACTCACCCATGTGCTGCGGCTAGCCGCGACTGCGCGCTGGGCAGGGGTGTGCGTCGCGTGCTCGGATTCATCATCGTGGTCGGCGAAGTTCATGGCCGGGATGTTAGTACATCAAGACCTGTTCATGCTTTTGGCCAAAGACGGGGGCCATTGGAAAGCCACTGCCGTGCAAATGCCCCATACGACATGGACGGAGTTGTTTCTTCATGCAAATAGTGGCGGGCATGGAACCAGCGCAGTCCTGGATGACGGTGATGCACGCGATGCAAAGATCGATGCAAGGTCATCCACGACAAGAGCCAGGGAAGCACCACGTTGTAGGTAATGTGGTCGGAATTTCGGCGGATAGTTGGGTCGGTGACGGCAACACCATAGTGTTCAGCCTGGGTTAACAAAAAGTCCACCCAACTCGCCAGCACCATGGGGATGAAAAATGCCCAGAGAAACTCCGTGGGAAAGCATGACGCCAAAACTGCCATGCCAATGATGAACAAGATGAGTCCCAGCAACCCCAGGTGATGTGATGTGCGGTAGCTGGGCGGGGTGCAAAATGAAAATGCCGGTAGGCAAAGAAATTGACCCCGGACAATGCAGCACAAAGAAACCCCACCAAGTCATTGGCCCAGCGAGGGGTCAGGAACGTGCGGTGTACGCATAGGTGCTTGGCCTCCTGGCATCCCATCCAAAGAAAGGCTTGAATGACTACCAGGGGAATTCGCCAACCGGTGTGCGAAACATGAAATATGAGAGCCACATTGACAGCAACGGCTATCAGAAAGGCGTAGCTGGGCCAATCTTGCCATGCGGTGCGGGGGCTGCTGTCGTGGCGCGGCTCACAGCACTAGGAACAACAGGCGCCTGAAGCCCTGCAGCCAAGGCAATGGCAATCGCTTCCACAGAGGTGCCAGGGTCGACAGTGGAATGCGCCCCCGAATGACGGCACCGTAGTCCAACGATGCTTCATGGGGGAAGTAGTTGGGTTTGCAGGCCATGATGTGTTTGAACCCCTTGCCCCAGTAGTAGCGCAACTGCGGGTCACGTGGCTGACCATGACGGGTGGCGAACACATAGGTGTGCGCAGGCTGCTCCGGGTTGGCCTGTTGCCACCTGGCCAAGCCCGGAACGGGCGAGCCCAAATAGATGTGGCGCCATCCCCCTTTGAGTGCAAAGGGCCAGAAGAACTCAAACAAAGCCTCCACTGCAGTCGAATCCGTACTGCTCAGGCTGATGCCAAACAAGGCTTGGGATGGATGCGCCGCTGCAGCGCCTTGGGGCTTGGCACAGTCGGCCCAGGTGCGGGCCTCGAGCAGTTGTTCAAAGGTAATGGGTTTCATGAACAGCGATGCCAGTGCTTCTCCGGTGTCGGTAGAGAAAGCGCCTATGCACAGCTGGGGGTGTGCTGCCATGCGTTGGTAAATGTCATTCTCGCTGGCTGCTTGTTCTTGGTCCCACTTTTTGCGCTCCAGGGCCATGAGTTGCGCAATGTCCTGGGGGCGCAGAAAGCGCACGTTCAGGGGTGGCGCAGCCTTGGCGGTGCGAGGTGTGGGCAAGGCCAGGAAATACCGAAGCCACCCCCCACCCAACTGCAACAAGCCCACACCGTTGGTCAGCACGAACGCAGCGGCAGAGGTCCAAAACGCACCGCGTTTGACGCGGCCGGCTTGGCGGTCGCTGCGGTAAAAGCTGGCCATATGTCGCGCTATGTCAGACAACAGCACGAGCGATGCCACCAGGTACAAGCCCACACGCATCCAATAGCCTACGCGTCGGGCCGCCAGCAGGTCCAGCGCCACATGGTGGTGCGCTATTTCCTCCGCGCAGTGCCATTGCCACATGCTGCTTTGCACGGACTGCTCGCGGCTCAGCCACGTGGTCTTTTGCAGCGCCTGCCGGGACACCAGGGTTGTCAGGTATTCAAATGCAGCAGTCAGGCACAGGCACTCCGCAGGGGAGAGTGTGCGTTGAAATTTTTGCAGCGCCTGTGCAATGCGCTCTTCCAAGGTGCTTACGTCGTAGCCTTGGGCCGCAAGTCGTTGGTTGTAGACGTGGTGGGCGCGCTGATGTGCCTTTTCTTCGCGCACAAAGCGCATGGCCTCATTTTGGAGGGCTGCGTTGCAGAAGGCGGACTGCGCCGCGGCCTCTACGGTCTCGATGATGAATTGTTCACCCGAAGGCAGCAGTAGAGAAAATGCGTTGAACAAATACGAACGAAAAGGTGTTTCGTTCCAGAAACGATCGGTATCGTTCCATTCGGCGGCGATCGTCATGCGGATTCCAGAAAGCAATAAAAAACGCCGTCATGGCGACGGCGGTTAAAGCTTAATTTCGCACGATGACGTGCCTGTGACACCCCCGCTAACTCAGGTGTTTGCCCGCAATGCCAGCCAGTTCAAACATGGTCACCTGTTCCTTGCCAAATACTTTGAGCAGCTTGGCATCGGCGTTGATGGCGCGCTTGTTGGTGGCGTCCTGCAGGCCGTTGGCCTTGATGTAGTCCCACAGCTTCTTGATGACTTCGGTGCGCGCCACGGGTTCGGCGCCAATCACTGCGGCGAGTTCGGCGCTGGGCAGCTTGCCGCTGGCGGCCGTGGTCTTGCGGGGGGCCTTGGGCTTGGCGGTTTTGGCCGTTGCAGCTTTCTTTGCAGGTGCTTTTTTGGCTACAGTCCCCGTGGATGCTGCGCGAGTAGCTCCTGTTTTTGTAGCAGATGTGGTTTTAGCCGCTGCCTTGTAGGCGGGCTTGCGCGGCGGGAACTTGCTGGGTGCAAATTCGAAGTTCACCTTGCCGGCTTCAGCGTCCCACGCCAGCATGGCCTTGAAGGCGCGACGCGTGCGCATGGAAACAAACTTGTCCAGCAGGTCGGTCTTGCCGGTGGCCAGCAGCTTTTGCATCTGCTCGCGCTCAATGGGCTGCTGCAGGATGATCTGGCCGCTCTTGAAATCACACGTGGGTGTGGGCTGGGCCATGGTGGGCACCGACTTGTCGCACACATAGTTCTTGCCATGCTCGAACACATTGCCGCCGCACTTGGGGCACACGCCCAGCGATTGCTGGCCGTTGAAGTCGATCAACTCACCACTCTCTTCGCCGGCCTTGTCGTCGCCAAAGTCAAACTCCAGCTTGTAGTTCTTGGTCTCGTCATCGAACTTGATGACCATCTCGGCCGTGAAGGGCCAACCGGCCTTGGAGCGGAAACCGTCCAGCGGACCAATGTGTTTGTCGCGCAGGAATTGCTCAACTTCGGCAGGCTCAAAGGTGCGCCCGGCGGGTGACTTGCCAAACGAGAAGCCGCAGCCCTCTTCGGTGCCGGTCTTGCCGGTACAGGTGTAGCGGCGGTAGTTTTCCTTGACGATGCCACCGCAGTTGGGGCATGGTGCCTCCAGTGTGGCGTAGTCGCCGGGGATGGTGTCGCGGTCGTATTCCTTGGCCTTCTTGACCATGCGTTCGGTCATGGCGGCAATCTCGGCCATGAAGGTCTCGCGGCGCAGTTTGCCCTGCTCCATCTGCGCCAGCTTGTATTCCCACTCGCCAGTCAACTCGGCCTTGGAGAGTTCCTCCACCCCCAGGCCGCGCAGTAGCGTCATGAGCTGGAAAGCCTTGGCGGTGGGGATCAGCTCGCGGCCTTCGCGCAGCATGTACTTCTCGGCAATCAATCCTTCGATGATGCTGGAGCGGGTGGCAGGTGTGCCCAGGCCTTTTTCGCCCATAGCCTCGCGCAGCTCGTCGTCGTCCACGGTCTTGCCCGCGTTTTCCATGGCGCCCAGCAAGGTGGCTTCAGAGTAGCGTGCGGGGGGCTTGGTTTTCAGACCCTTGGGGTCCACGGGGTCGCCCTTGACCTTTTCGCCGGGCGCCACGGGCACCAGGTTCTGGCCTTTGTCGCCTTCCTTGGCGTCTTCCACTTCGGCGGCGGCTTCCTTGCCATAGATGGCTAGCCAGCCCGGTTTGACCAACACTTTGCCTTCGGTCTTGAAGGAATGGCCCACGGCCGTGGTGATGCGCGTGGTGACTTGGTATTCGGCACTGGGGAAGAAGATGGCCATGAAGCGGCGCACCACCAGGTCATAAATCTTCTGCTCGGCCTCGCTCAGGCCACTGGGCGCCTGCAGCGTGGGGATGATGGCAAAGTGATCCGACACCTTGGCGTTGTCGAACACGCGCTTGGTGGGCTTCACATAGCCGCCCTTGACGGCCTGGGCTGCAAAGGGCGCCAGGTGCTTCATGCCGCTGTCGGCCAGCATGCCCATGGTGTCTTTGACCACGGCCACATAGTCTTCGGGCAGGTTGCGCGAATCGGTACGCGGGTAGGTCAGGGCCTTGTGACGCTCGTACAGGCTTTGGGCGATGGACAGTGTGGTCTTGGCCGAGAAGCCAAACTTGCCGTTGGCCTCGCGTTGCAAAGACGTCAAATCAAACAGCAGCGGCGACGCTTGTGTGGTGGGCTTGCTTTCTTCGGTGACCGTGGCTTGCTGGCCGCGCACGGCGTCGGCAATGGTCTGCGCTTCACGCTGGCTCCAAACGCGGTCAGCCTTTTTCTCGGCGTCGTCGGCGTCTTTTTTGTGCGCGGGGTTGAACCACTTGGCGGCGTAGTCACCTGCCTCGGCGTGGAAGGACGCGTGCACTTCCCAGTAGTCGCGGCTCACAAACTTGCGAATCAGCTCTTCGCGTTCCACCACCACCGACAGCGTAGGCGTTTGCACGCGGCCCACGGTGGTCAGGAAGAAGCCACCGTCGCGGCTGTTGAAGGCGGTCATGGCGCGTGTGCCGTTGATGCCCACCAGCCAGTCGGCCTCGGAGCGGCAGCGGGCGGCGTCCGCCAGCGGTTGCATTTGCGCATTGGTGCGCAGGTGGTCAAAGCCGTCGCGGATGGCTTGCGGCGTCATCGACTGCAGCCACAGCCGGCTGACCGGCTTGCCCAGTGGCTTGGCGCCCCCGGCGTATTGCTCGATCAGGCGAAAGATCAGTTCTCCCTCGCGGCCCGCGTCACAGGCGTTCACCAGTTTGTCCACGTCCTTGCGCTTGGCCAGCTTGACCACGGCGTTCAGGCGCGTCTTGGTTTTGTCCACGGGCTTGAGGTCAAAGTGCGGCGGAATCACGGGCAGGTGGGCGAAGCTCCACTTGCCGCGTTTCACGTCAAATTCCTCAGGGGCCTGGATCTCTACCAAGTGGCCCACGGCGCTGGAGACGACGTAGGTGTCGCTCTCGAAGTATTCGTCGTGTTTCTCGAACTTGCCCGCCGTGGGCGTGAGCGCCCGCACGATGTCTTGGGCGACCGACGGCTTTTCGGCAATAACCAAAGTTTTATAGAAAACGTCGTTTTTCATCTGACTACAATCCAGTTCTCGCGTGCGCGCAGGCGCGCACTTGCACACGCAGGCACGCACACATGCGCGCCCATACGATTCACCATACCAAATTTTCGATCCGTGGCAAAAAACCCAGTGAATTCCTCGGCCCCCGCTGGCAACCGGCGTATCCAGACCCGTCGCTCCGGGGTGCATGGCAAGGGGGTGTTCGCGGTGCAGGACATTGCCGAGGGTGAAACCATCATCGAGTACGTGGGCCAGATCATCAGCTGGAAGGAGGCCCAGCGCCGCCACCCGCATGACCCCAAGGACCCCAACCACACGTTCTACTTCTCGCTGGAAGACGGCAACGTGATCGACGCGCTGTTTGGCGGCAACTCCTCACGCTGGATCAACCATTCCTGCGACGGCAATTGCGATGCCGACGAGGAAAACGGCCGCGTGTTCATCAAGGCGCTGCGCAATATCAAAGCTGGCGAAGAGCTGAACTACGACTACGGCCTGATCATCGACGAGCCCTATACCAAGAAGCTCAAGGCAGAGTATCCCTGCTGGTGCGGCGCCAAGACCTGCCGGGGCACCCTCTTGGCCCCCAAGCGCGGGAAGAAGTGACCTTGCTCTGGCGGGCTGAGGCGATCTGGGAGGCCGTCAGCCCGCTGTGGCCGACCTTCTCGGTCGAGATCCTGCCCGAGATTGACTCCACCAACACCGAACTCATGCGCCGCGCCCGCGCGGGCCAGCTGGACCCCATCCTGCTGGTGGCCGAGCGCCAGACGGCTGGCCGCGGCCGCCTGGGCCGTGACTGGAAGAGTGACACCCAGGGGCTGGGCGGCACGCTGACCTTTTCGCTGGGCGTGCCCTTGGCACCGACGGACTGGTCGGGCCTGTCGCTGGCCGTGGGTCTGTCGGTGGTCCACAGCCTGCACCCGGACCTGCGCCTGAAGTGGCCCAACGATGTGTGGCTGGAGCAGCGTAAGCTGGCCGGCATCCTGATCGAGACTGCCAGCGTGGGCGAGATGCGCTACGCGGTGATTGGCATCGGCATCAACATCGCCCCGCGCGACGCGGCTGACCTGCGCACCCCACCTGCGGCCCTGCACGAGCTGCTGCCCGGTGTGGATGCGCCCGAGGTATTGGGCCGCGTGGTGCCACCCCTGGCGCAGGCGGTGCAGCACTTTGCTGGCGAGGGATTTGGTCCGCTGCGCGCCGCTTACCATGCGCGTGACCTGCTCTATGGCCAGGCTGTGGTGTGCAGTGATGGCGCCACCGGCATCGCCCGCGGGGTGGACGCCAGCGGCGCCCTGCTGGTGCATACTGAGAATGGATTGATCAAAATTAGTAGCGCGGAGGTCAGTGTGCGACCCGCGCCCGCTGCCCCTTTCTGACCTGACCCTATGCTGCGCTTGCTTGTTTTGATGTTGCTGCTGGCCAATGGCCTGTTTTTCGCCTGGAGCAATGGCCTGTTGCGTGCCTACGGCTTTGCGCCGGTGCCGCCCAACGAGCCACAGCGCCTGTCCCAGCAAATCAAGCCCGAAGCCATCCAGTTGCTGAGCACAGGCGAGCTCAAGCGTGTCGAGGCCCAGGTGCAGGCCGATCTGGCGCCCAAGGAATGCCTGCAGGCTGGCCCCTTTGACGAGGCCCAGGCCAGTGCCCTGCGCACGGCGCTGGAGGCCGCCAGCCTGCCCGCCGGCAGCTGGCAGCTGGAGCCCGGCAAGGAAGCCGCCCGCTGGATCATCTACATGGGCAAGTACGCCACCCCCGAGCTGCTGGCTAAAAAGCGCACCGAGCTGGCGGGCATGGACATCAAGACCGAAGCCGTGAACAACCCCACGCTCGAGATCGGTCTGTCGCTGGGGGGCTTTGACACGCAGGCCGAAGCGATGGCAGAGCTGGCCAAGCTAGCGCCCAAGGGCATTCGTACCGCCAAGGTGGTGCAGGAGCGTGAGGAGGCCACGGTGTCTCTGCTCAAGCTGCCCGCGGTGTCGGAATCTATCCGGGCCAAGCTGGGTGAGGTCAAACCGGCTTTGGCCGGCAAGTCACTCAAGACCTGCAGCTGAACCGGCAGGTGAAGCGGTTTTAGGTCGCGTGCAGGGTGTGCTGGAAGCGCAGCGTGAAGCTGGCACCCGGCATGGCGGCGCCGGGCTTGGCGTCCTCCAGCGAAATCGTGGCATGGTGCTGGCGCGCAATCTCCAGCACGATGGGCAGGCCCAGGCCTGAGCCATCGGCCTCGTTGCCCAGCGCCCGGTAAAAGGGCTGGAACACCAGCTCGCGCTCGGCGGCCGGAATGCCGGGACCTGAGTCTTCCACCTGCAGCACCAGCGCCTTGCTGAACGGATCCACTAGCACACGGGCCGTGATCACACCGGGCTTTTCGGCGGTGGACGGCGTGTAGTTGATGGCGTTGTCCACCAGGTTGCGCACCATCTCCTTGAGCAGCGTGGGGTTACCTTGAAGTGTGGCGCCCTCGGTGCCGGGCTGCACGCCTTCAAAACCCAGGTCGATGTGTTTGTCCATCGCGCGCGGCACGCAGTCGCGCACCACGTCCATGGTCAGGCGTGCCAGGTCGCAGGGCTGGTGGCTGAGCACGGCGCCGCTGCTCTCGGCGCGCGCCAGGGCCAGCAGCTGGTTCACGGTGTGGGTGGCGCGGATGCTGGAGCGGCCGATCTGCCGCAGCGATTGCTTCAGGTCTTCGGCATTCGCGCCTTCGCGCTGGGCCAGGTCGGCCTGCATGCGCAGCCCCGCCAGCGGGGTCTTGAGCTGGTGCGCAGCGTCGGCCAGAAAGCGTTTTTGCGTAGAGATCGAATCCTTGAGCCGCATCAGCAAGTCGTTCACCGAGGACACCAGGGGCACCACCTCCAGCGGCACGGCCTCCACGTCCAGTGGGCTCAAGTCGTCGGGGCTGCGCGCGCGGATGCGCTCTTCCAGGCTGTTGAGCGGCTTGATGGCCTGCACCAGCGCCAGCCAGACCAGCAGCACGGCCAGCGGCAAGATGACGAACTGCGGCAGCATCACGCCTTTGACGATTTCGGTGGCCAGCACCGAGCGCTTCTCCATAGTCTCGGCCACCTGCACCAGTGCGGGCCGGCCCTCGGCCAGGTCCAGCTTGACCCACATGTAGGCGACCTTGAGGTCCAGGCCCTTGAACTCGGCATCGCGCATGCGCACTTCGCCGGGCGGCAGCCGCTCGTCGTCGGGCGGCAGGGGCAGGTCTTTCTCGCCACTGAGGAATTCGCCATTGGCCCCCAGCACCTGGTAGTACACAGTGTCCGCATCGTCGGCACGCAGCAGTTCGCGCGCGGGCAGCGGCAGCACAAACTGGGCGTGATTTTTGTTGACGGTGATGAGCTGGGCCAGCGCGCCCACGTTGTATTCCAGCGCGCGGTCAAAGGGCTTGCCCGCAATGCCCTGGGCCACCAACCAGGTCAGCACCAGGCTGACGGGCCACAGCAGCAACAGCGGCGTGAGCATCCAGTCCAGGATCTCCCCGAACAGGCTGCGTTGCTCGCGCTGAAAGATTTTCAAGGGACGTGGCGTCCGCTACGGGGCAATCTTCTCGAGGCAGTAGCCCAGGCCGCGCACCGTGGCAATGCGGATCGGGCCTTTTTCGATCTTCTTACGCAGGCGGTGGATGTAGACCTCGATGGCGTTGTTACTCACCTCTTCGCCCCATTCGCACAGGCGCTCCACCAGTTGGTCTTTGCTGACCAGGCGGCCGGCACGCTGCAGCAAGACTTCCAGCAGGCCCAGCTCGCGGGCCGACAGCTCCACCATCTTGCCGTCGATAGTGGCGACGCGGCCGGCCTGGTCGTAGGTCAGCGGGCCGTGCTTGATGCTGGCCGAGGTGGCGCCCATGCCGCGGCGCACCAGGGCGCGTACGCGGGCTTCCAGCTCCTGCAGGCTGAAGGGTTTGGCCATGTAATCGTCGGCGCCGTAGTCCAGGCCTTTGACGCGCTCGTCCACGCTGTCCGCTGCGGTGAGGATGAGCACGGGCAGCGAGGAGCCGCGGGCGCGGAGTTTCTTCAGAACCTCCAGCCCGTGCATCTTGGGCAGGCCCAGGTCCAGGATCAGCAGGTCGAACTCGGTGTTGGTCATCAGCGCAGCATCGGCTTCGGTGCCGCTGGCCACGTGGTCAACCGCGGCGCCCGCGCTGCGCAGGGCGCGCAGCAGGCCATCGGCCAGTACCTGGTCGTCTTCGGCGATGAGTATTCGCATGGGGTGTCTCCTCGCGTTGGGCCGCGCGTTACTGCAATGTTTTTGCCATTCTAGGCGGGCACCCTGCCCACAGCCTGACGCAGAACATAGTCGTACGTCATTGCCCGCTGTAGGCCTCCAGGCCCAGCGTCACCACGGTAGCCACCTCGGGGCTGACGGCCTGGCGCAGTTCGTCTTCGGCCTGGGCCACGGCCTCTTGGTAGGCGCCTAGCCAGGCCAAGCCGGTGGCGGTGAACTGCACGCGGCGCGCACGCGCGTCGGCGGGGTCGTCTTCGCGCGTCACCATGCCCCAGGCCTCGCATTGGTTCACCAGGGTGCCCATGGCTTGCTTGGTTATGCCGGCGCGCTGGGCCAGGTCGGTCAGGCGCGAGCCCTCCACTGCCAGGTGCCGCGTGATGTGGATGTGGGCCGCGCCCACCTGCCCGCGCTCGGCCAGGTTGGACAGGCCCAGAGGGACGCCGGGGTGGTCGGCCATGAGTTCCAGCACGCGGGCGTCAAAGCGCTCCAGCGCCAGGCGCAGCCAATGGCCCAAGTGGTTCTGGCGCCACGTGTCGTTGCGGGCTGGGGTGAAATCAGGCACCAGCAAATGGTAATGCAAACTGACTAAAAAATGTATTTACGCCATACAACAAGCGCGCTTAAACTACTGTTCAAGCATCCAGCCTGTTGTTAAAACCAGATGGCTGTGCTGCACCAACCCATTGATTTTCAAGGAGATTTCTCATGGACGCACCCGTCAAGAACCCGAACAACACGAATGGCGCCAACGCTGAAAAAGCCAAGGCCTTGCAGGTGGCCCTGGCCCAGA
Source organism: Rhodoferax sp. P1_F3 (assembly GCF_056405715.1). NCBI lineage: Bacteria > Pseudomonadati > Pseudomonadota > Betaproteobacteria > Burkholderiales > Comamonadaceae > Rhodoferax > Rhodoferax sp. P1_F3. Next base: position 149,000 of record NZ_JBFUBO010000002.1, on the reverse strand, counting down.
TCGAAAAGCAATTCGGCAAGGGCACCATCATGCGTTTGGGCGAAGGCGAGGTGATCGAGGACATCCAGGTCGTGTCCACCGGCTCGTTGGGACTGGACATTGCGCTGGGCGTAGGCGGCCTGCCGCGTGGTCGCGTGGTCGAAATCTACGGCCCGGAATCCTCCGGCAAAACCACGTTGACCTTGCAAGTGATTGCCGAGATGCAAAAGCAAGGCGGCCAGTGCGCCTTTGTGGACGCCGAGCACGCGCTGGACATCCAATATGCGCAAAAGCTGGGCGTCAACCTGCAAGACCTGCTGATCAGCCAGCCCGACACTGGCGAACAGGCTCTGGAAATTGTGGACAGTTTGGTGCGTTCCGGCGCAGTGGACCTGATCGTCGTCGACTCGGTGGCGGCTTTGACGCCCAAGGCCGAGCTGGAAGGCGAAATGGGCGATTCATTGCCCGGTTTGCAAGCCCGTTTGATGAGCCAGGCCCTGCGCAAGCTCACCGCCCACATCAAGAAGACCAATTGCATGGTCATCTTCATCAACCAGATCCGCATGAAGATCGGCGTGATGTTCGGCAGTCCCGAAACCACCACCGGCGGCAACGCGCTGAAGTTCTACGCATCCGTACGTCTGGACATCCGTCGCACCGGCACCATCAAGAAGGGTGACGACGCCATCGGCAACGAGACCAAAGTGAAGGTGGTGAAGAACAAGGTCAGCCCTCCGTTCAAGACGGCCGAGTTCGACATCCTGTTTGGCGAAGGCATCAGCCGCCACGGCGAGATCATCGACATGGGTGTGACCGCCGGTATTCTGGAAAAGTCCGGCGCCTGGTATGCCTACCAGGGCGAGAAGATCGGCCAAGGCCGTGACAACGCCCGCGAGTTCCTGCGCGAGAACCCCGTGTTGTCGGTGGAGATCGAAAACAAGGTGCGCGAATCCCTGGGCATCCCTTTGCTGCCCGTGGCCGAGTCTGAGGTCAAGGCCAAGGCCAAAAAGGCGGACAAGGCCGATAAAGCTGAGAAAATAGAGTAAATCAGTCTCTAGCCCCCGTGGATATTGTGCAAGCAGCTATGAATACAGGAGCAAAGCCAGCGCTGTCCCTGACCGGCCGGGCTTTGCGTCTGCTCAGCTCCCGGGAGCATTCCCGGGTCGAGCTGGAGCGCAAGCTGGCGCAATACGAAGAAGAACCCGGCGCCCTGGCCAAGGTGCTGGACGCCTTGCAGGCCAAGGGCTTTATCAACGAAGCGCGGGTGCTGGAGTCGGTGGTGCACCGGCGGGCGGGCAAGCTAGGCGCTTCGCGCATCAAGCAGGAGCTGCAGTCCAAGGGCCTGGAGCCGGAGGCCGTGGCCGAGGCGGTGAACGCCCTGCGTGCCAGCGAACTGGAGCGAGCTAAGGAAATCTGGCGCAAAAAGTTTGGCCGCCAGCCTGCAGATGCGGCCGAACGCGGCAAACAAATGCGGTTTCTGGCCAGCCGCGGTTTTGGCGGCGACACCATCCACAAGGTGGTGTCAGGCGCTGACGACGAGTAAAGCTCTACAGACCGAGCATCAGTTCCAGGTTTTGCACGGCTGCCCCGCTGGCACCCTTGCCCAGGTTGTCCAGACGGGCCACCAGCACCGCATGGGCAAAGCCGTCTTTGGCAGCGTCATTCGCAAACACGCGGAGTTCCAGCTTGTTGGTGTCGACCAGCGCGACTGCATCCAGCTTGAGGTCGGGTGTGACCGGTTCTACGGTTACCCATGTGCTGCCGGCGTAGTGCTTGGCCAGCGCGTTGTGAAGGTCTTGCGCGGTGGGCTGTCCGGGCAGGGTGTCCAGGTGCAGCGGCAGTTGCACCAGCATGCCTTGCTTGAAGTTGCCCACCGAAGGCACGAACAGCGGACGCCGTGTGAGGCCCGTGAATTTCATGATTTCGGGGATGTGCTTGTGCTTCAGGCCCAGGGCGTACAGCTCGTACGGAGGGGCGTTGCCTTGCTCATAAGCTTCAATCATGGTGCGTCCACCGCCCGAATAGCCGCTCACCGAAGGCAGGCAGACGGGAAAGTCAGGGGGCAGCAAACCGGCATCCACCAACGGACGGATCAGCGCAATGGCACCGGTGGCGTAGCAGCCGGGGTTGCTCACGCGGCGGGCGTTCACCACGGCGTCGCGTTGGCCAGCGGCCAACTCGGGAAAACCATAGACCCAGCCGGCCGCAGTGCGGTGGGCGGTGGAGGCGTCGATGATGCGCGGACCGGGGCGTCCGGTTTCCTTTTCCAGGCCATCGACCATGGCCACGGTTTCGAAGGCAGCGTCATCGTGCAGACACAACACGACCAGATCGGCTTGCGCGACCAGGGCGCGTTTGGCCTGCGGGTCCTTGCGCAAGGCAGGATCAATGCTGAGCAATTCAATTTGCGGCATGGTCTGCAGACGTTCCCGGATTTGCAGCCCGGTGGTGCCGGCTTCGCCATCGATAAAGATTTTTTTCATGGTCAGAGGTCGAAAATCAGTGCATTTGCAGAAGCAAGAAGCTGGGCTGTATACAGTAGCCGTAAGCCTCGCACAAGGATTGTGCATCGCACCATGATACAGTCGGAGGCTGATGTGTCCAGTGCCATGCACTCGCAATTTCATGTTGCGGCATGGTGAAAATTGTCCAGTCCAGAGAGAGACGTCATGAAGATTCACGAGTACCAAGGCAAGGAAATCTTGCGCCAGTTCGGTGTGCCGGTGCCCCGCGGCATCCCCGCTTTCACAGTGCAAGAAGCGGTGGAAGCCGCCCAGAAGCTTGGTGGCCCCGTCTGGGTTGTCAAGGCACAGATCCACGCCGGTGGCCGTGGCAAGGGTGGTGGCGTGAAGGTGGCCAAGTCCATCGACGACGTCAAACGCCTGGCCAGTGAAATCCTGGGCATGCAGCTAAAGACACACCAAACGGGTCCTGAGGGCCAAAAAGTCCGCCGCCTCTATATCGAAGACGGTGCTGACATCAAGAATGAACTGTATGTGTCGCTGGTGACCGACCGCGCGACCCAGAAGGTGGCCCTGATCGCGTCGAGCGAAGGTGGCATGGACATCGAGGAAGTGGCCCATTCCACACCTGAAAAGATCGTGACCGAAATGATCGATCCTCTGACCGGCATCACCACCGAGCAGAGCAAAAAAGTGGCCGCAGCCATTGGCCTGACCGGCGCTTCCATCGACCAGGCTGTGGACATCTTCGCCAAGATTTACAAGTGCTACATGGACACCGATGCGTCCTTGGTGGAAATCAACCCGCTGAACTGCGACTCCAAGGGCAATTTGATGGCTCTGGACGCCAAGTTCAACTTTGACCCTAACGCGCTGTTCCGCCACCCCGAAATCGTGGCTTACCGCGATCTGGACGAAGAAGACGCGGCCGAAGTGGAAGCTTCCAAGTTCGACCTGGCTTACATCAGCTTGGATGGCAACATTGGCTGCCTGGTGAACGGCGCTGGCCTGGCCATGGCTACCATGGACACCATCAAGCTGTACGGCGCTGAGCCTGCAAACTTTTTGGACGTGGGCGGCGGTGCCACCCCCGAGAAGGTGACCGAAGCCTTCAAGATCATGTTGAAGAACCCCAAGGTCGAGGCCATCATGGTCAACATCTTCGGCGGCATCATGAAGTGCGACACCATCGCCACCGGCGTGATCACTGCCTGCAAGGCCGTGAACCTGTCCGTGCCGCTGGTGGTGCGCATGAAGGGCACCAACGAAGATCTGGGCAAAAAGATGCTGGCCGAGTCCGGCCTGCCCATCATCAGCGCCGACAGCATGGCCGAAGCGGCCGAAAAAGTTGTTGCAGCCGTCAAAGCCCGCTAAGGAAACACCATGTCGATCTTTATCAACAAAGACACCAAAGTCATCACCCAGGGTATTACCGGCAAGACCGGTCAGTTCCACACTGAGAAGTGCCAGGAATACGCGAACGGCAAGAACTGTTTCGTAGCTGGTGTGAACCCGAAGAAGGCTGGCGAGTCCATCTTCAATATCCCAATCTACGCCTCCGTCAAGGAAGCGGCCAGCGATACCGGTGCTACCGTGTCGGTGATTTACGTGCCACCTGCTGGCGCCGCTGCCGCCATCTGGGAAGCTGTGGAAGCCGATTTGGACTTGGCGATCTGCATTACCGAAGGCATTCCCGTGCGCGACATGCTGGAAGTGCGCAACAAGATGAAGGCCAAGGAAGCCGCCGGCGGCAAGAAAACCCTGCTGCTGGGCCCCAATTGCCCTGGCTTGATCACCCCTGACGAAATCAAGATCGGCATCATGCCCGGCCACATCCACCGCAAGGGTCGTATCGGTGTGGTTAGCCGCTCCGGCACGCTGACGTACGAAGCCGTGGCACAACTGACCGAAATCGGTCTGGGCCAGTCCAGCGCGGTTGGTATTGGTGGCGACCCCATCAACGGTTTGAAGCACATCGATGTCATGAAGGCGTTCAACGACGATCCCGATACCGACGCTGTCATCATGATTGGTGAAATCGGCGGACCGGACGAAGCCGAAGCCGCCCGCTGGTGCAAGCTGAACATGAAGAAGCCCATCGTCGGCTTCATCGCTGGTGTGACGGCTCCTCCCGGAAAGCGCATGGGCCACGCTGGTGCCTTGATTTCTGGTGGCGCCGATACGGCCGATGCCAAGTTGGCGGTGATGGAAGAGTGCGGCTTCAAAGTGACACGCAATCCGTCCGAAATGGCGAAGCTGCTCAAGGCCATGCTGTAATTCCAGCGTTGGTTCGATAGCCGAAGCGAGGGGGTTTCCTCTCAGAGCAAAGTGCCCACACCTCGTGTCTGGGCACTTTTTCGTTTGTAGTGTGGAGTGCAATTATGGAAATTCTTCAGAGCGCTGACTTCTGGATTGGTCTGATCAAGATCGTCTGGATCAACATCATTTTGTCCGGTGACAACGCCGTGGTGATCGCCCTCGCGGCGCGCTCCCTGCCGCCTGAACAGCAAAGAAAAGCGGTGCTTTTCGGCTCCGGTGCGGCCGTAGTGCTGCGGATCGCGCTGACAGTTGTGGCTGCCAAGTTGCTGGAGATCTCCTTTTTGCAGGTCATCGGTGGCATCTTGTTGCTATGGATCGGTGTGCAGCTGATGAGTGACGATGACGGCGAAGAAGGCCATGGCAAGAACACCGGAAGCATGCTGGCCGCGGTGCGCACGATTCTGATCGCTGATCTGGTTATGAGTCTGGACAACGTCATCGCGGTGGCGGCTGCCGCCAAGGGCAGCATGCTATTGCTGATCCTGGGGCTGGCTATCAGCATTCCACTGGTTATCTTCGGCAGCACGTTGATGATTCGCTTGATGGAGCGTTTTCCGGTGATCGTCACCCTGGGCGCCGCACTGATTGGCTGGGTAGGTGGCGAAACCATTGCCAGCGACGGTGCGTTCAGCGGTTGGATGGTCACCCATGGCTGGGTGCACTATGCCGCGGCGGTTATGGGCGCCGGTTTGGTGCTGGGTTTGGGCATGGCGCTGGAGAAGCGCAAGGCACGTTCTGCGGTCTAAGCGAGTCCCGCCTGTCGCCGAGGACTCCCACTTGTCGCAAAAGCGGGAAGTCCGGTGAAGAAGTCCCTTGTCGGCTCGGGGATCGTCTGCTAACGTCCCTACCTTGACTCCTCCTCTTGTGAGGCGGGTGGGGGTGTGGGCAGATCAATGGGCGCCGATAAGGCATGTGTTGGAGGTAGCAATTGGCGAAATCTTCTTCAAAGACGCAATCATTCTGGCGCGCCGACTGGCTTGCCGGATTGGCAATCGTGGTGGCGGCCGTGGTACTGCACCTGTCCACCGATTTCATTGGGACTTTGGAACGCCGTTTTTACGATTTCGCAAGTACCAGCACCTCGCGGCAGCCCTCAGACCGCATCGCGGTCATTGCCATTGATGACCAGAGCATCGCCAACCTGGGTCGCTGGCCCTGGCCCAGAGACATCCATGCCAAGCTGATCGACACGCTGGCTGCGGCGAAAGCCAAGACCATCGTACACACTGCGTTCTTTTTTGAACCCCAGGTGGATCCGGGTCTCGTTTTCATCCGCAAGATGAAGGCCGCATTGGACGCGCCTACCGATGGGGCGGCAGCCAATGAATCGGTAGTGAAGCTGATCGCAGAGGCCGAAACCGCGCTGGATACTGATGCCAAATTGGCAACCAGCCTGCAGAATGCTGGGAACGTGCTGATCCCGTCAGTGTTCACCCTGGGCGAACCCCAAGGCCGACCCGATAACCCGCTTCCCCCTTACGCGCTGAAAAGTGCCCTGGATGATGCCAATGGGTTTTCCATCCCCGCCGTACGTGGGCAGCAGCCTATTGAAAGCGTGGGCAATGCCGCCGCGGGTATTGGGCACTTGAACCAGTTTCCGGACGTGGATGGTGCGGTTCGTTTAGAGCCCTTGCTGGTGAACTACTACGGCAAGGCCGTGCCCTCCATGGCGCTGTTGGCCGCCTTCAAGAGCTTGAACCTCTCCCCCGCTGACGTGAAACTCAACCCCGGCGATTCGGTCCAAATTGGCAAACTGAAGGTCAAAACCGATGAAGCGGCATTGATGTTGCCGCAGTTTTACAAGGGGCGGGATGGCAAGCTAGCCTTCGCAGTGGATTCTTTCTACGATGTGCTGACAGGGAAAATCCCTGCGAGCAAGTATGCCGACAAGATCGTCATCATTGGTGCCACAGCTGCGGGCGTGGGCGTTCAATTTCCGGTGCCTGGCAACGCAGCCTTGTCGCCGGCGGAGACCATCGCCCACATTACGTCGAGCATCTTGAATGAGCACTTTATCGTGCAGCCTAGTTGGGGCGTGTGGATCAGCCTGCTGGCCTTCCTGGTTGTGGTGGTCTATGTCATAGCAGGCTTGCCGCGTTTGTCGGCCGCCACGGCCGCAGCGGTGACCTTGGGCTTGTTTGTCGCCTTGTTGGTCGTGGAGTTTGGTCTGCTGTCGGCTGCCGCCATTTGGTTGAAGCTGGTGTTTCCTGCCACTGTGTTGGTCTTGGGTCATTTGGCATTAACTACCAAGCGTTTCCTGGTCACCGAAGCAGGCAAGGTCAAGGCCGATGAAGAGTCCGCAGAGACCAATCGCATGATGGGTCTGGCTCTGCAAGGTCAGGGGCAGTTGGACATGGCTTTTGACCGTTTCCGTCGAGTGCCTTTGGCGGAGGCGGTGATGGGCAATTTGTACAGTTTGGCGCTGGACTTTGAGCGCAAACGTCAGTTCAACAAAGCGGAGGCTGTCTACGAGCACATGGCCGCGTTCGACAAGAACTACAAGGACATTCAGACCAAGTTGAGTCGCGCCAAAAACCTCTCGGAAACCGTGATATTGGGTGGAGGCGGTGGCCATCCTGGTGGCACCATGCTGTTGGATGGTGGCGCTGTCGAGAAGCCCATGCTGGGTCGTTACCAGGTGGAAAAAGAGCTTGGCAAGGGTGCGATGGGCGTGGTGTATTTGGGCAAGGATCCCAAGATCGGTCGGGTTGTGGCCATCAAAACTATGGCGTTGAGCCAAGAGTTTGCCGGCGAAGAACTGACGGACGCCCGCGAGCGTTTCTTCCGGGAGGCAGAGACCGCTGGCCGCCTGCAACATCAAAACATCGTGACCATCTTCGATGCAGGTGAAGAACATGATCTGGCGTACATCGCCATGGAGTTTCTCAAAGGGCGCGACTTGGTTGAGTTTTGCAAGGGTGACAATTTGTTGCCCGTGCCGCTGGTGTTGAGTTTGGTGGCTCGAGTCGCCGAGGCGCTGGCATATGCGCACAAGCAGTCGGTGGTGCACCGTGATATCAAGCCCGCCAACATCATGTATGAACGCGAAACGGATACGGTCAAGGTCACCGACTTCGGCATTGCGCGTATTACCGACTCCAGCAAGACCAAAACGGGGTTGGTGCTGGGCACGCCCAGTTTCATGTCCCCCGAGCAGTTGGCCGGCAAAAAAGTGGATGGCCGATCCGACTTGTATTCGCTGGGCGTCATGCTGTTTCAAATGCTGACGGGTGTGTTGCCCTTCCGGGGTGACTCCATGGCTGAGCTGATGTTCAAAATTGCCAACGAAGAGGCGCCAGACATACGTGTTGTGCGGCCAGACTTGCCCGTGTCTCTGGCGAATGTGGTGGCCCTGTCTCTGAGCAAGCGTCCTGAGTTGCGCTACCAAGACGGCGACCAATTTGCGGCCGATTTGCGTGAAGCAATTGGAGGTCTGGACTCCTCTAGAGCAGAAATAGCGCGTCCTGCAGTCGCTGTGGCGGCAGGGGCGGAAGAAAAAACGCAAGCGTTTGTGGTTGCCAACCCAAAGGCTCAAAGCAATTTCGATCAAACGGTTGCGCAGCCCGCGACGGGAGCGCCCGGGCCAACAGCCTCGGGTGCTGACACGGATATTCAGATCTAAAACAACAATGATGTACCACTTTTGTGCGCAAACGGACCCTGGTCGCGCTCGCGATAACAACGAAGACTCTGTCGCTTTCGAAGAGTCTGCCCGGGTCGCGGTTCTGGCGGATGGCATGGGCGGATATAACGCAGGTGAGATCGCCAGCGGTATGGCCACTGCATTCATCAAATCAGAATTGAGCCGCTGGCTGCTGGAGGCCGGTGCTACAGCGCAGGCCAAGGAGGTGCGCCGTGCCATGGAAATTTGCGTGGACAACGCTAACCTGGCGATTTTCAATTCTGCCAATTCCAATGCTGCGTACTCGGGCATGGGAACCACCCTGGTGGTGGGGGTTTTTCGCGACGATCGCTTGTTGCTCGGCCACATCGGTGACTCCCGTTGCTACCGGCTGCGTGGCGGGCAATTGACCCAAATCACCAAAGACCATTCCCTCCTGCAAGAGCAAATTGATGCTGGCTTGATTACCCAGGAGCAGGCGGCGACCTCGTCCATCAAAAACTTGGTGACGCGGGCTCTTGGGGTGGAAGAGGTTGTAATGTTGGACGTCAACGAGCACGTGGTTGAGCCCGGCGACCTGTATTTGATGTGCTCGGACGGCTTGTCCGACATGGTTGACGATGAACTAATCGCTAGAATTGTCGTTGGCGATTCCGGTCTGGATCAAAAGGCGGGCTTGTTGATCGATGCTGCCAACGACAATGGTGGGCGGGACAATATTTCCGTGCTGATAGTCTCTGCAAGTGAAGCAGCAGAAAAGCGTGGTTTGATCGCTCGGCTGCTAGGGAAGTAGAGTTGTTACATTTTCCAAAAACCAATTACAGGAAAAGGAGTCGATCATGCCGAAAATGATCGTTTCGATCGATGAGGTCGTGATCAAGGAAGTTCAGCTCACCAAAGAGCGCACGACGTTGGGGCGCCGTCCTTACAACGACATCGTGATTGACAATTTGGCAGTGAGTGGTGAGCACGCCGTGCTCCAAATGACTGGTAGCGAAGTTTTCCTGGAAGACTTGAACAGCACCAACGGCACTTACATCAACGGCAAGGCTGTGAAAAAGCAGCAGTTGCACAACGGTGATGGTATCGAGATTGGGAAGTACAAAATCAAGTTCGTGGGTGATGGTGTTGCCGACAACTTTGACAAAACCATGGTGGTGCGCGCGCGCCCTGCGGTGGCACCCCAAGCGGCACCTGCTTCCGGATACCCCACTTCAGCAGGCGACTCCACCGGCATCGGGGCATTCCACGCTGCGATCAAAGTGCTTTCGGGCGCCGCTTCCGGGCGCGAAGTACCTTTGACCAAGGTCGTGACCACCATCGGCAAGCCCGGTGTTGCCGTGGCTGCGATCACACGGCGACAGCATGGCTATGTTGTGCACCATGTAGAGGGTGCCGGCAACCCTACTCTAAATGGCTCCCCGATCGGCTCCGATCCCATTTCGCTGAAGAATGGCGATTTGGTGGAGTTGGCGGGTACACAAATGCAATTCGTCCAAACCTGAGCGGGCCAATCCGGCCTGACCACATGCAGATTGGAATTCAGCCTGGTTTGAAATGCAGTCGCTAACTAGGCATTGGCCCCGCATCGCGGTGACCCTGATCCCTGTGATCTTGGCGCTACTGCATGCTGTGGGCGCGGTGCGCATTGGTGTTTTGCAGCGTCTGGATGACATCATTTATGACGCTCGTCTGCGGGCCACTATGCCCAATACGCAGGATGACCGGATTGTCATCGTCAATATTGACGAAAAAAGCCTGGCAGAGGTAGGGCGCTGGCCTTGGGGTAGAAACAAGCTGGCTCAATTGATCACCACGTTGTTTGATGAGCAGCAGATCGCGCTCATTGGTTTTGACGTGGTCTTTGCAGAGGCGGATGAGAGCTCCGGTCTGACCCGGCTCAATGAGTTGGCGCGCAACGAGTTTCGCGACCAGGCTGGGTTTGCCGACCGTTTGCGGCAGCTACAACCTGAACTCGATTTCGATGCAGCTTTTGCGCGCGCCATTGCCAACCGCCCGGTGGTTATGGGGTATTACCTGACGAGCGATGGTGAAGGTCGCTCCAACGGAACTTTGCCGGCCCCTGTATTGACTCCAGATGTATTGCAGGGGCGCCCCATCAAGGCTACGTCTTGGAATGGATTTGGCTCCAATATTGACCAATTGGCCAAGGCAGCGCCACTGGCAGGTTTTTTCAATTCAATTACCGACGGGGATGGGGTCGTTCGGTCCTTGCCCTTGTTGGCTGAATACAAGGGGCAGTATTACGAGTCCATCTCTTTGGCGATGTTTCGCGCCGTTGCGGGCATGCCCAAAGTGGCCCCCGGGTTTTCCAACGAGAAATTCCTGGCTCGCAGCTATCAGGGTATGGACCGTGTATTGCTCAAGCAGGGGGAAAAAGCGCTGGCCATTCCGGTCGATGAGCGTGTGGCTACGCTGGTGCCGTATCGGGGGCGGGGTGGTGTGCAAGGCGGGTCGTTCCGGTATGTGTCCGCATCCGATGTGTTGTCCAAAAAACTACCGCTGCACAGCCTGAAGGACAAAATCATTTTGCTGGGGACCACCGCTCCGGGTCTGCTGGATTTGCGTGTCACCCCAGTGGGAGAGACTTACCCTGGGGTGGAGACCCATGCCAACATTATTTCTGCACTGTTGGATGGCAGCGTATTGGTGAAGCCGGACTATGCGGTGGGCTATGAGGTTGTCATTCTCACTTTGGCGGGTTTGCTGTTGTCCATAGGCCTTCCGTTGTTGTCGGCACCACGTGCGGTGCTGTTGAGCGTGGCTGTGGTGAGCGTGCTGGTGCTCACCAACTTATGGCTTTACCTATCGTACGGCTTGGTGCTGCCGTTGGCTTCTGCGTTGACCATGGCCATCACTGCTTTTGGTCTCAATATGAGCTACGGCTACTTTGTAGAGAGCCGTTCCAAGCGTGAGTTGGCCAATCTGTTTGGTACCTATGTTCCACCCGAGCTGGTGGATGAAATGGTGAAAGACCCTGACAGCTATAGCATGAAGGCGACAAACCGTGAGCTGACGGTAATGTTCTGCGATATGCGCGGTTTCACCAAAATGTCGGAGCGGATGGAGCCAACACAACTGCAAGAGTTGCTCACGGGGGTGTTCAGTCGGCTGACGAGTTTGATTCGCGCGAACCGCGGAACGATCGACAAATACATGGGCGATTGCGTCATGGCGTTTTGGGGCGCTCCGGTGGAGACCGCTGAGCACGCCCATTTGGCCGTCAAGTCCTCCATGGAAATGGCCAATGCCATTCGGGAAATCAACCTGGAACATCGAGCCAAGGGCCTGCCGGAGATCGGGATTGGGATTGGCTTGAACACCGGCACCATGTGTGTCGGAGACATGGGGTCTAACATTCGTCGCAGCTACACCGTGATTGGTGATGCGGTCAATCTGGGGTCTCGGCTGGAGGGTTTGTCTAAGGCGTACGGTGTGGATATCGTGGTAAGCGAAGCCACACGCAAATTGGCGCCAGATTTCGCGTGGCAGGAGTTGGACCGGGTTCGGGTGAAGGGTAAGGAGCAAGCAGTGGCGATCTTCTGGCCTTTGGCGCCGCTTGCGCGAGTGAGTGCCGAGGTGGTGGACGAGGTCAAGACTTGGGCGCAATTCCTAAAGGCCTATAGGGCGCAAAATTGGGATCAGGCAGATGTGCTGCTTATCAATTTGATGCGCATGAATGCCAAAAAATACCTTTACCAGTTGTACTCTGAGCGGGTAGCCTCTATGCGGTTGCTCCCATTCGATCCAGAATGGGACGGCGCCACCAACTTCGAAACCAAATAGGGCCTCGTTTGTGAAAGTACGCGTACTTGGCTGCTCGGGTGCCATCGCCCAAGAGTGCCGGACCACCTCATTCCTTGTGGGCCGCCAAATTTTGGTGGACGCAGGGACCGGTGTGGGTGATCTGACGCTAGAGGAAATGGGGCAAGTTGACCACGTGTTCTTGACCCATTCGCACCTGGATCACATTGCAGCCTTGCCACTAATGGTCGATGCCGTGGCGTCGCAACGGCAATCGCCGATTGCCATCTACGCACTGCCAGGCACGATCGCTGCCCTTAAAGCGCATATCTTTAACGATGTGATTTGGCCCGATTTTTCACGGATTCCTACAGTGCAGGCTCCGTTTGTACGGTTTGTGGAAATACAAGTGGGCCAAGTTTTGGAGTTGGCGGGGAGTCGCATCGAGGTATTGCCAGCAGTGCATACGGTGCCAGCGGTGGGGTTCGCAGTCTCTGCTGGGGCAGGGCATTGGGTCTTTACTGGGGACACAGAGCGAAACCCGGCCCTGTGGACGCGCATCAACCAATTGGATGTAGCCATGTTGGTCATTGAAACGGCGTTCAGCAACCGCGAAAAAGAATTAGCCCGCAAGAGTCTGCATTTGTCGCCGAGTGCACTGGCGAAGGAGCTGGACTGCATTCGCAAGGGCAAAAGTTTCCCCATTTACATCACCCACACCAAGCCAGCTGAGACTGAGTTGATCATGGCCGAGATACAGCGATTCGACCAGACCCTGCCTTTCGGCCCAGATGTGACGCATGACATTCGCTGGCTGCGTGCGGGGCAGGAGTTTGAGATATGAGCGTGGTTATTCAGCCCAGTGGAGCCGAGCGATCGTCCGAGCAGGCTTTTTTTGAGTCGCAGAAGCTGCCTTCCAAAAAAAGAGGCATGACCTTTGAGGCGCTTTTTTACCGGCAACTGCACCAGGTCACAGCACGCATTCACGATACCGAGCAGCTTGAGCAAATCATGCTGGAAACCAGTCAGGAAATTTGCAAGCTGCTCAACGCCGATCGATTGACCTTGTACGCGGTGACGGAAGATCAGACGGCGATTATTTCCAAAATCAAAACGGGCTTGAACAGCAGCCGGGATTTGAAGCTGCCCATCTCCCCGCAGAGCCTGGCAGGCTACGCCGCATTTAGTCGAACTGCGCTGAATCTGCCTGACGTTTATGACGAGGATGCGCTTAAACGGATCCATCCTTCGTTGACGTTCTTGAAAGAGGTCGACAAACGCTCTGGGTATCGTACGAAACAAATGTTGGTGGCGCCCATCATGGACGGCGGAACCCTGCACGGGGTTTTGCAAGTCATCAACAACAAAAGTGACGAGCCCTTTGGTGAGCTTGAGGTAGATGGTGTTACTGAGTTGTGCAAAACGCTAGCTACGGCCATTCGCCAGCGTGTCAAAGGTCCGGAAGGCGGCATACAGCGGAAGACCACCAAATACGATGGGCTGATTTCCGACGGCATACTGACCGAGCAAGAGCTCGCCCAGTGCGTGCAAGATGCCCGCAATGAAGGTCAGTCGGTGGAGCAACGGTTGATGGCTGACTACAGCATCAAATCGGCGCAACTGGGGGGGGCGCTTGCCAAATTCTTTGGCGTTCCCTATGAGCCTTTCAATCCCGGGCGCATTCGGTCGGAGATGCTGCAGGGGGCTCTCAAGCGTGAGTTCATCGAAGAGCAGGAATGGATGCCACTGGAGGAGTCTCCAGATGGCTTGGTCATCATGTGTGTGGATCCGGAGGCGGTCAAAGGTTCTCGGGTCGTGCCGCAGGTGTTTCCACGCGTTACCAAGTTTGCCTACCGGGTGACAACGCTGGTCGAGTTTCGTGAAACCTTGGCGCAGTTGTTTGGTGCCGCGGCTGACAGCAGCACGATTGACCAGTTGCTTGCCGACATGGACGGCGGCCCCATAGAGGATGGGAGCAATGACGAGTCCCTGGAGTCCGCAGCTGCGGACAACGAACTGGTGAAGTTCGTGAACAAGGTCATCATCGACGCCTACAACCAAAAGGTGTCGGATATCCACATCGAGCCCATGCCGGGTAAGTTCAAGACCGGCATCCGTTTTCGGATTGACGGAAGCCTGGTGCCCTATGTGGAAGTGCCCGCACATTTCAGGCAGGCCATGGTGACCCGTCTGAAAATCATGTGTGACCTTGATATCTCCGAGCGGCGCAAGCCGCAGGATGGCAAGATCAAGTTCAAGAAGTACGGGCCATTGGACATTGAGTTGCGCGTGGCAACCATTCCCTCCGCGGGCGGTGTGGAAGACGTGGTCATGCGGATTCTGGCTGCGGGTGAGCCAATTCCTTTGGAGAAATTGGGCCTTACTCCGCATAACAAGGCGCGACTGGAAGCCACAGTCAGCAAGCCGTACGGCTTGTTCTATGTGTGTGGACCCACGGGCTCGGGTAAAACCACTACGCTGCATTCCATCCTGAAGTTTCTGAACACACCAGACACGAAAATCTGGACTGCCGAGGACCCAGTGGAAATCACCCAAAAGGGGTTGCGGCAGGTTCAGATCAATAAAAAAGCGGGAATTGACTTCGCGTTGGTGATGCGAGCCTTTTTGCGCGCGGATCCAGACATCATCATGGTGGGTGAGTCGCGCGACAAGGAAACTGTATCCATGGGCGTGGAGGCTTCGCTGACCGGGCACATGGTGTTCTCCACCCTGCACACTAACTCTGCACCTGAGTCCATTACACGTTTGTTGGACATGGGCATGGACCCGTTCAACTTTGCCGATGCGCTACTCGGTATCTTGGCGCAGCGCTTGGCCAAAAAATTGTGCGATTGCAAGGTCGCCTATGTGCCCGATGCCGAAGAGATGCGTCTTTTTGCCGCTGAATACGCCGAAGAGTTACGCCACACGCAGAGTTGGAAGCAGGACTATGCCGGTGAGAGCAAAAAAATGGTCGATAAGTGGATGCAGACCTACGGGGACAGCGGACAACTCAAGCTCTACAAAGCCGTCGGCTGCGATAAGTGCAACAAGACGGGGTACAAGGGGCGTATTGGCCTGCATGAGCTCATGGTGGCCGATGACGCGGTGAAAAAGCTCATTCAAGAGCGCTCGCGTGTGGCCGAATTGTTCTCTGCCGCGGTGGAGGGGGGCATGCGCACCCTCAAGATGGACGGCATGGAGAAGATCATGATGGGGCTGACGGATTTGAAGATGGTGCGGCAGGTTTGTATTAAGTGACAAAAATGTCACGCAGTCCGTGCCCCGTGTGTGCTGAGCCGCTTATATTGAGCACATAAAAGACACTTCCTGGCCACATTTTTCAATTTTGGGGCTGGCACGAAGTCTGCTGGATTAGCGCTCTTACACTTTTTGGAGGTTTGTATGAAGCGTTCTATGCAAAGGGGTTTTACCCTAATTGAATTGATGATTGTGGTTGCGATCATCGGTATTTTGGCTGCTGTGGCTTTGCCCGCATACCAGGATTACACCGTGCGTGCAAAAATGTCCGAAGTGATTTTGGCGGCATCTAGCTGCCGTACTTCGATTACTGAGGTTTTCCAAACGGGAACTTCTCTTCCCACTGCGGCCGACGGCTTCGGTTGTGAGAGTTCCGTTTCCACATCCAAGTACGTTAGGCAAATTACCACTTCGGCGGTTGCTGCGGTTCCCGTTACAGGCGACGCTGTGATCACGGTAACATCGCAATCAATTAATAATATGGCGAGCGGCGGCTCCTACGTTGCAGGCGGAACCATTAGGCTTGCACCATGTGCCACGGGTGCTTCTACGTTTGCTACCTGCGTACCGCCCGTAGCAGGCAATGCAATCAATGCTTGGTTGTGCGGGCCTGGTAGCGGTGCTACCGGAGTGGCACCGAAGTTCTTGCCCGGTTCATGCCGCGCATCTTGATAGCAGCAATGCTTCAGCCTAAAAAAGCGCCCTTTGGGCGCTTTTTTTATGCCCAAAGGAGTTTTTCCCCACTTGGGTATTGTTAGAGACTTGCCATCGTGCTTAGAAATACAAAACTTCACATAATTTGGGTGGCGCTTTTGTGCGCATCATGGCTGCAATCCAGTCACTTTTCACCGTGGGTTTCATTTCATAGTGAGCTTGTGGCATTTGCAGCCGTAGCTGCGTTGTTTGTGGCGATTCTGCTAGAGCGCTCTGACCGCAATGCATTGGTATTGTCTGGCCCGGAAATTTCATTGCTGCTGGCATTGGTCCTGATTGCGTTTCAAGCGGTCACAAAACTCACGCAGTTTACCGGTGACGCAGCAATCTTCGCTCTCTACCTTGTTGGGATGATTGTTGCGATGTTGGCCGGCCGCCGACTGGGAACGAATTCCTTTGAATTGCAGGCGTTGGCGTATGGCGTGGTGTTCGCCGGTATTTGCAGTGCAATTGTGGCCGCACTCCAATCATTACACCCTGAAGGGCAATACACCTTTGTGAACCCTATGCCAAGCTGGGGGAGATCAGGTGCGAATTTGGCTCAGCCCAACCACCTTGGCACGTTGATTCTGTGGGCTGTTGCGAGTACCGTGTACCTGTATATCTCCCAAAAAATATCAAAGTATTTGGCATTCCTGTTTTGCACGATTTTATTGATCGGGCTGGCCATGACCGAGTCTCGAACCGCTCTGATCGGCGTGTTTGCAATTGCAGCTTGGTTGGTCGAAGCACAGCACCTCGGGAACGCAAAAAATCGTTGGATGGTATCCATTGGCTTCGCCGTGTTTGGGGCTGCACTCTTTCTTCTTTGGCCTAGCTTTCTGGTTGGATTTCAGGAGGGTGGGTGGTTTGAAAGTAGCTTGAATACAAGGCTCGTCAATGCACAGGCGGGAACACGGCTCGTGGTTTGGCCGCAATTACTTGCCGCCATCACAGAGCGCCCCCTGTTGGGTTGGGGCTTTCATGGGGTCTCGGTAGCGCTCAATGCCGTGTTGGACCGGTATTCAAGCAGCGAAGCTTTCACCTATGCACACAACGTAATTCTTGAATTGGCAATTGGATTTGGGGTGCCGTTGACGGTAGTGTGGGTTGGGTTGGCAACATACTGGTGTGTGCAGCGTATGAAGCATGTTCGCAACGCTGCCGATTGGTACGCTGCCTCGCTGCTTATACCATTCGCACTGCATTCGATGCTGGAGTTCCCCTTCGCATATACATACTTTCTATTCCCTGCTTGTTTGGCGATAGGTGTTCTCGACGCTCGGCGCTCGAATGCGATTGAATTCCGGCTATCCCATGGGCTGGCAACCACGGTATTTTTTGGGTGGACTCTGATCGGGCTGATCGTAGTGCGCGACTATGTCCTCGCAGAAGAGGACTTTCGTGTGGCACGCTTTGAGGCCTTGAAGATCGGTCAAACACCGGCCAATTACTTGCGTCCACACATATTAATTTTGGATCAACTTGACGCGATGAACGCGGCGACGCGTACGGTGCCCGCTCCGGGAATGACCGCTGATTCGTTGGCGCTATTGAAAATGGCTGCCCAACGTTTTCCCTGGCCTGCGATTCAAAATCGCTACGCCCTTTCGCTCGCATTGAATGGAAATGTTACGGAGGCACAAAGACAGCTGGCAGTGATGCGTGCAATGCACGGACCAAAAATATACGCTGCGATAGTGACTGTGTGGGATAGCTGGGCCAATGAAAAATACCCGCAGTTGGAAGGAGTGGCCTTACCCCCAATAGGAGTGGTGGATTAGTTGAGTGGCCTAGCAGCGTGCGAGTCTGACAGCAATTTTGTGTGAGGCATACCATGTCAAGAAGGAACATGAATGCCAAGCAAGACACGCAGGATTTCAAGGGGTTTCACAGACACTCCTTGCTTGCGTTGATTCGGTTAAAGTTGCTAATCGATTCCGCAAAAATCGCAGTTCTCATGCGGTGTTAAATCAAGGCATATGCCGTACAGATATGAAATTTACTTCTCAATCTTTTTGGAAAGATCGGCTTAAGGCCAGTGGTATTCATTTTTCTTTCAGCTTGGGTATCGCACTTTTCGCAGCGTTCTTGGTGTTTGGCCTTTGGTATCCCCACCCCTATGGGGAAATTTCAGATGGGCGTGAATTGTTTTTACTGGTGATCTCTGTGGATGTCATCTTGGGGCCACTGATCACCTTGGCCATATTCAATCGCGCAAAGCCTTTGAGAGAACTGCGGCGAGATTTGTCCCTCGTGGTATTGATCCAATTAGGCGCTTTGGGCTATGGTTTGTGGACCGTGTTTGTCGCACGACCAGTGCATATGGTTTTCGAAATCGATCGATTTCGTGTAGCGCATGCCATTGAAGTGGATGAAACGTTGCTGTCGCAGACTCCAGAAGGTATCAAGGCGCTGCCTATCACTGGCCCCACTCTGCTGGCCCTGCGCCCGTTCAAAGACGACAAGGAAAAAATGGACGCGACCATGGCGGCCCTGCAAGGCGTGTCCCTGGCCTCCCGTCCCGATCTCTGGCGCCCATATGAACAAGCGACTGCCGATGTTCTGCAAGCGGCCAAGCCCGCTACCCAGTTGCTCATCCGGTTTGCCCCCCAGGCCGCAGAGATCGCCCGAGTGCTAAAAGAAGTGAATCGCACCCCAGAAAACGTGGTCTACCTTCCCTTGGTGGGGCGCAAGTCATTTTGGACGGTATTCTTGGATCCAGTGACTGCGCAAGTGCTGACAACTATGCCCTTGGATTCTTTTTAGCCATTCACGAAAGAAAAGTGCCGCTAGCCCCCGTGAAATACGCGCAGATAGCTATTGTTTGCATAGCAATGCTGGCGCCCTTGATTGCTCTGCCGCAATCTACAACACCCGCTATTGGAGGCACCCTGCCGAACCTTGGCGACGGCGCCTCCATCACCCCCAGCGCCGAACGCCGCTTGGGCAATCGCATTGCGCGCGAGCTATACCGGGACCCGGACTATATCGACGACCCCGTCATCATGGAGTACGTCCAGGGTATCTGGCAGCCGCTCCTCGCGGCGGCGCGTGCCCGGGGCGAATTGCCCCCAGAACTGGACGAACAGTACGCCTGGACGATTTTGTTGGGGCGGGACCGAACCGTCAACGCCTTTGCCCTGCCGGGGGCCTACCTGGGCCTGCATTTGGGTCTGGTGGGTGTGGTCACCAGCCGGGATGAGTTGGCGGCGGTGCTGGCGCACGAACTTAGCCACGTGACGCAGCGGCACATTGCGCGCTTGATCTCGCGTCAGAGTGAGCAAACGCCATGGTTGATCGGCGCCATGATTTTGGGTGCGTTGGCGGCCAGCAAAAACCCCGGGGCGGCGAATGCTGTGATCGTGGGCGGCCAGGCTGCGGCGATCCAGACCCAACTCAACTTTTCGCGCGACATGGAGCGCGAGGCGGACCGCGTCGGCTTCGGGGTGGCCTCGCAGGCCGGCTTTGCGCCGCAGGGCTTTGTTAGCATGTTTGAAAAACTGCAGCAGTCCAGCCGCCTCAACGATTCGGGTGGCTTTCCCTATCTGCGCAGCCACCCGCTGACCACCGAGCGCATGGCCGACATGCAGGCGCGCGTACCCGCCAACGGGGCAGCCGCGCCGGTGCCGCAATGGGAGCATGCGTTGATCGCTGCGCGTGCACGCGTGCTGTCCAATTCGGCGGTCGATGCGCTGCGCAACTGGTATTCGGAAGCCGAGCCGACGCGTTTGGCGCGGCAAAGCCCGATGCAGCAGGCCGCCACGCTGTATGGCGCTACCTTGGCGGCCACCAAGCTGCGCGACTTTGCGCTGGCAGACGCCTCACTCGGCCGCTTGATCAGCGCTGCAAAGGGCGATCCGCAGGCTGCGCGCCAAGTCCGTTTGCTGGCGGCAGAGCTGGCCTTGGCCAAAGGCGATGGCGCCAAAGCGCAGGCTGCCCTCGGAGACCAAGTGCAGGCTGGCAGCCGTGCCGAGTTGTTATTGACCGCCCAAGCGCAATTGCAGGCCGGTCGGGCGGCCCAGGCAGGCCAGCTATTGCAAACCTGGCTGGCCGACAACCCGCTGGATGCGTTGGCCTGGCAGACCTTGGCCAGCGCGTCAGCAGCCCAGGGCAAGACCCTGGCAGCCATCCGGGCCGAGGCCGAGGTCAATATCGCCCAGCTTGACTATCCGGCTGCGTTTGCGCGCTTGAAGGCCGCACAGGACATGGAGCGCAGCGGCAAGCAAGGTGCTGACCATTTCGAGGCGTCCATCGTGGACACCCGCACGCGCCAGGTGGAGCAGTTACTTCGAGAACAAGCGCTCGAGCGCTGATTCGATGATCAGGCCCAAGAGGGTGTAGATCAGCGAGCCGATCAGCGCTGCGGTGAAGCCCTGCACATGAAAGCCGTCAAGCACGCCCGCGGCGGACCAGAACATCAGTGCGTTGATGACAAACAGGAACAGGCCCAGCGTCAGCACGGTGAACGGCAGCGTCAGCACCACCAGCAGTGGGCGCACTACGGTGTTCAGCAAGCCAATCACGAAGGCTGCAATCAGGGCCGAAGTGAAGCTCTTCACTTCTACGCCGCTGTACAGATGGGCGACCGCCAGTAAGGCGGTTGCGCTCAGAAGCCATTTGATGAGTAATTTCATGCTGCCAGCATAGCACCGGCAAGCCCTGTTTAGTCGTTGAGCGGCACGGCGGCCTGGGCCCGCTTTTGGCTCCACCAGCCTGCGGCCAACACGCCGACCACAGCCACGATGTAGACCGCCCAGCGTGCAGCGGTCTGGGTGCCGTCGATGCCCGATGCATCGCCAAACACCGAGCGCAACAGCGCTTCGCTCACGACCATCTTGGCGGCTGTAAATGCCAGCACGGCAGAGCCCAGCTGGATGATGAGGGGGAAGCGCTCTACCAAGCGCAGCACCACGGTACTGCCGAACACCACAATGGGTACGCTGATCAGCAGGCCGATGATGACCAGGTCAAACGCGCCATGGGCCGCACCGGCCACGCCCAGCACGTTGTCGATGCCCATCAGGGCGTCGGCCACCACAATGGTTTTCATTGCACCCCAAAAGGTGCTGGCCATCGGGCCGTCGTGTTCGTTGCCGCCCTGGTCGGCCAGCAGCTGGTAGGCAATCCACAGCAGCCCTAGTCCACCCACCAACATCAGGCCGGGAATCTTCAGCAGCCACACCACACCCACCGTCATGACCGATCGCACCACGATGGCGCCCACGGTCCCCCAAACAATGGCTTTGCGCTTGAGATGATCGGGCAGGTTGCGCGCCGCCAGCGCAATGACGATGGCGTTGTCGCCGGCCAGTACCAGGTCGATGAGCACGATGGCCAGCAGCGCTGACCACCAGGAGGCAGAGAGAAATTCCATGACAGATCCAGGTTGAAATCGATGTTTCGCACACCGCGTTCTGGATCTAGGGGGAATGGGGTGGGGGGCACCACAAGCACACTTCGATCAAGCCCGCGGTGGGCTCCAATCGAAGGTCTTGCTCAGCAAGGTATGGTGCCTTGCCCAACAAGCCGGAAGCAAACGCTTCGTATTGACGACTTGCTGAAAACCGCTGGATGGCAGCGGATGGGAGCTACTCCCCTTCGTGCCCGCAGTGTACGGAGGTGCAGGAAGGGCCTGCGAAAAGTGGGGGTTTTGGGCCCGCCGGTATATGATGCGCCCCCTTCTACGGGAATCTATGGCAGGCATCCACATCACCGACATCGAGTCGGCCATCAACTACTGGCGGGCCCGCGAACCCTCGCCCGACGGAGTCGCCTTGCCCGCTCCTACGCGGGCGCTGGCCGAGGTGTATGCCCTGCTGGTGTACTACCACGAGACCGAAGCGGACGAAGCCACCATGCCACCCAAGGCGCTGGCCGCCTGGCTGACTTGGTACGAGAGCACACCCGATACGCCTTGCATCGCCATCTGCTCTACCAGCCAGGGAGACGACTTGTGCAAGGGTTGCGGCCGCACCTTTGAAGAGGTGCAGCTTTGGCCCGAGATGGGTCCGGCCGCCAAGCGCGCCACCTGGCGACGCATCACGCTGGACGCCACCTCCTGGCGGTTTAACAAATACTCGGAGCGTGCGGCCGAAGGCCCGATGCTTGACGCAGAAGCGCTACCAAAATAGTAGCTATTGGCGCAGTATTGACGGGGGCTAGGGGCCTGTTTGGCTCAAAGTGACGCCGCCCACAAAGCAGCCTTTGGTCACTTCCAGCGAATCGGCTCGATGTCCACGGTGTTCACGCCGTCACCCAGCATCAGCACCCCTTCCTGCACCGTCGCCTGCAGCTGCATGCTGCGTTGCGCCAACTTGGCCAGCGCTTGCGAGGTGACGGAAGGAATGCGCCACACCTGCAGCCTGTCCAGCCGGCTGAGCTTGCTCTCCATGCCCTTCCACCAGATGTCGGCAGAGTGGGCAAAGGGGTAGAGCAGCACCGCGTCGGCCTTGTTGCAGGCTTTGCTGATAGGTTTGTCTTCGGGCTGGCCCACTTCGATCCACAGGCGCTTGTGGCCCGTGAAGTCGGTCAGCGACACGTCCGGGTCTTCCACATCCGACAGGCCCGCGCCAAAGGCCAGCGTGCCGTCGCCGTTGCACACGTTTTGCAGCTTGTAGGCGTTGAACGCCATTGCGGCCAGGCGCACCATCATGCGTTCATCGGTCTCGCTGGGGTGGCGCGCCAGCGTCAGCGCGTGGTCGGCGTAGTAGCTGTTCTCGATGTCTGCAATCTGCAGGTTGGCCTTGTAGATGGTGGATTTGAGTGCCATCAGACGCGCTTTGCGAGCTCCGAGGCCTTGCCGGTGTAGCTGCCCGGTGTCATCGCCAGCAGGCGAGCCTTTTCTTCTTCCGGAATCGCCAGCCCGGTGATAAAGCCCTGCATCAGCTCTTTGGTCATGGCTTCGCCGCGGGTGAACTTCTTGAGTTGTTCGTACGGCTGGGGCAGGCCAAAGCGGCGCATCACGGTCTGGATGGGCTCGGCCAGCACTTCCCACGACGCGTCTAGGTCCTCGGCAATCGCGGCTTCGTTGATTTCCAGCTTGTTCAGCCCAGTCATCAGCGAGCTGTAGGCCAGCACGGCGTAACCCAGGGCCACGCCCATGTTGCGCAGCACGGTGGAGTCGGTCAGGTCGCGCTGCCAGCGGCTGATGGGCAGCTTCTCGCTCAGGTGGCGCAGCATGGCGTTCGCTAGGCCCAGGTTGCCTTCGGCGTTTTCAAAGTCGATGGGGTTGACCTTGTGCGGCATGGTGCTGGAGCCCACTTCGCCATCTTTCAGGCGCTGTTTGAAGTAGCCCAGGCTCACATAGCCCCAGATGTCGCGGCTCAGGTCGATCAGGATGGTGTTGGTGCGCGCCACGGCGTCAAACAGCTCGGCCATGTAGTCGTGCGGCTCGATCTGGATGCTGTAGGGCTGGAAGGTCAGACCCAGGCCCAGTGGCTCGTGGGTTTCAATGACCTTGCGGCTGAAGGCTTCCCAATCGAAGTCGGGCCAGGCGGAAAGGTGGGCGTTGTAGTTGCCCACCGCGCCATTCATCTTGGCCAGAATCTTAACGGCGGCAATGCGGTCGCAGGCGGCCTGCAGGCGCACCACCACGTTGGCCATCTCCTTGCCCACCGTGGTGGGGCTGGCGGTCTGGCCGTGGGTGCGGCTCAGCATGGGCACGTCGGCGTACGCGTGGGCCATGTCGCGCAGCTTGAGCACGATCTTGTCCAGCGCTGGCAGTACCACCACGTCGCGGGCCGAGCGCAGCTGCAGGCCGTGGCTGGTGTTGTTGATGTCTTCGCTGGTGCAGGCAAAGTGCACAAACTCGCCGGCCTTCTCCAGCTCAGGGCGCGCTTCGAACTTGGACTTGATCCAGTACTCCACCGCCTTTACATCATGGTTGGTGGTCTTTTCAATAGTCTTAATGGCTTCGCCGTCGGCTTCCGAGAAGTTTTTGACCAGGCCCAGCAAGTAAGTACGGGCTCCGGGGGTCAATGGCTTGAACTCGGCAAAGCCCGCGTCGCTCAGGGCGATGAACCACGCCACCTCCACCTGTACGCGGCGGTGCATATAGCCCAGTTCGCTGGTGAGGGGGCGCAGGGCGGCGAGCTTGGGGGCGTAACGGCCGTCGAGCGGGGAGAGGGCGGAAATGGCGGAGAAAGTCATCCCCGAATTGTAGGTTGTGCGCCACGCCCGGCCCCAGGGGCCGTTCGGGCAAACCCTGCTGGATAGAATCAACCCTCAAGCAACTGCCAAGACCCCATGAAATTACTCGGATCCACTTCCAGCCCCTATGTTCGCAAAGTCCGCGTCGTGATGGCAGAGAAGAAGCTCGATTACGCCTTCATCCCCGAGGACGTGTGGGCGGCAGACACCACCATCGCCGAGTCGAACCCGCTGGGCAAGGTGCCTTGCCTGATCATGGAAGGCGCAGAAGCCTTGTTTGACTCCCGCGTCATCGTCGAATACCTGGACACCCTCTCGCCCGTGGGCAAGCTGATCCCGTCCGTGGGCCGCGAGCGTGCCGAAATCAAAACCTGGGAAGCCCTGGCCGATGGCCTGATGGACGCCGCCATCCTGGCGCGCCTGGAAGCCACCTGGGCCGGCCGCAGCAAGGCCCAGCGCAGCCAGGCTTGGATAGACCGCCAGATGGTTAAGGTCAACGACGTGGTTAAAGCCATGGCCCGCGGCTTGGGCGAGAAGCCCTTTTGCGCTGGCATCCACCTCACCCTGGCCGACATTGCCGTGGGCTGTGCGCTGGGTTACCTGGACTTCCGTTTCCCCCAGATCGACTGGCGCACCGAGTACCCCAACTTGGCCAAGCTGGCCGAGAAGCTAGCGCAACGCCCGAGCTTCGCCGACACGGTTCCAGCCTAGGTTTGGTGCGGTCTGGCGGCCCAAAAGCGGCTGCCAGCCTTGTTTTTACAAGGTATTGCACAAAAACACTGGTCAAAACCCGCGCCAGTGCTTACAGTCTGCCCACCATGGCGACTTACAAAACCATTTACAAGTGCCGCGAATGCGGTGCCACCAGCTACCAGCCGGTCATCGACCGCGCTGCCAACGGGGCCCTGAAGCCCACCGGTGAGTACAAGTGCACCGGCTGTCGCAATGTGTTTGCCAGCTTGCGCGCCTGGTGGGAACCACGCAGGCCCGTGGACTTTCACCAAGATTTCCAGGGCAGCAAGTTCGGTAACCAGGCCAACGCCACCGGGCGCTGATCCCGTCTAGCTGTTGGCTCTTTTCTTGAGCCAGCGCATCACACCGCCCACCACGGGCAATTTCTCGTACAGCTCCTCTGCCGCGTCCCAGTAATCGCGGTGCAGCGTCACCAAGCCGGTAGTGTCAAACACCAAGTGTGAGCTGCCCAGAATCACCTGCTCCTCCCCCTGCCGAAAGAGCCGGAAGCGAAAGCGGAACTCCCACGCCAGAAAACACTGCTGTCCCTGCACGATGCGTTCGCGGACCACAAAGCGGGGCGCCTCCAGCGACTCGAACATGTGGGCAAAGATATGCGTGATGGCATCCAGGCCCGTCACATCATTGAACGGGTCCTTGAAGCGCGCACCGGCTGCGTAAAACGCGGGCAGGGTCGCCACCGAAGCAGGTGTCAGGGTTTCAAACAAGGCCACCACGCGGGTGACGGCCTCGTCGCAGGGTACGGGGGATGCGTTCATAGGGTGGCGTGGTTTACCAGGTAAAAGTAGGCCCGGTACGGTAGCACCCGCAGGGCTTTGAGCCACAGGGTGAACCGTTTGGGGAAGTGGATCTCGAAGCGGCCCCGCGCCCAGCCCGCCAATATGGCTTGGGCCGCTTGCGCCGGGGTCAGCAGCGCGGGCATGTCAAAGTCGTTCTGCGCGGTCAGTGGGGTTTGCACAAAGCCGGGGTTGATCAGCGATACGCCGATGCCCTTGCCATGCAGGTCCAGGTACAAGGTCTCGGCCAGGTTGATGAGGGCGGCCTTGGTCGGGCCATAGGCCAGGCTGTTGGGCAGGCCGCGGTAGCCTGCCACGCTGCCCACCAGCGCGATGTGGCCCGCACCAAGCGCCAGCAGAGCGGGCAGCACGGCGCTCAGCACATGCAGGGCGCCGGTGTAGTTCACCGCGGTGTGGCGCTGCAGGTCGGCCAGGTCCAGCGCCGTGGCGCGCATGGCGGCGTAGTGGCCGGCGCAGTACAGCACGCAGTCCAGCGGGCCGCGCGCCAGCAGTTGGTCGGCGGCGGCATGCACCGCAGCAGCATCGGTCGCGTCCAGCGGCAGCGCCGTGCTGCCGGGGTGCGCCGCCACAAAGGCCTCCAGCGCCGCAGCCTTGCGCGCCGACACCACCACCTGCGCGCCTTGGGCATGCAGGGCGGCCGCAGTGGCCAGCCCGATGCCACTGGAGGCGCCGACGATCCAAACCGTCTTGCCATGCCAGTCGCGCAGCGGGGGATTCAGGGGTTGAAAGAGGGGCATGGGACAACCTTTGCTCTTGTTTTGATAGCTGCTCGTGCAATGGATATGGGGGCTAGATGCCGATTTGGCTTGCAACTATGGACGTTTGGTGAACGACAGCGTCACCTCACCCAGCCGCACGCCGAACTTGGTCATGGTGGCCTTGTTGAGCATCACGGCGTCGGTCATCAGGTACATCCAGTCGTCAAATTGGACGTCGTAGACAGAGCCATCCACCGGCAGGCTTAGGGTGTAGGTCCAGTAAAACGCGTTGCCACGTGCCTGGCCCTGGGCCGTGCCCACCACGTCGTCGGCGGTGCCCGTGTAGCGGCCATCGGGCAGCTTTTTCAGAAGCCAGATGCGCTTTTGCTTCGTGCCATCGGAGTAGCTGAAGTCCTCGTCCAGCACCCCCTCATCGCCTTGCCAGCTGCAGCGCATCACCACGGTGAAGCGCTTGACCACCGCGCCCGAGCGGTCGGTGAACACGCCGTAGGCATCCAGCACGCCGTTGAAGTACTGCTGTAGGTCCAGCACCGGTTTTTCGTTGGAGTAGTTGTCAATGTGTGGGGTGCTGCAGCCGCCCAGCGCAAGCGCACTGGCTGCCGTGGCGGCGTTCAGGAGCAGGCGTCGTTTCATGGGGTCTTCCGAATGATGAGGGTGGACAGCAGCACGGCGGCCACGGCTTTTAGAGCGCAGGGCAGCAGGCAGTAGGCGGTGGTGAGCGCCTGCAGCGCGGCAGGGTCGCGCGTGCCGGGCGTGTAGCCCCACAGGCCCAGCAGCGGCAGGGCCACACCCGCGGCCAGCGCCAGGTTGAGCTTGGTGGCAAAGTTCCACCAGCCAAAGTAGGCGCCCTCGGTGCGGCCGCGGTCCCCCGCAGCGGCAATGGTGCCGGCGAGCAGTGCACCGGGCAGCGCTAGGTCGGTGCCCAGTGCCACGCCCGAGAGCGCGCACACCACCAGAAACGCCGTGGTGTCGCCCGCACCCAGTTGGGTGGCAAACACAAACACCGCCATGGACAGCAGCATGCCCAGGCGCCAGGTGCGCGCCAGGCCCAGGCGCGGCACCACGCGCAGCCACAACGGTAGCGCCAGGGCCGCGCAGACAAAGTAGCTGCCCAGGAACAGCGGCTGCTGGCTCGCCGGGGCCTGCAGCCGGTCCTGCACAAAAAACAGGATGAGCGTGGCGGGCACGGCGCTGGCAATGCCGTTGACTACAAACACCGCCAGCAGCGCACGGAACGCCGGTCGCGTGAACGGCAGCCAGACCGATGCTGGCTGGCCGGCGGAGAAGCCTGCTTCGGCTGCGCTGGCGGCACCCACGGGGGGCTGGCGTGCCACACGCCAAGCGGCCCAACCCGTCCCCAGTGCTATCAAAAACAGAGCTGCTGTCGCAGATAATCCGAGGGCTAGAGGCGCAATCGATGCCAAAACGACACCCAGCAGGCCCAGGCCTTCGCGCCAGGCCACCACGCGGCTGCGCTGCACTTCGTCACCACCCAGCCGCGCCCCCCACGACTGGTGCAGGATGCTGAGTGCGCTATAGGCCGCGTAGGTGACCACCAGGCAGGCCGTGGCCCACAGCACCAGGGCACCGAGGCCTGTGACGGGTGGGAAGAACAGCAGCGCAAAACCTGCGCCCAGCACTGCGCAGGCCAGCGCGGCCCAGACCAGTACGGCGCGCAGCGACTGGGCAAACAGCCGGTCGCTCCAGCGGCCCAGCAGCGGGTCGATCAGCGCGTCGAACAGGCGCGCGGCCAGCAGCACGGCACCCAGTGTGGCCAGCGGCACGCCAAAGGCGGTGGCGTAGTGGTTGGGCAGCGTGACGTACAGCGGTAGCGCCACAAAGGCCAGCGGCAGGCCCATGAGGCCATAGCGCCAGCCGGCATGCCAGTCGAACGGCGGGGTGGCCACGGTGTTGCGTGTCATGGTGCCAACCCTGCCAACAACTCTCCGCGCAGGCGTGGCTCGCTGGTCCAGGGTGCGAGCCAGATGCCAAAGAACTGCGGGCCAAACGCCGGGTCGGCAACTGTGGCGCGCAGTGTGCCGTTGAAGAAGAAGCGGGTGCCCGCGCCCGGCGTGTGCAGGCCGGTGAGGCGGTCACCCTCTTTCACATCAGGAAAGGCCTCCCCCATGGCCTGCAGCCAGCGCTGTTCGGTGGCAGCGTCCAAGGTGCCGCCTCGGCGCATCTCTTGCAGCGAGCGTTCGGCGATGGCTTGGCCTTTGAGCGAGCGCAGGTAGCGCAGCTCCAGTGCGATGGGGTGGGCGGCGTACTGCGCGGTGTCAAAGCCCGGCGCCACCCACAGCTGCGCGTCGTAAATGGAGAGGCCAAAAAAACGCATGCGCGTAGCGCCGGCGGCCTTGGCCTGCGGCAGCTGGGCTTGTACTTCCGGGGGCATCGCTGCCTGTGCACTGGCCACACCGGCCAGGCGCAGCGCCCCCACGCTCCCGCCCCAGCGCAGCAAGGTTCGGCGGGTGGGCAGGGTGTGGCGCATGGCGGGGGATGGCTTCAGGCCGCGCGCTTTTGCAGCGTGTACTGCACCACGTCGATGTTGCGTTCATCGAAGGCGGCTTCGCAGTAGGCCAGGTAGAACTCCCAGATCAGCATGAAGCGTTGGTCGAAGCCGGCAGCCAACACACGTTCGCGCTCGGCCAGAAAGGCATCGCGCCAGCGGCGCAGGGTCTCGGCGTAGTCGGGGCCAAAGGCGTATTCGTCCACTACCTCCAGCCCTGCAGCACGTGCCTGCGCACGAAACTCGCGCGGGCAGGGCAGGCAGCCGCCGGGGAAGATGTACTGCTGGATGAAATCGGTGGAGGTGATGTAGCGGTCAAACAGCGCGTCGTCGATGACGATGCTCTGCACGCAGGCGCGGCCACCGGGCTTAAGCAGCTGGGCCACGCTGGCAAAGTAGGTGGGCCAGTACTCGCGGCCCACGGCCTCCACCATCTCGATGGA
Source organism: Rhodoferax sp. P1_F3 (assembly GCF_056405715.1). Classification (NCBI taxonomy): domain Bacteria; kingdom Pseudomonadati; phylum Pseudomonadota; class Betaproteobacteria; order Burkholderiales; family Comamonadaceae; genus Rhodoferax; species Rhodoferax sp. P1_F3. The sequence continues at coordinate 119,530 of NZ_JBFUBO010000002.1, read as the reverse complement.
GCAGATCGCGTCAAACGGCGCATCGGCAATATCGCGGTAGTCCTGCAGCCGCAGGTCGGCCCGGTCCTGCACGCCAAAGCGCTGCATGCGCTCACGCGCAAACGCCAGTTGCTCGGTGCTCAGGGTCACACCGGTGATGGACGCGTTGAATTCGGTGGTCGCCATCTCGGCCAGCGCACCCCAGCCGCAGCCAATTTCCAGCACGCGGTCACCCGCCTGCACGCCAGCCATGGAGAGCGCGCGCCGCACCTTGGCTTGTTGCGCCTCGGCCATGGGCTGGTTGGTGTTGCCCGCAAAGATGGCGGACGAGTAGTTCATGCTCTCGTCCAGCCACAGCGTGTAAAAGGCGTTGCCCAGGTCGTAGTGGGCGTGGATGTTCTTCTGGCTGTTGGCCTTGGTGTTGCGGTTCAGCAGGTGTTTGATGCGGTACAGCAGGCGCCCGGCCCAGGTGCCGTAGATCACGCCCTCTACTTCGGCCCGGTTCTTCACCAGCACGCGCAGCAGTTCGGTCAGGTTTGGCGTGCTCCAGTCGCCCGCGATAAAGCTTTCAGCAAAGCCAATATCACCTGACTTGAGTGCTGCGCTGCAGACATTCCAGTTGTGCATCTGCAGGCTGGCGTGGGGTAGTGCCTCGCCGCCAAAACGTTGCATGCTGCCATCGGGCAGTTGCACCGTCAGGCTGCCGTGGCGCAGGTGCTGCAGCAGCTTGAGCACAGTGCGCGCCGCCGCCGGGGTGCCGCGAGGCAGCGTGAACGAAGGCGCGGTGGAGGTGATGCTGTTGGTGTTCATGGGGTGTCTCACACGGTCATGCAAAGGGACAAAGGTTTAGCGGGTGGTCAAGGTCGTGGGCGGCACGGGCTTGTGAAAGAATGGGACTCTTTTGAGCCACAGCTTCAGCGCCTGCCAGTGGATGCGCGCCACCACGCCCAGCGTCATGGCCGGGTAGGTCCACAGCGCGCGGCGCACGCTCTGGGCAGTCAGTGGCACCAGTGTTCCGCTCACGCTGGTTTCGATGAGCGGACCTTGTGCGTCGTCATAGTCGATGCGCGCCACGGTGCGCTGCAGGTCAGCGGTCAGCAAAAAGCGGAAGCGGTAACCACCCTCCACCGGACAGAAGGGCGAGACGTGGAACACCTTGTCCGCGCGCAGCTCTGCGCCGTAACTTGGTTGGTCCAGCAGGTAGCAGTGGCGCTCGCCAAAGGTGTTGTTCACTTCCACCACGATGGCGCGCAGGCTGCCGTCCACGCGGTGGCAGTACCAGAAGCTCACGGGTTTGAAGGTAAAGCCCAGCACGCGCGGGTAGCAGTGCAGCCAGGCCTCGCCATCGGCATCCAGAATGCCCTCGGCGTGCAACAGCGCATCCAGCCAGGCCAATGCGCCGCCTTGCTCGGGGCCACGGCCATCGCCATGGTCGCGGTCATAAAAGCTCAGCGGTGCCCAACGGTTGCGTGCCAGCGCGCCGGGGCCCTGCGCCTGCAGGCTGCGCAGCGGCAGCATGAGGAAGTAGGTGCCGTAGGCAAAGGCATGGTGCACGGGCCGCAGCCGCGTGTGGCGCACCTGCCCAAAACCCAGCAGCGCTGTGTGGGGCGTCGGGGGCACGCGCGCAGCTTGGGCCATGGATCAGGCTCCGTCCGCCAGCACGGCCTGCAGGCGCTTGGCCACCTTCAGGCCAGACTTCAGGCCGTCTTCGTGAAAGCCATAGCCGGTCCAGGCGCCGCAGAAGTAGGTGTGCTGCTGGCCTTGTAGCGCGCCCACCTCGCCTTGCGCGCGGATGGCGGCCAGGTCAAACACCGGGTGGGCGTAGTCAAAGCTGCCATGTACATGCTCGGGCGCGATTTCGCGCACCGGGTTCAGCGACACCACCACACTTTGTGCAAACGGCAGGGGTTGCAGCATGTTCAGCAGGTAGTGCAGGCAGACCCGGGTGGCGTCCTGCGCACCGTCGACACTGCGTTCGTAGTTCCAGGCAGCCCAGGCGCGGCGTGCGCGCGGCAACACCGTGGTGTCGGTGTGCAGCACGGCCCGGTTGGCCTGGTAGCGGATGGCGCCCAGCGTGGCGCGTTCTTGCGCGGTGGCATCGGCCAGGAGCGCCAGCGACTGGTCGGAGTGGCTGGCCAGCACCACCTTGTCAAAATGTTCGGTCTGGCCCTTGCTCGTGATCAGCACGCCATCAGCGGTCCGCGCGATCCGTTGCACTGGAGTGTTCAGGCGTTTGTCGGCCACCTGCGCCACGATCTTTTGTACATAGTGTTTGGCACCGCCGGTCACCGTCCACCACTGGGGCCGGTTGCTCACCTGGATCAGGCCGTGGTTGTTGCAAAAGCGGATCATGGTGGCCACGGGGAACTGCAGCATCTGGTCCGTCGGGCAACTCCAAATGCAACCCAGCATGGGCAGGAAGTACCAGTCGCGGAACTCGGCGCTGAGCTGGTGCTGGTCCAGAAACGCGCTCAGTGGCTGCATCAGCTCGGCCTCGGCATTGCGCTCCGCAATGTGCGTTGCCAGACGGTTAAAGCGCAGCACATCGCGCAACATGCGCAAGAAGCGCGGGTTGACCAGGTTGCCGCGCTGGGCAAACACGGTGCTGAGCGTGGAGCCGCTCCACTCCAACAGGCCACCGGCCTTGGCACCGGGCACTTGCACCGAGAACGACATGTCGGACTTTGCGGTGTCCACGCCCAGTTCGGCCAACAGGGCGATGAGGTTAGGGTAGGTTCGCTCGTTGAACACCAGAAAGCCGGTGTCCACACCGTGCGTGACCGGGCCCTGGGGGCCAGGTAGGGTCACATCCACCGTGTGCGTATGGCCGCCAAAGTAGCTGCCGGCTTCGAACAGTGTGAGGTCTGCCTGCCCGCGCAGCGTGTGGGCGACGGCGAGACCGGAGATGCCGGAACCAACGATGGCGATTTTCATGACTTGAACTATAAAGTAATTTTGTGACTGTATAGTAATTTATCGAATTGACTGGTCGCAATCGAGGCCAAGGCCTTGGTTTGTCACGAAAAAGCCATAGCTGTGTCAAGGTGTTGACACACGGCCCGACTAAAATTCAAACGCATTGAAAGGTTGCCATGCTCTACCCTGAACTCTTCAAACAGCTGGAATCGGTCCGTTGGGACATGGACAAGGACATCCCCTGGGATGCGTTCGACGCCGGCCAGCTCTCTGACGAGCAGGCCGCCACCATCAAGATGAATGCCATCACCGAGTGGGCCGCCTTGCCGGCCACCGAGATGTTCTTGCGTGACAACCGTGGCGACAGCGACTTTTCCGCCTTCATGTCGATCTGGTTCTTTGAAGAGCAGAAGCACTCGCTGGTGCTGATGGAATACCTGCGCCGCTTCCGCCCCGACATGGCGCCCACCGAAGAAGAGCTGCACGCGGTGCGCTTCGAGTTCGACCCTGCGCCCGTGCTGGAAACGCTGATGCTGCACTTCTGCGGCGAGATTCGCCTGAACCACTGGTACCGCCGTGCCAGCGAATGGCATACCGAGCCCGTTATCAAGGCGATTTACACCAAGCTCAGCCAGGACGAAGCCCGCCATGGCGGTGCCTACCTGCGCTACATGAAGCGCGCTATCACTAATTTCGGTGTGGAGGCCAAGAGCGCGTTTGCCAAAGTGGGCGTGCTGATGGCATCGGCCCGCCGCACGGCCCAGGCCCTGCACCCCACCAATCTGCATGTGAACAAGGCGCTGTTCCCGCGCGACACCATCCAAAGCCGCCTGCCCAACCCCGAGTGGCTGGAGCACTGGCTGGACAAGCAAATCAACTTCGACGCCGTGTGGGAAACCAAGGTGGTCGAGCGCATCCTGCACAACCTGAGCCTGCTCATGGAGCGCAGCTTCACCACCGTGCAAGAGCTCAACAAGTACCGTAAAGAGCTGGCGCGCGAGCTCGGCGCCACTATTGAGGCCGTGGCCTCACCACGGCCGGTCTGAGGACGGGACGGCGGTGAGCGGCAGCAGCCGCTCCAGGTTGATCTGTACCTTCACATCGCGGTGCGCTACGCTGGCCACAATGCGGTATTCCTTGAGGCTGGAATCGCGGATGGTGGGCTCCACCGTCGGAATGCCGCTGCGGTTCACCAGCACGGCGACGCGCGGCGTAGTGGTGTTGGCACCGCGCTTGATCACCACCGCAATCTCATTCGTCGCCAGCCGCACGTACGAGCCGGGCTGGTAAATCCCCACGGCCTTGATCAGGGCCGCACCGGCCTCATCAATCGCCTTCACCTCATCAAAGTAGCAGGCCTGCATGGCTGCGGCCGGTGCCAGCGGCACGCGTGCGGCGCGCGGCGCCAGGCGGGCGGCGAACATGTCGGCGCGCTGGATCAGCCGCGCCAGGCGCTGGGGCCGGGTGCGGTCGGCCAGGCGGCCTGGTGCCTGCCGGTGGTGATCGCGCACGGCGGCCAGCCAGTCGTGGTCGCCCACGCCCATGGCCTGCAGCATCTGGGCCGAGCGCTCGGCGTGGGTATCGATCGCCGCGCGCTGCGTGGCCGTGGGCGGCTCCAGCTGAATGGCGAGGCGGTCTTGCAGGTCGGTCATGCCGATGTTCATGGTCAGCGCGGCTTGGGCCACCAGAATCTGGTCGGCCTCAGGCCAGTTCAGTACCTCTTTGGCGGCCAGATTGCACATCACGCTGACCAGCATGGCGTGCGTGGCGCTGTACATGCGCGTGTCGGTGGCGGAGAGGTAGATCAGTGCAAACAGGGTGCCGTCGGCGTTGCGCTGCATATTGCGCTGCAGCTGGCGCAGCAGGCGCACCATGCGCTCGCGGAACATGGCGGGCTGGGTCTCGCGCAGCAGCGAGTTGGCCACCTCCTGCAGGTCCAGCCAGTCCATGCGGTCATCCGCTGCGGCGCGTTCGGCGGCCGTGGTGTCGTTGGTGATCTGTGTGCCGGCGATCTGGCCCAGGGTTTTGTCCTCGCGCACCAGGCCGTGCAGGCGTTCCACATAGGCACGGTGGTGGGCTTCGGAGTCGGCCACGTCGATGTACAGGCCGCCGCCGCGCTGGGAGATTTCGTCCAGGTCCTGGCGCGTGGCCACCACAAAGGCCTTTTTGGCCAGCAAAACGCCGTTCTTGTCCATCAAGGGGAACGGCAGCGGCTGGCCGATGCGGATGGATTCGACGTTGACAGGAACGAGGTGCATAGAAGTCGGCGAATTATGCAATGCGCGCACGCGTGGCCCGGCCGGCGATTCGGCAAAACGGCGTGCTGCTAGCATCTTCGTCATGGAATCTATCGACCAGTCCCCCGCTTTTCTTCAAAAAATCGTACCGTCGGACGCTTTGGCGGCCGCGCTGGCGCATTTGCCCCGGCCCTGGGTGTTCACCAACGGCGTGTTCGACGTGCTGCACCGCGGCCATGTGATGTACCTAGCCCAGGCCCGCGCGCTGGGCGGCAGCCTGATCGTGGCGCTGAACACCGATGCGTCCGTCAAACGCCTGGGCAAGGGCGACGACCGCCCGCTGAACGCCGAGGCCGACCGCGCCATCGTGATGGCCAGCCAGGAGGCGGTGAGCCTGGTGACCTGGTTCGGCGAGGACACGCCGGTAGAAATCATTGCCCAGATCCGCCCCGACATCCTGGTCAAGGGCGGCGACTACGACATGGCCAAGCTGCCTGAGACGGCGCTGATGGAGTCGTGGGGCGGCCGTGCACTGGCGCTGCCGTTTGTGCAGGGCTACTCGACCACCAAGCTGGTGCAGCGCATTCGGGCGGGCTGAGACAACGCCGTGAAAACCGGCCGCACCTAGCTGCTTTGCTGGTAGGCCGACACGCCCCAGTTCGTCCAACTGCCAAAGCCCGTGTTGCTCTGCGTGGGGCTGGCGCCTTGCCCGAGCGCGCTCAAGGTGGCTTGTTGGCTTTTGAGAATGCCGGGGCGCTGGTTCAGCGTGGACAAAGACAAGCCCACATTGCCATTGCCAGCCAACTCCTGCGTCGCCGCGCTGAAGACCTGCTGGCCCAGTTTGTTCAAGGTAGCGCGCACAGCGGTCGGGTCTGCCTTTTGTGCGGCGTCCAGCTGTTTGGTGTCCAGCACCAGGCTGCCACCCGCATTCAGGCTGAAGCCCACCTTCTTGAGAGCATCCACCGTGGCCGAGTCCGCGCCCAACGCACGCAGCAGGTTGCCGCCGGTACGGCTGGCACTTTGCGCCGCCGCGGCATCGCCGGGCTGTGCGGCGCTTGTCTTGGCGCTGGCCAGGGCCGTGTTGAAAGCGCTGGTGAAATCACTGGCAGCAGACTTCTGCGCCGCTGCCGTGCTGGTACTGCCCAAAACACCCAACCCACGCGCGGCTATCTGCGTGCCTGACACGGCGGACTGCAGTTTGCCAAACGTGGAGAGTTGCGCAGTGGTCGTATCCACCTGCGCCTGGATGCGCTGGTCCGCCTTTTTAAGCCCCGCCTGCGCCACCAAACTCAAGCCACCCGTGGCCTGCGTGCTGGCGCTGGCCCCCAGGTACTGGGTGGCTGCATGGGCTTTGACAAAGTCGTTGATGTTCATGGCGTATGCGTCCGCAAAGCTGCGTGACGCGACCGAACCAGTCTATTCCTATGTGGGGGTGCTGGGAAGTGGCCCGCCCGTTGGCATGGTTATGGTTGCCCATTAGGGCTAAGTTGCGCGTCACTAGCTTAGATCGGGCGGCTGATGCCGCTCTGGGGAACGGCCGTGTCAGACTGAAAGCAGTCGTTACCTAGGGGCCAGCGGACACCGCAGGCGATCCGATGGGCCGAAATGTTAAGCCTCGTACTCGACATGATCAGCCTGCATTTTTTCAATCCACTCAGCTTCGCTTGCAAATATTGCGAAACTAGGCCAGCGGACATCTGTCTCGACCTGAAATGTCAAATGCACAGTGGCGAGGCGCCCGGTTCCATCTTGCAGCGCAAAGAGCACCTCGTCCTTGTCGTCCCTGCGACCCAGTACGCTGACCGGCAGGCCGTGCAGAACATGACCCTTTGGCACTTCCCTATCCAGTTCGGCGATCAGTTCATCGTCTTTGTTCTCGTGCCAAGGCGTGAGGAACTTCATAGCGGCTAACCTTTAAGGAGGAATGTATCGAATAGCTGTTGGAATCGTATTAAACCGAGCACCGAAGCGAGACGACCGCATCTGCCACAAAGCGCAGGCGCCAACAGACTGGTTGCGGACATTTGCAGAGATCTAAAGCAGTGGTTAGGTTGCATTGGACCTCCATAGCGAGGCAATCTTTATCCAGGCCGTGTGATACCAGCGCGGCCACACGACATGAACGTTTGCGACTTGCGTACCCGGTTCAACCCTCGCCCAGCCATGTGCGGCACTTCCGGCTTGCAGTTTTGTGAACAACTCGACAGTGGCTTCGAGTGGCTTTCGTTGCTCTTCGTCGTTCATTCCTATCAGTGCTTGCTGCGTGTGGCGGGTTAGGCGAGCTAGTAGTTCAGCCGGAAGGCGGAGCTCGTGGCAGGAACCAAAGGTGTCGAACGAAGCAACGAAACCTTTCGCGAACGAACCCAGTGCGGCATCTTCGCCGCGCACAAGGAGCGCGCCGCCAAGCTCTGCGAAGTGATGCGGAGAACCCCACGCTTCGCGTGACCACTCCGCATCTGCCAGGAAAAGGTGCTCAAGCAAGAGCGGCGGTGCCCTCTCTGGTGCGGCCAAGCACGCATGCACTACCTTCCACCGGAACTCTTGATTGGCATCCTCGAACTCCGCCGCGTGCTCGCCGTTCCAAGCGAAGGCAACCCGCTCCCGATCAGATTCGGTGTACTTGTCGATGAAATCTGCGATCTCGTGCATTGATGCAACCTAACGAAAAATTTATCGATTTTGCAGTCTATCGACCCGACACCACGACGCCTGCAGACTGAAAGCAGTCCTTCGAATTCGACCTTAGCCCTGAGTACAGGCCTTGATTTCAGGGGCAGATTGTGAGAGCACGCATACGCAGGCACCGGAACCATTAACGAAATACTCACAAATGCCGGGCTGCAAATGGCGAAGTAAGAATCCCTCCCGATTGGACTCTTGCGCCAGCCAACCTCCGGCCTGGATTTGAAAGATTGAACCACGAGGTCGTGAGCATTCTGGCCAAAACTCCAAAAGGTCCCCTTCGTCAAGGACCCGGTGACCCATGACATCGATGAAGCTCAATTCCCAGCATTTCCGCTCCTTTTCAGAGCTTAGAGTTATTACCAACCCATCCGAGGAAAAATTGACCGTGTCAACGTCAACATCTGAGGGGAGTGTTACTCCGAAGTTGACAGGGGCGGCAGTGATCGAATGAATCTTGGGCATTTGTGGAACTCAATTGAAGCAGACCTATGCTACTGGCTCGGACTAAAGAACGACCGCTTCCGCCGCAAACCGGCCCCCTACCAGGTAGGGTGAAACACAACGCCAGCGCACCCGCGCGAGCTGATGTACCTTAACCCGCCGCCTTAGCGCGCGGCTTGTAGACGTTGACGAGGTTGCCCACCAGCATCAGTGCGGCCCCCACCAGCAGCATGGGCTTGAAGCCCTCACCATACAGCGCCATGCCCACCACGCCAATCAGCGGCAGCCGCAGAAAGTCCAGTGTCACCACCACACTCACCTCGGTGGTCTTCATCGCGTGGGTCAGGCAGAAGTGGGCGCTGAGCGCGCTCAGGCCAATCAGCGTCAGCCACACCCACTGCAGCGGCGTGGGCTGCACAAAATGGCTGGCGCTCAACACCAGGCCCAGCGGTAGCTGCACCAGGCACATGTAAAACAGGATGGTGAGCGGGGCTTCAGTGGTGGACAGCGCCTTGGTCGCGACATAGGACAAGGCATAGCAGACCGCTGCGCCCAGCACATACAGCGCCGCCGGGTTCACGATGTCGCCGCCGGGGTTCAGGATCAGCACCACGCCGATGGAGCCCAGTGCAATCGCAACGGCCTTGCGCGCGGTCAGTCTCTCCTTGAGGAACAGTGCCGCGATCAGCAGCGTCCACAGCGGCGTGGTGAATTCCAGCGCAAACACCTGCGCCAGCGGCAACAGGCCAATGCCCAGAAACCAGCCGTACTGGCCGACAAAGTGGAACAGGTTGCGCCCCACCTGCAGCTTCAGCCGCTGGGTACGAAACAGCTCGGGCTTGCCCGTGCGCCAGATGAGGGCGCTGACCACCACCAGCCCGATCACGCTGCGCGACAGCAGGATCTGGAAGGTGTTGATGCCACCGGCCAGCTCGCGCCCGCCAATGGCCATCAGGCAAAACGACACCAGGGCACCGGTCATCCACAGAAAAGCACGCATGGGATTCAGACAACAAGAAAAGGGTGAAGGGCTTCGCGGCAGCCAGCCGGGTGTGCTGGTAGGTCGCTACAAAAAATATAGCTGCTCGCGCAACATCGGCGGGGGCTAGAGGCCCATTTTTATCACAAGTGGCTAGATGGTGCGGCGTCGCACGCTGTTTGCCAAGCTTTCCGCTAGAGTGGTCTGCACCATGCCGTCCCTGCGCCTTCCCCCTTCCTTGGCCGCAGAGCGCCAGCGCGGGGTGGGGGCCGGTGTTTGGCGTTGGCTGGCCGGGGGGCTGCTGTGCGCGGTGCTCACCGGGTGTGCGTCGCTGCCCAGCGCGGTGGACCGGCCGGTTTCCTCCGCCCTGGCCAACCCGGCCGAGACGCGGCTGGGCGCGGCGGTGGCGGCGCGGGCCCAACAGGCGGGTACGCGCAACGACTCGGGCTTTGCGCTGGTGGGCGATGCGGAACTGGCCTTCAGCAGCCGCATGGCGCTGATTCAGGCTGCGCAAAAGACGTTGGACCTGCAGTACTACGCCATCTTTGCCGACGAAACCACCGAGCGCATGTTTGATGCGCTGCGCGACGCCGCGGCGCGCGGCGTGCGCATCCGCCTCCTGCTGGACGACTTCAACACCTCGGGCAAGAACGCGCAGGTGCTCAGGCTCGCGTTTGAGCCGAACATTGAGTTGCGCCTGTTCAATCCACTGCCGGGCGGGCGCGGCTCCATGGTGGGGCGGGTGCTCAGCAACCTCAAGGACACGGCGCGCATGCAGCGGCGCATGCACAACAAGATGCTGGTGGCCGACAACGCCGTGGCCATCACCGGCGGGCGCAACCTGGGAGAAACCTACTTTGGCCAGGGCCAGGACAGCAACTTTGTGGACCTGGACGTGCTGGCCGCGGGCCGCATCGTGCGTGAGCTCTCCCGCAGTTTTGACCAGTATTGGAACAACCCGCTGGCCTACCCGGTGGAGTCGCTGATGACGGTGCGGGAGATTGATGCCCTCAAGCCTATGCCAGCGCCCGCGGTGGCCGAGACTCTGCCCGGCACCACCGACCTGCGTTTGTTGACATGGACCTGGGCACCGTCGGCGCTGCTCGTGGACAAGCCTTCCAAAATTGCGGCCGATGCTGACGTCACCGAGGCCGCACAGGACACCACGGTCGACGGGCTGCTGCAGCTCATGGCGCAGGCGCGGCGCACGCTGCTCATCGTGTCGCCCTACTTTGTGCCCGGCGAGCGCATGCTCAAGGCCTTTGCCGACCTGCGCCGACGCGATGTGCAGATACGGGTGCTGACCAATTCGCTGGCCTCTAACGATGCGCCGGCCGCCCACGTGGGTTATGCACGTTACCGCCGGGCGCTGCTGGGGCTGGGCATAGAGCTGTACGAAATGCGGGCGGAGCAGCGGGGCACCTTCCGCAGTTTTGGCGCATCGGCGCTGGGCAGCGGCAATGCCGGGTCACGCGCCAGCCTGCATTCCAAGCTGGTGGTGATGGACGACGCGCTGCTGGTGGTGGGCTCCATGAACCTGGACCTGCGCTCGCAGTTGCAAAACAGCGAGGTGGCCATCGCCATCCGCAACCGCGCGATTTCTGCGGAAGCCACGCGCCTGGTGGAGCCTACGCTGGCCCGCGATGCCTACCGCGTGGAACTGCGTGACCAGCAACTGTGGTGGCGTGCCCCGCCGGGTGCGGCGTTCCCCGATGCATCGGTGGAGCCCGACGCCAGCCTGGGCCTACGATTCCTCACCACGCTGATCGCTCCCTTTGCGCCCGATGAGATGCTATGAAAACAGGAGCTGCTCGCGCACTGTTTGCGGGGGCTAGAGACCTTAAAGGCTTATAAGCTGCCGAACGCCGCCGCCCACAGTGCCAGGCCGGCGGCACGCTCTTGCTGCGCCGCCGCTTCGTCCACCTGGGTAGGCTCTTCGTTCAACCGAGCCTTGTGCTGGATCTGGCGCAGCACCCGGTAGGCCTGGGCCGCGTTATCACCCACTGGCGCCGGCAGCAGGCCACAGGCCTGGGCGCGCAGCAGCAGGGCGATGTTGCCCACGTTGTCCAGCAGCTCCGGGTGGTTGCAACCCTGTGACAGCACCAGAAACTGCACCGCAAACTCGATGTCCACCATGCCGCCGGGGCTGTGCTTCACGTCAAACTGCGTGCCCTTCACGGGGTGGGCGCCACGCACCTTCTCGCGCATGCTGCCAATCTCCTGGCGCAGCCCCGCCTCTTCGCGCACGGCGCCAATCACAGCGGCACGCACGCCGTCAAAGCGGGCCTGCAGCGCTGAAGTGCCCAGCACACAACGGGCGCGGGTCATGGCCTGGTGTTCCCAGGTCCAGGCGGTGTTGCTGCCGCGCTGCTGCTGGTAGTTGGCGTAGGCGTCAAAGCTGGTCACCAGCAGGCCAGAGTTGCCGTTGGGCCGCAGCGCGGTGTCAATCTCGTACAGGTCGCCCTCGCCGGTCTTCACCGTCAGCCAGTTGATGAGCTTGCGCACCAAGGCTGCATAGACCTCGCCAGCGCGCTCATCGGCATCGTCGTAGACAAATACGATGTCCAGGTCTGAGCCATAGCCCAGCTCCTTGCCCCCCAGCTTGCCGTAGGCAATGATGGAAAACTGGTGGTCGGGGCGGTGGCGGTTCTTCAGCCTTTCCCAGCACCAGCGCGTGGTGATGCGCAGCACGCTTTCGGCCAGCGCGCTCAGGTCGTCGGCCACCTGCTCCACCGTCAGCACGCCCTCCACATCGCGCGCCAGTGTGCGGAACACCTCGGCATGGTGGGCACGGCGCAGCAGGTTCAGCAGGGCTTCGTCGTCGTCCTCGGCGCTGCCCTGCAGCGAGGCCATGCGGCGCTCCAGGTCCTGCTCGAAGGACGCCGCGTCAAAGCGCTCTTCCAGGATGGCGTTGCTGGCCAGCTCGTCAATCACGCCCGGGTGTTTGAGCAGGTAGCGTGCGGGCCAGCGCGCGGCGCCCAGCATGCGCAGCAGGCGCTCGTGCACCTTGGGGCGCTCCAGCAGCATGGCTAGATAGCTCTCGCGGCGCAGCAGCGGCTCCATCCAGTCCACCAGGCGCACCGCGGCGTCTTCGGCCACGCGGCCTTCGGCCAGCCACTGGCCGGTGCGCAGCAACAGCCGGCCTAGGCGCGCACGTGATTCTTCTTTCAGGACCAGTACGCGTGGGTGCTCGCGCCAGGAGGCCACACGCTCCTTGAAAAGCCCTTGCAGCTGCTCCAGCACGGTGTCCAGATCACTGGGTGTGGCGGCTACGCCCTTGCTGCTGCAGCTGCCGCGGCATTCCGAGGGGGCGCCGCCCAGCAGAGCGTCAAATTCCTGCGCCACCAGCTCGCGGTGCAGGTCCAGCGTTTGCAGCAGGGCACAGCCGTCATGCAGGCCCAGGGTGTTGGCAATCCAGCGCAGGTCGGTCTCGTCGGTGGGCAGCACATGGGTTTGCTGGTCGTCCAGGTACTGGATGCGGTGCTCCACCAGGCGCAAAAACACATAGGCCTGCGCCAGGCCGTCGGCCGTGGCCTGCGGCATCAGCCCGGCCACCACCAGGCGCTGCAGCGCGCTCACGGTGGGGCGGGTGCGCAGCTCGGGGTACTGGCCGCCGCGCACCACCTGCAGCAGTTGCACGGTGAATTCAATTTCACGAATACCGCCGCGCGACAGCTTCACGTCGTTGCTGCGCTCGGGGCGGCCCGCGCTGCGCTTGGAGGCGTGGTCGCGGATCTGGCGGTGCAGACCGCGCAGGGAGTCGAACACGTTGTAGTCCAGGTAGCGGCGGAACACAAAGGGCACGACCACGCCGCGCAGCTGCTGCGCACAGCTGGAGCTGATGGCCTGCTGTGGGGCCACCACGCGGCTTTTGAGCCAGGCAAAGCGTTCCCACTCGCGGCCCTGCACGTGGAAGTACTCCTCCAGCGCGCCCAGCGACACGGCGGGCGGGCCCGAGTTGCCATTGGGGCGCAGCGCCAGGTCCACGCGGAACACAAAGCCGTGTTCGGTGGTGTCTCCCACCATCGCATAGATGGCTTTGACCATCTTGGCAAAAAATTCCTGGTTCGAGATGCGACCCCGGCCCTCGGCGTTACCAGTGGTGTCGCCGTCCTGGTCGTAGATGTAGATCAGGTCGATGTCGCTGGAGACATTGAGTTCGCGCGCGCCCAGCTTGCCCATGCCGATGATGCACAGCTGGCACAACTCGCCTTGCGGGGTCAGGGGGGCGCCGTGGATGGTCTGCAGCGTGGCAAAGCTCTCGTGGTAAGCCACTTCCAGGGCCCACTCGGCCAGTTCGGTCATCAACCGGGTCACGCTGGTCAGGTCGGCCTGGCCGTCGCAATCGAGCGCTACCAGGCGTTCCAGCACCAGCTGGCGCGTGATGCGCAGCGCGGTGGCGGCATCGGGTTGTTGTGCGCGCAGGGCCTGGTACAGCGCCTGCAGTGCAGCACGGTCAGGTATCCGGGGGGGAAGCAAGGAGAGTTGTGCCTCGTAACGGCGCCGAATGCGCTGGCCAAAGCGGGAGCCCTCCGCCCAAGAGGAAGACTCAATGCGGGTCATAATTCCTGACATAGTCCCGATGCACGATGAATGATTTGACACCTGTCCCTTCGCCTTGGCTCAAAGCGCTTGCAGTGAGCGCGAAATGGGCGCTTCGCTTGCTGGCCTCAGCATGGATAGCGATGGCCGTGGTGTGGGGGGGATTGCATTTTCTGATTGTGCCGCGAATTGGCGAACTCCGCCCGTGGCTGGAGCAACGGGCCTCCACGGTGCTGGGGGTTACGGTGCGCATTGGTGCTATCGACACCAAATCCAATGGCCTGATTCCCTCGGTTGCGCTGACCGATGTGCGCCTGTTGGACCCGCAAGGGCGCGAGGCACTCAAGCTTCCCTCCGTCATCGCGGCCCTGTCGCCCCACTCGCTGCTGAACCTCGGATTTGAGCAGCTGTATGTGGACGGCGCCGTGCTGGACATCCGCCGCGCCGCCGACGGCCAGGTCTGGATTGCCGGGCTGCCGCTGCCCGCCAGCGACACCCACGACACGACCGCGGCCGACTGGGTGTTCTCGCAGACCGAGGTGGCGCTGCGCCATGGCACTGTGCGCTGGACCGACGAACTGCGCGGCGCCCCGCCGCTGGCACTCACCAATGTCGATGTGGTGCTGCGCAACCGCCTGCACACCCATTCTCTGCGCCTGGATGCCGACCCGCCCGCGCAATGGGGCGAGCGGCTCAGCGTGATGGGCGTATTCAAGCAGCCTCTACTCTCGACCGATGCGGGCGACTGGCGCGCCTGGACCGGGCAGCTGTATGCCAACCTCCCGCAGACCGATGTGTCGCACCTGCGCCCTTATGCCGATGTGGGCGTGGACGTGGCCAAGGGCGTGGGCAGTCTGCGTGTGTGGGCCGATGTGGCGCGTGGCGACGTTCTCGGGGCCACGGCCGACGTGCTGCTGCGCGACGTTGAAGCCACGGTGGACCCCAAGTTGGGCCCGCTGAATTTGACCCGCGTGGCCGGCCGCCTGGGTGCGCGGCGCCTGGACGGCGGTTTTGAGGTGTTCACCGAGTCCCTGGCCTTTGACACCCAGGACGGGTTGCACTGGCCCGGTGGCAATGTGCGGCTGGCCCTGTTTGCAGCCGCTGCCAAGACCCCGGCGCGTGGAGAGTTTTCGGCCGACCGGTTGGACTTGGCAGCCATGGGCGAGATTGCCAAACGCCTGCCGCTGGACGAAGCCTTGCGCGCGCAGATGGGCTACTACAGCCCGCAGGGCTTGGTGGAAAGCTTGCAGGCCACCTGGCAGGGCCCACCGGAGCAGCCCAGCGTCTATGCGGCGAAGGGGCGGGTGGTGCGCCTGGCGCTCAACGCCGGCACGCTGAACGGCGTGCAGACCCAGGGGTTCCGCGGTGCCGACCTGGACTTCGACCTGAACCAGCTGGGCGGCAAAGCCAGCGTCGCCATGAAACAGGGCGTGTTGGACCTGTTGGGGGTGATGGACGAACCCCTGGTTGCCGTGGATGAACTCAGCGCCGCGGTGGAGTGGACGCGCAAGGGCGACGACTTGAAGGTGAGCATTCCCAACCTGCGTTTCAGCAACGCCGATGGCCAAGTCGACGTGCAGGTGAAATGGCAGACCGCTGACCCCGGCCCGGCCAACGCCAAGGCGCACAGCCGCTACCCCGGCGTACTGGACCTGCAGGGCACGGCCAGCCAGGTGGTGGGTACGCGGCTGTACCGCTACCTGCCCAACGTCATCGAAAAAGACGTGCGCACCTATCTGCAAACCGCCATCGTCGGCGGTGTGGCCAATGGGGTGAAGTTCAAGGTCAAGGGCGATCTGGCCAAGTTCCCCTTCACCGATGCCAAGCAGGGCGACTTTCGCATTTCCGGCAATGTGCAAAACGCGAGTTTTGCGTTTGCGCCCGCGTTTTTGCTGCCTAAGGACAGCCTGCCTTGGCCCGTGTTGTCGCAGCTGTCGGGCGAACTGGTGATTGACCACGAGACCCTGCAGGTCAATGGCGCCAAGGGCGGCTTTGCCAGCAGCGCAGGCCTGCGCATCACCAAGGCCGACGCCACCATCAGCCACCTGTTCCAGGGTGCCACGCTAGCGGTGAATGCCGAGGCCACGGGCCCCGTGGCGGAGGTGTTGGGCATTGTGCACAGCTCGCCGCTGGGCGGCATGCTGGGCGGGGCACTGGCCAAAGCCTCGGCCACGGGCAACGCAGACTACCGGCTCAAGCTGGGCGTTCCACTCACCGATGTGAACCGCACCACGGTGCAGGGCCAGGTGACGCTGGCCGGCAACGATCTGCAAATCACTGCCGACACCCCACGCCTGACGCGCGCGCGCGGCACGCTGGCCTTTACCGAATCGGGCTTCTCCGTCACCGGCACCCAGGCCCGTGCGCTGGGCGGCGATGTGCGCATTGAGGGTGGCCTGAACATGCACAGTGCGCCTCTCGTGCCGGGCTCCGCGCGCGTGGCCGCTGCACCGGTACTGCGCATGCAGGGCACGGCCACGGCCGAGGGCTTGCGCCAGGCCAAGGAGCTGGGCATGGCTACGCGCCTGGCGGGCTACGCCAGTGGGTCTACCTCGTACACCGCGGTGCTGGGCCTGCGCAGTGGCGTGCCCGAGCTGCAGATCAGCAGTCCGCTGACCGGCATGGCCCTGAGCCTGCCGGTACCGTTTGCCAAGACGGCGGAAACCACCCTGCCGGTGCGCCTGGAGACTGCCTTGCTGCGCACCCCACAAGTCGCGGGCGCGCCGGTGCGCCTGCAAGACCAGCTGCAGCTCACCGTGGGCACCCTGGCCTCGGTGATTTACCAGCGTGACATTTCGGGTGCCGATGCACGCGTGCTGCGCGGCGCCATTGCGGTGGGGCTGGCGGCAGACGAATCTGCGCCCCTGCCCGACGAGGGCGTGGTGGCCAACCTGAACGTGTCCGGTGTGGACCTGGACGCCTGGAACGAGGTGCTGTCCCGCTCCACCGGCGAGAGCCCGGCCAGCGGACCGGCGGCGCCTGGGGCGTCGGCCTTCATGGGCTACATGCCTACGGTGATGGCGGTGCGGGCGCGGGAACTGCGGCTGTCGGGCCGCAAGCTCAACAACGTGGTGGKGGGGGGTGGGCGCGACGGCCTGGTGTGGCGCGCCAACGTGGATGCCACCGAGCTCAGCGGCTACCTGGAGTACCGCCAACCCACCGGCAGCAACGCCGGGCGCCTGTACGCGCGCCTGGCGCGCCTGGCGGTGGGCCAGAGCACGGCGCAGGATGTGGAAAGCCTGCTCGACGATCAGCCCACCACCATCCCGGCGCTGGACATCGAAGTGGAGGACTTCGACCTGCGGGGCAAAAAGCTGGGGCATGTGGACATTGAAGCGGTGAACCTGGGCACCGCGGGTGCGCGCGAATGGCGGCTGAACCGCTTCAACATCCAGACCCCCGAGGCCACCCTGACCGCCAGCGGCAACTGGGCGAATATGAACAGTCCCGGCACGGCCCGCAGTGCGCGCGAACGCCGTCGCACCGTGCTGAATTTCAAGCTCGACATCAACGATGCGGGCGAGCTCTTGAACCGTTTCGGCATGACCGGCGTAGTGCGCCGCGGCAAGGGCAAGATCGAGGGCCAGGTAGCCTGGCTGGGCTCGCCCATCAATCTGGACTACCCCAGCATGGCGGGCAACTTCAATGTCAATGTAGAGACTGGCCAGTTCCTCAAGGCCGACCCCGGCATTGCCAAGCTGCTGGGCGTGCTGAGCCTGCAGTCGCTGCCGCGCCGGCTGACGTTGGACTTCCGTGATGTGTTCAGCGAAGGCTTTGCGTTTGATTTCTTCCGCGGCGACATCGCCATCGAGCAGGGCATTGCGCGCACCACCAATTTGCAGATGAAGGGCGTGAACGCCGCCGTGCTGATGGACGGCCAGGCCGACATTGCCAAGGAAACACAAAACCTGCGCGTGGTGGTGGTGCCCGAGATCAATGCAGGCAGCGCCTCGGTGATCGCCAGCATCATCAACCCCGTGGTGGGGCTGAGCACCTTTTTGGCCCAGCTGATTTTGCGCGGGCCGCTGGTCAACGCGGCGACCCAGGAGTTCATGGTGGATGGGACCTGGCTGGAGCCGCGTGTGACCAAGGTGGAGCGCCGTTAGGGTGTATGTGTTGTGTTGATAGCAGGAGGTGAGAGATGAAAGTTGCTGCCATTCAGATGGTGTCCACCGGCGTGCTGGCGGACAACCTGGACCACGCGGGCGTGCTGCTGGCCCAGGCCGCGCAGGCCGGTGCCGAGCTGGCCGTGCTGCCCGAGTACTTTTGCCTGATCGGCCAGCGCGATACGGACAAGCTGGCCATCCAGGAGAGCTTTGGCAGCGGGCCCATGCAGGATTTTCTGGCGCGGACCGCGCGCTCGCTGGGCCTCTGGATCGTGGCCGGCACGCTTCCGCTGCGTGCAGACCTGCCGGACCGGGTGTTCAACAGTTCGCTGGCCTACAACCCGCAGGGCCAGTGTGTGGCGCGCTATGACAAGATTCACCTGTTCCGCTACGACAACGGCGTGGAGAGTTACGACGAATCGCGCGTGCTGGAGCGCGGCAACACGCCCACGGTGTTTGCGCTGTCGGCGCGTGACGGCCAGACCTGGCAGGTGGGCATGAGCGTGTGCTACGACATGCGCTTTCCCGAGCTGTACCGCGCCTATGCCCGGCAAGGCGTAGATTTGATCCTTGCGCCCAGCGCCTTCACCCACACCACGGGCCAGGCGCACTGGGAGGTGCTGCTGCGCGCCCGCGCGATTGAGAACCTGTCATTCGTGGCCGCTGCGGCCCAGGGGGGGGTACACCCCAGCGGGCGGCGCACCTGGGGGCAGACGCTGCTGGTCGACCCCTGGGGCAAGGTGCTGGCCGAGCAGGCGCAAGGGCCGGGCGTGGTGGTCGCCGAACTGGACTATGCGCACCTGCAGCAGTGCCGGGCGCAACTGCCGTCGCTGCAGCACCGCGTGTTGTGATGCAGTTTGCTATGAAAACAGGAGCTGCTCGCGCATATTCTGCGGGGGCTAGAGGCCTTATTGAGCCTTGTCCTGCGGTGGCGCGTCAGTGGGCTTCTCTTCTGGGTGGGTGCCAGGTAGTTCACCGCCTTGGCGGCCCGAGAACATGGTCCACCAAATGATGGCAACAAAAATCAGCCCGGCTCCCAGGGCTTCCAGCAGTAGCAATGTCATGGTTCGTGTCCTGGCGTGGTGCGCAATGGCCGCCATTGTAGGAATGCTGGCCGCCTGCGGCAGTGTGCCCCTGCAGGAGCCCGCCCCCGTAGAGACACCGCGCAGTGTGGCGCCACCAGCGGCTGCCGTGGTGCCTGGCACCCTAGCCCAGCCGCGTGCGCGCTGGGTGCCCGTGTCGTGGGCTGATCTGCCGGGCTGGGGCCAGGACAACCTGTTCGAGGCCTGGAACGCCTGGATCAAGAGCTGCGAGAAGCCGCAGGCGCCGCTGGCGGCCCTGTGTTCCGAGGTGCGACGCCTGAGCATTGGCAGCGCCGACGAACAGCGCGCCTGGATGCAGCAGCGCCTGCAGCCTTACCGCGTGGAGACCTTGCAGGGCGAGGCCACGGGCTTGCTGACCAGTTACTTTGAGCCTGTCATCGAGGCCAGCCGCGTACCCACCGCTGCCTTTACCGTGCCGCTGTACCAGCCGCCCACCACGCTGGCCCAGCGCAAGCCCTGGTTCACACGGCAGGAAATCGACACCCTGCCCGAGGCGCAGGCCGCGCTCAAAGGCCGTGCCCTGGCTTACCTGGCCGACCCGGTGGATGCGCTGGTGCTGCAAATCCAGGGCTCGGGCCGCGTTCGCGTCGGTCAGGCCGATGGCAGCCAGCGCTGGGTGCGCCTGGCCTATGCGGGGACCAACGACCAACCCTACCGTAGCGTGGGCCGCTGGCTGCTGGACCAGGGGCTGGTCAAGGACGCGTCCTGGCCTGGCATCAAGGCCTGGTTGGCGCAAAACCCGGGGCGCCAGCAGGAGCTGCTGTGGAGCAACCCGCGCGTGGTGTTTTTCAAGGAAGAGACCTTGTCCGATCTGGAGTCCGGTTTTGGCCCCCGCGGTGCCCAGGGCGTGGCGTTGACGCCGGGCCGTTCCATCGCGGTAGACCCCGGCAGCATTCCCTATGGCACGCCGGTCTGGCTGGCCTCGCCCGGGCCGCAAACCAGCCTGCAAAAACTGGTGCTGGCGCAGGACACGGGCAGCGCCATTGCCGGTGCCGTGCGGGCCGACTATTTCGCTGGCTGGGGCGCCGAGGCCGGCGACCTGGCCGGCCGTTTGCGCCAGCCGCTGCAGATGTGGGTGCTCTGGCCTAAATAGGCTGGATGGCGTTACCATGGCAATACATCAACCTTGAAGCCTTCAACAGGACGGACCCCATGAGCAAAGAGATGCGCGAGATTGACGAGCGAACCAACCTGGCTGCCAACAGCATGTTTGAACTGCTGCTGTTTCGCTTGGGGGAGGCCGCCAACAGCGCCGACCGCCGCGAGCTGTTTGGCATCAATGTTTTCAAGGTGCGCGAGATCCTGGTGATGCCCGAGATCACCGCCATGGTGAATTCGCCCCCCGAAGTGATGGGCGTGGCCAATATCCGCGGCCAGATGATTACCGTGATCAACCTGCCTATGGTGGTGGGCTGCAAGCCCACCAAGGGCCTGGGCATCTTGCTGGTAACCGAATTCGCCCGTACCACCCAGGCGTTTGCGGTGGAAGAAGTCAACGAAATCGTGCGCCTGGAATGGAAGCATGTGCTCTCGGCCGAGAACTCGGGCGGCGGGCTGGTGACCAGCATTGCACGCCTGGACGGTGCCGCCGAAAACACCCGCCTGGCCCAGGTGCTGGACGTGGAACAAATCCTGCGCGACGTGATGCCCCAGGAGGTTAAGTCCGACGATGCAAAAACCGTTGCCAAGATTCGCCTGGAGCCCGGCCAGATCATCTTGGCGGCTGACGATTCCGCCGTGGCCCGCATGATGATCGAGAAGGGCCTGAAGGGCATGGACGTGCCCTACATCATGACCAAGACCGGCAAGGAAGCCTGGGAACGCCTGCAGTCCATCCATGACACTGCGACGGCCGAAGGCAAGTCCATCAAAGACAAGGTGGCGCTGGTGCTGACCGACCTGGAAATGCCCGAGATGGACGGCTTCACGCTGACGCGCAACATCAAGCAGGACGGCCGCTTCAGCAAGGTGCCGGTCATCATCCACTCGTCTCTTACGGGCTCCACCAACGAGAGCCATGTGAAGAGCGTGGGGGCCGATGCCTACATCGCCAAGTTTGTGGAAGAAGAACTGGCCGCGACGATTCGCAGCGTGCTGGACCGCTAGTGCTGTGCGGCGGCGACTCGCGTAGCGGCGGAGCGTGGGGGCCTTATGGGCCCCTTGTTACATGCGACATTGCACCAGCCGCGAACCGTGTTCCAGTACAAATTCGCGGAAGGCGCCGTTGACGCCACTAAGGGCTGAGTCGCGCCGGTGCAGCAGGCACCAGTCCAGCATCTTGGGCATGTCTTCCATGTGCAGCACGGCGAGCTTGCCCGCCTCGATCTCCACCTGGAAAGTGTGGGCCGACAAGAAGCTGATGCCCATACCCGCCATCACCGCCTGCTTGATGGTCTCGTTACCCGACAGCTCCATGGTCACGCGCACAGGCAGCGACTGGGCTTGCAGCAGGTGGTCAAAAAACTGCCGTGTGGCTGAGCCGGGTTCGCGAAAGATGAAGGGCTCGTCGCGCAGCGCATCCCAGTGAATGCGACGTTTCTTGGCCAGCGGGTGGTTAGCCGCGGCCACCACGCAGTGCGGGTTTTGCGCAAAGGTTTCGGCCTCCACATCGGCCTCGGACGGCGGGTAGCCCGCAATGGCCACATCGAGCTGGTGGTCCTGCAGCATGGCCAGAATGGTCTCGCGCCGGTCTACCGTGAGCTTGAATTTCACACCGGGCCAGTGTTCGGCAAAGGCCATGAGCAGCGCTGGCGCAAAGTAGTGCGCCGATGACACCACGCCCAGGTGCAGCAGGCCACCATGGCCGCCCTCGGTGTCGTGGAAGGCGCCGATGGCTTCCTCGGCCATGGTCACCTGGTTCAGGATGCGCCGCGCCTGGCGCAGCATCTCTTCGCCAGCTTGGCTCAGGCTTACTTTTTTGCCGACCTTCACCAGCAGCCGCAGGCCCAGCTCGGCTTCCAGCTGCTGCACCTGCATGGACACGGCGGGCTGGGTCACGCTCATCTGCTCGGCCGCGCGCGAGTAACTCAGCTGTGTGGCCACGGCCTCGAACAGGCGCAACTGGCGCAACGTCAGGTTCTTGAGCCGGTGGTCGCGTTTGCTGCCCTGCGGCTCGGATGCGGGGGTTGGACTTGTGCGGGATTTCCCTAGGGCTTTGGGTGCCGGCGCGGAGGTGGGACGTCGGGTTTTCATCGGTGTTTTCCCTAGGGATTCAACGGGTAGCCGCCCTGTGCCAACGGGGCAACGGGGAGCGTGTGCAGGGGCCAGATCGCATTCTAGTGATCTATCAGATTTTCTGATGAATTTCATAAAAAAGTCTGCGTTGTGCCTATAGCTCAGGCTGTCTACAGTCACATCAATTCTTAGCAACTGCACTGCACATGACCACTCGCTCCCAACCCGTCCCATTTCCTGTCTGGAACCAGGACCACGCCGCCAAGCTGGACGCCGCCAATCTGCTGCTGTACCGCTCCAACTTGCTGGGCTCTGACCTGCGCATCACCAACTACGGTGGTGGCAACACCTCCGCCAAGATCACCCAGAAAGACCCGCTGACCGGCAAAGACGTTTCGGTGCTGTGGGTCAAGGGTTCGGGTGGCGATGTGGGTTCCATGAAGCTGGACGGCTTCTCCACGCTGTACATGGACAAGCTGAACGCACTGCAAGGCATCTACCGCGGCTCTGACTTTGAAGACGAGATGGTGGGCTACCTGCCGCACTGCACCTTCAACCTGAACCCGCGCGCTGCCAGCATCGACACGCCGCTGCATGCCTACCTGCCGTTTGCGCATGTGGACCATATGCACCCCGATTCGGTCATCGCTATCGCCGCCATGGCCAACAGCGAGACCATCACCAAGGACGCCTTTGGCGGCACCATCGGCTGGTTGCCCTGGCGCCGTCCCGGCTACGAGCTGGGCCTGCAGTTGCAACGCTATGTGGCAGCCCACCCCGGTCTCAAGGGCCTGGTGCTCGGTGGCCATGGCCTGTTCACCTGGGGTGACGATTCCCGCACTTGCTACGAGAACACCGTGGCCGTGATCGAGCAAGCGCAAACCTGGCTCGCAGCGCAAGCGCAGGCCCGCAAGGCCGTGCCCTTTGGTGGCGCCAAGGTGGTGTCGCTGGAAGCCACTGACCAGGACGCTATCCTGGCCCGCGTGCTGCCCGTGCTGCGTGGCCAGGCCTCGCAAAGTGGCCACAAGCTGTTGCATGTGGATCGCCAGGCCGTGGTGATGGAGTTTGTGAACAGCCAGCAGCTGCAGAGCCTGGCGGCACTGGGCACCTCTTGCCCCGACCACTTTTTGCGCACCAAGATCAAGCCGCTGATCTTGGACGAATCGGTCTACCAGTTGGAAGGCGCCGATTTGGCCAAGGCGATTGCCACCAAGTTGGCCGACTACCGTGCCGACTACACCGCCTACTACGAGCGCTGCAAGCGCGCCAACAGCCCGGCGCTGCGCGACCCCAATCCGGTCATCATCCTGCTGCCGCGCATCGGTATGGTGGCGATTGCCAAGGACAAGGCCACGGCCCGTATCGCAGGTGAGTTTTATGTGAACGCCATCAATGTGATGCGCGATGCCAACGCCATCGACACCTACGTGGGCCTGCCGGAGCAAGAAGCGTTTGACATCGAGTACTGGCTGCTCGAAGAAGCCAAGCTGCAGCGCATGCCCAAGGCCAAACCCCTGGTGGGCAAGGTGACCCTGGTCACCGGTGGTGCCGGTGGCATTGGCCGCGCGATTGTGGAGCGCCAGCTGCAAGAGGGCGTGTGCGCCGTGCTGCTGGACATTGATGCTGCCGCGCTGGAAACCACGGTGGCTGAACTGGCCAAAAAATTTGGCAAAGACGTGGTGCGCGGTGTGGTCTGCGACGTCACCAGCGAGGAGTCGGTGATTGCGGCCTATGCCCGCACCGCCATTGAATACGGCGGCGTGGACATTCTGGTGTCCAACGCAGGCATTGCCTCTGCTGCGCCGCTGGAAGACACCACCCTCGCGCTGTGGAATCGCAACCAGAGCATTCTGGCCACGGGCTATTTCCTGGTGGGCCGTGAAGCCTTCCGCCTCATGAAGGCGCAGGCCGTCGGTGGCTCCATGGTTTTCATCGCCAGCAAGAACGGCATGGTGGCCAGCAACCAAGCCGTGGCCTACTGCGCCGCCAAGGCGGCAGAAATCCAACTCTCGCGCAGTTTTGCGCTGGAAGGCGCACCGCTGGGCATCCGCTGCAATGTGGTGAACCCCGACGCCGTGATCCGTGGCAGCAAAATCTGGACCGGCACCTGGAGCCAGGAACGCGCCGCGGCCAACAAGGTGAGCGAGGAAGAACTCGAAGCCTTCTACCGCGACCGCTCCATGCTCAAGCGCAGCGTCTTCCCCGAAGACATTGCCGAGGCCACTTACTTTTTGGCCAGTGAACTCGCAGCCAAATCCACCGGCAACATCCTCAACGTGGACGCAGGCAACCTGGCCGCTTTCCCACGCTAAGACAACAAGAACGCACTCGAGACACACCATGACACAACAGATCAACACCGGGCTGATCGCCGACCACAACGCCCAGGCCGCAGCGCGCGTGAACCTGGACTATGAAACCCTGGGTGAACAACTGGCCCGCCGCGGCGTGGACATTGCGGTCCTCAAGGCCGAGGTGGCGAAGTTCGCCGTGGCTGTGCCTAGCTGGGGTGTGGGCACCGGTGGAACCCGCTTTGCGCGCTTCCCCGGCCTGGGCGAGCCGCGCCATGTGTTCGACAAAATCCAGGACTGCGGCGTCATCCAGCAGCTGGTGCGCTGCACGCCCACCGTGTCGCCCCACTTCCCCTGGGACAAGGTGAATGACTACAAGGAGCTGCGCGAACACGCCAGCGCCAACGGCGTGGGTTTTGACGCTGTCAACTCCAACACCTTCTCGGACCAAAAAGACCAGCCGCTGTCGTACAAGTTCGGCAGCCTGACCCATGCTGACGCCGGCGTGCGTGCGCAGGCCGTGGCGCACAACCTGGAGTGCATCGAGATTGGCAAGCAGATCGGCAGCAAGGCGCTGACCGTGTGGATTGGTGATGGTGCCAACTTCCCTGGCCAAAGCCACTTCCGCCGCCAGTTTGAGCGCTACCTGGACAGCAACCGCCAGATCTACGACGCCCTGCCGGCCGACTGGCGCATGTTCCTTGAGCACAAGATGTTCGAACCTGCCTTCTACGCCACCGTCATTCAAGACTGGGGTTCCAGCCTGTTGGCCGCGCAAACCCTGGGTCCCAAGGCGCGCTGCCTGGTGGACCTGGGCCACCACGCGCCCAACACCAACATCGAGATGATTGTGGCGCGCCTGGTGCATGCCCAAAAACTGGCCGGTTTTCACTTCAACGACAGCAAGTACGGCGACGACGACCTGGACAGCGGTTCTATCAACCCCTTCCAGCTGTTCCTGGTGTTCAACGAACTGGTGGACGCGGCGCAAACCGGTGCCGCCGAGTTTGACCCCGCCTACATGCTGGACCAGTCGCACAACGTGACCGACCCCATCGAGAGCCTGATGACCAGCGCCGTGACCGTGCAGCGCTGCTATGCCCAGGCGCTGCTGGTGGACCGCAAAGCACTGACCGCTTACCAGGACAGCAACGACGTGTTGATGGCCGCCCAGACGCTGAAGCAGGCCTTCCACACCGATGTGACGCCCTTGCTGCAAAAGATTCGCATCGATGCGGGCGGCGCCGCCGACCCGGTCCAGGCCTACCGCGCCAGTGGTTACCGCAAGCAGATGGCGACGATTCGCCCCGCCAGCGGCCCCAGCAGCGGCATCGTTTAAGTGCACTTGCAATGGGCATGTGCGCTACCCCCATCGAACCCGGTTCACACCACCAGCCCCTGGTGTGTGCAGTCGGTATCGAGACCGGCCTTCGGGTCAAATTTTTCTACTAACAATTCCAGGAGACACGCATGAAGAAACAACTCAAAACCCTGCTGACCATTGCCTTGAGCGCGGCCCTGGTCAGCCCCGCGTTTGCGGCCGACAAGATCGCCCTGGTGGTGAAGAGTCTGGGCAACGGCTTCTTTGACGCCGCCAACCAAGGCGCGCAAGAAGCCGCCAAGGAACTCAAGAACATCGAGATCATTTACACCGGCCCCGCCAAGGCGACTGCCGAAGGCCAGATCGAAATCGTGAACTCGCTGATTGCGCAAAAGGTTTCCGCCATCGTGATCTCCGCCAACGACCCCGACGCCCTGGCCCCCGTTCTCAAGCGCGCCATGGACCGCGGCATCAAGGTCATCTCGTTTGACTCCGGTGTGCGCAAAGATGGCCGCATGATGCACCTGAACCCCTCCAGCAACCCGCTGATCGGCGAGAAGCTGGTGAAGATGACGGCCGACGCCATCGGCGCTACCGGCGAAGTGGCCGTGCTGTCCGCGACTGCCCAAGCCACCAACCAGAACATCTGGATCGAAGAGGCCAAGAAGGTGCTGGCTCAGCCCGCCTACAAGGGCCTGAAACTGGTCAGCGTGGTCTACGGTGATGACCAGACCGACAAGAGCTACCGCGAAGCCCAAGGCCTGTTCAAGAGCTACCCCAACCTGAAGGCCATCATTGCCCCCACCACTGTGGGTGTGGCGGCTGCGGCTAAAGCAGTGCAGGATGAAAAGATGGTCGGCAAAATTTTCGTGACCGGTCTGGGCCTGCCCTCTGAAATGGCTGGCCACGTGAAGAGCGGTGCCGTCAAGTCCTTCGCCATCTGGAACCCCATCGACCTGGGCTACTCCTCCATCTATGCGGCCAGCCAGTTCATCTCTGGCAAGGTCACTGGCAAGGCGGGCGACAAGGTGTCTCTGGGCCGTGTGGGTACCGTGACGCTAGACGACAAGGGCGAAGCCGCCATGTCCGAGCCTTTCACGTACGATGCCTCCAACGTCGAGAAGTTCGCAAAATTCTTCTGATGATGCGGCGTGTGCCTGCGCCCCTCGGCGCAGGCCACTGAGGTCGACGGGGCAACCCTGCCTGGTTGGGGTAGCCCCCTTTTTTTGGAATGTTGGATTCTCATCATGTCTGATGTATTGCTGAGTCTGCGGACCATCCACAAGCGCTACGGCGCAACCCATGCGCTGCGCGGGGTGGACCTGGATTTGCGGGCCGGAGAAGTGCTGGCCCTGGTGGGCGAGAACGGCGCGGGCAAGTCCACGCTGGTCAAGATGCTCACCGGTGTGGTGCCGGTGGACGAAGGTGTGATCACGCTGAACGGCGTGGTGCAAAGTTTTGCCAACGCACAGGCCTCACAGGCCGCAGGCATCCTGGCCGTGCACCAGGAAACGGTGATGTTCGAAGAACTCAGCGTGGCCGAAAACATTTACGTGGGGCGCCACCTGATGCGCGGTCCCTTCATCGACTGGTCTGCGATGAATACACAGGCCCAAGCGGTGCTGGACCAGATCGGCGCGCGCTTCAAGGCCACCACGCTGGTGAAGGATCTGAGCCTGGCCGAGCGGCACCTGGTGGAAATTGCGCGCGCGCTGTCGCAAAAGGCGCTGGTGGTCATTCTGGACGAACCGACCGCCGCGCTGTCGCAGGCCGAGATCCGCGACTTCTACGGCATCGTGCGCCAGCTGCGCGACCAGGGCGTGGGGGTGATCTTCATCACCCACAAATTTGACGAAATTTTTGCGGTGGCGGACCGCTACGTGGTGCTGCGCGATGGTGCCGCCGTGGGCAGTGGTGCCATCGCCGATGCAACCGAGCAGGAGCTGGTCAAGCTCATGGCCGGTCGCGCCATCGACCAGATCTACCCGCACATTGCTTCTGTTCCGGGCGAGGTGGTGATGACGGTGAAGAACCTGTCGCACCCCACCGAATTCAACAACGTGGCCTTCGAGCTGCGCCGTGGCGAGATTCTGGGTTTCTACGGCCTAGTGGGCTCGGGCCGTAGCGAGGCCATGCTGGCCATCATGGGCCTGAACCCCGCGGCGCGTGGTGAGTTTGTGGTGTGCGGCCAAACGCTGCATGCGCGCCGTCCCGGCGACGCGATTGCGGCCGGCATTGCCTATGTGCCCGAAGAGCGCCAGCGCCAGGGCGGCATTCTGGGCTTTTCGGTGGAGCACAACATCAGCCTGGCCGGCCTGTCTCGTTTTGCGCGTGGCGTGTGGCTGTCCAAGGTGCGCGAGTCGGCCCTGTGCCAGCGCATGATCGAGCGCCTGCGCATCAAGACCCATTCACCCGACACGCTGTTGTCCGGCCTGTCCGGCGGCAACCAGCAAAAGGTGGTGATCGCCAAGTGGCTGGGGCTGGACCCGCGCATCGTGATTCTGGACGAGCCCACCAAGGGCATCGACGTGGGCGCCAAGCAGGCCGTGTACCAGCTGATTGCCGAGATGGTGGAGCAGGGCCTGGCCGTGATCCTCGTGTCCAGCGAATTGCCCGAAGTGATGCACCTCGCGCACCGCACCATCGTCATGCGCCGTGGCGTGCAGGTGGCGGAATTTGACCGTGTCAACGCGCACGCAGAACAGATCGTGGCCGCGGCCTCGGGCCTGACCGCTGTGCCGGTGCCTCGTGTGGCCGAACCCGCAACAGCGCAGGAGGCGCTTGCAGCATGACATCTCTGAAATCGATTCGGCGTGAATGGCTGCTCTTGGCCATCATCGTGGCCATTGCGCTGGCCGTGGGCGCCCGCGCGCCGGTTTTCCTGACCTGGCGCAATGGCATGGACATTGCCAACGACTCGGCCATCCTGGCCATCCTCGTCATGGGCCAGATGTTGGTGCTGTTGACGCGCGGCATTGACCTGTCAGTGGCCTCCAATCTGGCGCTGACCGGCATGGTCTGCGCACTCATCGGCAAGGCTTGGCCTGGCGCTTCGGTGCCAGCGCTGCTGGTCATTGCCTTGGGCGTGGGCGCCCTGCTGGGTGCCGTGAACGGCTGGCTCATCACCCGCTTTGAACTGCCACCGATTGTGGTGACGCTAGGTACCTTGTCCGCCTACCGCGGCGCGATCTTTGTGGCCAGCAAGGGCGCCTGGGTGTCCGACCAGGACATCCACGCAGTGATCAAAGGCTTGCCGCGCGAAGTGTGGCTGGGCTTGCCCGCGCTGGTGTGGTTTGCGCTGGTGGTGCTGGCGCTGACGGCCGTGTTTTTGAAGCTGCGCCGCGAAGGCCGCGAGATTTATGCGCTGGGGGGCAACCCGCATGCGGCGGCCTATGTGGGCATCTCGGCCAACAAGCGCCTCATGATGGTCTATACGCTGTCGGGCATGCTGGCCGGCCTGGCCGGGTTGCTGTGGGTGGGGCGCTACTCCATTGCGTACACCGAGCTGGCCGCAGGCTATGAGCTGACCGTGGTGGCGGCCTGCGTGATTGGCGGGGTGAGCATTGGCGGCGGCGTGGGCTCGGTGCTGGGTGCGGCACTCGGTGTGCTGTTCATCGGCGTGGTCAACGGCGCGCTGCCGGTGATCCAGGTCTCACCCTTCTGGCAGCAGGCGATTGCCGGTGCCGTGATTTTGATTTCGGTGACGGTGAATGCCCGCGCCGAGCGGCGCGCAGGGCGCCAGATTCTGGAACACAAAGCGATGACAAGCACGACAGCCCAAGGAGCCGCAGCATGAAGGCCTGGAACACATGGGAACGCGTGCTGCTGGCCCTGCTGGTTGTGCTGCTGGTGGTGTTTGGCATTGCGCAGCCGGGCTTCATGACGCCCGATGCGCTGGCCGACAGCACCTTCAACTTCAGCGAAAAAGGCATCCTCGCGTTGGCGCTGGCCCTGCTCATCATCACCGGTGAGATTGACCTGTCGATTGCCGCCATCCTCGCTTTAAGCTCACTGGCCATGGGCTATGCCATGAAGGCCGGCGCCGGCCCGCTGGGCATGACACTGGCAGCCTTTGTGACCGGCGGTGTGGCCGGCGCCGTGAACGGCGTGCTGGTCACGCGCTACAAGCTGCCCTCCATCGTGGTGACCATCGGCACGCTGTCGCTGTACCGCGGTCTGGCCATGGTGGCACTGGGCGACCAGGCCATCTCGGGCTACCCCGAGGTGTTCTCCACATTGGGCAACAGCTACGTGGGCGAAGTGATCGGCGTGCGCTGGCTCATCATTCCGATTGAGTTTGCCGTGTTGCTGGCCGGCGCCATTGTGGTGGGCGTGACGCTGCACCGCACGGTGCTGGGCCGCCGCCTGTACGCCATCGGTGCCAACCCCGTGGCAGCGCGCTTTTCAGGCATTGAGGCGGACCGGTATCGCATGGCGTTGTTTGTGTTTGCCGGCCTCATGGCGGCGCTGGCAGCCATCATGCTGACCGGCCGCATTGGCAGCACGCGCCCCAATATTGCGATGGGCTGGGAGCTGGACGCCATCACCATGGTGATCCTGGGCGGTGTGGCCATTGAAGGCGGGCGCGGCAGCATCGTGGGCACCATGCTGGCCGTGCTGTTGCTGGGCCTGTTTACCTTCGCCATGGGCATGGCCAATGTGACCGGCATTGTGATGAGCATGGTCATTGGCGTCTTGCTGATTGTCTCCATGGTCTTGCCGCGTTTGCTGAAGCGCAAGGGAGCGCACGCATGAACGCCATGGCACCTACGGAGAAATATGCGTTTCGCATGTTCCTGAACCCCGGCTGCGTGGCCGAGTACAAAAAGCGCCACGACGAGATCTGGCCCGAACTCAGCGCCTTGCTGAAGGATGCGGGCGTGAGCGACTACAGCATCTACCTCGATGAAGAGCACCATGTGCTGTTTGCCGTGCTGCGCCGCACCGCAGGCCACACCATGGACAGCCTACCCAGCCACCCGGTGATGCAGCGCTGGTGGGCCTACATGGCCGACATCATGCGCGCCAACCCCGATGGTTCCCCGGTGGCCGAGCCGTTGCCCTGCCTGTTCCACATGGAGTGAGGGCAGTGGCTGTGAATGACGAACTGACGCTGGTGATCGACATCGGCAAGAGCCACGCCAAGCTGCTGATGGTGGACGCACAGGGCGCGGTGGTGGAACGCCATGGGCGCGACAACGCCAGCGTGCCGTCGCCTCTGGGCTACCCCGCGCTGGATGTGCAAGGGCTGGAAGACTGGATGGCGCAGACCCTGCGCGCGTCCACCCACACGGCACGCTGCCGCCGCGCCATTGCCTCTACCCACGGTGCCGCACTGGTGGCCTTGGGTGATGAGGGCCTGGCTTGGGCGCCCGTGGACTACGAATTCGACGGCCTGGCGCAGCATCCGCTGCTGGCCCAGGCGTTTGACGCGGCGGCCGATGGCTTTGCGCAGACCCTGTCGCCCGACCTGCCCGCGGGCTTGAACGCCGCGCGCCAGCTTTGCTATGTGCAGAACCTGCACCCCGAGGCCTGGCGGCGCACGCGCTGCCTGCTGCCCTATGCGCAATACTGGGCTTGGCGCCTGTGCGGTGAAAGGGCCAGTGAGGTCTCGTCCCTGGGCTGCCATACGCACCTGTGGCGCCCGCAAGATGGTGGTTTCTCGGCACTCGCGCAGGCCAAGGGCTGGGCTGCCTTGTTTGCGCCGTTGCGCTCTGCCTGGGAGGTGTTGGGCACCGTGAGCCCTGATATTGCAAAGGCCTGGGGCCTGCCCGCGCACTGCCAGGTGCATGTGGGCGTGCACGACAGCAATGCCTGCCTGGCGCGCTACCTGGATGCGTCGGCGGACCATGCCTCGGCACTGACCGTGGTGTCGTCCGGCACCTGGACCGTGCTCATGGCGCCCGGCGCGCCCACCGCCAGCCTGCAGGCCGAGCGCGACATGCTGGCCAATGTGGACGTGCTGGGCCGCGCCACGCCCACGGCCCGCTTCATGGGCGGACGCGAATTTGCCGCGCTGCTGGACGGCGCCGTGCCCGATGCGGGCACGCTGGCCGATGTGCAGGCGCTGGTGGATTCAGGCACCTTGGCTACGCCGTCGTTTGCCGAGCACGGCGGTCCGTTCATGGGGCGTCAGGGACAGATCGTGCGTGAGGGCCAGCCTCTTTTGGAGGCATTGCCGCCTGGCCAGCGCGCTGCACTGGCCGCGCTGTACTGCGCGCAGACCACGGCGTGGCTGGTGGATCGGCTGTGGGACGGCGTGGACTTGCCGCGCACGGTGGTGCTGGAAGGGCCACTGGCCCAGAACGCTTTGTACTTGGCGTTGTTG
The DNA here is from genome assembly GCF_056405715.1 of Rhodoferax sp. P1_F3. Taxonomy (NCBI): domain Bacteria; kingdom Pseudomonadati; phylum Pseudomonadota; class Betaproteobacteria; order Burkholderiales; family Comamonadaceae; genus Rhodoferax; species Rhodoferax sp. P1_F3. The sequence continues at coordinate 87,428 of NZ_JBFUBO010000002.1, read as the reverse complement.
CAAGCCTTGTTACCGCAGGCGCGGTGTCTGGCGAGCCATGATGTGATGGAGGGGACGGCTCGGGGGGCTTGGCTGTTGTCGCGTTGGGGTGAGTCGGCAGCTTCGGCGTTGGCGCCGGTGGCGGCGGCGCAGGTGTCGGGCTTGCAGGCTTACCATGCGCGGTGGCTGGCTGCGTTGTCGGTTTAAGTGGCTTTGTTTTTTTAACACCCACTCCCCCAGCCCCTCGCCCCGTCGGCGAGGGGAGCTTTAACAGCCGTATTTGGTTGCTTCGCGCCGAATACGGCCTTACAGGGGCCGGTTGCCACTGGATGGGTAAGCCACGGCCAGCGCAGGCGGTTGCGGCAACCTCACACAAGTTGGCTCGGAGCCACTGGCGTGCGCAGCCGCCAGCGTTGACTAACCCACATCTCCGAGGCCACCCCCCAACGCAGGCGCAGGCCGTGGCCTGAAAGAACACACCTAAAGCCCTGCCAGTAGCCAAGTAGCCGGCGCGACACAACAAGATATGGCTGTTAAAAGCTCCCCTCGCCGACGGGGCGAGGGGCTGGGGGAGTGGGTGTTAAAAAAAGACCTAACGCAAAGAAACCCGCACCTGCACCTCCGTCCGCACCACCCCACTCTGCTGCTGCCCCCCCGTCAGCCCACCGTTGCTGGACTGCGAACTCTGCTCCGATTCCCCCACCGTCGTCCACTCATCCAGTGGCAACGCCAACACACTGCTGGTGGCCGTGGTCGCAGTGGCCCCGGGCAGGGCTGAGCCGGACCGCAGTGCCTGCTGCGCCGCCAGTTCCAGCTCCACCAGCGTGCCGCCGTCCCAGCGCGGTGTGGCGCTGAAGCCCGTGCCGGCTTCGAGCAGCACCGTGCCCGCCGTGGTCACCACGCGGCCATTGCGCACAAAGCCCTGCAGCAGGCGGATGGGCGTGGTGGTCTGCAGGCCCAGGCGCACCGGCCGGCCGTTGAGCACCAGCGCCTGCTGCGTGGCTGTGCCGCTGTTGCGCGACTGGTTCATCTGCACGCCACCACGGTTGCCCAGCTCCACGCCCGCGCGCTGGCTGTCGTCGGACTGCACCTGGCGCACCTCGATCAGCAGGTTGCGCATGGGCAAGGCGGACGGATTTGCTATTAAATCAGGAGCTGCTAGCGCATATTCGACGTGGGCTAGAGGCCAAAATGATGCAAAAACCAAGGCGTGGCGGCGGTTCATGGGCGGCTCCGGGGTGGGGTGGCGGTGGTGGGCTGGGGCTGCAGATGGCCCAGCGGCAGCGCGCTGCTGGCTTTCACCTCGCCCAGCGAGAAGCTGGTGTGCACATCTTTCACATTGGGCAGGTTGATCAGCACCTCGCGCGCGAACTGGCTGAAGGTGTTGAGGTCGCGGCTCACCACCTGCAACTCGAAGGTGCCGGTGCCGCTGATGTAGTGGCAGCTGATGACCTCGGGAATCTGGCGGATCGCCTCTTCCAGCCCATGCAGCACGTCGCCGCTGTTGCGGTTGGCGTCCAGCCGCACAAAGGCCAGCACGCCCAGGCCCATCTTGTGGCGGTTGATCTCGGCGCGGTAACCGGTGATAAAGCCGCTGTCCTCCAGCGCCTTCACGCGGCGCCAGCAGGGCGCCGCACTCAGGCCCACGCGGTTGGCCAGTTCGGCGTTGCTCAGGCGGCCATCGTTTTGCAGTTCGTTCAGGATGGCGAGGTCAAATCGGTCAAGTGTTTCCATAAATAGCATTATGGAGAAAGAATCGTTCTTTGTAGGCCCATATGAGGGCAAAGAACGCAAAGACATATCCGCCTTGCAGGCATACACTTTGCCGCAGCTATAACGGAGACAAGCACCATGAATGCACCCCTCAACCGCGACCTGCCTGAGCACATCCGCAAGGCGCTGGACACGGTCACCCTGGACGACAAATACGCGCTGGACTACGGCCGCGCCTTCATGAGCGGGGTGCAAGCCCTGGTCAAACTACCCATGCTGCAGCGCGTGCGCGACCAGCGCCTGGGCAAGAACACGGCCGGCTTCATCAGCGGCTACCGCGGCTCGCCGCTGGGCACCTACGACCAGTCGTTGGTCAAGGCCGAGAAGTACCTCCAGGCCCACCATATTCACTTCCAGCCCGGCGTCAACGAAGAATTGGCTGCCACAGCGCTGTGGGGCACGCAGCAGCTGGGCTTTGCCCCGCCCGGCAGCAACAAGTACGACGGCGTGTTCGGCATCTGGTACGGCAAGGGCCCGGGCGTGGACCGCTGCTCCGACGTGTTCAAACACGCCAATATGGCCGGCACCACCCCCTGGGGCGGCGTGATTGCGGTGGCCGGTGATGACCACATCTCCAAGAGCAGCACCGCCGCGCACCAGAGCGACCACATCTTCAAGGCCTGCGGCACGCCTGTGTTCTTTCCGGCCAATGTGCAGGAGATCCTGGACCTGGGTCTGCATGCCTTTGCCATGAGCCGTTTTTCGGGCGTGTGGGCGGGCATGAAGACGATTCAGGAAATTGTGGAGTCCAGCTCCACCGTGATGATCGACCCGGACCGGGTGATCACCCGCGTGCCGGCCGACTTCGAGATTCCCCCCGGCGGCCTGCACATCCGCTGGCCCGACCACGCGCTGGAGCAGGAAGCCCGGCTCATGGACTACAAGTGGTACGCGGCGCTGGCCTACATCCGCGCCAACCGCCTGAACTACAACGTCATCGAAGGCAAGAACGACCGCTTCGGCATCATCGCCAGCGGCAAGGCCTTCAACGACACGCGCCAGGCCCTGCTGGACCTGGGGCTGGACGACGCGACCTGCCAACGCATCGGCATCCGCCTGCACAAGGTGGGCGTGGTCTGGCCACTGGAGGCGCAGCTCACCCGCGAATTCGCCACGGGGCTGCAAGAGATTCTGGTGGTGGAAGAGAAGCGCCAGGTCATTGAATACCAACTCAAGGAAGAGCTGTACAACTGGCGCGCCGATGTGCGCCCCACGGTGCTGGGTAAGTTCAACGAGGTGGAGACGCCCGACCACTATGGCGCCGGTGGCGAATGGTCCATGCCCAATCCCATGGCCAACACGCTGCTGCGTGCCAATGCCGATCTCAACCCTGCCTTGATCGCGCGCGCCATTGCCCAGCGCATCAAAAAGCTGGGCCTGGACGCGGATACCAGCGCGCGCATCGACGCGCAAATGGCGATCCTGGAAGCCAAGGAACGCGCCATGCACGTGATCGAGCTGTCGGGCACCAAGGGCGCGGACCGCCAGCCCTGGTTCTGTTCGGGCTGCCCGCACAACACCTCTACCCGTGTGCCCGAAGGCTCGCGCGCCATGGCCGGTATCGGTTGCCACTTCATGACCATCTGGATGGACCGCAGCACCGACGGCTTCACGCAGATGGGCGGCGAGGGCGTGCCCTGGGTGGGCCAGCAGCCGTTCACGAACGAGAAGCACATCTTCGCCAACCTGGGCGATGGCACCTACTTCCACAGCGGCCTGCTGGCCGTGCGCCAGAGCATTGCCGCGGGTGTCAACATCACCTACAAGATCCTCTACAACGATGCCGTGGCCATGACCGGTGGCCAGCAGGTGGGCGAGCGGCCCGAAGGACATTCCGTCGTGCAGATAGCCCAGAGCATGCGTGCGGAAGGTGCTATCAAAATAGTAGTGGTGACGGACGAGCCCGAGAAGTACGACGACATACAGGGCCTGCCCGAAGGCATTGCGATTGAGCACCGCGACGAACTGGACCGCATTCAGCGCGAGTTCCGCGAGATCCCGGGCACCACGGTCATCATTTACGACCAGACCTGCGCCACCGAAAAACGCCGCCGCCGCAAGCGCGGCACACTGGTGGACCCCGCCAAGCGCGTGGTCATCAACGAGTTGGTGTGCGAAGGTTGTGGCGACTGCGGTGTGCAAAGCAACTGCATGAGCGTGGAGCCGCTGGAGACTGAGTTTGGTCGCAAGCGCCAGATCAACCAAAGCACCTGCAACAAGGACTTTTCCTGCGTCAAGGGCTTTTGCCCCAGCTTTGTCACGGTGGAGGGTGGTTCGCTCAAAAAAGCCGCCAAGCCCAAAGCGGGCGAGTCCCAGGGCGCCTCCTGGCCGGCCCTACCCGAGCCATTGATTCCTGATTTGGCCACGGCCACCGGCGGCGTCTGGGGCACCATCGTTGCCGGCGTCGGCGGCACCGGCGTCATCACCATCGGCCAGTTGCTGGGCGTGGCCGCCCACCTGGAAGGCAAGGGCATCGTCACGCAGGACGCGGGCGGACTGGCGCAAAAGGGCGGCGCCACCTGGAGCCATGTGCTCATAGGCGCGAGCCAGGACGCCATCCGCACCACCCGCGTGGGCACGGCCTCGGCCGACCTGGTGCTGGGCTGCGACCCCATCGTGGTGGCGGGCAAGGAAACGCTGGTGCGCATGCGCCCCGGCCGCACCCATGTGGCGCTCAATTCCAACAGCGCACCTACGGCCGCGTTTGTGAAGAACGCCAACTGGACCAACCCCGGCGAGCAGTGCGTGGCCGACATCGCCAAGACCGTGGGCGAGGGCAATGTGGGTGTGTTTGACGCCGACGCGGCCGCCACCCATTTGCTGGGCGACAGCATTTACACCAACCCCATGATGCTGGGCTACGCCTGGCAAAAAGGCTGGATCCCGCTGGGGCTGGCTTCGCTGATGCGCGCCATCGAGCTCAACGCCGTGGCCGTGGCCAACAACAAGGCCGCCTTCGAGTGGGGCCGCCGTGCCGCAGTGGACTGGCCTGCGGTGCAGCGCGCCATCAACCCCGGCCAGGTGATTGCCTTCACGCCGCGCCAGCACCAGTCGCTGGATGCTTTGGTGCACAAGCGCGTGGAATTTTTGACCGGCTACCAGAACGCGGCCTACGCCCAGAGCTACGCCGACTTTGTGGCCAAGGTCCGCGCCGCAGAGGCGTCGGCGGTGAGCGGCGACAAACAGCCGCTGGCCGAAGCCGTAGCCCGTTACCTGTTCAAACTCATGGCCTACAAGGACGAGTACGAGGTGGCCCGCCTGCACACCGACACGGCCTTCCGCGCCAAGGTGGAAGGCATGTTTGAGGGCGACTTCAAGCTGGCCTACCACCTGGCGCCGCCCCTGCTGGCCCGCAAGAACGACCTGGGCGAGCTGCAGAAAGCGCGCTTTGGCAGCTGGATGCGCGTGGCCTTTGGGCTGCTGGCGCCGCTGAAGGTGCTGCGTGGCACGGCGTTGGACGTGTTCGGCTACACCCATGAGCGCCGCCAGGAGCGTGCGCTGGTGGGCGAATATCGCCAGGCCATTGAGGCGCTGCTGCCCACGCTGGGCGCTGGCAACCGCGATGCCGCCGCCGCCTTTGCCCGCGTGCCGGAGCAGATCCGCGGTTTTGGCCACGTCAAGGCGCGCCACCTGCTCGCTGCGCGCCAGCAGTGGGGCCTGTTGCTGGAAAAGTACCGCCAGACGCCCGCTGTCAAGCAAACCCAGGCCGCCTAGGGCCTTGCCCGCCCGGCCCGGGCGGGCCTTTTCCCCCGCTTACAATGACCGGTTGCCCGCCTTGGGTCGGCATGGCCGTGCGCGGCTGCCCCTGAGGCGAAGGCGCTTTTGTATGTGGTCCATTTTTGTGGAGTTTGCCTGTGTTTATTTCTTCTGCTTTTGCCCAAACCGCCCCTGCCGCTGCTGGCGGTGACATGCAATCCACCCTGATGAGCATGCTGCCTCTGGTGCTGATGTTTGTGGTGCTGTATTTCGTGATGATCCGCCCCCAGATGAAGAAGCAAAAAGACCACCGCGCCATGATCGACGCGCTGGCCAAGGGCGACGAAGTCGTGACCGCCGGTGGCGTGCTCGGCAAGGTCAGCAAGATGGGTGACAGCTACGTCGGCCTGGAAGTGGCCAATGGCGTGGAAGTGCAAGTGCAGCGCAGCGCCGTTGTGCAAGTGTTGCCCAAGGGTTCTATCAAGTAACTTCTCTCAAAGCGACGCGCGATCATGAACCGTTACCCGGTGTGGAAGTACGCGATCATCCTGATCGCGCTCGTGGTGGGTGGCTTGTACGCCCTGCCGAATGTGTTTGGTGAATCCCCCGCCGTGCAGGTCTCGGTGGCCAAGGCCAGCCTCAAGCTCGACACGGTGGCCCTGGCCAAGGTCGAAGAGGTTTTGAAAACGGCTGGTTTGGTCCCCGATGCGCTGAGCCTGGATGGCACCTCCATCAAGGCCCGTTTTGCCGACACCGATGCCCAGCTCAAGGCCAAGGACGCGTTGCAAAAGGCGTTGAATCCCGATGCGGCCGACCCCGCTTATGTGGTGGCGCTGAACCTGCTGTCGCGTTCGCCCGCCTGGTTGACCTCTCTGCGCGCATCGCCCATGTACCTGGGGTTGGATTTGCGCGGTGGCGTGCACTTCATGCTGCAGGTGGACATGCAGGCCGCGCTGACCAAAAAGGCCGAATCGATGGCTGGTGACATCCGCACTACGCTGCGCGAGAAGAATGTGCGCCACAGCGGCATCGCCCGCAACGGGCAGACCATCGAAATCCGTTTCCGTGATGCGGCCACGGCCGAAGCGGCCAAGCGCATCATCCAGGACCAGTTTGCCGACCTCGACACCGTGGAAACCGCTGACGGGACCGATGTGAAGATGGTGGCCTCCATCAAGCCCGTGGCTGCACGCAACGTGCAGACCCAGGCACTGAAACAAAACATCACCACGCTGCACAATCGGATCAACGAACTCGGCGTCGCCGAACCCGTGATCCAGCAGCAAGGGTTGGACCGCATCGTGGTGCAGTTGCCCGGTGTGCAAGACACGGCCAAGGCCAAGGACATATTGGGTCGCACCGCCACACTGGAAATCCGCATGGTGGACGAAGGCACGGAGGCGCGCGCTGCCGAGTCCGGCGCGGGTCCGGTGCCGTTTGGCTCCGAGCGCTACCTGGAGCGCAATGGCCAGGGCGTGGTGGTCAAGAAGCAGGTCATCCTGACGGGTGAAAACCTGACCGATGCCCAGCCCGGCTTTGACAGCCAGACGCAGGAGCCCACGGTCAACCTGTCGCTGGACGCCAAGGGTTCGCGCATCTTCCGCGATGTGACCCGCGAGAACATCGGCAAGCGCATGGCCATTCTTCTGTTTGAAAAAGGCAAGGGCGAAGTGGTGACTGCGCCTGTCATTCGCTCTGAAATCGGCGGTGGCCGCGTGCAAATCTCCGGCCGCATGACCACCACCGAGGCGGCCGATACGGCCTTGTTGCTGCGCGCCGGCTCCCTGGCCGCGCCCATGGAAATCATCGAAGAGCGCACCATCGGCCCCAGCTTGGGCGCCGAAAATATTGCCAAGGGTTTCCACAGCGTGACCTGGGGCTTCCTGGCCGTGACGGTCTTCATGTGTGTCTACTACATGCTCTTTGGCGTGATCTCCAGTATCGCGCTGGCGTTCAACCTGCTGCTGCTGGTGGCAGTGCTGTCCATGTTGCAAGCCACGTTGACCTTGCCCGGCATGGCCGCCATGGCACTGGTGTTGGGGATGGCGATTGACGCCAACGTGCTGATCAACGAGCGCGTGCGCGAAGAACTGCGCAACGGCGCCTCGCCGCAGGCTGCTATCCACGCCGGCTATGACCGCGCCTGGGCCACCATCATCGACTCCAACGTCACCACCCTGATCGCTGGCTTGGCCTTGCTGGCCTTCGGTTCCGGCCCGGTGCGCGGCTTTGCGGTGGTGCACTGCCTGGGCATTTTGACCAGCATGTTCTCCGGGGTCTTCTTCTCTCGGGGCGTGGTCAATTTGTGGTACGGTAGGCAAAAGAAGCTCAAGACTGTGTCCATTGGCACAGTGTGGCGGCCTGATTCCGGCAATCAGGTGACGACCAAATAAAGGGAAACGGGCATGGAATTCTTCAAAATTCGCCGCGACATTCCGTTCATGCGGAATGCCTTGGTATTCAATCTGGTCTCGCTGGTCACCTTCGTGGCCGCGGTGTTCTTCCTCTTTACCCGCCATCTGCACCTGTCGGTCGAGTTCACCGGCGGCACCTTGATGGAGGTGAGCTACTCCCAGCCTGCCGACCTCAACGCCATCCGCAGCGCGGTGGGCAAGCTCGGCATCAACGATGTGCAGGTGCAGAACTTTGGCACGGCCCAGGACGTGCTGATCCGCATGCCCGTGCAAAAGGGCAGCACCTCCAGCCAGCAAAGCGACAAGGTGTTAGAAGCGCTCAAGGCCAGTGATCCATCCGCTACGCTACGCCGCACCGAGTTTGTCGGCCCCCAGGTGGGGGATGAGCTGGCGGCCGATGGCCTCAAGGCCCTGGCCTTCGTAGTGGCCGGCATCATGATCTATCTCGCGGTGCGCTTCGAGTGGAAGTTTGCCGTAGCCGCCATCATCGCCAACTTGCACGATGTGGTCATCATTCTGGGCTTTTTCGCCTTCTTCCAGTGGGAGTTCTCATTGCCCGTGCTCGCGGCGGTGCTGGCGGTGCTGGGGTATTCTGTGAACGAATCGGTGGTGATCTTTGACCGGATCCGCGAGAACTTCCGCCGTTATCGCAAGATGAACACCGAAGAGATCATCGACAACGCCATCACGTCCACCATCAGCCGCACCATCATCACCCACGGTGCGACCCAGATGATGGTGCTGTCCATGCTGTTGTTTGGCGGTGCCACACTGCATTACTTTGCGCTGGCGCTGACCATCGGTATCTTGTTTGGTATTTACTCCTCGGTCTTCGTGGCCGCGGCCATTGCCATGTGGCTGGGCATCCAGCGCGAAGACTTGGTCAAGGGTGGCCCCAAGAAGGAAACCGACCCCAACGACCCCAACGCGGGCGCAACGGTTTAAGCGGTACAACCCATGGCGACCGGACCTGCTCTTTCCCCCCGATTGCAACTCGCCCGCGCGGTGCGCGAGCGATTTTTGGCGGAAGCCGGCAAAGCTGCGTTGGAAATCAGCGGTGCGGTGCAGGAGCGTTTGACGACGCTGATGGACGAGCTGGCGAATGCCCGCGATGCGCAGACCCGCCGTGACACCTGGATGGCCTACAAGCGCTGTCGCCCCCTGTGGCTGGACGCGACCATGAAGGCATGGCGCGAGTGTCTGGAGCCCGCCAAGCAGAAGAAAGCGGCCTCGCTGGAAAGTGCAGGCCTGGAGTTGGTGGGCACCGACGTGGTGGAGAACAAGATTCTGGCGTCTCGCCTGGTGCTGGCCGTGAATGAAAAAGTGCTGCCCCAGCTCGATGACCTGCGGGTGCGCATCAAGTACCTCGAAGGCACTGAAGACCTGGAAGGCAACGACCTGCTGCGCCCCGAGGTGCTGGTGCTGCTGATGGTGGAGCAATGGGCGCAGTCTGGCATGCCCGGCGAGTCCTGGCCCATGGTGAACGATGTGGTCCAGAAGCTGCTAATCGAGCGGCTCGTGATTGCCTACAAGAATGCCAACGACGTATTGATCAGCAAGGGCGTGATGCCCACCATTGAGCTGAAAGACCGCGTCAAGGCGCCGGTGCGCCAAATGGGCGCCAACCGTCCTCGCCCCCCCGCACCTGGCGCCCAGCCGCAGCAACCCCAACCAGGAGAGATGGGGCCGAGCGGCTATGGCGATGTGGGTGGCTATGGCGGCGGTCCCCAGGGTGGCGGGTACCAGCAAGCCTATGCACCTACGGGCCACGCAGGTCTGGATGGTGGCTCGATGGGCGGTGGTGGCGGAATGCAGGGCGGCAATGCGCGTGCCGATGCCTCTGGTCCCGGAACTGCTGGAGGCGGTGCACCGCGTTCCGGTGGTGGCTTTTTTGGCGGGCGCCTCGGCTGGGGCGGTGGCGGCAATGCTGCGCCTGCTGGGCCGGCACAGGCTGCAGCGACTGGCCCGCAAGGCGTGACACCTTCTACGCCCACGCCCTTCTGGCGCCAATCGTCAGGCTCCAACAGCATGCCGGGCCAGGCCTACGGCGCGTCGGAAGAAACCCGCATGCTGACCACCAACACACCCATCGCCCGCGCCCGCAGCCGAGCGCAGGGCATGATTGGCCAGATCCGCCGGTTGTTTGTCAGCCATGGTGGTGGCGATTTTGTGGGCACGGCCCATCACACGCCTTCGCCCGCATTGGCTGCGGCCATGGCGCCGCGCATGGAGGGTGGCGGGGGCATGGGCTACGCCGTGGGTGGCACGCTGTATGAAGACTACAGCCCGGCCGGTGTGGTTCGGGTGGCCGGTGACCTGCGCGAAAAGTCTGCCGAGCTCAAGAAAAAAGCGGAAACCAAGGGCGAAAAAGCCACGATCGAAATCGTGGCACTGATGTTCCAGGCCATTCTGGCCGAGGAGCGCATTCCCCCCGGCATTCGGGTCTGGTTTGCGCGCCTGCAAATGCCGGTGCTGCGCGTGGCGCTGGAAGACCCCGACTTCTTTGGCACAGCCGATCACCCGGCGCGCCAGCTGATCGACCGCATGGGTTCCGTGGTCATGGGCTTTGACGCTGCCGGCGTGCAAGGCAAGGCCATGGAGAACGAGATCAAGCGCATCGTGCAGGTCATCGAGCAGTACCCCGAGACGGGCAAAAAGGTCTACCAGATCGTGTTCGAGGAGTTCCAGAAATTCCTCTCCAAGTTCCTCACCGAAAAGGGCCCGACCCAAAAGGTGGTGAGCGTGGCGCAGCAGGTTGAGCAAAAAGAGACCCTGGCGATCCAGTACACCATCGAGATGCGCAACATGTTGAAAGACATGCCCGTGCGCGACGAGATCCGCGATTTCCTGTTCAAGGTCTGGGCTGAGGTGCTGGCCGTAGCTGCCGTGCGCAAGGGCCCGCAACACGCCGACACCTTGGTGCTGAAAAAATCAGCGACTGACCTGATCTGGGCCGCCAGTGCCAAGCCCAACCGCGCCGACCGTGCCAAGGTGATTCAGGACCTGCCCAATTTGCTGCTGCGCCTGCGCTCTGGCATGACGCTGCTGGCCATGGCGCCCAGCGAGCAGGAAGGCCATGTGAAACGCATCAGTGACACGCTGGCCGACGCCTTCATGTCCAAGACCCAGGCCATTCCGCAGGCCAAGATCGACGCCATGGCGCAGCGCCTGGGCAATCTGGAGGACTTCGTATCTGAGGACGGCATGGGCGATTTGCCATTGGATGCCGAAAGTATCGAGATGATGCTGGGCATTGACGCTTCGGCGCTGGAGGTGGTTGCCAATGGTGGCTCCAAACCCACGGCCGCCATGCTGGCCTGGGCGCAGGAGCTGCAATTGGGTTCCTGGTTCACACTGGACCACAACAACCAGATTACCCAGGTGCAATTCGCCTGGCGCAGCGACCGCAAGCACCTGAACCTGTTTGCGGCCACCTCGGGCAAGAGCTTCCTGATTCAAGGTGGGCGGTTGGCTGCTTACCTGCAGGCCGGCTTGCTGTTGCCACAGGAAGAAGAAGCGCTAACCGTGCGTGCCACGCGCGACGCGCTGGCCAAGCTGGAAGCCAACCCGGAACGCCTGCTGGCCTGAGCGCCGCCCTGCGGGGGCGCTCAGATGCCGTCAGTGTGCGACGCGGTCGCTGGGGTTGTCACACAACTCGTCGAGCACCAAAGCGTCGGGTTCCAATCCGAAGCTCCAGAACACCATCAAGATAATCGTTTTCAGGTCGTCCAGGGCCACCGGGCTGCCGGGTGCGGCCATGGCGCGGTCGATGACGACCTCGCGCATGTGGGCGGGCAGTACGCCGTTGGATTCCAGAAAACTGATGAAGCCCAGGCATTGCGGGCCCAGGTGGTTTTGCTCGTACTGCGGGTAGATGCGCACGCTGGAGGCCAGCGGCAGGCGCACCCAAGGATCCGCAGGTACGGTAGGCAGAGCCTCTGGCACCGGTCGAGCCCCGCGCGACGCGGTGCTCAGGCCATTGAGCCAGGCCATGGCCTCCTCAATTTCGTCGGCCTCAAAGCCCACCGCGCTGAGTTTGCGCTGGAGATGCGCCGGCTCGGGGTAGCCCTCATCGGCATAGTAGTTTTCGTAAACGAAGACAAGCACTTCAAACATGGAAGCCAATATAGCGCAGAAAAAACAGCTTCGCGTCAGCGGGTGAAACTGCCCCTCTTTTCTCTCGATTGAAGGCTTGGGCGGGGCTTGGCGGCCTAGGCCTGGCCCATGCGCTGGAACAGCCCGCCCGGCAGGCGTGCCACCTGGCCCTGCAGCTCCAGGCCCATCAGCAGGGCTTGCAGACTGGCTGTGCCTAGGCCGGTACGGGCCTGAAGGGCGTCCAGCCCGCTGGGGTCATAGCCCATGGCTTCCAAGAGGGAGTCTTCAGCACCATTCAGGGGAGTAGCCTCCGTGGAATCTGCGCGAGCAGCTCCTGAATTAATAGCGCCTGACAGGCCGCCGGGAAGTTGCAGTTCTTCAAGAATATCCTGGGCGCACTCCACCAGCTTGGCGCCCTGCTTGATGAGCGCATGGCAGCCGCGCGCCTGGGTGGCGTGGATGGAGCCCGGGATGGCGAACACGTCTTTTCCCTGCTCCACCGCCAGGCGTGCGGTGATAAGCGAGCCGGACTTGAGTGCGGCCTCCACCACCAGCGTGCCGCGTGCGAGCCCGGCAATGATACGGTTGCGCCGTGGGAAGTTGGCGGACAGGGGCGGCGTGCCCAGCGGGTATTCGCTGAGCAGTAGTCCGCGCTGGGCAATGCGGTGCGCCAGGTCGAAATGGTCTTTGGGGTAAACCCGGTCTAGGCCGGTGCCCACCACCGCGATGGTGGCCAGCTGGCCGTCGGCTGCGCCGTCCAGCGCGCCCTCGTGGGCGGCACCATCCACCCCAAGTGCCAGGCCCGACACCACAGTCAGGCCGGCTTCCGCCAAGGCTTGTGAGAACTGCCGAGCATTGGCCCTACCTTGCGGCGTGGGGTTGCGGCTGCCCACCACGGCTATGCCAGTGGCGGCGCACTGGGCCAAGCCTTGCCATTGCCCTGCAGCGCCCATGGCATAGAGCAGCAGGGGTGGGTCTTCCATGTCCAGCAGTGCTTGGGGGTAGTCTGCATCGCCAAGAGTCAGCACCCGGCGTTGCTCGGGTTGCGCGGCTAGCCAGGCCACGGTCGTTTGCAGCTGCTCTGCCAATTCGGTTGGCACTTGCAGCAAACCAGCAGCTTGGCGGGCGCTCACGCAGGCTTCGAGTGTGGCAGGGGATTGGGCAAACACCTGCTGCGGCAGACCAAAGGCCGCCAGCAGCTTGCGTGCCGTGCCATTGCCAACACCGGGGCTGAGCTGCAGGCGCAGCCAAGCGCTGAGTTCGACGGGCTCCACGGCGCGAGTCGCCTGGTGCGGGTGTCTTGCTTACTTGGGGTTGACCAGACGGTCACCCACGCGCACGCTGTCGGTGATCTCCAGGATCAGCGCGTAGGACAGGCGGTCGTAGGTGCGGAACACCATGAGCAGGCCGTTGCGCTCGTCAGGCAGTTTCATCAGCGGGTGGGCGGGATCCGATTTGTCGACCACGCGGGCACCGTCCTTCAGGATGGCCAGCACGTGACCGGGTTCCATACCATCGCGTTTGCCGCGGTTGATGGCTACCACCTGGCTCTGGCCGGCATTGGCCACGGCATTGCCGTAGACCGACACGATGCGGCCCGTGGTCTGGGTGTCGGGGGCGCGGGGAACGTAGGTGGTCAGCTCGCGTGGAGGCTCGGGCAGCATGCGGTCGCCGACGCGGATTTCTTCCTTGGCCGCGACGATATCGATGGTGGCGGGCACGATAGCGCTGACCGTCTTGCCTTCTTCGCCCTCGACTTCGGTGGTGGTCTCACCGCGTACTAGGGTGGCTTTGCCCACGTACTGGGCTTCGTAGCCCAGGATCTCGGCGGTGGCCGGGTCCTTGAGAGGGGTAGCGTCGCGGAACACGCGGAACTGTTGTTGCTCTTTGCTTAGATCATCCATCAGCGGGCCGCCGTTGGAGCCGCGGGCATAGGCACGGTCACCGCGGGTCAGCAGCACGCGCCCTTCCTGGGCGGAGACGATGCGCGGCGCGGCCTTCAGGCCGGCTTCGTCGACCACGATGGGCTCGGCCAGGAAGGCTTCGATGATGCGGGACTTGAGGGTGGGCAGGGCCTGGTCGGCCAGCGATTCAAAGCGGGTACGGGGGCTCACGCGCACGGTGTCGGTGGGGGCCTCCTCACCTGAGCCGGCCACGCGCAGCGTGGCCATGCCGTCTTTGCGCTCCAGCACCAGCACCTGGCCGGGGTAGATGCGGTGCGGGTTCTTGATGTCGTTGAGGTTCATGCCCCACAGCTCGGGCCAGCGCCAAGGGCTCTTGAGGTAGAGGCTGGAGATGGCCCACAGGGTGTCGCCACTCTTGACGGTGTAACGGTCGGGGGCGTTGGCGGCCAGTTCGCTCAGCGGCACACCTTTTTGGGCCACTTCGTTGGCGGTTTGCTTCTGGGCAGCAGAGATCGGGAAGTTCTGCGCCCAGGTCGCGTTGCCTGCCAAAGTGGCCAGTGCAGCCAGGGCGGCGATGGCCACGCTGGATTTCGCCTTGAGGTGTGTCGTCATAAGGTGCGAATCTGTGAAGGAACTTGATAATTTACGCGCGATTTTGCGCTCAAGCCCTTGATTCGGCAACGTTTTTAGCCCTTTGGTGCTGCGAGGGAACCCAAAAGTGGCGAAAATAGCCACATCTTTGAAGATCTTCCTATGGCTTTACTTCCGATTCTTTGTTACCCCGACCCCAAACTCCACACCGTGGCCAAGTCCATCCCGGTGGTGGACGTCCGCATCCAACAGTTGGCCACGAACATGCTGGAGACCATGTACGACGCCAAAGGCATTGGCTTGGCGGCAACGCAGATCGATGTGCACGAGCGCCTGATCGTCATTGACGTGTCGGAAGAGCGCGACCAGCCCATGGTGCTGATCAACCCCGAATTGGTCTGGACCAGCCCGACCACCCACCTGAATGAAGAAGGCTGCCTGTCGGTGCCCGGCATTTATGACGGCGTAACCCGCTTTGACGCCGTGCATGTGAAGGCGCTGGACGAAAAGGGCGACAGCCGCGTGATCGAGGCCGAGGGCCTGCTGGCCGTGTGCGTGCAGCACGAGATGGACCATTTGCTGGGCAAGGTGTTCGTGGAATACCTCTCGCCGCTCAAGCGCAACCGCATCAAGACCAAGATGATCAAGGCCCAGCGCGAGGAATCGCGCTAAGTGACCCAGACCGTTGGCCGGGCCGCGCGGCCCCTGCGCGTCATCTTTGCCGGTACGCCGGAGTTTGCCCGGGTGGCGTTGGAGCGCTTGCACGCCGCCGGCCACACCATCGCCCTGGTACTAAGCCAGCCGGACCGCCCGGCCGGGCGTGGCATGAAGCTGCAGGCCTCTGCGGTCAAACAGTTCGCGCTCGAACACGCCATTCCTGTCGCCCAGCCGCGCAGCCTGCGCCTGGACGGCAAGTACCCCGAAGACGCCGCAGCCGCACGCCAGGCGATTGCCGACGCGCGGGCCGATGTGATGGTGGTGGCCGCCTATGGTTTGATCCTGCCCCAGTGGGTACTCGACGATATGGCTGGCGGTGGCAAATACGGTTGCCTGAATATCCATGGCTCCTTGCTGCCACGCTGGCGCGGTGCCGCGCCCATCCATCGTGCCATCGAGGTGGGTGATGCCGAAACCGGCGTCACCATCATGCAGATGGACGTGGGGCTGGACACGGGAGACATGCTGCTCAAACAAAGCCTGCCAATTGCAGACGTCGACACCACGGCCACGCTGCACGATAAGGTGGCCGATCTAGGTGCTGCCATGGTGGTGCAGGCGCTGGACCTGGCCGCCCAAGGCGCCCTGCAGCCGGTGAAGCAACCCGAAGCAGGCGTGACCTACGCCCACAAGATCGAAAAGCACGAGGCGCCGATTGACTGGCGCCTGGACGCTGCCGCCATAGTCCGCCGCGTGCGCGCCTTCAACCCGTTTCCGGGTGCCAGCACGGTGCTCCATGGCGAAACCATCAAGGTTTGGGGGGCGCATGTGGGTGAAGGTCATTCCGCTGCAGATTCAGGGCAAATAGTGGCCCTAGCCCCCGAAGGTATTGCGGTGGCAGCTATGAATTCCATAGCGATATTGACGGAGTTGCAACGTCCCGGTGGCAAGCGCCTGCCCGCGGCCGAGTTTCTGCGCGGCTGCCCGCTGCAGGTCGGCCAGCGGTTTGAGCTGCCTACTGCGCCTGAGGCCTCCTGATGTTTTTCCTGCGCAGCAACTACACCCACCCGGAGTTCCGGCGTGGCTTTCAGGACATGCTGGGCGTGTCACCTGGCATTGCCGCCTGGGGCCTGATGACCGGCGTGGCCATGGTCAAGTCCGGCATGAGCACCGTCGAGGCGTTGCTCATGGCGCTCACCGTATTCGCTGGCAGCTCGCAGCTGGCGGCAGTGCCGCTGCTGATGGCTGGGGCGCCGATGTGGGTGATTCTGGTGACGGGTTTTTGCGTGAACCTGCGCTTTGTGGTGTTCAGCGCGCACATGCGGCCCTACCTCATGCACCTGCCGCGCTGGCAGCGCTTGGTTACCGGTTACCTGTCGGCTGACCTGACTTATGTTCTGTTCGTCAAACAGTTCCAACACCCCGCGACGGATGACGCTGGCCGCGCCGCGCAAATGGCGTACCTGGCAGGTAACGGCGGTATCAACTGGTTCAGTTGGACCGCCAGCAGCGTGCTAGGTGTGGTGCTGGCCAACTTTGTGCCGACGTCATGGGGCTTGGGTTTTGCAGGCATTTTGGCGCTGGTGGGCATGATGGCCTCGCTGGCCACCAGCCGCCTACGCTGGGTGTCGGCAGGCGTGGCCGGTGCTGCGGGTGTGGCGGCGTTTGCATTGCCGCTCAAACTCAACATTCTGGTGGCGATTGCCGTTGCGGTAACGGTTTGCCTGTTGCTGGACAAGCGCCCCGACACCTCGCATCCGCCCCACCACGCGCCCAAGGACCCTGCATGAGCCTGGACAGTTTCTTTGTCGGCACCACGGATGGCTGGACCTTGCTGACCACCTTGGGGCTGGCCTGCGTCACCGTCATTGCGCGCTCCTTTTTCTTCATCACCGACAAGGACTGGTCTCTGCCCGCCTGGGCCCAGCGCGGTCTGCAGTACGCACCGATTGCGGCGTTGTCCGCGGTGATCGTGCCTGAGATCGTGATGACCAAGGGCGTGCCTATCCACACGCTGCAGGATGCACGGCTTTACGCCGTGGCCGCAGGCCTGGCCTTCTTTGTCTGGCGTCGCGGTGCCGGGCAGGCAGTCTTGGGCACTATTGGTTCGGGAATGGCAGTCTACCTACCCCTGCACATCGGCTTAGGCTGGTAGATATAGTGCCCCCACGCTCCGCCGCTGCGCGGGTCGCTGCCCCCCGAGGGGCTAACCCGCCTTGGGGCGGCCCGGCGGCGAGTTCCGTTGCCGTTACGTGCGAGTCCAGTCCAGCGCACTTCTACAATGCCGGGTGTTGCCGCACCCCGCGCGCGCTTTCTACTACCTGAGGTTTCCCCCATGCAAGTGATCCGTTTTTCTGACCTGATTGCCCAAGGCAAAGTCGCTGGCAAGCGCGTGTTCATCCGTGCCGACCTGAACGTGCCGCAGGACGACGCGGGCAACATCACCGAAGACACGCGCGTACGCGCAAGCGTGCCCTGCATCCAGATGGCGCTGGACGCCGGTGCGGCCGTCATGGTGACCAGCCACCTGGGCCGCCCCACGGAAGGCGAATTCAAACCCGAAGATTCGTTGGCACCCGTGGCCAAACGCATGGGTGAGCTCATGGGTCGCGATATCCCTGTTCTGGCCAACTGGACCGACGGCGTGGACGTCAAACCTGGCCAACTGGTGATGCTGGAAAACTGCCGCGTCAACAAGGGCGAAAAGAAGAATAACGAAGACCTGGCCAAGAAAATGGCCGCGCTGTGCGACATCTTTGTGCACGACGCCTTTGGCACGGCCCACCGCGCTGAAGCCTCCACCTACGGCATCGCCCAGTTCGCCCCCATCGCCTGCGCCGGCCCGCTGTTGGCCGCCGAGATGGACGCCATCAGCAAGGCCTTGCTGGCTCCCAAGCGCCCGCTGGTGGCCATCGTGGCTGGCTCCAAGGTGTCGACCAAGCTGACCATTCTGAAGAGCCTGGCCGAGAACGTGGACCAGTTGATTGTGGGTGGCGGCATTGCCAACACCTTCATGCTGGCCGCCGGCCTGAAGATTGGCAAGAGCCTGGCCGAACCCGATTTGCTGGACCAGGCCAAGGCCGTCATCGAGGCCATGAAGGCGCGCGGCGCTGCCGTGCCCATCCCCACCGATGTGGTCACCGCCAAGACCTTCTCTGCCGATGCCGTGGCTACCATCAAGGCCGCCACCGATGTGGCGGACGACGACCTGATCCTGGATATTGGCCCGCAAACCGCGCAGGCCTTGGCCGACCAGTTGAAGAAGGCCGGCACCATCGTCTGGAACGGCCCGGTGGGTGTGTTTGAATTTGCCGCGTTTGAGAACGGCACCAAGGTGATCGCGCACGCTATTGCCGAGTCCAGCGCCTTCTCCATCGCCGGCGGTGGCGACACGCTGGCCGCGATTGCCAAGTACGGCATCGAGAAACAAGTGGGTTACATCAGCACCGGCGGCGGCGCCTTCCTCGAAGTGCTGGAAGGCAAGACTCTGCCCGCATTCGAGATCCTGACCAAGCGCGCAGCGGCCTAATTTGCTATGAAATTGGAAGCTGCTCGCACAGCTTCCACGCTGGCTAGAGCGGCATTGGCGCTGTATCCAGGCTGGCATAGCGCACTTGACCACGCCCGCCTTGTTTGGCCTGTTGCAGTTGCGCACTCGCCAGGGCCAGCAGGTCGCTGGCATGGCCGCTGTGCGGACTCACCCGCGTGCCCAGGCCCACGCTGACCGACACCACATCGCTGCCATGCGCCCCCCCGCGTGGCAGAGCCAGCTGGCGCACCCGGCGCTCCATCTCCTGCGCCAAGGCCAAGGCGTCCTCGTGTGACGTGTCGGGCAGCAGGCAGGCAAACTCCTCACCTCCGAAGCGCGCCACCACATCGGCCGGACGGCGCAAGACGGCCTTGAGCGTCACCGCAATCAGGCGCAGGCAATCGTCGCCGGCCTGGTGTCCGTGGCGTTCGTTGTAGGCGCCAAAGTGGTCCACATCCAGCAGCACCAACGACAGCGACAGGCCGCTGCGTGCCGCACGCGCCCACTCGGTGGCCAGCTGCTGGTCAAAGTAGCGGCGGTTGAACACGCCCGAGAGGCCATCCAGCAGCACCAGTTTTTTGAGCAGGTCGGACTGGAACTTCAGCGTCAAGTGCGTGTGCACGCGGGCGCGCACCACGGCGGGGTTCACGGGTTTGGAGATGAAGTCCACCGCCCCCAGGCCCAGGCCATGGGTCTCCTGGCCGGCATCGGGCCGCGCGGTGACAAAGATGATGGGGATGTGGGAGGTGGCCTCTTGGGCTTTCAGCTGGCGGCACACGGCAAAGCCGTCCATGCCCGGCATCAGCACGTCCAGCAGCACTAGGTCGGGCGGGTTGCTTTGGCACACGGCCAGCGCCTGCTCGCCCGAGGTGGCCATGAACACCTGGTAGTCCTCGGCAAACGCCTGCACCAGCATCTGGATGTGGATGGGCTGGTCGTCCACCACCAACAGCTTGGGCTTGCCGTGCGTGCTGTCCAGCAGCGCAGCGGCGTGGGTGGCGGGGGCGTTCATGGGAAATGGCAGGCAAGCGGCGGGTGGGGGAGTTATTCAACCACGGGCGGTGGTTTTGTGCCCTCCGGGCTAACCCCCGCTCGTCTTTTCTTGTGCCTGCCATGTAACCAAGGTACAAACAAGCATGTGAAAATAGGTAACTCACTCTAGGAGACAGTTTCATGCCCAGTCGCGCCACCAAAATCGTTGCCACCCTCGGACCCGCCTCCAGCGACCCCGCATTGCTGGAGCAAATGATCCGTGCCGGCGTCAACGTGGTGCGACTGAACTTCAGCCACGGCAAGGCGCAAGACCACATCGATCGCGCCCGCCTGGTGCGCGAAGCCGCGCAACGCGCCGGCCGCGAAGTGGCCATCATGGCCGATCTGCAGGGTCCCAAGATTCGCGTGGGCAAGTTCGCTGAAGGCAAGGTGTTCCTGGAGCCTGGTCAAAAATTCATTCTGGACGCGGCACGCGTGGAGCTCGGCGACATCAACGCTGTGGGCCTGGACTACAAGGCACTGCCCTCTGAAGTGAGTGCTGGCGATGTGCTGCTGTTGAACGACGGCCTGATCGTGATCACCGTGGACGCGGTGAAGGGCGAGCAGGTGCACACCACCGTCAAGCTGGGTGGCGAATTGTCCAACAACAAGGGCATCAATAAGCAAGGCGGCGGACTGACCGCTCCCGCGCTGACTGGCAAGGACATGGAGGACATCCGCACCGCGATGAGCTTCCAGGCCGACTACGTGGCCGTGAGCTTCCCCAAGAACGCCACCGACATGGAAATGGCACGCCAGCTGTGCAACGTGGCGGCGGCCGAATACAACCACAAGCCCGGCCTGATCGCCAAGATCGAACGCGCCGAAGCCATCCCCCGCCTGCTGGAAATCTTGCTGGCTTCGGACGGCATCATGGTGGCCCGCGGCGACTTGGCGGTGGAGGTTGGTAACGCCGCCGTACCTGCGCTGCAAAAGCACATGATCAAGCTGGCCCGCGAGCACGACAAGGTCGTGATCACCGCCACGCAGATGATGGAATCCATGATCACCAACCCCGTGCCCACGCGTGCCGAGGTGAGCGACGTGGCCAACGCCGTGCTCGACGGCACTGACGCCGTGATGCTGTCGGCCGAAACCGCCGCCGGCAAGTACCCGCTGGAAACGGTGATCGAAATGGCCAAGATTTGTCTGGCCGCCGAAGGCAGCGAGCACGTCAAGCTGGATGCCGATTTCACCGGCAAGACCTTCACCCGCATTGACCAGTCCATCGCCATGGGCGCACTGTTCACGGCCCACCACCTAGGTGCCAAGGCCATCGTGGCCATGACCGACAGCGGCAGCACCGCGCTGTGGATGAGTCGCCACCTGATCCATGTACCCATCTATGCGCTGACCCCCAAGGTCACCACCCAGCGCAAGATGACGCTGTACCGCAATGTGCGCCCGCTCCTGATGGGTTCCAGCGCCGACCGCGACACCGCGCTGCTGGAAGCTGAAAAGCACTTGAAGACCCGTGGCATTGTGCAAAAGGGCGAGATCTACGCCATCACCTGCGGCGAACCCATGGGCGCACCCGGCGGTACCAATATGCTGAAAATCTGCGCAGTGAACTAAGCCTGTTCAACGTGACACCCAAGGGGCCTGCAGGCCCCTTTTTTGCGTCCAAATCCGGGTTAACCCTCGGGAGTTAGAATCCGACAACGGTACAAGTTACCAAGCGGTTACCAAATCTGCCGCTGCGAGTTTTTAACTTCCTGGGGACATCCATGGCACTCGTTTCGATGCGCGAGCTTCTCGACCACGCGGCAACGCACAACTACGCGATTCCGGCGTTCAACGTCAACAACCTGGAGCAAGTCCAGGCCATCATGGAGGCCGCCAAGGAAACCGGCGCTCCCGTGATCATGCAGGCCAGCGCTGGCGCCCGCAAATACGCAGGCGAGCATTTCCTCCGACACCTGATCCAGGCCGCGGTGGAAAGCTACCCGACGATTCCCGTGGTCATGCACCAGGACCATGGTCAAAGCCCCGCCGTGTGCCAGGGCGCCATTGACCTTGGCTTCAGCTCCGTGATGATGGACGGGTCACTGGAAGCCGATGGCAAAACCATTGCCAGTTACGAGTACAACGTGGAAGTGACCCGCAAGGTGGTCGACATGGCCCACAAGCTGGGTGTCACCGTCGAAGGTGAGTTGGGCTGCCTGGGATCGCTGGAAACCATGAAGGGCGACAAGGAAGATGGCCACGGCACCGACGCCACCATGACTCGCGAGCAATTGCTGACCGATCCCGAAGAAGCTGCCGATTTTGTGAAGCGTACCCAACTGGACGCCTTGGCCATTGCCATTGGTACCAGCCACGGCGCCTACAAGTTCACGCGCCAGCCCACGGGCGACATCCTGGCGATTGAACGCATCAAGGAAATCCACCGTCGCATCCCCAATACCCATTTGGTGATGCACGGCTCCAGCGCCGTACCCCAAGACCTGCTGGCCGCTATCAACCAGTACGGCGGCAAGATGCCCCAGACCTGGGGTGTGCCGGTGGAAGAGGTGCAGCGTGCCATTCCGTTCGGCGTGCGCAAGGTCAATATCGACACCGATATCCGCATGGCCATGACGGCCGCGGTGCGCAAGTTTTTGGTGGAGAACCCTGAGAAATTTGACGCCCGCGAATGGCTCAAACCCGCCCGCGAAGCCGCCAAGCAGCTGTGCAAACAACGCTACATGGAGTTCGGCTGCGAAGGCCAGGCCGCCAGCATCAAGGGCCACAGCCTGCAGGTCGTGGCCGGGCAATATGCGCGTGGCGAGTTGGCGCAAGTCGTCCAATAACCCGGCCGTTCCTGCAAATTGCGATAATCGAGGGCTCTGCCTTCCCGCGTGGGGGCAGAGCCCTTTTACTTGTTGGATGCCATGACCTCTGCCTTGCACACCTCTGCCCTGTCCCTTCCCCTGCTTGCCCGTGGCAAGGTGCGTGACAACTACGCCGTGGGCGACGACCGCATCCTCATGGTGGCCAGCGACCGCCTCTCCGCGTTTGACGTGATCATGGGCGAGCCGATTCCCGGCAAGGGCGCGCTGCTCACGCAGATGGCGCTGTTCTGGTTCGACAAGCTGGGCCCCAATGGCGCCAACATCTGCCCCAACCACCTGACTGGCGACGCCCCCGAAAGCGTGGTGCTTCCCTCCGAAGTGGCGCAGGTCACCGGCCGCTCCATGCTGGTCAAGCGCCTCAAGCCCCTGCCGGTTGAGGCTGTGGTGCGCGGCTACCTGGCCGGCAGTGGTTGGAAGGAGTACCAGGAGAACGGCGCGGTGTGTGGCGTCAAGCTGCCTGCTGGGCTGAAGAACGCCAGCAAACTGCCCGAACCCATTTACACCCCCGCTGCCAAGGCCGCAGTGGGTGACCATGACGAGAACATCACTTTCGAGAAGACCGTGGAAATGATCGGCCTGGACCTGGCCACGCAGATCCGCGACCTCAGTATCCAGATTTACAAGGCTGCGGCAGAGATTGCGCTGACCAAGGGCATCATCATTGCCGATACCAAGTTCGAGTTCGGCCTGGACAAGGACGGCACGCTGACGCTGATGGACGAGGTGCTGACGCCCGATTCCAGCCGCTTCTGGCCGCAAGAGAGCTACCAGGAAGGCACCAACCCGCCCAGTTACGACAAGCAGTTTGTGCGCGACTGGCTGGAGCAGGTCCTGGTGGACGGCAAGCCCTGGAGCAAGACGCCTCCGGCTCCTCGCGTGCCGAATGAAGTGATTGCCAAGACGGCGGCCAAGTACCAGGAGGCGCTGACGCGCCTGACGGCCTGAGCCACAGCCCTCCAGGTCGTATGCGTCGTTCGCTGTGGGTTACCCAGCATCCCGCACCTGGCTGGCACCGATCGCTCCTGTGATGCCAATGCCTCCTTGGGTGGATGCCGCCTTTCTGGCCAACCCCTACCCGGCCTACCAGGCCTTGCGCGAAGCAGGCCCGATCCACTGGAGCACCGAATTTTTTGGTGGTGCTTGGTTGCTCACCCGCCATGCGGATGTGGAGCAGGTGCTGCGCGACCCACGCTTCTCGGCCCAGCGCACCGGCGGCTGGGTGACGGACCGCGAGCAGGCATCTGGCGAGCTGGCCGGCTTTCAGCAGCTGTTTGCGCGGGCCATGCTGTTTCTGGACGCGCCGGACCACGGCCGCATCCGCAAGGTGCTGAACGCGGGCTTTAAACCCGCCGTGCTGCAGGCCCTGGCGCCCTTCATCGAAGAGACGGTGACCGAGCTGTTGGACGTGGTGCAGGACGCACTGTCCTTCGACGTGATGCAGGCCCTGGCCCGGCCTCTGCCCACCCGCGTCATTGGCCACATGATGGGCATTGAAGATGCGGCCAACGCCGACTTCGCGGCCTGGTCCGACGACCTGGCCAGCTTCATTGGCGCTCCACTGCCCACCCATGCCCAAGCGCGTCGCGCCCAGGCCAGCCTATTGGCCATGGGTCGTTATTTCGACGGCCTGCTGGCCCGGCGCCGCGCGCAGCCCGGGGACGACCTGGTCAGCCGCCTGTTGCAGGCTGAAGCGGCCGGCGAGATTCATAACCATGCAGAACTGCTGGCCCAGTGCGCGATGCTGCTGTTCGCCGGCCACGAGACCACGCGTAACCTGCTGGGCAATGGCCTGCAGGCCCTGCTAAGCCACCCGGACCAATGGCAGCGACTGCAGCAAGAGCCTGCATTGCTGCCTAGTGCGGTGCGCGAGCTGCTGCGCTTTGATAGCCCGGTGCAGTACACGGGCCGCCGGGTCACCACCACGCTGGTGTTGCACGGCCACACTCTGCGCCGCGGCGATCTGGTAGTGCCGCTCATCGGTGCGGCCAACCGCGACCCGACGCGCCACCCACAGCCAGACCGGCTGGACATTGTCGGGCGCGATGGCGGCTCGGTGTCGTTTGGCTCGGGCCCCCATGTGTGCATAGGCGCAATGCTCACCCGCATGGAGGCCGAAATCGCCTTTCGCCAACTGCTGCAGCGCCTGCCCGGCTTGCGCCTGGCCGACGCCCTGCCGCAGTGGGCGCACAACCCAGCCTACCGCGGTCTGAACCATTTGCATGTAGTAACCGGCTAACACCCACCACCGCGCGGCGCTGCCAACAATGGCCTCCTCAACACAATGAGGAGACTGACATGGCGGGCAAAAAAATTCTCATGATTTGCGGTGACTACTGCGAAGACTACGAAACCATGGTGCCGTTCCAGGCGCTGCTAGCCGTGGGCCACACGGTGCATGCGGTATGCCCCGACAAAAAGGCGGGCGACACCATCAAAACCGCCATCCACGACTTTGAGGGCGCGCAGACCTACAGCGAGAAGCCTGGGCACAACTTCACGCTGAACGCCAGTTTTGCCGACGTGAAGCCCGAGGCCTACGACGCGCTGGTGATTCCCGGTGGCCGTGGCCCCGAATACCTGCGCACCTACCCTGCGGTGGTGGCTGCCGTGAAGCATTTTTTCGACACCAACAAACCTGTGGCCGCGGTGTGCCACGCCGCCCAACTGCTGGCAGGTGCCGGTGTGCTACAGGGTCGCACCTGCTCGGCCTACCCGGCTTGCCGCGTGGAGGTGGAGCGCGCGGGCGGCACCTATGCGGACATTGCCATCGACGCCGCGTACACCGATGGCAACCTGGTGTCGGCACCCGCCTGGCCCGCGCACCCGGCCTGGATTGCGCAGTTTCTGGCGCTGCTGGGCACGCGTATTTCCCATTGACGGCCTGGGGGCTGGCCCGCACCATGCGGGACAGCCCACTGCAGGAGACAGTCCATGTGCCAAGTGTTCATTAGCGCCGACCCCACGCTTTATGAGAGCCGCGCCCGTTCGGTACGGTTGCACGGCGTGGCCACCAGCATCAAACTGGAAAACCTGTTTTGGCGGGTCTTGGACGAAATTGCCAGGCGAGACAGCATGAGCGTGCCGCAGCTCTGTACCAAGCTTTATGACGAACTGGTGCAGGAGCGTGGCGAGGTGGACAACTTCGCGTCCTTCTTGCGCGTGTGTTGCGGCCGTTACATGGCGCTGCAGCTCAGCGGCGGCATCCCACAGGATGTGGACATTCCCATCCGCAGCTTGAACGCCGAGCGCGTGCTGGCCACCGAGCGCTATCCCGCTGCCAGCGGGGCACCGCACCGCCACGCCGCCTGACGGATTCTTGACCCAGCGCAAACGCAGGCAGGAACCTTGACCGCCCAATGCGGTCTATCCAACACCTGCGCTTTGCAGGGATTGAGGAATCCATGACACTACATATTTACCTAGGCCGCACCGTGGCCGCTTTGACCGTGACTCTGTCTTCCGCTCTGCTGGCACCGGGTGCGTGGGCACAGGCTGCAGACCCGCACGCCGGCCACACCATGGCAGCCAGTGGCGACACGTCGCCTTCCAGCGTAGCCTATGAAGCGGCCAATACCAAGATGCACAAGGACATGTCGGTGGCCCTGACGGGTGACGCAGACCGCGACTTTTTGGCTGGAATGATTCCTCACCACCAGGGTGCCATCGACATGGCCGAGGTGGTGTTGAAGTACGGCAAAGACCCCAAGGTGAAGCAACTGGCCCGCAACATCATTCGCGCGCAAAAGCAGGAGATTGCGATGATGACCGCGTGGCTGAAGGCAAAAGAGGCTGCCAAGTAGTCCTGCTACTCCAGAGGAACGGCGGGCGCACGCAGCGGCAGGGTAATGTCGAAGTGGGCCCCTTGGCCCACCTGGCTGCGGACTTCGATTTTCCCACCCAGGGTGTGTTCGACCAGGCTGTGGGTGATGCTCAGGCCCAGGCCCGATCCACCCCGGCCAAAGCGGGTAGAAAAAAATGGATCGAACACGCGTTGGATGTTCTCGGGTGCGATGCCCACGCCGTCATCTTCCACCGCCAGCCGAATCCAACCCGGTGACTGCATGTGGGCTTGAATGCGGATGTGCCCCTGCACCCGTCCGTCCAGCCCATGGATCACCGCGTTGTTGATCAGGTTCATGAGCACCTGCTCCAGCGCCCCAGGGTGGCTGTGCATTTCAATGTCATCGGGGATGGCGCGTTCCAGCGTCACCGCGGTCTTCTTCAGGGTGGGGGAGAGCAGCAACAGCGTTTCCTCCACCACCGACGCCAGCAAAAAATTGCGCGGTTGAGAGCTCGACTGGTCGATTGCCACCTGCTTGAAGCTCGAAATCAAATGTGCTGTGCGCACCAGGTTGCGCTCCACTAGGTCCGAGCCGTTGCCAATGGCATCGAGAAAGTGCTGCAGGTCCGTGCGCGTGATGCCCTTGCTGACTTGTTCTGCGAAGGCAAGGCACTGGTCTTTCAGGGTCGTGGCGGCCAGCATGGCATTGCCGATGGGGGTATTGAGCTCATGCGCCACACCTGCCACTAGCGCGCCCAGTGCGGCCATCTTTTCCGAATTCACCAGCATGCGCTGGTTCTCCAGCAAGGCCTGGTTGGCACGCTCCAGATCGG
Source organism: Rhodoferax sp. P1_F3 (assembly GCF_056405715.1). NCBI lineage: Bacteria > Pseudomonadati > Pseudomonadota > Betaproteobacteria > Burkholderiales > Comamonadaceae > Rhodoferax > Rhodoferax sp. P1_F3. Next base: position 60,310 of record NZ_JBFUBO010000002.1, on the reverse strand, counting down.
TGGTGTGTTGTTCCAGCATGGCCTCTGCACGGGTGCGTTCCGTAATGTCATCGGCTACGCAGAGAATGTAGGCGGGCTGGTGCTGCTCATCGTAAATCGGAATTTTCCGGGTGTGCAGGTACCGGATCCCGAAGCCAGGCACCTCGGTTCTTTCGACCGGTATCTCCAGTGGAATGCCGGATTCCATTACCGTATGGTCTTCCAGCCAATACCGTTTGGCGTCTTCTTCGCCAAACAGGTCAAACACCGTTTTGGCCAGGTGTTGGTCGCGTGGGACGCCCAGCCACGCCTCGCGGGCCTTGTTCACACGGATGTACCGGTAGTCTTTTGCCTCCTTCACGTAGAGCATGGTGGGGATGTTGTCCACCAGTGTCTCCAAAAATGCGTTGCTTTGCTTTTGCTCCTGGTTGCGGGTGACCAGATCCTGGGTGATGCTGGGAAAGATGCTGAGTGCGCGCAGCGCGGCAGCGCCCAAGTTTTCGGGCAGGATGATTTCCGTGTCCAGCACCACCTGGTGGTTCTGCGGTCTAATGCCTTGGACCATCTGCAGCGCCGCCTGGATGGCAGTCTCGGCCATGCGGCCCAGCGGCTGGTGAACCGAGGCATGCATGCGGCCTTGGGCGATGGCCATCAGCCCTTCGGGCATGGCGTCGAAGCCCGTGACCAGCACCTTGTGGACCAGCCCTGCCTGGGTCAGTACCTCGTTGACGCCCAGTGAAGCCTCGTCACTGGTGCTCACGATCGCAACGAGGTCGGGGTGGGCAGTCAGGGCTTCACGGGTCAGGGCCACAGCCTGGGTACGCAAATCGGTTTCCGAACTCCAGTCCAGTGCGCCATCAAAAACCAGCTGGATATCCGGGTACTTTTCCAGCGCGCGCAAAAAACCCCGGGTGCGCAACCGCCCCGCCTCCATGCGCTGGTCGCCCTGCAGGTAGGCAACCTTGCCGCGGCCTTCCAGATGTTGGCAGACATAGTCCGCCATCGCGAACTGGCCCGCAAAGTTGTCGGCGCTGATGGTTAAAAAAGGGTCTTCCCCGCCCGGGGAACCGTCCACGGCAATCACATGCATACCCTGCTTGCGTGCCTCCTGCAAAACCGCAATCAGGTCAGGTTGCTCGGTGGCAACGGGTCGCACGATGAGGACCTGGATGCCCTCCTGCAGCAGCTGTCGGATTTCTGCTATCTGACCCTGCAGAGAGCGAACAGGCCGGTTCAGCAGTTCAACGCCCAGCGGCTTGCTGCAGATCTGCAGGTGGTAATGGAAATACGTCCAGCACAGGGCATTGAGGTGCACAAAGCCAATACGGACAGGATGTTGCATCGAAGGGGAGCAGGGGGACGCTGTGGTGTGCGAAATGCCTGATGCACCGTACTGCAAATCTGCCCCTTCCGCAACAGGGCGCCCCCGGGGGGGGCCTGAAACTCAGTTCAACGCCATACTGAGTTTGCGGCGGTAGGTGGCCACCAGCTGGGCCTGTGGATCGGTCTCGGCCACTACCTTGCCCACCACCTCAATGCCACCGGCCGTTTTGCCTGCGTCAGCGGGGTTGGCCTTGGGTTTGGCTGGGGTCAGCAGTTCCAGAATCGCCACAAAGGTCTTGCGTGGCACGGCGTCGCCCCAGGCCTTGTCGCGCATGATGATTTCCAGTAGCTCGTCCATGGCGCCAGTCCAGTCACCGCCCACCATCAGTACACGGGCCTTGGCCAGGCGGGCGTCGAAGTCGCGCTTGTTGGTGGCAATGAGGGCGTCGAACTGGTCCGGCGTCCACAGGCCACGGTCGTCGGTCACCACGAATTTGATGGCGTCCAGAAACTGGCCCAGCGCCTCGAAGCGCAGCTGGCGCGGAATCTCGGTGAGCTTGGGCGCCAGCGCGGCCTCGGCGTCTTCCAGCAGGTCGTTTTCGATCAGCAGGCGCACGTAGTCGTAGCGTGCGTCGTCATTGCCGGGGTTGATGGTCAGTGCTTCCAGCAGCTTGTTCAGCGCGGCCTGCGGGTCGCCAGCGGCCGCCAGGGCCTGGGCGTCTTCGGCGTCGGCCTCGGCTTCCAGCACTGCCTCAGTCGGCACATGTTTGTCCAGAAACTCCTTGATCTTGCTCTCGGGAATTGCGCCCATGAAGCCATCGGCTGGTTTGCCGTTGATCATCAGCACGCAGGTGGGGATGCTGCGGATGCCAAAGGCCTGGGCCAGTTGCTGCTCCTGGTCGGAATCAATCTTCACCAGCTTGAAGCGGCCGGCGTACTCTTCTTCGACCTTTTCGAGCAGCGGGCCAATGACCTTGCAGGGGCCGCACCAGGGCGCCCAGAAGTCGACCAAGACCGGGACCTGGTGCGAGGCGGCGACGACTTCGGCGTCAAAGTTTTCGATGGTGACGTTGATCATTTGGGGTAGCTCGGGGTGAAAAAGTAAAATTCAATTCTGGCCAAGTGCGCAAACCCTGCGCCGCCAGTCCACCTGGCGCTCTGCAAAGCGCATTTCAGCACTATGAAAACCATTCAAATCGGCGTCGTCATGGGTTCCAGCTCGGATTGGGACACCATGCAGCACGCAGTCGATATTCTCCAGCAGTTTGGCATTGGCTTTGAAGCCCGGGTGGTTTCCGCCCACCGCATGCCCGATGACATGTTTGTCTATGCCGAATTGGCGGCCGAGCGTGGTCTGCAGGCCATCATCGCTGGTGCTGGCGGGGCAGCCCACCTGCCGGGCATGCTGGCGGCCAAAACCACGGTGCCCGTGCTGGGCGTGCCGGTGCAGAGTAAAGCGTTGTCGGGTGTGGACTCGCTGCACAGCATCGTGCAAATGCCCAAGGGCATTCCCGTGGCCACCTTTGCCATTGGCGCCGCCGGGGCGGCCAACGCGGCGCTGTTTGCCGTGGCCATGCTGGCTGTGAATAACGCGGACATGCGCATGAAGCTGGAGGCCTTTCGCCGCGACCAGACCGAAAAAGCCCAAAGCATGACTTTGCCGATTACTGGAAGCGAGCAATGATGGGGAAGTCCGACATCTTGGCACTGGGCGGGCCCAAAGAGGTGACATTGGGCGTCATGGGCGGTGGCCAGCTGGGTCGCATGTTTGCCCACGCCGCGCAGCAGATGGGTTTTTTCACCGCAGTGCTGGACCCAGACACCAACAGTCCGGCGGGCCGCATCAGCCACCACCACATCCAGACTGAATACACCGACCCCGCGGGCTTGGCCCGGCTGGCTGAGGTGTCGGCCGCTATCACCACCGAATTTGAGAACGTTCCGGCCCAGGCACTGCAGCAACTGGCGCACACCCGCTCCGTCGCTCCCAGTGGTGCGGCCGTGGCCATTGCCCAGGACCGCGCGGCCGAGAAGGCGCACTTTGTGAAGTGCGGCGTGCCCTGCGCGCCCTATGTAGTGATTGAAACGGCAGAGCAACTCGCCGCCGCGGACGCCAAGCTCTTGCCCGGCATCCTGAAAACCGCGCGCATGGGCTACGACGGCAAGGGCCAGGTCCGTGTGAAGACGCCGGCCGAGCTGGCCGCCGCCTGGGCCGATCTGGGCGGCGTGTCCTGTGTGCTGGAGCAGATGCTGCCCCTGGCGCTGGAGTGCTCGGTCATCGTGGCTCGCGCATCCGACGGCAGCTGTGTGAACCTGCCCGTGCAGCGCAACCTGCACCGCGACGGTATTCTGGCCGTGACTGAGGTGTATGAAGGAAATATGCCGCTAGCCCTCGTGGAACGTGCGGTGGCTGCTGCAAAATCGATAGCAGAAGGCGTGCAGTACGTCGGCGTGTTGTGCGTGGAGTTCTTTGTGCTGGACGAAAGCCACCCCGCATCTACCGGCCTGGGCGGCCTGGTGGTGAACGAGATGGCGCCGCGCCCGCACAACAGCGGCCACTACAGCATGGATGCCTGCGATGTCTCGCAGTTTGACCTGCAGGTGCGCACATTGGCGGGCTTGCCACTGGTGCAGCCACGCCAGCACAGCCCGGCCATCATGCTGAACCTGCTGGGCGACATTTGGCCGGACGAAGGACGCGATGGCGGTGTGCCCGACTGGGCGGCCGTACTGGCCCTGCCCGGCACCCACCTGCACCTGTACGGCAAGCTGCACGCCAAGAAGGGCCGCAAGATGGGTCACCTGAACATCACCGGTACCACGGTGGCGCAGGTGCGTGCCACGGCGCTGGAGGCGGCGCGCATCCTCGGCATCGCCGCGTTCTGAGCCGCAGCACCATGATTGTTTCGGCCTACCTGTTCGCGGATGGTGTGGAGCTTGCTCCTGATTCCATAGCTGCTGCCGCAGAGACGGTGCGGGCTGGAGGCCTGATTGGCTTGCCAACCGAGACGGTGTATGGCCTGGGCGCCGATGCGTCCGACCCCATTGCCGTCGGGAAGATCTTCACCGCCAAGGGCCGCCCGGCCGACCATCCTCTCATTGTGCATGTGGCGGCGTTTGACGGTGGCATGGGCGGCGTGGCGCACTACTGCACCAAGGTGCCGGCCTTTGCCCAACAGCTCATGTCGGCCTTCTGGCCGGGCCCGCTCACGCTGATCCTGCCGCGCCGCGACGGCATGGGCGAGGCTGCCGCGGGCGGGCAAAACAGTATCGGCCTGCGCTGCCCGGCGCACCCGGTGGCGCAGGCGCTGTTGGCTGCGCTGCGCAAGCCCGCAGAGGGCGAGACCGAGGTCTGGGGCATTGCCGCCCCCAGCGCCAACAAGTTTGGCCGCGTCAGCCCGACCACGGCCGAGCATGTGCACGGCGAGTTTGGTGACGATTTACTGATTTTGGATGGCGGCCCGTGCGAGGTAGGCATCGAGTCCACCATCATCGACTGCACGCGCGGCGCACCGGTGTTGTTGCGCCCGGGTTCCATTACGGCAGCGCAGGTGGAGGCCGCCTGCGGCCGTCAGTTGCTATCAAAAGAGGAGCTGGATGCGCAGAACCAACTAGGGCCACGGGCCTCTGGGACCCTGGAATCGCATTACGCCCCCAGCGCCACCGTGCGCCTGATGGATGCCAAGGCGCTGCAGGCCGCGCTGGACCTGCTGGCCAGCGCCCAGGCGCCTGACGCCCGCCCCACCATCGCGCTGTACCACCGTAGCTCGCTCAAGGTGCACTCGCCCTTGGTCAGCACGCACCGCATGCCCAACCACGCCCAGCCTGCAGCGCATGAGCTGTTCGCCAAACTGCGCGAGATGGATGCCCAGGGCGTCAAGCTGATCTGGGTGGAGGCGCCGCCGGAGGCTTCGGAATGGGACGGGGTGCGGGACCGGTTGACGCGGGCTGCGGCGCACTGAGGTTCGCGTGCAACAGTCGGCATGCCGCTCCAGCTTGCCATAGCGCATGATTTACGTCACATTGCGCGTATCCATGAAATCGACACTGAAATCTTTGTTCAAGACCGATAGCCCCGACGTTACAGAGTTGCTGAAGGCCATTCAAGCGAATCCCGCAGATGATTCGATGGCGCGGTTCATGCCAGTGCCCGCCTGGCAGGTGTTGGCTGGGTATCTGGATGTGGAGACAATCCAGCGCGGCCATATCCTGACCGCCATGGGCGCCTTGGATCGTACTGTGTATTTTCTGGAGTCAGGCACCTTGCGCATTCACTACAGTAAAGATCCGGGACAGGTGGTGGTCGCCACCCTTCGCGCTGGCAGTGTGGTGGGCGAAGGCGCATTTTTTTCCCAGTTGGAACGCAACGCCACGGTTCAGGCCATGACCATATGCCGGGTATGGAGTCTGACCCCCGCGCGCTTTGACGATCTGCGCAAACAGAATATTGATGTGGCGCTGTCCCTGGTGATGGCTTTGGGGGCTGCAGTGGCTTCCCGCATGCTGGATGTGACCAAACGGGCTGTTGTCACCTGAGTCGTCGCGCTTATTCGTTTGGTGGTGGATTGGTGGGAAGGGTGGCGCTTTGGCCCAAAGCCTCATCGGTCAATAGCTCCGCCACCAAACCCACCCACCAGTCGCGGCGTTTTTGAGCTGCTTGGATGGCATGGTCATCCATCTCGGAAAACAAGGTCTTGATGCTCAGACCCTCACACACTTCCAGAAAGTCGGTCGAGGCCTGCGCCAATTGTTCCGGGCGCATGCGCCGCAGCACGGACAGCAACATGGCAGAGTCAATGGCAACCGTCATGCGCAGGCTGGTGAGGTCCGTCCGGAGTTGGGAGACAGTGTCCATGGCGATACCCTAGGAAATCCTCGACCAAGAGTGCGGCTCAATCGTCGCCATACTGCGCTTCCCAGACGCGCCGCCGCAAGTCCTTCGACTTCAGGGTGCTGATGAATCCATCCCGGTAGAGTTCCAACGCATCACCTTCTATGGACCGCGCAGGTGTCTTCTCCCACCCGGCGGGAATGCGTATGCTGCTCAAGTCCTGGGCCAATCCGGCATCCAGTGCACCCAGTTCGTTGAGCCAGCCCTTGAGGGCATCTGACGCGGGTCCATAGCAATACTTGTTGCCTCGGCAAGTACGGGAATGGTTGGTAGTTGCCACGAATTTCTTGACAGCTTCCTCTGCCAATCCGGTGTAGTTTTCTGCGGTCATGGACATTTCGTTGGCGATCGAAACGAACTCCTCAAAAAACTGCCCGGTACGGTTGCTGTATTTTGCGGTCACGCACTTCATGTGCATCAGGAATGCGCCATACAACTTGTCCGGAAAAGAGGCTTGTTCCAATATCGTGTGCGCCTTTTCCCACTCTTCCAGGTTGGAGATGTAGTCGTCGATCTCCTGCTTGGCGAAAGTGCGGAGTGTGCCAATGCGTTCGCCTACGGATTGCTGGCGCATGCCGGTAAGCCCCAATGTTTTGCCGGTCGCCAATTTATGCTCGTTCCAGGCAGCATTCGCCACTTCCACGGCAACCTTTACAACCGCGGTGGCAATCGCCATGCCATGCTGCGCCGTAAATCCTTTGGAAAAAGTGACTGGATCCAGCAAGCTCTTCGCCGTATCCTGGTTGCCCTGGGCATTGGTTTGAGTGGCAGCCTCGGCAAGGTCTTCGGCGTCAGCACCCGCATATTTAATCTGCCATGCTTCTGACTGGGTGCCATTCAGAAAGCTCGTCAGAAACGCGCTGCCCACGGTGATGCCCACGCCTTTGACGGTTGATCCCGCGGTAACCGCAGCGTCGCCCCACGAGCTTGGAACGTCGGGAATAGCCACGACGGCGGCCAGGTATTCCTTGGACATGTCCTTGGTGATTTGATAGCCAGCTTGCAGATAGGCTTTTTTCTGCTCGGCGATGTACTTCACGACGATGTCATTCTTCACCTTCTCAAATTTGTCTTTGTTGGTGCGTCGTAGAAGTTCCAGCGCCATGTCGGTTTGCAGGCTTTGGGGCCACGCGTCCTTGATGTAGTCCGGGATCATTTGGTAGATCCATTCAGCGTAGTCCTTGGTGCGCCCCAGGTGCCGTCCTGCGTAGTGTTGGATACCCTCGCGCTTGATCGCGTTGTTGAACGTGTCGTAGATTCCCTTGCAATTGACGGTATTTCTTGACGTATGGTTGCGCTGAATGATTTGCCAAGCTTGCTTCAAGAGTTTGCGCTCATCCGCTTCATACTGACTCGTCACCAACGCGGTGTACATGATGAACTCGTCGATCATCGCGGCCGTTTCGCGCAGGGTCTCAAAGCGGTTGTCGACCAGTTTCATGGTTTCCCACAGTTCCACCGCATCGTTGCAGTGCAGCAGTCGGACATTGCCAGCAGGGCCCTGGTTTCCGGCACGTGTGGCGCCAAACGTACCCTGTGTCCAGGCGCCTTCGATCTTGGGGGAGGAGATGAATTTCTTGAGCCGCAAGAAGTCGACGTCCAGATTCGCCAAGGCGTTGTAAACATCGGTCAGGCCCTGCTTGGAGAGCATGTTTTTGACGTCGTCCACGACCTCGGAATACCCTTCGTTGAGCTTTTTGGATTCAAACGGGTCCGGCGTTCCATCGCTCTTGGTACCCTGGATGGTCTCGGTCGTCATCAGGGTCAGCCCGGCCTTCTTTTTCTTTTCGTACTTGCCCTTGGATCGACTCCTGGACCATCGGTCCCAGGCGGTACTGAGTCCCAGTCCGACCACGCTACCTGCCAAAGCCACGGCCGCCGCAATCGGACCACCGAGTACTGCAATGGTGGCGGTCAGTATGAACGTGGTGGCGTTCATGGCCATGAACCGCTTTTGCGTGTCAAGGTAACGCCCAATGCGCCTGGCGGTGTCGTTCCGTCCAATGGTGATGGACTGGCCTGCTTTTACCTTCTCTTCCACACCATGTGTAAGTGTTGTGAAACGTATTTCGTCTGCTGGGGTTGGCATTCCGCCCTCCAAGTGCGTCAGCGGGCCACTTTAGCATTGGATATACGCTATTGAAATAGGAAATAGGCGGAGTATTCCGCGGTTTTGCTATCGAATTCGCAGCATTCGGCCTTGTTACAAATGCCGCACGATGTTTTAATAGTTACTATTAGTTGCATAGCAAGGAATAGTGGTGTACAAAGCCCCTCCTTGGATGCTGCGTTTTTGCGCTTCATATTGTTGTGGTGACGATTGCGGTCCCTTGTGACTACGTTTTTTAACCTTTTTGAGGGGAATTTATGTCTGATAGTTTGCAAAATTGGGTGGGTCGCAACCGTCCACCACGGGTTCAAATCACATATGACGTTGAAATTGGCGACGCGGTAGAAAAGAAAGAGCTGCCCATGGTGGTGGGCTTGTTGGCCGACCTGTCCGGTCAGCCAGCCATTGCACTGCCCAAAATGAAAGATCGCCGGTTTGTCGAAATCGACCGCGACAACTTCAATGGCATCATGGCCAAAATCGCTCCCCGTCTGGATCTCTCCGTCCCCGATGCGATGAAGGGTGAAGGCAATATCAAGGTCGAGCTCAATTTCAAAGAGTACGACGATTTCCATCCTGAAGCCATTGTTCGTCAGGTCCCCCGTCTGGCTAAATTGCTGGAAGCGCGCCAGCAATTGCGCGACTTGCTGGCCAAGCTCGACGGTAACGACGAGCTCGACAGTCTCCTTGAAAACATCGTCCAAAGCACGGAAGAGCTCAAAACGATCCAGTCCCAGGCCAATGCCGATGCGCCCGCGTCGGACGCCTCTTCGTCTTAACAGCTTTTAGGTTCGTGCAAGCGCACGTACTTCAACATTTGGAACGGTGATTGACATGGCAACTACACAAGAAACGGGTGGCGCAGGCGCCGCCGGCACCACCAGCGAACTGGGTCTTCTGGACCGCATCGTGGTGGAGGGCAATATGGCGGTGGAGCCTTCGCAAAACCCCTATGCAAAGAAATTGATCGGCCAGTTTGCCTCGCAGATCCTGGACGAAGGTATGAAAACCAGTCCGGACAAGGGCGTCGTTGCGATGATCAACGAGCGGATTGCAGAGATCGACACGCTGCTCTCTGACCAGCTCAACGCCATCATGCACGACAGCGCGTTCCAGAAACTGGAAGCTTCGTGGCGCGGCCTGCACGATATGGTGTTCGGCACGGAAACCAGCACGCGCCTGAAGCTGCGCCTGCTGAATGTGACCAAAAAGGAACTGCTCAAGGATCTGGAGTCTGCGGTGGACCACGACATGAGCGTGCTCTTCAAGAAGGTCTACGAGGAAGAATATGGCACCTTCGGCGGCCATCCCTACTCGCTGCTGATCGGTGACTACCAATTCGGCCGCCATCCGCAAGATTTGGCTTTGTTGGAGCGCATCTCCAAAGTGGCTGCAGCGGCCCATGCGCCCTTCATTGCAGCCGCAGCCCCCGCCTTGTTCGACATGAAGTCGTTCACCGAGCTGGGTGTTCCGCGCGACCTCTCCAAGATTTTCGAAAGTGCAGAACTGGCCACGTGGCGTGGTTTCCGCGACTCGGAAGATTCGCGTTATGTCTCTCTGGTGCTGCCAAGCTATGCCGCGCGCCTGCCTTATGGTGCCAAGACTATCCCGGTGGACAACTTCAATTTTGAAGAAGACGTGGATGGCAAAGACCACTCCAAGTACCTGTGGGCCAACTCTGCGTACCAGCTGGGTTTGCGAATTACCGATGCCTATGCCCAGTACGGATGGTCTACCGCCATTCGCGGTGTAGAGGGAGGTGGCAAAGTCGAGGGCATGACTGCCCACGCCTTCAAGACCGATGAAGGCGATGTAGTGCTGAAGTGCCCGACCGAAGTGCTGATTACCGATCGCCGCGAAAAGGAACTCAACGATCTGGGTTTCATTGCCATCGTCAATTCCAAAGGCTCCAACTTTGCAGCGTTCTTTGGTGGCCAAACCGTCAACAAGCCCAAGCTGTATGACAAGGACGCTGCGAATTCCAATTCCCAGTTGTCGGCCCGTCTGCCCTATGTGCTGGCGGCCTCCCGCTTCGCGCACTATCTCAAAGTCATCATGCGCGACAAGGTCGGCAGCTTCCAGACGCGTGGCGAGGTAGAGATCTACCTGAACAACTGGATCTCGGCGTATGTGTTGATCAACGAGGGGGCGCCGCAAGCCATGAAGGCACGCTTCCCACTTAACCAAGCGCGCATCGATGTATCGGAAGTGCCCGGCAAGCCAGGCGCTTTCCGTGCAGTAGTGTTCCTGCGTCCGCATTTCCAAATGGAAGAGTTGACTGCATCCATCCGTCTGGTGGCGGATTTGCCAGCACCTGCTGTCTGAAGCCTTTTTGATTAACTCAACCTGTTTGGATCATTTATGTTGTACCTAAGTATTGACACCATTAGCGGCAATTGCACAGAAAAAGGGTATGAAGACTGGATCATGCTCGACTCCTTTAGTTTGGGGGTGGCAAACTCATTGACGTCCAATGCTGGTAATAGCGAACGCACAAGCGGTGGTGTACAGATTTCCGAAATGAACTGTTCAAAAACCATGGACGTTGCTTCTTTGTTGCTTGCGGAGGCGTGTGCTGGCAACAAGAATCTTGGGGAAGTCATTCTGACCGTGACTCGTACGGATGGCGACGAGCAATTGGAGTTGGTGAACTACACCTTGAGTGACGCAATGATTTCGAGCATCTCGACATCCGGCTCTGGTCACGGCGACCTGCCCCATGAAAGTTTCAGTATCAATTTCACTGCGATCGATGCAACGTACACGAAGCAGAAGCCCGAAGGTACTGCCGAAGGTACGGCCAACTTCTCGTGGGACATGAAGACACGCGAGAACAAATCCGCAGCAGGCGGCTAAGCAAAGGCGAGCGTCTTGCGGGACGTCTAGCACCCACTATTCGGATGAGGGATTTCTTGAATGGCAGAACTCATCCGCGGTGCCAGCATCCCGCTTTTCGAACGCTTGCAAGGCGGTGACTCCGGCCAATTCGGGCAGGTCATGTCGCCGGCGCAGCTTGAGCTTTCGATTGGGCGGGAGCTTTCGCGCTTGTTGAACACCCGGTCCAGATTGGCGGTGCGCGAGTTTCTGGAGAGCAGAGGCACCACGCTGGACTACGGCATACCGGATATGTCTGCCCTGTCATCGCGTTCGCAGTCCGACCTGGACTTGCTGCAGTCGGCAATTGCCAAAGCGATTGCCCTGTACGAACCTCGTTTGAAAAATGTAATGGTACGAGCTACCGCGTCTGCAACGGATGCGACGACTCGGGTGGCAATCAGCGGAGCGGTCACCATCGACATGAAGTTGCGTCCCCTGAACTTTGAACTTCAAATTGATCCACGCCATGGTGGCTTGGCAAAGGCGAATTGACGGTGGCTGAAGTCATACACAGCGATCTGCTCCAGTACTACAAGCGTGAACTGACATATTTGCGCGAGCAAGGCTCCGACTTTGCGGCGCGCTACCCCAAGGTGGCGTCCAGTCTGGCCTTGCATGGCTCCGAGTCATTGGATCCGCACACCGAGCGGCTCATTGAGTCCGTCGCCTTTTTGGCCGCGCGCGTGCACCAGGACCTGGACCGCGAGTTTCCCCAAGTCGCTGCTGCATTACTGGACAACCTGTGTCCATCACTGGTGCAGCCGGTGCCTTCCATGTCCGTCGCGCAATTCCAGCTGGACCCGACACAGGGCAAGGTCACCTCCGGTTTTCAAGTGCCCCAGCATTCGGCGCTCTATGCCAATGCATCGGATGGTCAGCAATGCCGTTTCCGCACGGCTTGGCATTCGGTATTGTGGCCCGTTAGTGTGACAGCGGCAGTTCTGGAAGGCGGTAGCAATGCGGTGCGACTGACCTTTGAGTGCGGTGCGGATTCAGATTTTTCTGAACTGGAAATCGACTCTCTGCGCATCCACCTGCACGGCGACTGGATGACGACGATTCCGTTGTACGAGTTCTTGGTGGCCGAGGTGGCAGCCGCGAGCCTCACGCCGGAGGGCGAACCGACTAGATTCCTTCCTGCGAACTCATGGCGCGAAGTGGGCTATGGCGAGGATGAGAATGTGTTGCCGCTACCGCCCAACGCACAGCCCGCGTATGGGTTGATGCAGGAATATTTTGCGTTTCCGAATAAATTTCACTTCTTCGATCTTTGCAATCTGCGCGGCAGATTGGGCAAGGGACGGCGCTTTGAGGTTCGTCTGGTGATGGGGCAGCCTGCGCGAGGAATTGCCGCCATTGATGCGGACCAATTTCAACTGGGATGCACGCCCATCATCAACCTGTTTCCGCGAACCAGTGAACCGTTGTTGATCGATCAGAAGCACTATGAATACCGCCTGGTGGCAGACCGCCAGCGCGAAGCCAGTACAGAAGTGCATTCCATTGTGTCGGTCACGGCATCCGATCCGAACGCGCAACGCCCTGTTGTTGTGCCGAGTTTCGCAGCGCTGAGCCACGCGCGAACGGGTGCCCCGGCCTGCTATTGGTCTGCCCGACGAGAGCAAAGTTTGCGTCGTGATATCTCCGGTACCGACGTGTTCCTTTCATTTGTCGATCAAAGCAAGTCGCTGACGACACCGCCGCAACCGGTGGTTTATGCGAATGTGTTGTGCACCAACCGGCGGTTGGCTGAGCAGGTTCCGCGCAACGCGCGCATGGTGGCGGAAGGTATCTCTGACACCGCCGCCGTACGCTGCCTGTATGAGCCCACCTCGCAGCGCAACCCGCCGCTGGGAAGCGAAACGCTCTGGCGGTTGGTCTCGCTCTTGACCTTGAGTCACCAATCGTTGGTGGATGGTTCCACTGGCAAAGACCAGCTGCGTGAGATGCTGGGGCTCTTTGCCTCCGATAGCACGCGTGACCATGAGCAGATCCGTGGCATCCGCAGTTTGAAGGCGCGCAGTGTTACGGGCCATATTGGGACCGAGGCTTGGCGCGGGTACTGCAGGGGCACGGAGATCTCTCTTGAGTTTGATGAAGAGGCCTTCGTAGGCGGGTCGCGCCTGCTCATGTCAGCGGCGCTGGCACGCTTTTTTGCCTTGTACACGTCGGTCAATTCATTTGTGCAATTGCGGGTATACCGCGGTGATGAGATATGGAAACAATGGGAACCGATGAGCGGCCGCCAACTGGTTCTCTAGTCCAAGGACTGATGGCTAAGCCGCAAGGCTATAACCTCTTTCAGGCCATCAGCCTGCTGGAGCGTGAAGTCCGTGCGGATGAGCCAACGCTGCAGCGCGATGCGATGCAGCTGCCTGTGCGTTTGCGTGCAGTGGTCTCCCTGGGTTTTCAGGCTAGCGACGTCAGCAAAGTGAGCGGGGACGGTTCGGAGAGTGAGCCGTTTGTCTTGCGCACACCCGTGTTGTCGCTTGCAGGAGCGCATGGTCCGCTGCCACTGCCATTTACCGAGATGGTGTTAGAGCGCAATGCCGCACGTGACTACGCCACAGCAGACTTTCTCGATATCTTCAATCACCGCTTTCTGGCCTTTCTGTACCGTAGCCGCAAGAAGCACAACATGGGGCTCAATGGCCTAGCTCCAGCTGCTTCACCACTGGCATCCTGTCTGGATGCACTTAGCGCACTGGGACTGAAGGCTGGAGTGCGTGCGCCAGATGGTGATGCTGGATGGCTTGAGCACGCAGGCTTGTTGGGTGGTGCACCCCGGTCGATCGCTGGCTTGCTGGCGATGTTGTCCCATCGCCTGGACGTGCGTGCTTCGGCCAGGCAATTTTGCGGTGGCTGGCGTTTGCTGGAGCCCACCGATGTTATGCGTCTTGGTGGGCGTGGGAGATCGCCCAGGCTTGGTCGCTCGGCCGCTTTGGGTCAACGGGTCTGGGATCAAAGTGCCGGTGTTTGCATCACATTCCATGGGCTGCGGCTGGCTCGTTTGCAGCAACTGCTAAAGGGAGGAAGCGAGCACGCATTGCTGGGTTGGATGGTGCGCCGCTACCTGTCACAAGACCTCGACGTTGAAATCGTGTTGCAGGTTCGACCTGATGACTTGCCGCGTGCTGCGCTAAGTGCCCAGCAGCCCTTGCGCCTGGGGTGGACTTCTTGGTTGGTTTCTCGGCCGGCCTCTTTGGTGGATCTGCCACCAGTGCGCTTCAAGCTCGCTGAGTCTGCGGCAGCACCACAATGAAGAAGGGCGCCTGACCGTGGAAATAGACACCCGCACCCTTCTTGGCAAATTGAATCTGGAATGCAAGCGCGCTTTGGAGCGTGCAGCCGAGCTTTGCGTTCAACAAACCCATTACAACGTCGAAGTCGAGCACTTTTTCTTCATGCTGATGGACAGCAATGCGCCCGACTGGAAGGTGCTACTGGCCCACTTCGCGATCCAACCCGATGCCATTGCGCAGCAGTTGCAGCAGGCGATGGACCATTTCAAGCGCGGCAATGCACGAACCCCGGCCCTCTCGCCCCACTTGGCTCCTTTGTTGCAGGAAGCCTGGTTGTTGAGCTCCATGCTTCTGGGCGAACAACGGATCCGCTCCGGAACAGTTCTACTGGCCGCTTTGGAGGTGGACGCCCTGCGCGGCGTGTTGTTGGAGTCGGCGCCTGGACTATTGCAAATCCCGCGTGAATCTTTGCGCAATGGCCTGTCCGAATGGTTGCGTGGCTCCAGCGAGGACAGCCGTAGCCAGCAGGGCAATACTGCTGGCAGCGCGATGCCGGCCGCGGCTGGTTCTGCGGCACCAGCGCAGATGCCGAGTCGCTCGGGTGCCCAGGGAAGCACACCTTCGCTGGATCAATACACCGTGGACCTGACCGAATGGGCGCGGCAAGGGCAGATTGATCCCATCCGTGGCCGTGATGCCGAAATTCGCCAGCTCATCGATGTGTTGCTGCGGCGACGCCAGAACAACCCGATTCTCACGGGCGAAGCTGGCGTTGGCAAAACCGCCGTAGTGGAAGGTTTTGCGCAGCGTGTGGTGCAAGGGCTGGTGCCCGCTGCGCTGCAAAATGTGTCGGTGCGCTCACTCGACTTGGCGCTGCTCCAGGCCGGGGCTGGCATCAAGGGTGAGTTCGAGAATCGCTTGAAGTCTGTCATCCACGAAGTCAAGGCGTCGGCGCAACCCATCATCCTGTTCATTGACGAAGCCCACCAGCTGATTGGTGCGGGTGGAGCGGAAGGTCAGGGCGATGCCGCCAACCTGCTGAAACCTGCGCTGGCACGGGGAGAATTGCGCACCATCGCTGCGACTACCTGGGCTGAATACAAGAAGTATGTGGAGCGTGACCCAGCCTTGGCGCGGCGGTTTCAGGTGGTCAAAGTCGATGAGCCCACGGAAGAGGTCGCGATCGAGATGCTGCGCGGCATGGTGGCCACGTTGGAGAAGCACCATAACGTGGAGATCGTGGACGATGCCGTTCGTGATGCTGTCAAGCTTTCCCATCGCTATATCACCGGCCGCCAGTTGCCGGACAAGGCCATCAGCGTGCTTGACACGGCGTGCGCCCGCGTAGCGGTCGGGCAGAGCGGCTTGCCGCCGGAGCTGGAAAATCTGGAACGTGAGATTGCAAATGCCGAAGTTCAGTTGCGCATCTACCGGCGCGAGAGCGCTGCGGGCAGAGACCATGCCAGTGCGATTCAGAGTCTGACGGCCGAGATCGCCCGGTACAAGCAGGACAAGGAACGGCTAGACGAGAAGTTGGCTGAAGAAAAAAGGGCTGTTGCGGAGATCATTGTGCTGCGTCGTCGTCTTGCCCAGCAGGCGGATGCGAACACCACAGTCGATAGTGGTGAAGATGCGGGATGGACCTCCGCCAATCTGGTACGGCTTGAGAAGGGGCTGGAAGCCATCCGCAGTGATGAACCCCTCGTCCCCGTCTACGTGGATTCTGCGGCGGTGGCGGCGGTGGTGTCGGGTTGGACCGGCATCCCGATTGGCAAGGTGCTGGCGGACGAATTGCACACCGTGCTGCACCTCAAGGAGCGTTTGGCCGAGCGGGTGGTGGGGCAGGATGCCGCGCTGGATGCCATTGCGCGGCGGGTGCGCACGTCTCGCGCGGACCTGGATGACCCGGGTAAGCCAGTAGGCGTCTTTATGCTGGTAGGTCCGAGCGGGGTGGGCAAGACGGAAACGGCCTATGCGCTTGCTGATCTGATGTACGGCGGTGACCGCAACATGGTGACCGTGAACATGTCGGAGTTCCAGGAGGCACATTCGGTCTCCAACCTCAAGGGTGCGCCGCCCGGCTACGTCGGCTATGGGAAGGGCGGTGTGCTGACCGAGGCGGTGCGGCGCCGGCCGTACAGCGTGGTGTTGCTGGACGAAATGGAGAAAGCCCACCCGGATGTGCTGGAGTTGTTCTTCCAGGTGTTTGACAAAGGTACGATGGAAGACGGCGAAGGCGTGCAGATTGATTTCAAGAACACGCTTATTCTGTTGACATCCAACGCGGCACAGGACGTTATTACCCAGGCCTGCGCGGGCAACGCGCGGCCGTCTGCCAGTGCATTGGTGGACGCGCTGCGCCCCGAATTGCTACGGCAGTTCTCGCCGGCCTTTTTGGGCCGCTTGACCCTGGTGCCGTATTACCCGCTGGGGGATGCGCAGATACGCGCCATCGTGCGGCTCAAACTGGACAAACTGGCGCTGCGTTTTGCCAGCAACCACAAGGCCGTGCTGGCCTGGGGGGCAGAGGTGGAAGATGCCATCGTCGCCCGCTGTACCGAGGTTGACAGTGGTGCCCGCAATGTGGATCACATCCTGTCGCATGCCTTGCTGCCGGAGTTGTCGCGGCGCGTGCTGGAGTGCATTGCCACGGCGGATGATTTCAATGCCGTGGTTGTGCGACTGGATGGCACGGACCAGTTTCAGTTCGACTTTGCGCTGACATCCGAGGACTGACAGGCAATGCGTGAAGGCTTTACCCAACAGAACTCCGTGATGAGCGTGACCACGCCATTCGGAGCGGATGCCTTGATTCTGGATACCTTTCATGGCGTGGAGGCGGTCTCGCAGCCGTTCAAATTTTCGCTGACGATGCGCGCGGCCAAGGCGACGCTGGACCCGGCCACTATCCTCGGCGCGACCATGACGGTCAAACTCCAGGTGCCCAAAGGGCCGAAACGCTACTTCAGCGGCATCGCCTCGCGCTTTCTGCATGCTGGAGGGGACGATGCATTCTCCTTCTACACTGCAGAGATGGTGCCCACCCTGTGGCTGTTGACGCTCAGCCGCGACCGCAAGATCTACCAGAAGAAGACAGCGGCCGACATCATTAAGGAAGTGCTGGGGGACTTCACTGTGGTGTTTGACGCCAAGCTCACCGGCACCTACGGCATTCGGGAATACTGCGTCCAGTACGACGAGACCGCCTTCGATTTCATCGCACGGTTGATGGAGGAAGAAGGCATCTTCTACTTCTTCACATTTGCCGATGGCGTGCACACCATGGTGCTGGCGGATGCCGCTAGCGCGCACAAGGCGTGTACTGATGCCACCGACCTGAAGTATTTTCCGGACCAGGATGGCCGCCGGCGCATGACCATCGTTAACCAGCTAGAGCTGGAGAGCCGGCTGGTGTCCCAGAAGTTCGAGTTCGGTGATTTCAATTAC
Source organism: Rhodoferax sp. P1_F3 (assembly GCF_056405715.1). Lineage (NCBI taxonomy): Bacteria > Pseudomonadati > Pseudomonadota > Betaproteobacteria > Burkholderiales > Comamonadaceae > Rhodoferax > Rhodoferax sp. P1_F3. The sequence continues at coordinate 42,441 of NZ_JBFUBO010000002.1, read as the reverse complement.
CTCACACCCACCACGGCGCTGAAAGCCGAAGTGGACGGCACCCTCGGCAAAGGCAAACAGTTTGTCTACCCTGGCAACCATGCCGTCGCTGCGGACGGCACTCAGCGCGCTACGGTGCGTTCGCAGGCGAGCCAGAACCAGGGCGTGATCTGTCGTGGCACCAGCTACAGCTATCCGCTGACGGCGGGCACCAAATTCAACCTGACGGAGCACCCCCGTACCGCGCTGAACACGGCACTGGTATTGCGTTCGGTGACGCACTGGGCCAGTGCGGCGCAGTATTGCAATGCGTTTGAAGCGTTTGACGCCACGGTGCCGTACCGCACTCCGCGGCACACCGCCTTGCCACGGGTGTCAGGCAGCCAGACGGCCTTTGTGGTCGGACCGTCGGGAGAGGAAATCTGGACGGATGAACATGGGCGTATCAAGGTGCAGTTCCACTGGGACCGGTTGGGCGCCAAGGATGACAAGAGTTCTTGTTGGGTGCGGGTTGCGCAGTCATGGGCCGGCAAGGGCTGGGGCAGCCTGTTCTTGCCTCGGATAGGACAGGAAGTCGTGATCAGCTTTGTGGACGGTGACCCGGACCGCCCGCTGGTGACGGGCAGCGTCTACAACGCCGAGAACGCGCCACCGGTGGCCCTGCCTTCTATGCAGACCCAAAGCACCATCAAGTCGCGCTCCTCGAAAGAAGGCGCTGCCGGCAATGAGATGCGCATGGAAGACAAAAAGGATTCCGAGGAGTTTTATTTCCACGCCCAGAAAGACATGAAGGTGGAGATCGAAAACGACCTGACCACCACGCTGCACAAGGGCGCCGAAGTTCACACCCTGGAAAAAGGCGACCGCACGGTGGACGTTCAGACCGGCAAGGAGACCCACAACGTCAAGGGCACCCGGGAATTGACCATCACCGGCAACGAAACACATACCAACAAGGCGGATTTCAAGCAGGTGGTCAGTGGTAAATACGAGCTCAAGGTGACGGGAGACTTGCTGATTGATGTGACCGGCTCCATCACCATCAAGTCAGCCAGCAGTGTGTCGAGCAAGGCCGGCACCACGTTCACCAATGAGGCGGGCACTGCCCTGACCAACAAGGCAGGGACCGAACTGACCAACCAGGCCGGCACCGGACTTAAGAATAAAGCCGGTACCACGCTGGACAACGAAGGTGCTATGGTCAACAACAAAGCGTCTGCGACACAAACGGTCGATGGTGGCGGCATGCTGACCCTCAAAGGTGGCATGGTGAAGATCAACTGATATGGACGCAACCTCCTCCACCGCCACGACGGAGACCATTGAGCAGTTCGACGCTGAGGGGCGACTGACGCAGCGATCCGGTCTGCGGGCGGGTATCTTGCATGGTGACTTCAGTGCGTTTGGTACCAACGGAGTCACGCTGGTCAAGGCCACTTACGTCGAGGGGGTTCTGGATGGAGGGCTGACGACGCGGGATGAGCAGGGTCGCCTGTTGCAAGAGGCCAGTTATTCAGCCGGTGTGCAGCATGGTCTGACGCGTGTTTACCAAGCGGGTCGACTATGCATGGAGCAGAACTACCAGCGTGGAACACTCCATGGCCCCTGCGTGATGTACGCCGAGGCGGGGGATGTTTCCGCCAGGCAGATGTATGTGCAGGGGCTGCTCGAAGGCGAGGCGGTTTATCTCAGTGAGGGGCGTGTCGTGCGCAAGGTCGCCTATCGAGGTGGTGTGCAAAACGGAGAGGCGGTGGATTTCAGCCGCGATGGCAAGCCCGTGCAGAAGGCTGTCTACAAAGACAACTTGCTGGACGGAACCATGGCGCGCTTTTGGCCCGATGGAAAGATTCTGGAGATGCAGGACTACAAAGCTGGGAAGCCGGTATCTGCGCTGCGCAGTTTCGATCAGAACGGTGACGAAATGCAGAGTGCCAATGCCAAGCCCGGCATAATGCAGCGGCTCGAACAACTGGTGAAAGGCTGAACATGGGGATTCAAGTAGCCATGGGCGCCAATCTTCAGTGCAGCTTTGGCGCAGCACCGGGTACGCTGACGGTGCTGCCCGCCAACAAAGTCCTGACGGGCACCCCGGCGGCCAACATCATGGACAACAAGCCCATGGTCAACATCCTGCCGTTTGGCATGTGCAACTGCCCGGCTAACCCCATGGTGGCCGCTGCGACGGCAGCGGCGCTCGGTGTGTTGACACCCATGCCATGTATTCCGGTCACCGCTGCGCCCTGGGCGCCGGGAGCGCCTACCGTACTGGTGGGAGGCATGCCAAGCTTGCAAAACTCTTCCAAATTAATGTGCAATTGGGGTGGTGTGATCCAGATCCTGGTGCCAGGACAGACGACCGTCATGGTTCCCTAAAGCGAGGCTACTAGCGCATGCAATACACATTTTCAATGACACCGCGAATGGTGACCCTAGCCGTGGTGTGTGTCATCCTGCTCTGCGTTTTACTCTTCCTGGTTGGTATGGAGATCGGGCAGAAGATGGCAGGTCAGACGATCAACGTGCAAGTTCCAGACGTTTCTAAAGCCTTGCCAGCACCACCAAAACTTCCGGGTGTTGCGGAATTGGCGGCACCCTTGGCCCCCACAACAAAACCATGAACATGATCAAGAAAGACAAGAGCGTATCCATGCAACACGGGCCACGATCCATAACGCGCCATGCTGTGCAGTGTTTGGCAATACTTGCGGGTGCATGGCTGACCGCAGGGGCACATAGCGCAACTCCGGCTCCCGTGCTTGTGAAGCCGGCTGCCGTGGTGGAGGCGCCTGCATCCGCACCGGTGCTTCCCACCACAACACTGGTCAAGGTGGCGGATGGTCGCTTGCTAGCGCCGGACATCGCGCGCATCGTTAACCGTGGCGAGCTTATCGTGGCGATGTTGGGCGTGGATTCACCGCCGTTCTTCTATACGCGCAACGGCGAGCTGGTGGGGCTGGAGGTCGACCTGGCCAAGGCCATCGCCAAAGAACTCAAGGTGACCGTGCGCTTTGATCGCAGTGCCCAGACTTTCAACGAAGTCGTGGCCGTGGTGGCACGCCAAGAAGCGGATCTGGGGGTTAGCAAACTCTCGCGCACCTTGGCGCGCGCCCAGACCATTAGCTTCACCGATCCGTATCTGCGCCTGAACCATGCGTTTATTCTGAACCGGGTCAAGTTTGCAGAGTTGGCCCGGGATCGGCCATTGCCCACGGTCATCCGCGGTTTCAAAGGTTCGATTGGTGTGATCGCCAAATCATCCTTTGCCGACTATGCCGTCAAGAATTTCCCCAATGCCGAGATACGTGAATTCCCAAGTTGGGGAGACGTACTCAAGGCACTTGAAAAAGGTCAAATCATGGCGGCCTATCGCGATGAATTCGAGATCAAACGCCTTCTGAAGATTGACCCCACTGTATCGCTGACGCTGCGCACCGTAACATTCAAGGACCTGGAAGACAGCCTGGGAATTGCTGTGGGCATTCAGGACCCGACCTTGCTGGCGTTCGTCAATCAGTTCCTCGCTGAGGGAACGGAGAAATTGACGATCGACAAGGTTCTCAAGGCAGTGTCGCAATAAAGGCTCTCGGAAATTTCTCCATGATTGATTCCAAAAAACTATACGCACTCGCACTCAACCCCTGGGTCGTGGTTTCCATGTTGGCTGCGGGATTCGCGTTGGGGCTTTACCAGCCCGACGTCGCGCGTAACCTGGGCATTGTTGGCGACATTTATGTCGACATGCTCAAAATGATTGCCTTGCCCTTCATGGTGTCTGCCGTGATATTCAGTTTGCAAAGGCTGTTTCGCGAAGGTGGCGCCGGAAGCTTGTTGGCGCGCGTTGGTGCGGTGTTTGTCGTGTTTTCCATAGTGGTTGCGGCCTTGGGCGCCGCAACCCTGTTGGTGATCCGTCCGGGCGAGGACCTATCTGTCCAGACTCGCCAGACCTTCGGCAAGATTGTTGGCAATGATCTCAACTCCAGTGACACCGTGATGAGTCTGCAGGGCATTGATGCACCAGCCAAATCTGTCAACTTTGCCGATGTGCTGGTGAGCATTGTCCCCTCTAACATCTTTGCGGCATTGGCTGGGGGAGAAACACTCAAAGCGCTGGTGTTTGCCTTGATGTTTGGTTTTGCGGTCGGGCAAGTACCGTCGCGTATTGCGGATGGACTGACCTACTCTCTGGAAACCATTTATCACGCATGCCAGACGCTCATGCGCTGGTTGAACTACCCCCTGCCCATCATCCTGCTGTGCATGAGCGCGTCGCAGATGGCCAAGACCGGGTTGGGGCCACTGCAGGCGATGGCTCAGTTCGTATTGGCATTCACGGTCGCTTCGCTGTTGGCCCTCGCCTTGGCGACCCTCATCATCTGGAAGCGATCGAATGCCAGCCTCGGCCAGACCTTGGGTGCGTTACGAGGTCCTTTTGCTTTGGCATTGGCTACGCGCAGCAGCGCCACTTGCATGCCCATCATGATTGAGGGACTTGTGGATCGTTTGGGGTTTGCCCGTTCCCGTGTCGAATTGCTGGTGCCATTGAGTGTGTCGTTGCTGCGTGTGGGGCCTGTTATTTACTATGTAGCGGCCACGCTTTTCATCGCACAGCTTTATGGCCGCGTACTGGGTCCGACCGAGCTGGCCATTGTCATGGCGGCGTCCATTCTGGCGGGGTTTGCGTCCGCAGGCATGACGGGTTTATTGACGGTGTCGCTTGTCGGCCTGACTTGCAGCTATCTTGGCCTCCCCTTTGAGGCGGCATTCATCCTCTTTCTAGCCGTCGACCCGATTTGCGACATGCTCCGAACGCTCGTCTTAGTCATCGGTAACAGTGCTGCGGTTTCCGTGGTCTGTGCGAAACCCTTAAAGATATAGAGGGCACGCTGGATGTCACGAATTGGTGTGTTTGGCGGAATGGGCCCTTTGGCTACGGTCGATTTCATGGAGAAATTGGTTCGACTGACGCCTGCCACGCGTGACCAAGACCACATTCCCTTGTTGGTTGCCAGTTTGCCCCACACACATGACCGTTCCAGTGCCATCTTGGGCCGCGGCCGTGACCCGCTTCCACAGTTGCTGGAAGGCATAGACCTGCTCAACCATGCGGGTGTTGGTGTTATCGCTATCCCTTGCAATTCTTCGCACCATTGGTTTGCGCAGTTGCGCGAACGGAGTCAGGCACCCTTGCTGCACATTGCCGAGGCCAGCGTGGCGGCCGTGCCCCGATCGCATGCGACACGCGTTGCGATCTTCGCGACGCGGGGGGCGTTGCTGTCTGGCTTTTACCAACGCTCACTGCAGGCGCAGGGGCTGGACTATTTTCTGCCCGACCCCGAGAGCGTGCAGCACGATATTGATGTGTGTATTCGAGAAGTCAAGGCAGGTCTCTTTGACGTAGCGGGCACCTCGTTGGCGCAGGCCTGTGCCGCTGCCGCTGCCGCTGGAGCTACCACCCTGATCATGGGCTGCACCGAGATTCCCATTGCTAGTCGGCATGCCGACACCGCCGGATTGACGTTGATCGACAGCTCGTTGGAGTTGGCGCGTGCCAGCGTCGCATATGCCCTTGAACGTGGGTGGAACAGGCCGGGATGGGACTCCTGAAAACGCTGGCGTCCAATCCTCTGATACTGCTGCTGTGCCTGTTGGCGGGTGCGGCAGCAGGGAGTGCCGCGCCGGGCGTGGCGGAGCCCGCGTTTGTTTTGGGACAGGTCTACCTTGCCTTGATCAACATGGTGGCTATCCCTCTTATGGTGGTGGCTACTTTCTTTGGCCTGCGCCAGACTCTGGCATTGCCGCAACCTGCGCGCAGAAGTTTGATGATTGTCGTGCTGGCAGTGGGCTTGGTGTTTGCATCGGCACTGCTCGGAACGATTTTTGGCTATGTGACTGATCCTGGAGGCAACCTGAGTGTGGCAAACCGTGCTTATCTGGGGTCTGTCGTGCTGAGTTCGGCTGCAGGCAACGCCGAACTCTCGCTGTTTGATGCAGATGCTCAGAATGCGACCTCTGCTGTCCATGCGTGGGGCGCTTTCCTGCCGGACAATTTTTTCAGAGCATTGGCACAGGGCCAGCCGCTTGGAATTCTCATCTGCGCCATTCTTTTCGGATTGGCTTTTGCGTCCATGGGCAAAGCCCGGAGCAATGCACTGATGGGGATTTTTGAAGCAATCTACCGCACTTTTGAAACGATTATTTCCCGGGTGAACCTGCTTATCCCGGTTCTGGTGTTTGGCTTGGCAGCGCACTTTGCGGCCAGTGCGGATGGCCAGGTTTTGCGTTCCATGAGCTCCTTCATCGCAACGTTTGTCGCACTGTCGTTGCTACTTGCCATCTTCGCCACGGTGCTGGTATGGCGAAACTCAGCAGCGCCTTTGTTGACCGTGCTGTCTTGCCTCAAAACGCCGGCCTTGATCAGCTTGACGTCGGCCAGCTCTACCGCTGGCGTACCGGACACCATTCGTGCCATGAGTGCCAAACTGGGCTATAGCCGAGGCATTGTTGAGTTGGTGGTGCCTGCAGCTTCTATTTTTGTACGTGCGGGCTCCGCCGTCTATTTCGCACTGCTGGCGGTCTTCGTCGCCAATATTTATGGACACGCGTTGGATGGCACCGGGTTGATGCTGATTTGTCTGGGGGCCACGATGTCGGCTTTTGCATCGGCCGGGACCAGCAGCTTTGCGGTGGTCGCTTCGGGGAGTGTGGTGTTGTCGTTGCTGAACTTACCTGTCGAGGCTGCGCTGGCGCTTTTTTTGGCGATTGACCTGATTTGTGAGGCGCCACGCAATCTGCTCTCCACGCTGTGCTGTTGCGTATTGATTGTCTTGGTGTGCAAAGGGCTTCCCTCTGAGCGTACCGATGCCAAACAAGGCGACGATGCGGCGGTGGCTGCTCCGGTTCAGTTCTCGTTCACACGGATCAGTGCCACCTTTGCGGTCATCTGCTGCGTAGTGCTGGCCAGTTTGATTGTGGTGGTTGGGATCGGCGTTGGACAAAGGGCCAGCAGCCCGGCCGTTGGACGGTCTGGCGCTGTTCTTTCTGGGGAATTGCTAGTGGATAATCCTTCGAACACAAAATGATTACCTACCTGAAGCACGCCCTCCTAGCTTTTGCATTGCTCCATCTCACAGCCTGCGGAGTGTTGGACTACATCATTCCCAAAGGGATGATGGACTTCGCGTCGCCAAAAGGGACCAAGTTGGGGTGGGACAGTGTCACTATCTCGGCGGCCAATGACGCTAATCTCAATAGTCCTGTGGCGCTTGACATCGTTGTGCTCAAGGATGATGTCTCTTTGAATATGTTGGCTACACTGCCTGCTGCGAAATGGTTTGCGACGCGAGGCGAGATGGAAAAGACGTTCCCTCAGGCGATCAATTACAAAAGCTTCGAGGTTGCACCCGGCCAGACATTGCGTATCGCTGCATCCGACTTCGGATCTGCTCGGGTGGCCGGCGTCATGATGTACGCCGACTATTTGACACCTGGCGAGCACCGGATCCGGGTAGATCAGCTACAAGGTACCGTGCTGGTTCAGCTGGGTGCCCGCGATTTCACAGTTACCGCGCAGTCGCCCAAATGAACCCCGGAGCCGCCATGTTGATTGACATAAAAACCTATCCCATGGACCAGCAACAGGAGGCGGGCGATGAATAACCCAGGTTCGCCGCGCGCGCGGATTCAGTGGCACGAGGGCATGCTGCTCTCGCCGCAGCACTTTCAGCAAGAGTCCGGCCGTGTAGATGCCCTGCTGGCGTGGCAAATGCAAGTCGCAGTGCCCTTTGCCTGGGGCGTACGACGACTCAAAATAGACACGGCCTTGTTGGCTGCCGGTATTTTGAGGGTGGTTCAGTTGGAAGCGGTGATGCCAGATGGCACAGCAGTGGTGCATTCTGCGCAAGACGTACAGCACGGCGTTCTGGAGCTGGATTTAAGCCCACATGCGACGGCCATGTCGAATGCGGCGGTGGATGTCTATCTTGCTTTGCCCGTTTCGCCCAGCATGCGATCCAATGGCTCGCCTTCGCGCTTTCGTTCCGTATCGACTGTGGCCGTTGAGGATGAGGTCTCCGAGGCGTTGCCAGCCGACGTGCCGCGTCTGCTTCCCAATTTATCGCTTCTCGCGGGCGCTACTCCGTCGGGCCTTTACACCAGCTTCAGGTTGGCCTCCGTCTTCAAGGACAACGAGGTCATCAAATTGGGCACGGCATTGCCACCCCTGTTGGAGGTTCCCAAAGAGGGAGAGCTTTGGGAGCGCCTTTCCACGTTTGTGGCGCAATTGCGCGGCAAGGCAGCCTTTGTGGCCAAGCAGACCGCAGTGCCTTCCTCGCGGACCGAGGATCGTTTGGCCTACCTGGAACAACGCGAGCGCCTGCGCAACCTGATGACAGGTTTGCCTCTGGTGGAGGCTGTGATGCGCACACCGGCCTTGCATCCCTACCAATTGTTCCTGTCTCTGTGTAGCCTTTTGGGTCCCTTGAGCCTGTTGCGTCCCGGTGGCCTTCCGCCAGTGCCGCCAGAATACGACCACGCAGATCCGCTGACCACGCTGACCCCGGTTTTGGCGGCCCTGCAGGGGGCGCTGGACGAAATCAGCCAAGACTACCGCGAGTTCAAGTTTGAATTTCGCCACGCCGCATTTGAGATCGTGTTGCAGAGTGAATGGATCGCGCCGCAGCTCATTGTGGGTCTGCGCGGTCAGCCAGAGCGCGAATTGATCGCCTGGATGGAGGGCGCCATTGTCGGGTCACAGTCCACGTATGGCTCCTTGCGCGAACGTCGGGTCTTGGGGGCTGAGCGGCTGTTCATTGAGTCTTCCAAAGAGTTGGGTGTACGTGCCAGTGCCGGCTACACCTTGTTCTCTATCAAACTCGACGAGGCGTTGATATTGGCCGGAGAGCCATTAGTGATTAGCAACTCTGCCGAAAGTGCTACGGCGCAGCGTCCTCAAGAGATGGTGCTGTTCGTCAAAGGCTGAGACTAAAACAGGAGCAATTTGCGCATGGCCCGTCAGATCCGAGAAAAACACGAAGACGACCATTTGATCGCGCAATTTCGCGCGTTCTTTGCCGAGGTTTCTAAAGCGCAAACCCGCGCGATGGAGATGCGAGAGATCAATCCGGATGCTGCCGCAGCGGCTGTGAGCAAGGATCTGGAGCAGTTGATCGAACTTCAGACCCTGGAATCGAAGCGCGAAGGCAGTCGCTCTGAGTTGCAGAGCATTGCCGATGCGCGCTATCTCAAGGCGGCTCTGGCAGACGAGATCTTGCTGAATACCGAATGGGTAGGGCGTGATCGCTGGACCGACCATTTGTTAGAGGCCTCGCTGTTCCGGACGAGTTTCGCGGGGGACCGTATCTTTGAAAAGATCGAGGAGTTGTTGTCCAATCGCGAGCCCTCGCTGAGGCCTATCGCGGCACTCTATCTGTTCGCGCTGGCTTTGGGGTTTCAGGGCAAGTTCCGCGGCTCGGCCGCGACCGAGCGTTTCGCGGGTTACCGTGCTGAACTGTTCCAGTTTGTATACCAACGCCAAGCCGATTTGTCGGGCCGCGACCGCGTGTTGTCTGAGCGCGCCTACGCCAGCACCTTGTCGCACCTCTCTCCGCGCAAGATGCCAACCTTGAGCCGTTGGTCGGTCATCTTTTTGGTCGGCGTGCTTGGGCTTTTGGCGGTGTCTGAAATGCTGTGGCTCTGGCAATCGTGGCCAGTGCGCGATGTGCTGCAAAGCGGCGTCAGCACAAGCCAGGAAGGTGCCAAATGAGTATCTTGCGGGACAACCTGTTTCTCGCCTCGCTGGCCCTGTTAACCCTGATCGTCTTGGCCGTTCTCGGCCTGGTGCTTTACTTTGCAATGCGCAGCGCCTCTGCCAAGCCTGGCAGCGATCCCAAGCTGGCCAAGCTGCGCTTTGACTCTTTGCGCAATTCGTTTCGCCAAGCAGTCGAGTTGATCGAAGGAAATATAGCGGCACGCTCGGAGCGCTACGCGATCCCCTGGGTATTGGTACTGAACGAAGGATTGGAGCAGCGCGGGTTGCCGATTGAACAATCTGGCGTGCCCAGTGCGCTGAGCTCGGAGGCTGCATCTGCGGCCACCTCACAAGGCATTTCTTGGCATTTCTTCGACAAAGGTGTTGTTGTGGAAATGCAGGGGGCCTACCTGGGATCCCCAGACGACGAAAATGCGGCCGAAAAACCCTGGGACGAATTTCTCAGCCTGTGCCACAAATACCGACCCCAGCGCCCGTTTGATTCGGTCGTGATCACGGTGCCTGCTGCCATGCTGATGGATACGAGTCCTGACGCAGCACTGGAACTGGGCAAGATGGCGCGGCTGGCCCATCGCAGGTTGTGGCTGGCACAAAACCGTTTCGCCATGCGCTTTGCCGTGTATGTCGCGATCTCGGGCTGTGAAAAGATTGAAGGCTTTTCAAGCTTTGCACGGACCTTGCCCGAACCCATGCGTGCGGGCATGCTGGGCTGGTCCTCGCCGTATGACCTGTCGACTACCTACCAAGACACCTGGGTGGGCGAAGCACTCGATGGTGTGGTACGCACCATTTCAGATACGTCTGCGGAGCTGTTCGCGAGCAAGCAAACCCTGGCCGACACCCGTGGCTTCTTCTTGCTACCCAGCCGTATCGAGGCTTTGCGCGACCAGTTGCAGGTCTATACCGATGAGCTCATGCGCCCGAGTGCCTACCATGAGCCCTTCTTCTTTCGGGGCATCTACTTCACTGGAGATAGCAGTCAATCCGCGCAGACGGCCGAGGCGCAGTTTGTGGAGGCGGATGCAGAGCCCGTGCTGGAATCTTTGGACACTGCAGATCTGGTGTCCCAGCTCATGCAAGAGCCCGCATTCTTGCGGGATCTGTTCGAAAAGAAAATATTCATGGAGTACGGGTTGGCGCGTCCCTCGCGCCAACCGCTGGCTCGGCCCATGCTTACCCGTGTTGGCCAGTTCACCGCCATTGTGGTGCTGGGCGGGTGGAGCGTAGGGTTGGTTGTCGCCACGTTGCACCTGGACCGTCGCAGCCACCACCTCAGTACAACCCTTCAGCAGATCGAAGCGGATGCAAGCTACCGGACTCAGAAGATGCGCAGTGGGGAGTCCATTGCCCCAGACTGGTACAAGGCGCGAACACTGACGCTCCTGAGCGTCATTGAAGAGCTGGGGTCACAGAAAATGTTCTCGGTGTTTATGCCGGGGTCCTGGCCCCTCTGGGACAACCTTGACAGCCGCGTGGTGGAACGGGTGGAGCGCGAGTTTGGTGACATCGCCATCGGTACTTTGCGGCGCGAGCTCTATGCACGCGCCTCTGAGCTCACCGGGGTGCCCCAGGATGAAAGCACGGCAGAACTGATTATTGGTGGCGAATGTGTGAATCCCGTGCCTGTGGCTGGCCCAACCCACAAGGCCGTATTGGCGGTGGAGGACACCGCCGAATTCCCGGCCATGTTGCAATACATCTCGTCCGTAGAGCGGCTGGAGCAGGCCGTGGAGGCGATGAAGCGACTGCAAAAGGGCGGTGCCAACGAAGCCAACGACCTGCGACTGTTGGTTAAATTTACGCTGGGTGCTGAGCTGCCTAGCAACCTGTCGCAAAGCCTGCGTTTGCTGCGCGGCAGTGATTCAGGTTCTAGCGGTTCCAACGGCGTCAGTGTGATGCACATGCAGCAGGCCGTGCGCTGTTCGCTGGTCAAAGGCATGAACGCACTGGACCAGCGCGTGTTTGTCAACAATGACCTGCTAGTGATGGAGCGGCAGTTGGCGGCCTTGAGTTACCGGCTCTTGTCGACCGATTTTCGTGTCACTGGCTTCACCCAGACGGTGGCAGGTTACAAGGAAATTCTGAACATCGTCCGCGAGCAGGAAAATATGCTGGCGACTGGCCGAGGTGGCTGGATGCACGAATTGAATTTCGATTTGGGCAAGGCCTATGCCGCGGCGTTGGACCGCATTGCACAGGCCACACGGCTTCTGGGGCTCGAGGCGGCTGAGCAGGTTCGCCAGCGCTCGGTCAACGAGTTTCTGAAGTTTTCCAGCGAGTTCTCGGCACGCTCCAATCCGGAGCAGCAAAGCGACATCGTTTGGCAGGAAAAGGATGCGCGCTATGGCCTCTCCGCGCAGCGGCTCGGTTTGCGTGATGCGATTACGGGTCTGTTAGGCCAACCCTTCATGACCCAGCCTGGGGACCGTGACATCCCCGAGATTCCCGCGCAGGGCGTTCTGCTGTGGGACGTCACCAAGCTGGACCAAGCGCTGGCATTGGGTGACATGCACAAGCGCTTCATGGCCGAAGGCCTGCTGAAGTTTCCGCCGTCCAATCGTCCTGGGGTGGTGGCATTCCTGAATGCGCAGTTTGCACGGTTGATCAACGACCGCATCGTCGACGCCCTGTCGGTGAGTGGTCGGGTGGACCCTGCCAATGCGACCGATGCCAATGCGTTTGACGCGGCGCGCGCCCGACTGACCAAGGTAGAGGCCTTGCTGTCCGATCTTGGCGCCAACACCACCGCAGACACCTTGCAGCGTTTGGTGTCTGCCGATGCGAGCATCCGCTTGCGCCAGATCGACAAGAGCCTCAACCAATCCGATCTGTACGCCATTCGGGGACGTGACTTCAGCTACTGGACCGGCGATCGCGGGCCTTTGCTGCAAGCCTTCGGAGTGCCCGACACCCAAGCCCTGCAGCAGTACTTGGCGCTGCAATTCAGCCGAGCCGAGACCTTGGGGCGCCAAGCTGAAATTTATCTGCCTTCACTGGACAAGATATCGACCGATGGCCAATTGGCCAACCGCTGGCAAGCCATCAATCGCGAGCTGGAGCGCTACCGCAGCAAAAACCCCAACAGCAGCCTCGGTGTGTACGAGCAATTTCTGCTTACGGTCGGTGCAGAAACTGATCGCAATACATGTACCGAAAAACTGGCCGGAAAATCTCCGGGTAGCAGGCCTGCAGATTACTTTGCGGAACGCTATGTCCAGGTCTACGGTGCTCTGCTTAAGCGCTGCAACGAATTGCGCTACACCGAGCAGTTGGAGCAATGGTCCGCGTTTGCGAATACCTTCAATGGGCAGGTCGCTGGTCGCGCTCCGTTTGCGGTGCCAGGGGTCAAAGACACGATCGATGCGGACTACGAGGATGTCAACCAGTTGTTGAAGACCTCCGAGAAGCTCTCCCGCGTGTTGAAAGACCCTCAGACTGCGAGCCGCACGGCGCCGTATTCCCAGTCTGTGCGCAAATTTTCGGATCAGTTTGAGCGCGTGCGCGCCTTCTTGGCACCCCTGTACCCACCGGAAGATGGCATGGTGCCTGGCTACGATGTGATGGTGGAGTTCCGGGCCAACCAGGCTGCAGAGATCGAAGGCAACAAGGTTATTGACTGGTCATTGGATGTGGGGCCGCAAACAATCAAGCTGCGCGATACCCCCCGTTTGATGCGCTGGGAGCCTGGTATGCCGGTGACGCTGAACTTGCGGCTCGCCAAAGACATTCCTGGCAATGCCCTGCCCGATCCTCAACAAACGGCGATGGCCGTCGATGGCAAAACGGTGACCTATCGCTTCACCGATACCTGGTCGCTGGTGCGCATGGTGCAGCGCCAGCGCGAGGCGGACCCAAGCGGCCGGGGCGATCTGCGTACCCAGCTGCTGCGCATGGAGTTCCCGATTGGAACGGGCACCGAACCGGGCAAGGGCGCACAGCCCGACACCCGTGCCAAGGTCTATCTGCGGTTGACCTTGTTCCCGGTGGGCAAACGCACACCCATGGTCTGGCCTGTTTCCTTCCCGATCCGGGCTCCTGAATTCAATGGCCAGTGAGCGCCTGCACATGGATGACTCTGATGAGTTTCAGCCCGACGTAGAGGGCTTGCTCGTGCCTGTCGCGGGCGAATTGCCGGCTGGTCCCTCCATGCGGTATGACCCGCAGTACATGGCGATCCGGGTCGCACGCGAGGAAGAGGATCCACGGTTGCCCATGCGCGAATGGGAGCGCCCCCTGAAGAAGGCCGACTGGAGTGCGGTGGCGGACAACGCTTGTGCCATTTTGCGCAGCCGGTCCAAGGATTTTCAGGTCGCTGCCTGGCTGTGTGAGGCTTGGATACAGCAACATCAGCTCAAGGGCTTCCATGCGGCGGTGACCCTGATCACAGGGCTTGTCGACGGGTACTGGGATACGGCGCATCCCCAAATTGAAGCGGAGGATGACGAAGCCCGTATTGCACCGCTGTACTGGATGAATGAAAACCTGCCGCGGGTGCTGATGCTGCGCGTGCCCCTGATGCATCTGCCAGAGCGTATGCCCAGTGCCGTAAATGTGTTTGATTGGGACCAGGCGCTGGCGCTGGAAAACCGCAAGCCCGAAGGCAAGAAGCCCACGCCGGCCAAGAACGCTGCCGTGGTGGATAGCCCCATTCCTACGCGTTCGGAAATCGTGGCAGGGGCCAGTGGTACCCAATTGCAGTTGCTCATTGACAACCGCCGTCTTCTGCTTGCGAGTGTGGCCGCATGGGAGGCTTTCACGCAGGCACTGAATAAAAAAATGGGCATGCAGGCGCCCAGTGTCGCCAAGGTGCCGGATGTGTTGCAGCGCATGCTGCGCATGTGCGACACCCTGATTGCCGGGCGCGAGCCCCAGCCCAAAACGCCAACGGTGGTCACACCGGCCCCTGCTCCCGCCGCTCCGGTTGTGCCGCTACGGGCGACGGAGCCGCTGGCAACAGTGGCTCCTGCGGCGCCATTGCCGGTATCCCCACCTTTACCTGAAAGTGACAACGCCATGGGTCCCATCAACAGCCGTGAAGATGCCTATCGCATGCTCGATGCCGTGGCGGAGTATTTGCAAAAAACGGAGCCGCACAGCCCGACGCCGTATTTGGTCAAACGTGCAGTCACCTGGGGCCGCATGTCGCTGGGCGATTTGATGCAGGAGATCGTGCGCGAGGAAGGCGACATCGGACGCTATTTTTCTCTTTTGGGCATCAAAGGGCCCAAGGGTTGAGCGATAGGGTGTGACCATGCTCTCGGACGCCGAAGTCATTCAACGCATGCGCGAGTTCCTGGCGGCCCAAGCGCCATTGCAGGGGAATGGGGGCTTGGGGGCGCCGTCTCACATGCTGATGGGATGGCCTGAGGCCCCCGAAGAAGCCGCGGCGCCTGTCAGTGATGCTGCACCGGTGAATCTAAATACGCTGCCCGACAAGCCGCCTGTGCCGCCTCTGTTGCCCATTCTCGAAGAGGTGCAACTGGGGAATGCCCAGGTGCTGCCCGAGATCGACCAGACGCTGGAGCAAATCGATGTCTCCATCGGGGGCGTTGACCAGGCCGGGGTATCGCTGGAGCCCGCCCCGCTGCAGATTCCCAAGATCGAGGAAGCCATGACTGAGGCAGGCGGCAACGTCAAGAAGACACTGGACGCGCTCTGACGGCACCCCGCCATGCAGCTTGTTACCAAGGCGACCGACGCCATCTCCGAGGGCGCCAACCAGGTGGTGGCTGCGGTTCTCAAAGCAAAGGCCACCGTCGAAGAAGAAGTGGTCGGGGGCATTGAAGATGCCACCAACACCGTGAACCTGGTGGTGGAAAAGGTCACCGGTATCGCCCAGGCCATCCAGGGCCTGCAAGACACCCTGAATCCTCAAGCCCTGTCCGGGCCGCTGCTCACTGCCTTGCAGTCACTGCCTCCACAAGCGCAGGACATGGCGGACCAGTTGAAAGGCATGGGCGAACGCCTGCTCGCCGTCGGAGAAAACCTGGCGGGTGTCACCACCGATGTGCAAGACATCGTAGCCATGGCCCAGGGCCTGCCGCAGCGCGTGGCCGACATCCGTCCTGACGTCACAGCGGTGCCACCGCGCGTGGAGTCGGTGATTGCAGAAGGCAAGGGCCTGATGGACAAGGCACGTGCGCTGGGGCCACGCATGAAAGCTTTTGCCGATCAGCTGGCTCCGTTGCAGCAGCGCGCACAGCAACTGCGTAGCACCCGCCCTGCCGATCTGGTGGCCACTCAGGCCCAGATCGCCGTGGAGGTACAGAAGCTGGTTGGCAGTGTGCAGACGGAGATTGACATCACCGATGCCGACCTTGCCAGCACGGCCACCGACATCCGTACCGAGGCGGATGCGACCGAGCAACTGGTGGCTGACATGGTGCAGGACGTGCGCGGCAAGGTGGATGCCCTGATCGACGAGGTCAGCGGGGCACTGGACCCTATCGTCGAGCGGGTGGACACCGCCGTGAGCGATATTGAGGCCGAACTCCAGCTGCTGCGCGGCATGGGCGATACCCTCAAGGACAAGGTGAATGAACTCATCGAGGGTGTGTTGCACCCCGTGCGCGAGGTGGAGTCCGCCATCGACACCGTGGTCGAGCAGATCGACACGGTGGCGCAAACGGTGGACGCCATTCTGGACGCCGTCGAGTCCGCGTTGCAGCGCCTGGAGCACATCGTCGAGAAGCTCAAGCGCAGCCTGGATGAGGTGGTGGACGCCGTCGACCACGCCATCCATGGTCTGCAGGACGCGCTGCAAGATGTGGTGCGCGAGATCGACAATCTGGAGGTGCTGCTGAACCACCTGCCGGAAGAGTTTGACATCGTGGAGCAGCAGATTGACCTCTCCAAAGTGTCCATTGCCCAGGTGCAGGACACCATTCGCCAGTTCATGGTGGTGGCAGACCGCAGCCTGGCCCAGGCTGCACGGGAGATGGACCAGGCCAATGGCTTGTGCGACCAGGCCATCGAGGTGTGCACCAAGTACATCAGCCGCTCCATGGCCATGGTGGCGGCGCGCGCCCTGTTCATGGGCGTCAAGGGCATGATCCCGGGTATCAAGGCCACCATCGCCACAGCGCGCACCACGGTCAAAACGGCAGGGGATACCTCCATTGGTTTGATGGACGAGGCCATTGTGCAGGTGGAAGGGCTGCGGCCGGTGTTGGCTCAGGTGGTGGAGCTGGTGCGTCAAAGCATTGCGCAGGTCATCCTCGTACTCGACCAGGTCAAGGCGGCGGTGCAGGAAGCCAGTACCCAGATGGATGCGGTCTCCGAGCAAATGCACACCGTGGTGGAGCAGGTCAAACTGCAGCCCGATCCCCTGTTGACCCAAGTGCGCCAGGCACGTGACGACTTTTTGGCCGCGGCGCAGCCTCTGGAGAAGATCCAGCTGCTGCACGACAAGGTGGTGGAGATCAAGGCGACCGCCGTGGTGCCGGTGCACGACAAAATCGATGCGATGCGCACGCCGTTGCTGGACGCGGTCTCCAAGGTGCAGGCGCAGATGCAGCCGCCCATGGACCTGGTCAAGCAGCAAATGCGCGTGGTCCACCAGCAAATCGACATGCTCAAGGTCAAGGTGCATGAGCCGCCTGCCAAGTTGATGGACATGGCGGAGGACCTGCGCCAGCAGTTCCATGTGCAGTTGCAAAAGGCACTAGGCGTCATGGACGGGCTGTTTGCGCAGGCTCGCAATGTGGTGCGCCAGGCCAAGGTGGCAGTCGACCGCGCTGCAGGACTCAGTGGTGATGCAGTGCGCATGTCGGCACAGTTGGAGACCCAGTGGGCGCAGGCGCAGAGCACGGTAGACCGGCTCACCGAACAGGGCCAGGCCGCGCTGGACGCCGCCAAAGGCCAGGTGGATGGGGTGCAGGCGCGCATCGACGACGTCAAGACCCAAGCCACCGCCGCAATGGATTCGGTCAGCAGCAAGCTCAAGGAGGCCGGCCAGGCCGTGTCGGGAGCGCAAGAAGGTATGAAGACCGCCGGCGGCAGTGCGAAAGAAGCGGCAGACTCTGCCACGTCCGAGGCAGACTCTCTGCGGTCGTCCGGCCAGCCGGTACAGGACGCATTGCAACGGGCCCAGGACGAGGCTGCCTCTGCGGGCGACAAGGTCAACGCTGCCACCGAGGGGCCCTGTTCACAGATGAACCAGGCGCTGGAGGCGGTCAAGACCATGAAGGATGACACCTTGACTGCGCTGCAGCCGGCGGCCGATGCGGCCGAGTCGGTGCAGGCCAAGATGCAGGAGAGCCTGGCCTCGGTGGCGGCGCCGGTGGATGCATTGAAGGACAAGGTCAAGGAAGCGTCCACGCAAATGGCTGAGAAAACGCAAGCAGCGCAGGCGCAAGTACAGAAGCTGCGCGACCAGGGGCAGGCGCTGATCGACGATGCCAAAAAGAAGGTGGAGAGCGCCAAGCAAGAAGCGCAGGTCGCACGGGCCGATGCGGTGAAGGCGGAGGCCACGATGGATGCGGCAGTAGTGGCACAGGGCGGGCAGTCGCAGGCTGCCAAAGCTGCAGCGGCGGCCGCTGCAGCAGCTCCGCCCGCGGGCGCTGCGCCTGCCGCAGCCGCAGCGGGAAGTTCTGGGGCGGCAGCCGGTGCGCCGGCTGCGGGTGGTGCCACGGCCGCGGCTCCTGCCGCTGGTGCCGGGGCCCCTGCGGGCGCCGGTGCTGCACCCCAAGAGGCGGCCAAGACTGCTGCACCGGCGGCGCCAGCGGCGGCGCCTGCCGCCACACCCGCTACCGCTGCGCCCCCAGCTGCCGCCGCACCACCGGCTGCCACAGGTCAAGCACCCCAAGCCGCCGCCGCGCAGGCGCCAGAAAGTGCAGCAGCGTCACCCGGCGCTGCGAGCGCTCCCGCCAGCACTGCAGCTGCGCCATCCACCGCGTCTCCTGCCACCGCCGCCACCGGCGTGCCTGCAGGTGCCGCAGCCCCGGCCGGCGCCGTCCCGCAAGCTGCCGCGGAACCCGCGGTGGCAGGCGTGGCCATGCCCGAGGTGCCATCCCTGCCCGAAATCCCGGCAATGCCAGAGATTCCACCGCTGGACATGCCTGCCGTGGATGGACTGACCTTGCCAAAAGACATCGCGCTGCCGGAGGTGAAACTTCCCGAGCTGGCTACACAAATGGCGGTGCCCGATTTGTCCGCGCTCAAGGTGCCCGAGCTACCGGTTGCGGGGTTGAACTTGCCGCCTGGTCTGACCTTGCCAGAGGGCTTTGCCCTGCCCCCGGGTACCACCATGCCCGAATTCAGCGATGTCGCCAGTGCGCAGCAGTGGCTGGATGCCTTGGCGAAAACTGCGCCTCCACCGGGCTAGGGCCGGCGGGTTCTAGTCGGTGTCCAGTGCCTGGTTCACGCGCCGCACCATCCACCAGACGCCGCCCAGTGCGACCGGGATCAGTGCCCCTACCCAGAGTTGGGGATCAAATGCCAGCCCGCCACTCTTGAGAGCCTGGGCTGCTTGCCAGAGCAAACTGACGATGAAATAGGTCGTAGCCGCAATGGTCAACCCAGCCACCGTCCGCTGCAGGCGCTGCACCAGCAACTGGGTGCTGTGCAGTGTGGCGATGGCATGCCGGTTTTGCGCCTCCCCGATGGCCTGAATGCGCGTCTGTAACAGGGCCGTGGTGTGGCTGATGCGCACCGACAAATCAACCAAGCGCTTTTCAGTGGCCGTGATGGTGGCGATGGCCGGTGCCAGTCGGCGGTCCAGCAGCTCACTGAGTGTGCGGGTTTCTGGTGCCGGTTTCTCACGCAACTCGCTCAGCCGCTGGGTAACGATGGCTGCGTAGGCCCGGCTGGCATCGAACAGCGCGCGGTGCTCAGCAATGCTGCGCTCTATACGCGCTGCCAGCGGCGTGATCTGGTCCAGCAACTCCTGGTTGTTGGTCAAAATGCAGCGCAACTGCCCGCTGAGATTGACCAGTTCGTGCTCCATCTCGGTAATTCGGGGCTGAAGCTGCTGCGCAGCGGGCAAGCCACGTAGCGCCATGATCCGGTAGGTCTCGATGTCTAGCAGGCGCTGGGCAATGCGGCCCGCGCGCGGTTCGCTCATGCCCGGTGTGGCCACCACCAGCAGGCGCTCAAACCCATCGGGCTGCAGCGCCAGGTCGGTGACTGCGCAGGAGTGGGGTGGGGTGCCCATCAGGGCAGCCACGGCAGCGCCTTCGGCAAACCAGTGGCCATAGGCCGTGGCCCGCGTGACGGCATGGGGGGGCTCGCCCCACAGCATGACCAGGTGCATGGCGGCCAGTGTGGTGCCGGGGATGTTCTCCAGCCAGGCATCGTCAGGAAACAGCTGCGTCACATACTGCTGCGGCACGTCGTTGATCAGCGTGGCCGGTGGTAAGGCGCGCATCAGCGTGTAGCGCGTGAACTCGGTATGACGTTCCCAACGCAGCGTGCAGGGGCCCACTTGCACGCGCAACTGTTGCGCCTGCAGCATGGAGACATCCAGGTCCTTCTGGCCCGGCAACAAGGCCAGGTGGGCGCATTCGGCCTGCAGGTCCACGTCCGCATTGCGCACGACCACACATAGCAAGTGCACCGGCAGGCCCATGCGGGGTGGAGGGCGCAGCAGAACCTCGTTGTGCAGCACGGCGCGCAGCGCATCGTCCTCGGGCAGATGCCGTTTGCCGGGTGCAGCGTAGTGAGAGTTCATGGTGGGCTCGGGGCTTGCCTTAATGTGCAACGCTGCGCAGCCGCAGGGACAGTTCCCTGGCGATATTGCGCGTGATTTTCAGGGCCGCAGCCGGATGCTGCACCATCAGTGTAGCAATGGCATCGCGGTCCAGTAGCCATGCACTCACTGCGCTGTCAGCCCGAGCACTGGCGGAGCGCGCTTGGCCATCGATCAGCCCCATCTCACCCACGAACTGGCCCGGCCCCAAGGTGGCCAGTCGCGCTGCATCGTGGTGGAGGTCCGACAGGATGCTGACCTGGCCGCTGACGATCAGCCAGATGCCGTTTGCGGTGGACCCGCGTTCGAACAGGGCGTGGCCCTGGGCCACTTCGCAGCGCTGACCCAGCGCCAGAATGCCTTGCATTTCCTGCTCCGTCAGCTCCTGCAGCAGGTGGTTGTGGGCCACGGGCTGGGTTTGCCTGCCGTAGGCGATGCCGGCTTGGTCGAGCACGCGGTTCTCGCAGACCTCCAGGCAGCGGTCCAGGTCGGTGTGGTATTCCACGCCCTGGATTGCCTCCAGGCCTGTGCGCAGGTCCTGCGCCAGGGTGTTGGGCAGGCCACAGATGAAAACGTGGCGTTGGTCGGCCAGCAGGGTGTGGACCAAACTGCGCACCGCAGCTACGCCACTGGGGTCCACGGCATGCACCTGGCTTAGGTCCAGCGCGACCGAGGTGGCCTGCGCATTCAGCTCACTGGCAAGCTGCTGCAGGCGTGTGCTGTTGCCAAAAAACAGGTGACCAGTGAGCTGCAATATCCCCACTGCGTGGGCCTGTTGGCTGAGCTGCGCCAGCGCGTCTGTCTCACGCACGCGGCGTGAGCGTCGGCTGTCCAGGTACACCCACTGGGCCGTCAGGTCGCTGGATACACGTTTGAGCACAGCCAGGCTAGACAGGCCTATGCCCACCAGACAGGCCCAGATCAGGTCGCCCCAAAACCCGATGAGCGAAATCACCGCGGTGATTTGGAAACCCAGATCCGATGCCTGGGCTGCGCGTGTCGTGCGGTCGCCTAGCAGCTTGGCCAGTTGCCCGCGGAATACCGGGTCGATCAAGGGGCCGCATTGCAGCAGCAACAGGCCAGCGCCCAAGCCGATGGGCAACGCGATAAGCCAGGGGGCCGCCAGACACAGGGCGGCCAATACGACGAGAAAGGTGACGAACACCGCCAGCTTGCCCCGCCCACCGGCACGGCGGTTGGACAGGCTAAAGACCGGGCTGGTGGTACAAGGCACGCCGCCCAGCAGTGCGCTCACCATGTTGGCACAGCCCAGAGCCATCAGCTCGCGGTTGCCATCGGTGCGCAGGTGGAAGCGGCCCTCCATGAGTGCCGCCGCCGTGAAGGTCTCCAGAATCATGACCAAGGCCAGCGTCAAAGTGCCGGGCAGGGCAATACGCAACAGGTGGGGCAGATTCGCCAGGCCACCTTCCAACCCTTGCCACAGCGCGATCAGATGATGCGCATCGGTGGGCAGCGCGGCCATGGTGGGTACTTGCTGCGGCTCCAGCGCCAGTGCCAAGGCGATGCCCACCCCCGCGGCCACCACGACCGCAGGCAGGGCCTGCGCCCAGGCGGTGCGGCCTTGTAGCCGCAGCCAAAGCACGTAGGTGCCCAGCATGCCCAGAGCGGTGACGCAGGCAAAGGCGTGCTCCTTCCAGAGCTGCTGCAGCGCCAGCCAGGCCAGCAGCATGGCCGTGCCATTGCCAATGCCAGCAGACACTGGCGAGGGAATCATCTTGAACACCGGACCCAGCCGCAACACACCGGCCAGCAGCACGAGGGCACTCGCCGCGAAGTACAACAGGGCGCCGCTGGCCAGCCCTGCGGCCAGTTGCACGGGCGTGAGGCCTTGTGCCGTGCCCGGCGCTGCAGCACCGGCGGACGCCACACACAGCTGGTAGACCAAGGTGGCGTAGGTGGTGAGTGATGCGGCGCGTGGTGCCGGTAGCAGGGCGGTATGCCCGCCCAGTGCCAGGCGCACCAAGGGCACTGCGCTGGCCGCCACCAGTGCGGCCCAATAGCCCGCGGGCAACGCCGCACTGCCCAGCAGGCCGACCAGAATCAGGATGGGCCCAATGGAAGTTGACAGCCCGTGCAGGGCGGTCTCCAGACCGGCACGCACATCCAGGGTTCGCGGTGAAGAATGGGGGGCCATGGAGTGTTCGCCGGCTTGGTGGCCTACTGGTCGTTGGCCACAAAGTTGACCAACGCATCGATAGCTGGCCGTGCCTCGCCCGCATTAGGGTGGTTGATAAATGCCACCACCACGTAGCGTTTGCCGCTGGTGGCCAGCACATAGCCTGCGCGCGCCACCACATTGCTTAGGCTGCCGGTCTTCAGGTGGGCGCTGACGCCGCCTTTCACCTTGCGCAGCGTACCGTCCACGCCCGAGATGGGCAGGGAGGACATCAGTTCTGGCATCACCGGCGAGACATACGCGGTTTGCAGCATGCGGCCCAGTGCTTGGGCGCTGATGCGCTCCTGGCGCGACAGGCCCGAGCCGTTGTCTAGCACCGGTACATCGTCCGCACTGATGCGCTCACGCCACCAGCGCTGTACCACGGCGCGACTGGCCGTAAAACTGCCTTGGGGTAGCGTGGGGTCGGATTGGCTCTCTGTGGATGCGGAAGCGGGAGCGCTGCCTACGCGGCCCAAGGTCAGGAACACCTGCTGCGCCATCACGTTGTTGCTGTACTTGTTGATGTCCCGGATCACCTCGGCCAGCGGGGCCGAGTTGCTCACAAAGGCGGGCTTGCCGGCCGCCAGGGCTGGGGGCACCAGGCCAAAGCGCACGGCGCCCATGACCTTGCCGCCCATGCTTTCCCACAGGCCTTGCACGGCGCGTGGGCTATAGCTCTTGGCGTCGGCATAGGCCACGGGCCAAACCTTTTCGCCGCAGCTGGCCGGGTAGCTGCCCAGAAAGCGGATGCGCGCGGGGTCGGCAAAGTCGGCCTTCAGCGTGCCGCGGTAGTCACCGCAGTCGCCCATGCCCATCGGCACGGTGGCGGCCAGCGCCACGCCGGCCAGGGGTGGGTCGTACTGCACCTGGGCCACATTGCCGGTGCGGTCCGGCGTGAAGGTCATCACCACCGATTTGAAGTTGATCAGCAGCGCATCGGGCGCGGCGTTGTAAGGGCGCAGGGGTTCGCCGTCGAACTTGGCCGGGTCGGTCTCAGGCACCTCCAGCGCACTGCGGTCCAGCACGATGTCGCCCGCAATCGTCTTGATGCCCAGGCCCTGCACGCGGCGCAGCAGCAACCACAGCCGCTCCAGCACCAGCTTGGGGTCGCCCTGGCCTTTGACGTAGAGGTTGCCGTTGAGGATGCCGTTTTGCACCGTGCCTTCGGTGTACACCGGGGTCGCCCAGCTGTAGGCGGGGCCCAGCATATCCAGCGCGGCATAGGTGGTCACCAGCTTCATGACCGAGGCCGGGTTCATGGGCGTGCTGGCACGGTAGGCCAGCCGCGCCGCGGCGCTGGGGTTTTGGGCGTCCACCACCAGAAAGGACACCGCCTCGCGTGGCACCTTGGCGCGGGCTAGGGCTGCGTCCACTTCGGGGGGGAGGGTTTGGGCGTGGGTGGTTGCACAGATGGCGACAGCGAGCAGCATGGCGCCAAGGCGAATGGGTGTTGGGTAGGCGATGTGCATTCCGTAAATCATGGGAAGTTAGGGTTTGGCGCAGTCGATCACCAAGACGGTGATCTTGCGCTTCAAGTCGCTGGGTACTGTGGCTGCAAGCCGTTGCTGGAGTTCGTGTGGCGTTTTGGGTTTGCTGCCGCCGTCACCGGCGACATGCAGGTTTCCTGCATTGAACCAAAACACAATGTAAACCCCATAACCGTCACTACCTTGCTCGCGGCTGTATTTGGCGATGAGCTGCTCGTGAATGGCTTTCCACGCGTCTTTGTGTGAGTCTCGCTTGATCTCGATGGGGATATGAAGAGTGGAGCCGAAGAACACTTCGATATCCGCGCGCTTTTGGTCTGCGTGCGTGCGTTCAGGTTCGGCAATGACGTTCAGCGGCTTTAAGAGTCTTTTCAGGTCTGAAAGTAAAGCATCTCGGCAATCGTTTTCAATTCGAGGCTTATCGCCGTTCCAATACTGCGTGTAGTCGTTGGTGTTCCCGTGGCGGATTTCTTTGGCCAGCAGGTTTAACTGATCCACCACAAGCGCATGCAAATCTGCTGCGTTGGCAGGTTGCAGGTTGGCCAGGGTATGGCACACCTCGGTGACAGATGCGGGACGGAAGAGGGCTTTACGGCGTAGGATGTTTTGTTCGTAGAGCGCCTGTTGGAGTCTTTCTTCCCATGGCTTGAGGGCACGCAGCACTATCAAGTTTTCGAGTAAGCCTTGTGCTTCGTCTGAAGGACTTGATGCGATGGCATTGATGAGTTGCTGCACATAGCGCATAGTTTCCCTGGCAGGGGTCACTGTGTGAACTTCTCCGGTTTCCGGATCTTCGGGTGGTGTGAATTTTGGACCCAAATGTTCAATAAAAAGTGCCGCCGCATCTAGGCTCAGCGTTGTGGTGTCATCAGATTCTAGAAAACCTCCCCTCAGCAGGTCGGATGCATATGCAGCACGAGATTGGTTGGTTCCAAGGTACTGTTTCAGATCGCTCAAGTAGAGCGCTGGTGCTACCTGAACTCCAGCGGTTAGCCAATACACGCGCTGCGCAACGTCCATGTTGGATATGGCAAGACGTTTCGCGACCAGGGTGAGTTGCTCTGAATTCGATAGTTTGGGTAGCACGCGCTTGATCAGCGATCGCACATACGGCCGTTGAGTTGCCGTAAGTTTGGTTGGCAGTGATTCGATGATGCTGGGTGCGAGGTGGGGCCGAATCGCGTTTAGGACATCTTCGTGAATAAAGGCATTCAGCCCGGATAAATGCGCAGTCTTTTTGGAAAGTTCTTTTTGGACCAGTGTTTTCAAAACGGGAGTCACCAATTCTGGCTGCTCGTCGGTTAACTTGGCAAACCAAGTCGGCGGCATCCTGTCGGGGCTGGTGAGCCAGAATGCAATCATTGTTTGAAGTAGTTTCTGGGGTAGGTTCAGTGCATTTGACGGTGACTCTTGAAACCTCAGATGCATCGCTGCCAAGCATGCAGATGAGATACGAAGAAGCCGACTCTCTACATGCAAATCAAGAATTTTCTTTGCGTCCGGAAGGTCGGTTCGATGCAAACAATGGCGCAGCCCCGCCAGAGCCAAGTCCACCCAGTAGGTATTTTCTTGACAAAGTTTGAGCAACCTTTCCTCCGGGGATTTCAGGTTGCTATTACGCAAGGCACCCAGATAGGTCTGTCCGATCTCTATGAGTAAACCGAAGTGAGCTTCTTTGGTGGAGAGCTTGGGGAGTTCTGCGGCTAGAAACAGCCGCCTTTCTTGTTGGCGTTGGCTTGTTTTGGTCTTGTATGTGTTGTTTTGCTCATTGATGGATTGCTGGACCTCATCAGGCGGGTAGGGCGACGACAAGATGGTGGTATTGATCCAGTCGAGATCATTCGGGTGGTTTTGTGCCCATGACGACAAGTGTTCTATTGCCTCGTCTTCCCCATCAATTCGTATGGCAATTTGAAAAGACGCGCTGATTAAAACCTGCCTCATCTCGTTATTACGGCTTTCGGCAAGAAGCAGATACCAGCTTGGCGCGTCGCTGGGTTGGGGGGCATTGCACAACATGTTTCGCAAGGTTCCCGCGTACATTCTTGCTGAGCCAGGGGGGCCATCAAAATTTGAAAGTCCAAATTCGAAAAGCGCCTTGTAATGCGCGGGGTGCTTCGCAAACCATTGGCCCAGTGCTTTGCGATTGTCCTGTTGCAAGCCGTTTTCACCGTACTTGCCCAAGCCAAGAGACAGCCAGTTGTAGACCTTTGCGGTATCACTTGTCTCGCCAAAATGAGTGATGGTCTCTACAAGCAGGTTCCCCACCATTTCAGATAGCTCATACTCCTCACTATCTGATGTCAACCGGATGTTGCTTGTGACCAAGGAGTCCATTAGTTCGGGAAGTGTGTCGCGCGGTGTGTAACGCGACAGATAGCTCCAAAACTCCCATTGGCTGTTGTCGAGCTTGAGTGAGCTGGGTTTGTAGTAACCCCAAATTTCTTGCGTAGAGATGTTGTTTGGATAAAGGTGCTTTAACAGCGCGCCCAACAAAACGTCCCCAATGTCCTCAATGTTCTTGTCCCATACTTGCTTCAGAAGTCCTTTTGTGATCGTCCAATCGTGGTTCTTTTCGTCTGTGATGCATAGCACTCCCAATGCACTCTGTCGTATCTCGGTGCGGTAGGTTGCATCGCTGACGACTCTTAACAAATCTTTGGCCAAAGCCGACATGGCCTGCCCATGTTCCATGGCATCCAACACGCAGTCCAGCACCGCTTGGTGTGCGGGGCTGCGGTCGGGGGATTCGAGCCATTCCCGGAACACGGCTTCCATGTCGGTCGTGGCAAGCGCGCCAAAAGGTCTGCTGGCCCAGTTCTGGTTGCGAAAGTGTGCGTAGCGTCGGGCTTCCCGCTGCAAGGCTTGAAGGATGCGTACCTTCTCGTAAACGCTGAATCGAAGCACATCGCCATGTAGCACCAGCCCAAGTGCGTCATGGTCTATCAAGGTGCTCCGCACGCTTGCGTCTGTCACTACAGCCAGCCAGGCGTGCAGTCCCCGCAGTTCGGGCACTACGCCACCGTCTTGGCCTTGGATGAGTGCGAGCACGCGGTTGGCTGGTAAGTGATTGCGGATGCGGTCGGCTAAATACTTGGCGCCCAAATACTCCGCGACGGTGCGGTGTACGGGGGTGAAGTTCCCTTTGTCGTCGCTAGAAAAGAGATGGGTTTCCGGTACCTTGTTGCAGGCATCCGTGCCCGGCGTGTTCGCGCTGCCGGTGAGCAGCGTGGTCAGCACCATGGCATGCGGTGCTTCTTGTTTTAGGCGCTGCAATGCTATGACCGAGCTACCCGATAGCAGCATCACTGCGCACAGGTAGCCGGCTGCGTTCAAGAGTTGTGCGTCGGGGATGGTGTTGCGGCGCTGCGCGTCAAGGTGAACTTTGTTTTGCTCTTGAACCAGTTTGGCGCAGGCTTTTTCGTACACCTCTGCCTTGCTGTTGGGCCAGCCCTCTGCGGAGTTGCCTACTGCTTCCACCAGCATGCGCAGGGTTTGTGGGTTGGTGAGTAGGCCGTCCATATCGTGCTGATGGGCTTGGTCCACAAAGGCTTGGGCGTCAGCTTTGCTTGCTTTGAGCCAGTGGGCTGCGAACTGCAGAATCTGTTCGTCGTTGAGTTCCGTCAGATGCAGCTCGGCAAATTCACCTTCACCCATCAGTCTTTGCAAGGCATCGCTGTCGGTGCTGCCGCGCCAGTCGGCTTCGCGGCACGAGAGGCGAAAAGGCGGAGTGCCCAGCGCGCTGAGTTTGCTGCGGATGCGCCCTAGGGGGGATTGGCCTTCGAGGGCGGCAGCTTCGTCTAGGCCGTCAATGAAGATCGGGTGTCGGTAGCCGTCGCGGGGCGTAATCTCTAGAAAGTCGCTGGCTTGGAGATATTCACCACGTTCTTGTTCGGCCAGGAGCTTAAAGGTCGTGGTCTTTCCCGCGCCGGGGTCGCCCAGCAGCACCCAGGCGCGCATGCTTTGATAGTCCGCCAAGGACCGGGACTCGGTGAGCGAGCCATCCGGCTTTCTTGCGCGCACCGTCCGCTCAATGGCAAGTCTCATGCCGCCTCCAGCCAGTGCGTGAGTGGATATGAAAAAAACTCCGTCAGGTTCACGCCACCCGTGCCCACCAGTAGCGTGTTGCTCCCTGTGTGTTGTCTGGCGAATTCGGCCATGCCGCCCAGTGCGCCCACGCTGGGGCCGCTTTTCACTTCGATGGCAGTGCGGCGCAGTGCGTCGTTGATGACGAAGTCCACCTCGTGCGGGCTTTCGCGCCAGTAGCTGATGTCCTCATTGGGGCGGGCGCTGTTGCACAGGTGGGCGCCCACGCAGCTCTCCACCAAGCGGCCCCAATAGCTGCGGTCGGCCTGCGCTTGGGCAAAGGTATAGGGTGTGGCGCTAGACATGAGGGCGGTGTTGAGCACGTTGAACTTGGGGGCCGATGCACGCTTGCGTGCCGCACCCACGTGGTATTTCTGCAAGCCGGTGAGTAGACCTGCATTGCCCAGCAAATCCAGATAACCGGCGAGCGTAGTTTCATTGCCCGCGTCTTGCAGTTGTTCCTTGACCTTGCCCAAGGCCAGAATTTGACCGGAGTAGATGGCGCCCAGGGTGAACAGTTGTTTGAGCAACGCAGGCTTGTCGACCCGCGCCATTTGCAATACGTCGGTCTCAATGCTGGGCTGCACCAGGCTAGCCAGCACGTAGTTGCGCCAGCGTTCTTCGTCCCGGATGAGGGGAGCGCTACCGGGATAGCCACCAAAGTAGATGTACTC
This sequence comes from Rhodoferax sp. P1_F3, assembly GCF_056405715.1. Taxonomy (NCBI): domain Bacteria; kingdom Pseudomonadati; phylum Pseudomonadota; class Betaproteobacteria; order Burkholderiales; family Comamonadaceae; genus Rhodoferax; species Rhodoferax sp. P1_F3. Next base: position 13,583 of record NZ_JBFUBO010000002.1, on the reverse strand, counting down.
GTTGAGCGTGAAGTCAAACGCGTGGTGCATTTCCACAAAAGACCAATGTGTAGCGCGGATCAACTCATAGCGACCGGTCAAACTTTCGGTCAGGCCTTTTTGAATCAGCAACGGAGAGCTGCCCAGCAACACCACATGCATCGGCAGGCCTTGGGCCCGGTCAGCATCCCACAGGCCTTTGACGGTGTCGGGCCAGTGGGTGATTTTCTGGATTTCATCCAGTACAAAAACAAAAGGCTGGTCTGGGTACTTTTGTTTGAATGCCTCACACGCTGCGCGGGCCGATTGCCAAGTGCGAATCAACCACGCCGCATTGCGGGGCGCACCGTCCACCTCCATCGTGTCATAGGCCGCCGCCAAGTCAAAACCCCGCAGCCGTGGCTCCCCAGACGGGTCTACCGACACAAACAGATTCCCCACGTCGTCAATGGCTTGCCTAACCAGCGTGGTCTTTCCCACCTGTCGAGGGCCCGCCACAATGGTGATGAAGCGTGGCACTTCTTGCAGCCGGTTGCGTAGCGTCTGGACTTGGGCTCTTTGGAAGTTCATAAAATACTGAGTAAGTTTACTCACAATGATTGCACTGAACGACTGGCGCGTCAATCGAATCATTGTTTGCTACAAAAAACATAGCTGCTGGCGCTTGATAAATAAGCGCTAGAGGTCAATTTTCCTTTTGTAAAATCACCCCATGAACCTGCTCGCCATGGACACTGGAACCGAGTTCCTATCAATTGCTTTACGCAATGATGGGGTGGACGGTGTCCGTGTGTGGCAGTACCAAGGCCCAGGCGGCGCGCGCGCGTCCACCGACCTGATTGCTGGCGTGTTGGACCTGCTTGCCCAGGCGGGCCTGGCGCTACAGGCGCTGGACGCGATCGCCTTTGGTGCGGGGCCGGGCTCGTTCACCGGGCTGCGCACGGCCTGTTCGGTGGTGCAGGGCCTGGCCTTTGGCGCCAAGCTGCCGGTGCTGCCGGTGGATTCGCTATTGGCCGTGGCCGAAGATGCCCGTCTGGCCGCTGTTCCCGACGCACCTGCCCTGCAGGTGCTGGCCCTGCTGGACGCCCGCATGGACGAGATGTATGCCGCCCATTACGCCTATGCCCATGGCCATTGGCGTGTGCTGCAGCCCCAGCAACTGCTGCGCCCCGAGCACCTGGCGCTGCCCGCGCAGGACGCAGCGCTGGGCCCCTTGCTGCTGGCAGGCAATGTGTTTGCCGTGTACGCCGACCGCCTGCCTGCGGCCGTGCTGCAGGCCGCAACCGTGGTGAACGCCCTGCCCACTGCCACGGCCATGTTGCGTCTGGCGCCTGCCTTGTTGGCGGCAGGTCAGGCGGTAGATGCGGCCCACGCCATGCCCAGCTATATCCGCGACAAGGTGGCCAAAACCACCGCCGAGCGCTTGGCTGAAAAAGCCGCTGCCGCGGCTGTCTGAGTCCCACGCACCATGTCCTCCCTCCCGCGCGCACCCGAAGCCGCCTTTGAGCCCCTGCTGGCTGATCGCCTCGACGAAGTGCTGCGCGTGGAAGTGCGCGCCTACGCCCACCCCTGGAATCGCACCAATTTTCTGGACGCACTGCACAGCGGCTACCAGGCCCAGATGCTCATGGCCGATGGCTATGTGCTGGGTTACTTTGTCGCGATGAAGGGAGTGGACGAGGTGCACCTGCTCAACATCACCGTGGCCCCCGAATTTCAGGGCCAGGGCTGGGCCAAGGTGATGCTGGACGGTCTGGCGGTCTGGGCCCGTGGCCAGGGCGCCCAGTGGCTGTGGCTGGAGGCCCGGGTCAGCAACCTGCGGGCCCTGCATGTGTACGAGCGCTACGGCTACCGCCGCGTGGGCCAGCGCAAGGCCTATTACCCGGCAGACGGTGGCCAGCGCGAAGACGCGGTGGTCATGAGCTTGCCCCTCTGAATTTGATGAGAACTAGTCCACCATGGTCCTGAACCTTGACGACCGCCAACGTGCCATGCTGCTGGAGATGGGCGTGCGCGTCTGGCTGCCAGGCACGGCCTTTGAGACCGAGCCGCCTAGTGTGGCCGCCCCTGTAGTCACCGCTGCACCCACGCCTGCCGTGCGTCCCGCTCCGGGCCGCTCCGAAGTGCCCCCGCCCACGGCGGTGCCCGTGCGCGCCGTGCCTAGGGTGCAGCCCTTGGTGGCGGGCGATGGCTTGGGCATGGACCTGGCTGATCTGGGCTGGGAGGCCCTGGCCGATGCAGCTGCCAGCTGCCAGGCCTGCGGCCTGTGCGCGGGCCGCAAAAACGCGACCCTGCAACCCGCCACAGCCCAGCGTGACTGGATGGTGGTGGGCGACCCGCCCGAGGAAGACGAAGACCGTGCGGCCCAGGCTTTTGTGGACAACCCCGGTGCGCTGTTGGACAACATGCTGAAGGCCGTGGGTGCCAGTCGCGCGGGCGAGGGTGCACAAGGTGCCTACGCCACCAATGTGGTGAAGTGCCGCCCCCCACACGGGCAGATTCCGCAAGCCGTCGATCTGGTCCAGTGCGCACACTACCTGCAGCGAGAAATAGCGCTGCTGCAACCCAAAGTCATCCTGGCCATGGGCCGCTTTGCCACCCAGGTTTTGCTGGCCGAGCACGGCGCGCTGGCCACCCAGCCGCTGGGCAAGCTGCGCGGCACGGTGTACCAGTACCAGGGCATCCCCGTCATCGTGACCTACCACCCCAAAGTGCTGCTGCGCGCCAGTGCCGACAAGGCCAAAGCCTGGGCCGACCTGTGCCTGGCCATGGACGTGCGGGATGACCGGTAGGGCCCCCACGCTCCGCCGCTGCGCGGGTCGCTGCCCCCCGAGGGGGCTCATTTGCCTTGGGGCGGCCCGGCGGCAAATGGTCTCCGTAAAATAGCCCCATGACCTTTCTTGACCAGTTGCGCACCGCCGAGCGCCAAAACGGCTCCCTGTTGTGCGTGGGCCTGGACCCCGAACCCGCCAAATTTCCCGCCCACCTGAAGGGCGATGCCAGCAAGATCTACGACTTCTGTGCCGCCATCGTCGATGCCACCGCCGACTTGGTCATCAGCTTCAAACCGCAAATCGCCTACTTCGCCGCGCACCGCGCCGAGGACCAGCTCGAAAAGCTCATGGAGCACATGCGCCGCACGGCGCCGCAGGTGCCCATCATTCTGGATGCCAAGCGCGGCGACATTGGCAGTACGGCCGAACAGTACGCCAAGGAAGCCTTTGAGCGCTATGGCGCCGACGCGGTCACGCTCTCGCCCTTCATGGGCTTTGACTCGGTGCAGCCCTATTTGAAGTACCACGGCAAGGGCGCGTTCCTGCTGTGCCGCACGTCCAACCCCGGGGGTGATGACCTGCAACCCCAGCGCCTGCTGGATGTGCCCGGCCAGCCGCGCCTGTACGAACACATTGCCGCGTTGGCCCAAGGCCCCTGGAATTTGAATGGTCAATTGGGCCTGGTGGTGGGTGCCACCTACCCTGCAGAAATTGAACGCGTGCGTGCATTGGCGCCCACCTTGCCGCTGCTGATTCCTGGTGTGGGCGCGCAGGGCGGCGATGCCGTGGCCACCGTCAAGGCGGGATGGAAAGCGGCAAACGGTGAGACCACTGCGCCCATCGTGGTGAACTCTTCGCGTGCCATTTTGTATGCCGCCAGCGGTGCGGACTTCGCATCTGCGGCCCGCCAGGAAGCGCTGCGCACCCGCGAAATATTGCAAGCTGCCACGCGCTGAATACCGCATGGGGCGGGCCCATGTCGTCAAGCGCACCCTCGGTAAATGTTTGTAAGAGCGCTGGGCAATCCGGCGGGATGGCCCTAGCCTCGGGCCCTACTTACAAGCTACGCACCGTTGGGTGACCCCGCTATGCACTCCATCGTTGGAGACCTCGCTGCCGCTGCAGACACGCATCCTGTCCAGGCGGATCCGCGCGCCGTTTCCATTGCTGCAACGGCGCTTGCATCCGCGGCGCTGTCAGCTTGTGGTGGCGGTGGTGGCGACTCATCGTCTGGTGGCTCTGCTTCGGCCCCTGCCATTGGCGGGCGTGTGGTAGCACTGCAATCCGCTGGCTTTGCCAGCGCTACGCGGGCCGTGGTCCCCACGGCTGAGCAGGCTTCACGTTTCTTGATGCAAGCGCAATTTGCAGCTACCGATGCCGACATCGCATCCGTGCGCGCCAATGGCTACGCCGCGTGGATAGAGCGGCAGGTGGCGCTGAACTACGGCACCACTGGCTGGGATTGGCTCAACAGCCAAGGCTATGGCGACGTTTACAGCACTAACAATTATTACAACCAAAGCTATCCTGCCGATTACATGGCCTGGAGCCAGCTCATGGCGTCTAGCGACCCCATGCGCAAGCGCATGGGTCTGGCGCTGTCCGAGTTCTTTGTAGTCTCCCTCTCAGGGTTGGAGTTTGGTTGGGTCAGCCACGCCATGGCCCACTACTGGGACACCCTGTGTGCGCATGCGTTTGGCAATTTTCGGGATCTGCTGGGTGCCATCACCCTGCATCCGGCGATGGGCTTCTACCTCAACACCAAAGGCAACAAAAAGGAAAACGCCTCGGGCCGCCAGCCCGACGAAAACTTTGCCCGTGAAGTCATGCAGCTCTTCAGTGTGGGGCTGTACCTGCTCAACGCGGATGGCAGTTTGAAGCTTGATGGTGCAGGGAAACCGCAAGAAACCTACACCACCAGTGACGTTAGCAACCTAGCCCGTGTGTTCACGGGCTATGACCTGGACATGCGGCAAAACGTCAATGTCACACTCAACGGCGACACCATTGGCAACACAGCCTTTGCGCGCCTGCCCATGCTGTTGACGGCCAGCAACCACTCCAATCTTGCGGCCACGTTTCTGGGGGTGACCATTCCCGCCAATACCCCGGCTGCAGCGGCGCTGAACACAGCGCTGGACACGTTGTTCAACCACCCCAACACCGCGCCGTTTTTCTGCAAGCAGATGATTCAGCGGCTGGTCACCAGTAACCCCAGCGCGGCTTATGTGGGCCGCGTGGCAGCCGTCTTTGCGGACAACGGTCAAGGTGTACGTGGTGATTTGGCGTATGTGTTTGCGGCCATCCTGGTGGACCCCGAAGCACGCAATGCGTCAGGGTTGAGCGATCCGGAATATGGCAAGCTGCGTGAACCCATGCTTCGCCTCGTGCAATGGGTGCGTACCTTTGGGGTGGGCTCGGCCAGCGGCGCCTGGAAGATTGGTGATTTAAGCAATGCGGGCACTCAGTTGGGCCAAAGTCCGTTGCGCTCGCCTTCGGTGTTCAATTTCTTTCGCCCAGGGTATGCACCACCCTCCACCGTTGCACCGCCCGCCGTAGGTATGAGCGCGGGGACGGTGGCGCCAGAATTTCAACTGGTGACGGAGACCAGCGTGGGCGGTTACCTCAACTTCATGATGGTCGCGATTGAAAGTGGCGTGAATTACTCGTCGGACATCAAGGCCACCTACAGCACTGAAATCAGCCTGGCGACCAGTCCCTCTTCAGGTAATCCCAAGGCGCTGGTGGACCGACTCAACCTGCTGTTGTGCGCGGGGCAACTGTCTTCCGCAACGGTGACCACCATCACCAACATCGTCGGCGGCATGGCGGGTGTCGTGGCCTCCACCAGCACTACGGCCACCAACCTGCGTAGGCGCGTATGCGCGGCTGTGCTCATGGTGATGGCGCATCCCGAATACCTGATTCAAAAATAGGTGGCCACCCATGTTTGACGCCTCACTGCATACCCGTCGCGCGTTTTTGCGCCGCTCCGGGCAGTTGGCCTTGACCGGCACCGCGCTGCCGTTCGCACTTAATTTGGCCGCCATTGGCGAGGCCGCAGCTTTCAACGCACCCAGTGGGGACTACAAGGCGCTGGTGTGCGTTTTTTTATACGGCGGTAACGACTACGCCAACACCGTCATCACCTATGACGACCCAAGCTACAACCAGTACAGCTCGATCCGCGGCGGTGGCGCCGGGCAGACTGCGGGGGGCATTGCCCTGGCCAAGTCCGCGTTGATGCCCACTCTGCTGGCCCCCACCGTGGTGCCGCAAGATGCGCTAGGCCAAAACCGCCAGTACGCCCTGCACCCTTCCATGACGGGCCTGGCCAACCTCTTCAACAACGGCCATGCTGCGGTACAGCTCAATGTGGGGCCGCTGGTGGCACCCTTGGCCCGGGCCGAATACAACAACAGCAACCACACCCTGTACCCGCGCCCCCCCCAACTGTTCTCCCACAACGACCAGCAGTCCATCTGGCAGTCCTCCTCACCCGAGGGCTCCAAGGTGGGCTGGGGCGGCAACATGGGCGACCTAGTGCTGCAAAACAGCTTGAACACCAGTTCCATCTTCACCTGCATGTCGGTGTCGGGCAACGCCGTGTTCTTGTCGGGAGATACCGCTCTGCAGTACCAGGTCAGCACCGGCGGTGCGATCAAGATCAAGCCCGCGACCGACGCCACGGTCTACGGGGCAGCCTCGGTACGCAGCACCATCGAGGCGTTTTTGCGCGACAGCCGTGTGCACAAGATGGAGAACGAATACAACGCGGTGACGACGCGGGCGCTGAATGCTGAGTCGTCGGTTACCGCCGCACTGGCGCTCACGCCACCCAGCACCGCATTCCCCACCGATGGCCTGGGCCCTCAGCTCAAGATGGTGGCGCGTCTGATCAACGGTCGTGCTCAACTGGGCGCGCGACGCCAGGTGTTTTTTGTGTCTATGGGTGGATTTGATCTGCACGACAACCTGGTGAGCCTGCAGTCGGTGTTGATGGACCGCGTGAGTAAGGCCATGACGGCGTTTTACGATGCGACGGTGGAGATGGGCATTGCCGACAAGGTGACTGCGTTCACCGCGTCAGACTTTGGTCGCACGCTGGCCTCCAACGGGGATGGCTCTGACCATGGCTGGGGCAGCCACCACCTGGTGGTGGGTGGTGCCGTGAATGGCAAGGCGTTCTATGGTGTGCCGCCGCCGGTGAGCGTGAGCGATGTGAAAGATGGCGGCGGCAACTACCTGCCCGAGAACGCCTGGCACGTGGGCCAGGGCCGCCTGTTGCCCCGCACGTCGTCTGACCAGTACGCGGCCACGCTGGCCAAATGGTTTGGGGTGACCGATGCTGAGATGCCCAGCGTGCTGCCCAAGATCGTGAACTTTGGTACCGCAGCAGGTCGGCCGGATTACCCGACCGACCTGGGGTTCATGCAGTAGGTTTGGCTATGCCCAGCTCGGCCAGTTCCGCGTCGGTGAACACGCGGGACCGCGTGTGAAAGGCCTTGCCCTCTGGCCCTTCCAGTGAGAAGGTGCCGCCATGCCCTTCGATCACATCGATGATGAGCTGCGTGTGCTTCCAGTACTGGTACTGCGCCAGGCCGATGTAGAACGGGCAGCCGCCAATATCGCCCAGGTACACATCGCCCGCACCCATGGTGATCTCACCCGGCAGGTAGCAGTTGGCGGCACTGTTGTCGCAGCAGCCGCCACTCTGGTGAAACATCAGCTGCTCGCCGTGTTTGCTTTGCAGAAACGCGACGAGCTCCAATGCGGCCGGTGTAGCGACGACCTTGTCGACCATCAGAAGAAGCCCAGCTTGTTCTCGCTGTAGCTCACCAACAGGTTCTTGGTCTGCTGGTAGTGGTCCAGCATCATCTTGTGCGTCTCACGGCCTATGCCGGATTCCTTGTAGCCGCCAAACGCTGCGTGTGCAGGGTAGGCGTGGTAGCAGTTGGTCCACACGCGGCCTGCCTTGATGGCGCGGCCCATGCGGTAGGCCACGTTGCCGTTGCGGCTCCACACACCGGCGCCCAGGCCGTACAGCGTGTCGTTGGCAATCGCTAGCGCTTCGGCTTCGTCCTTGAAGGTGGTCACGGCCAGCACGGGGCCGAAGATTTCTTCCTGGAAGATGCGCATTTTGTTGTGGCCCTTGAACAGCGTGGGCTGCACGTAGTAGCCGCCTTCCAGGTCACCGCCCAGGTGGGCCTGGCCGCCGCCAATGAGTACTTCGGCACCTTCCTGCTTGCCCAGGTCCAGGTAGCTCAGGATCTTGGTCAACTGCTCTTTGCTGGCCTGTGCGCCCATCATGCTGTCGGTGTCCAGCGGGTTCTTTTGCTGGATCGCGGCCACGCGTTTCAACACGCGTTCCATGAACTTGTCGTAGATCGATTCTTGAATCAATGCGCGCGATGGGCAGGTGCAGACTTCGCCCTGGTTGAACGCAAACAGCACCATGCCCTCGATGGCCTTGTCCAGGAACGCATCGTCCTTGTCCATGATGTCGGCAAAGAATACATTGGGGCTCTTGCCGCCCAGCTCCAGCGTGGCGGGAATCAGGTTGTTGGCGGCTGCCTGCGCAATCACGCGGCCCGTGGTGGTGGAGCCGGTGAAGGCGATCTTGGCGATGCGTTTGCTGGTGGCCAGCGGCATGCCGGCCTCGCGGCCAAAGCCGTTCACGATGTTGAGCACGCCGGGTGGCAGCAGGTCGGCAATCAGCTCGGCCAAAATCAAAATGGAGATGGGGGTGCTTTCTGCGGGTTTGAGCACCACGCAGTTGCCGGCGCCAATGGCGGGCGCCAGTTTCCACGCCGCCATCAGGATGGGGAAGTTCCACGGAATGATCTGGCCCACCACGCCCAGGGGTTCCTGGATGTGGTACGCCACGGTGTTCTCGTCGATGTTGGACAGGGCGCCTTCTTGCGCCCGCACGCAACCCGCAAAGTAGCGGAAGTGGTCCACGGTGAGCGGGATGTCGGCGTTCAGCGTTTCGCGGATGGCCTTGCCGTTGTCCACGGTCTCGGCATAGGCCAGAAGCTCCAGGTTTTGCTCAATGCGGTCGGCAATTTTCAGCAGTATGTTGCTGCGCGTGGCGGCATCGGTCTTGCCCCAGGCGTCGCTTGCTGCGTGGGCGGCGTCCAGCGCCAGTTCAATGTCTTCAGCAGTCGATCGGGCGGCCTGGGTGTAGACCTTGCCGCTGACCGGGGTGATGACGTCGAAGTACTGGCCCTTGACCGGAGGCACGAACTTGCCGCCGATGAAGTTGTTGTACTGGGTCTTGTAAGTGATCTTGGCGCCGGCGGCGCCGGGTGCTGCGTAAATAGCCATGGTTGTCGTCCTCTTGTGATTGCTATGGTTCCCCGCATCGGTCGATCCGGCAGGTGCAGAGCTATCTCAAGAGGCGTGCCATCTGGGCCGCCTTGCTCATCGCCTTGATTTCATTGGTTTTTTTGAGAACCCTGATCTAGCGCAAACTGTCCGCAAGCCCTGCCTGTCACGATTCGCCACAGTGACAGGTGTCACAAAATGGAACAGTTGGACGTGCGCAGGGGTGTGCGCCATTGCCTCACCCACCGCCCACGCCCATACTGTGCCAAGCGGGGCGATCATGACCCTACGCAGGAGACAACGTGCGACAAACCTCCCCCGTGCTGGCCTTGCGACAGGCCCGCCAGCAACTGCTGGAAACCGGCCAATGCCCCGTGGGCGTGTTGGACGAGCGCCTGGTGCGCTCCTGGCACCGCAGCCTGGCCGCGGGCTTGGCGCCCACTGGCCGTGCGGCCACGGACCATGCCGGCAGTGGCAACCTGCGTCAGGCGCTGGCCAATAGCCACGCCCTGCTGGCCCACTCGCGCCCGGTGATGGAATATGTGTTCGAGCAGGTGCGTCACAGCCAGAGCGTGGTGGTGCTGGCCGATCAGCACGGCATGCTCATGCACACCCTGGGCGATGTCAGCTTTGTGGGCAAGGCCGAGCGCGTGGCGCTGACCAGTGGTGCCTCTTGGCACGAAGCGCACCGCGGCACCAATGCCATCGGCACTGCATTGGCCGAATGCAGTGCAGTGGAGATCCACGGCTCCGAACACTTTCTGGAGCGCAACGGTTTTCTCACCTGCGCGGCCTCGCCCATCCTGTCGGCTACCGGAGAACTCATGGGCGTGCTCGACATCTCGGGCGACCACCGCCATGGCCACGGCCACACGCTGGGCCTGGCCAGCACGGCCGCCCGCATGATCGAGAACCGGCTCATGGTGGCCACCTGCAAACGCAACATCCGCCTGCACCTGCACACCCAGCCCGAGGGCATAGGCAGCGTGGCCGAAGGCATCGTCGCGCTGTCAGACGACGGCTGGTTGGTGGGCGCCAACCGCGTGGGGCTGGCGTTGCTGCGCCTGAATGCGGGCGACATTGGCGCCACGCTGCTGGAGCGTGTGCTCGATGTGCGGCTGGACGACTTGCTGTCGCGCCACAAACGCCGCCCCCAGCAGGTGCAGCAGCTGCGCTTGCATAACGGCGCCGTGCTGTTTGCCCAAGTGCAGGTAGACGCCGCGGCGCTGCCGGTGACCAGTCTGTCACTGCCTGTGGCGAATGCCAGCGTCAGCGATGCACTGGCTGCGCTGGACACGGGCGACGCCCGCTGGCGCAGCGCCGCCGACAAGGCGCGCCGCGTGGTGGCCAAGCCCATCCCCGTGCTCATCCAGGGCGAGTCCGGCGTGGGCAAAGAGCTGTTTGCGCGCGCCCTGCACGCCAGCGGCCCGCGCCGTGGGGCGCCCTTTGTCGCCATCAACTGCGGTGCGATTCCCGAGAGCCTGATCGAGTCCGAACTGTTTGGCTATGTGGCCGGCGCCTTTACGGGCGCGCGCAAAGAGGGCAGCCTGGGCCGCCTGCGCGAGGCCGAGGGCGGCACGCTGTTTCTGGACGAGATTGGCGACATGCCATTGCCCATGCAGACCCGGCTGCTGCGCGTGCTGCAGGAGCGCACGGTTACGCCGGTGGGTGCGGGCAAGGCGGTGGCGGTGGACTTCGCACTGATCTGCGCCACCCATAGCAAGCTGGCCGAGGCGGCCGAGCGAGGCACGTTCCGCCAAGACCTGTACTACCGCATCAACGGCCTCACCGTGCAGCTGCCGGCGCTGCGCGAGCGAAGCGACTTTGGCGCGCTGACCGAGCGCCTGCTGGTCGACCTGAGCCCGGAGCGAGAGGTGCAGCTGGCCCCCGAACTGCTGGCCCGCCTGAGCGCCTTTGCCTGGCCTGGCAACCTGCGCCAGTACGCCAGCGTGCTGCGCACCGCCTGCGCCATGCTGATGGACGGGGAAGACACGCTGGACTGGGCGCACATGCCCGACGACTTGGTGGAAGCGCTGCAGGTGGGTGATGCTGTGAAGATCGCACCCGTGGAGCCCGCTGTCGCGCAGGCCCCGCAGAGCCTGCAGGCCTTGGGCCATGCCGCCATCCAGCAGGCGCTGGAGGCTGCGCGTGGCAATGTGTCCCTGGCCGCCCGCCAGCTGGGCATCAGCCGGCAGACGCTGTACCGCAAGCTGCGCACATAAATCACTACTATTTTGATAGCTGCTCGCGCAAGTAGTACGGGGGCTAGAGGCCAATTTGGCATATCAACGCGGCGCCCAAGCCGCCTCGGCTAGGCAGCGGGAGGCCGGGAATGAAACTGGTAGTTGTTGCGCCCACCGGCCTTTACCTGGTACATGGCGGCGTCGCTGTGCTTGAGCAGGGTGTCCACGTCCGCGCCATCATCTGGAAATACGGCGATGCCAATGCTGGAGCCGATGCGAAGCAGGTGTTCACCAATCTGGAACGGCATGGCCAATTGCCGCAGCAGTTTCTGGGCCAGTGCGGCGGCGTCTTGCCGCGCGTGGATTCTGGGCATGAACACAATGAACTCATCGTCGCCCTGGCGCGCCACGGTGTCCTCTGCGCGGATACACGCCTTCAGGCGCCCCGCGACTTCCACCAGCAAGAGATCACCCACACTGTGGCCCAGCGTGTCGTTGATGCTCTTGAACTGGTCCAGATCGATGAACAACACGGCCGCCCTCTCACCGGTTCGCCGCGCGCTGGCCAGCGCTTGGTCCATGCGGTCCAGCAGCTTGGAGCGGTTGGCCAGGCCGGTCAGCGTGTCGTGCGTGGCCATGTGCAGCATCTCATGCTCGACCAACTTGCGTTCGCTGATGTCGATGCGGATAGAGATGTAGCGTGTCACCTGGCCCGACGCATCCCGCATGGGCACGATGGCAGAGTCTACCCAGTAAAGGCTGCCGGACTTGGCGCGGTTGCAGACCACGCCGCGCCAGATGTCGCCGCGGTCAATCGTGGCCCACAGCTTGACGAAGAATGCCGCATCGTGGTTGCCGGAGTTGAGGATGCGGTGGTCTTGTCCCAGTAATTCGTTGACGCCGTAGCCGCTGACGGCCACGAATCGGTCGTTGACATGCAGGATCGTCCCCTTGCGGTCCGTGACCGACACCAGGGCATGTTGGTCAATTGCCTGCGTGTAGGACGATAGTTCGGCCAATGCCTGCTCAACGCCCTGCTTGGCTTGTAACAGGGCGTGGGCGGCCTCGGTTTCCCGTTCGGAGCGGGCCAGTTCGTCCTCGGCTTGCAGCAGGTTGCGCTGCTGCTGGGCCAGCCGCCAGTTGAACCACGCCAAAGACACAAAACTGGCGAGCAGGATGCCGAACAGAAACTGCGTGGCTTGGGTGACCTGGGTGTCCGCTCGCAACTCCGCAGTTTCCAGCGGAATGGTGACCGACAGGCCGCCCAGCAATTGGTGCTGTTTCCACTGTTTACCCAACGGGGTGCCAGTTACGGCGCGCATGGCCATGATTCCGGATGTTTGCTCGTACGTGTTGTGGCAGGCCACACAGGTCATCTGCGATGCCGGGTCGGCCGTCAGATAGCGTAAAACTTTGTGGCCGTCCACCACGTCAAATCGCGGCACCGCCTTCCAGCTGATGGCGCTGTCGGGGTGGGGCGCATCTTGCTTTTCGAGTTGTGGCCAGGCCCAGCGCAAAAAGTCGTCCGACAGCCCCTGCGTGGGCTCCAGATTCCACTTGCTGACGGGTTTGTAGGTGTAGAGCGTGCCCGCATCCTGGGCCGCCGCCTGGCTCACCAGTTTCAGGAATTGGGCGGGAATGGGAACATGCCCTGGCAGCGTGGCGGAATCCACGCTGGGGCCAAAACCATCCTTGCGCAATTTTTCCGCGATTTCCTTGGCATATACGGAGCGCGCCGTCTTGGCCTGGCTTGCGACGATTTCTGCGATGCTCAGCGCCTGGTGCTCCACCGTGCGATCCACGGCATCACGAATGACCACATACCCCAGCAAACCGGTCAGCAAAAAGCCGCACAGGAGTACCAGTATGGAGCGTGGCAACCGAAGTCTGTGGCCTATGGCTGAGAGCATTGCTGTGGCTATGCTGCTTGGATCATATATACCGCCTTACGCCTGCGCGCCTGACTGCATTTGCACGCGCAACCATAGGCGTTGGCGCTTGCGACGCCTATCAGAATGCGCTGGTTTTCGTGTCAGGAAATGACGAGAGGCTTCAGGGATTCCTTACGGCTTGGCGCTATCCGTTGCCCAACTGGCAGTGCGTTTGCGATGCGGTGTAGTTGGGGTATAAGTCTGCTACAAAATCAGTAGCTTCTCGCGCATATTCCATAAGGGGCGCGCTCAAATCCAAGTGCAACACGAAGGTAGTTTATTGGATTGATTGAGTTGGCTCTTCGAGCTTGGCCAGCCAACCACTGTAGACCTCATGCGGTGTGCACCAGTCCAGTGTTTTCCTGGGTCGGCCATTCATCAGGTCCGCT